>MTNP01000046.1 GCA_002011475.1 Dehalococcoides sp. JdFR-54
CTACCTCAGCCACATACTCAGGTTGGGCAGCCAGCTCGGCACGCCGCTGCCGGAAGGGGGCCAGGGTTCGGTTTATGCCTTCGGCAAGCTGCTCCTTGCAGTCCACGCAGCCCCGCTGGGCGGTGCGACATTCCTCGGCAATGACGGCCACCTCGGCGGAATTGAAGTAATGGTGCAGGTTCCACAGGTTGCAGACTTCGGGGCGTCCCGGGTCGGTGCGGTAGCGGCGCTGGGGGTCGGTGACGGCGGTCATCACCCGGGCCCGGGTCTCCTCGGGGGTGGCCGCCAGCTCGATGTGGTTGTTAAAGCTCTTGCTCATTTTCTGCTGGCCATCCAGCCCCAGGATGCGGGGGAACTGGCTCAAGATGGCCTGGGGCTCGGGGAAGGTTTGGCCGAAGATGGCATTGAAGCGGCGGGCTATCTCCCGGGCCAGCTCCAGATGGGGAAGCTGGTCTTCGCCCACAGGGACGGAGTCGGCCTTATAGAGTACGATGTCGGCGGTCATAAGCACCGGGTAGCCCACCAGCCCGTAGTTGACGTTCTCGGCCTGCATCCGGGCCTTCTCTTTGAAGGTGGGCACGCGAAGCAGCCAGCCCAGGGGGGTGACCATGCTCAGCAGGGTGTGGAGCTCCATTACCTGAGGCACATGGGACTGCACGAACAGGATGCAGCGCTGGGGTTCCAGCCCACCGGCCAGGAGGTCCAGCATGGCCTCACGGATGTTCTCCTGGAGCTTGTCGGTGTCGTGGAGGGTGGTCAGGGCGTGGACATCGACTACGCAATAGATGCACTCGTACTCATCCTGGAGCCTGACATAGTTCTGGATAGCCCCCAGGTAGTTGCCGATGTGGAGCCGGCCCGTGGGCTGGATGCCGGAGAAGACGCGTCCCCTTTTCATGAATCCGAGCACCCCAGGGAAAAGTTTAGCACAAAGGGGGATGGGGGACAAGCGGGGATATGCGGAGAGGGCGGCCTGAGTAGGCCGCCCTCTCCCGACCATTCAAGCTTCCTTAGCGTCGGCTGGAGCCCGGTCGTGTTTTGGAGTAGCAGGCGCTGCAATAGACTGGCCGGTCGCCCCGCGGCTGGAATGGTACCCGGGTCTCAGCGCCGCAAGCGGCGCAGACCACGGGGTACATTTCCCGTCGCCGATAGCTGTAGCTATCTGAGCCGAATCCGAAGTCCTGGCGTCGTTCCCTTCGGGCTTCTCGGCAGGTGTAACAACGCTTGGGCTCATTGGTGTAGCCCCTGGCTGCGAACCTTTCCTGCTCTTCGGCACTGAAGGTGAAATTCGCGCCGCAATCCGCACACTGAAGTGTCTTGTCAGTGAAGCTCACGGATGGCCTCCTTTCCTTAGTATTCGATCAAAGCTTGGTCACCCGTGGCCTGAGGGATTGCAGCGGAATCGGCAGGTGGGATCCACAAACTATGAACTAATTAAGTCTATCATACTAGCCCCCTTCTGTCAACCAAGGCGGCACCAGGCAGGGGCTGCGCAAGCCCCCTAGCTTAGGTTAATAATCGTTACCCCGCCGATGATGAGGGCAATGGACACGATTTTCAAGGCCACAATACCCCGGCTGAGGCGCTCATCTAATACCGCTGGAAAGGCGCAGCTCAGGGCCAGGGCATAGATGAAGACCAGGCAGGGCCGGGCGCTGAGAATGGTGGAGACCAAGGACACCGGCCCCCTCTCCATGGCCCAGAAGGAGAGGACAATGCCCGCCAAGGCTATGGTCTCGTTCAAGGCGAGCAATGCCAGAGCCGAACCCCTGCGCCCCATGTCCCTGAACTCCCTTAAAACCCTAGGGCGCACCGAGATGAGGCAGAATACTATGCCGAAGCAGACGGCATTGATGGTGTACATATTCCAGAAGGAGATGTAGTCCAGGGCGTACTTGGCGGCGGTGTTGGCCACGCCCAGGAGCAGACTGGAGGCCAGGAGCCGGGTGAAGGACTGGATCAGTCGGGCCCCCTGCCCCTCGCCTTGGCGCCGCGCCGAGATGAGCACCGCCCCGGCCACCGTGATGAAAATAGCCAGCCATTGTAGGTAGCTCAGGGCCTCGCCCAGGAGGGGCACGGCCAGGATGGCCACGAACACCGGATAGGTATGGATGACGGGAACGATCCGGGATACCTCTTCGGTGCGCATGGCATGTAACATGAAAAGGATCCCAACCACGCGGACGATGGCTGAGGCGATGGCCACCCCCCAGGGGAAGGCACCCACCGCCCCGGGGAGGGGGAAGAGACCGAGGACGATCAGGCCAAAGCCGAGGTGAAGAATTCCCACCGGGATGAGGAAGGCCCAGAGGCTGGGCATACGCTTAGAGACGAGGTGGCTATCGATGATGCTCACCACGCCCATGATGGCAGCGCCCGCCAGGGCAGCGGTGATCCAGGTCACAGTCGAGGCAAGCTCGCTTTCAGGAAATCGGTCAATGGTATATCTTATACTGGGCGGGGGAAAATGACCAGCGGTGGATGAGGAAAGCTGCTTTTAAGGGGGCACTACACGGGTTAACAAACGGCCCGGACGGATTCGAACCCGATCCTAGTCCAGCAGCCGCTTCTCCCCCTCTATCTTCTTGACCTCCGTTATGTCCTGGGTAGCCTCCAGGGTGCCCAGGTATTTGCCCTCCTTGTCCCTGACCGCAAAGTATCGGATGTAGACCTGCCGGCCGTGGAGGTTGATCCAGAACTCAGCCACGTCCCTCCTCCCCGTCTTGAAATCGTCCAGGATCTGCTGAACCTTGTGGACACTGTGCTGGGGATGGCACTGCTGCACCTTTCTACCTATGACGGCGGGCGTCCTCTTGAAGATGCGCTTGTCCCCGTGGCTGTAATATCTGACCGTATCCTCGGCGTCCACGAAGGAAATCTCCACAGGCAGGGTATCCAGGATAGCCTCCACAACCTCGATGGGAATGCTCTCTAACATAATCCTCCCCCTATCAGTCTGGCTACATCCCTATTTGGCCTGCTTCGCCTCCACGGCTTGAACCAGGCTCTCGCCCAGTCGCCATAGCTCCCTGGCCACCGCCTCGTCTTTAGAGACATCGTGGGGGTCTCTGCCTAAAGCGGTGACGCTGCCGATGAATTCCATCCGGCACAGGGAGGCGTAGGTCTTGATATTCGCCACCGCCTGGCCAATGCCCGCTTCGGCTACGGCGGTGGCGGCGACAACCTTGCCCTTTAGCCTGGGCCAAATGGGACAGGTCCTGTCCATGAAGTTCTTCAACAATGCCGAGAGGAGCTCGAAGTAGACGGGGGTGCCCAGTACCCAGGCATCTGCCGCCACCAGACTGGGATAGAGCTCTGACATATCGTCCTTTAGGTGGCATATACCTTCGCGGTTCTGGCCGCCGACTTCGCAACTGAGGCAGCCATCGCATAGGCCGATGTTCTTCTCCCGGAGCAGGACAAGCTCGGTATCAGCGCCCCGGTGCCGGGCTGCCTCCAGCACCCTGCCGAGCATCCACTCGGTATTCCCCTTTCGGGGGCTGCCGCAGATGCCGATCACCTTCAATTTGACCTCCTTCAAAGGGCTATGAATGTCCCCCCACCCAGCGACTGCCGTCGCTGAAGACTTCCTTCTTCCAGATGGGGACTATCTCCTTGATGCGGTCGATGGCATAGGAGCAAGCCTGAAAGGCCTCCCGGCGGTGGGGGGCAGCTATGGCGATGACCACCACTATCTCCCCCGGCCGCACCCGCCCTGCCCGGTGGCAAATAGCCACATCCTCCAGGCCCCAACGCTCCTTTATCTCCCGACCTACCTCTTTCAGCTTGAGCAGGGCCATCTCTTCATAAACTTCGTAGTCCAGATGGACGACCTCTTTACCTGCCGAGGGGCTGCGCACCGTGCCTATAAAGGTTACCACTGCCCCATAGGTATTCTTCTGCACCCCCCGGATTATGGACTGGGGGTCAAGGGGTTTATCCGTTATCTGGAACACGCTAACCTCCGCTCATGGGTGGGAGCAGGGCTACTTCATCGCCTGCCTGGAGTACCTGCTCTGGGGGGGCGAACTCAGCATTGACCGCCACCTGGGCTGGGGCCCGCTTCAGGCCGGGGAAGCGGTCGCCTACCAGTTCTCTGAGGCTGGCCACAGTGGTGGCGGGGGGCACCTCCAGCTCTATTTGCCTGTGACCGGCCAGCTCCCGGAGGCCGGCAAAAAATCTGACCCTGATCTTCACAATTTGCCCTTAGATACAAAAGGGGCAGCCCTGAGGGCCACCCTAATCCCGTCTGGTTCGAGGCTTATGAAGAAACCTCCGGCTCGGAGGCTGTAGCGGGCTCGGGTGAGGCGAGGAGCTTTTCCAGCTCCTCCCCCTCGATAGTCTCCTGGGCGATGAGGCGCTCGGCCAGCCGAACTAGCTTGGCCCGGTGCTGGGTCAGGATATCCCTGGCCACCTTATGGGCATTGTCAATGAGGAGCTGCACCTCCCTGTCGATCTCCAGGGCTGTCCGCTCGCTATAGTCCTTCTGCTCCGAGATCTCCCTGCCCAGGAAGACCAGCTCCTCCTTGCGCCCGAAGATGCGCGGGCCTAGCCGCTGGCTCATGCCATATTCGGTGATCATCTTGCGGGCCAGCTTGGTGGCCAATTCGATATCCTGCTCGCTGCCCGTGGTCACCTCGTCGAAGATGAGCTCCTCTGCCGCCCGGCCGCCCAGCTTCACCGCCAGCAGGTCGTTAAACTGGGAGCGGGTCCACATAAAGCGGTCCTCAGTGGGCAACAGCTTGGTATAGCCGCCCATGGTGCCCCGAGCCACGATGGAGATCTTATGTACGGGGTCGGCGTTGGGCAGCATCCTGGCCACCAGGGCATGTCCCGCCTCATGGTAGGCGGTCATTTCCTTTTCCTTGGGGCTGATGATGCGGCTCTTCTTCTCCGGTCCGGCGATAACCCTATCGATGGCCTCCTCAAACTCGGGCATACCGATGGCCTGCTTATTGCGCCGAGCGGTGAGGATAGCTGCCTCATTGACCAGGTTGGCCAGGTCGGCACCGCTGAAGCCCGGCGTTTGCTTGGCCAGGCTCTCCAGGCTTACCCCCTCCTCCAGAGGCTTGCCCTTGGTGTGGACCTGAAGGATGGCCCTACGCCCGGCGATATCGGGGCGGTCCAGGATCACCTGGCGGTCGAAGCGGCCGGGGCGGAGCAGGGCTGGGTCCAGGATATCGGGGCGGTTGGTGGCGGCCAGGACGATGACATTGGTGTTGGTATCGAATCCATCCATCTCCACCAGTATCTGGTTCAGGGTCTGCTCCCGCTCGTCGTGGCTGCCCCCCAATCCGGCGCCCCGGTGGCGGCCCACGGCGTCGATCTCATCCACGAAGACGATGCAGGGGGCATTGCGCTTGGCCTGGTCGAAGAGGTCCCTCACCCGGGAGGCGCCCACCCCCACGAACATCTCTACGAATTCGCTGCCGCTGATGGAGAAGAAGGGCACCCCGGCCTCGCCGGCGATGGCCCGGGCCAGCAAGGTCTTGCCGGTGCCCGGCGGCCCCACCACCAGCACGCCCCGGGGGATGCGAGCGCCCAGAGCCTGGAACTTCTGGGGCAGGCGCAAGAATTCCACCACTTCCTGAAGCTCCTGCTTGGCTTCCTCCACACCGGCCACATCGGCGAAGGTCACAGTGGGCCGGTTGCCGGTCACCACCCGGGGCCGACTGCGCCCGAAGCTGAGGGCCTGGTCGCTGGCGCCCCGGGCGTTGCGCAGCAGGAAGAAGAGCAATCCGCCAAAGAAGAGCAGGGGCAAGAAGGTGCCCAGCACGGCCCCCCAGTTAAAGCCGCTGGGCGGTTTGACATCTATCTGGAGCGCACCCCCGACATCCACCCCAGCCACCAGCACCCCGGCCCCCCTCAGGGTGTCGATGAGCTCGGCGGTGCTGCCACTGAAGCTGGACTTGAAGCTCGCCTCCTGTTCGCCCTTCAAGGTGATCAGCAAATTCTCCCCGTCCTGGCGTATAGAGGCGATCTCATCGTTCTTGGCCATCTGAATCACTTCAGTGAAGGACTTCTCCTCCGGCCCGCCCTTAAACGGGTTCAGCCAAGCGAAGACGGCAATGGCAGCCACCAGCAGCAGCAAATAGATAAGGCTTCTTTGAAGCAGCCTGGAACCCATTCTCAGCCTCGACCTTTATGACACAACATATTATATCAGAAAAGGGGGCAATGGTAAAATAGCTTGTCAGCCCTGCCCGCTTATACTATCCTGTACTGAGTGAGTTGGGGAGCTTGAGCATGCCCTTGGATGCTGCCCTGCAACAGGCCTTGCGGCAAATGGAGGGGATTGCCCCTCTGGTGACGGCCAACAAGAGTGGCTGCCCTTTTGCCCAGGGCAGATTCCTGGTGCCCTTCTTCAACCGGCGCTTCTATATTTACCATCCTCGGGGCCGAGTTGAGGAGATGGACAACCCCCAGCCCCCACCCCCTTATCTTCAGCTCGTCCTGCTCCACTACTTGCTCACCGCCGACGGCACAGCGGTGGCCGATAGCTGGGTTACCTACCGGTTCCTGCCCGGGGCAGAGTTATTCGGGCAGCGGTTCCAGAATCTGGTCAATGACCCCCTAAACAGGCTCTTCGGCAACGACCTGGACGGCTTTCGCCGGGCGGGTGCGGCCCTGGGGGGCAGGCCCATGAGCCGCGCCGGCGATGCCGCCTTTCGGTTTCTGGCCTTCCCCCGCCTGCCGGTGGCCTGCATCCTGTACCTGGGAGATGAGGAGGTGGCGGGGTCGGTGAACTTCCTGTTCGATGCCTCCGCCCCCCACTACCTGCCCACCGAAGACCTGACTGTGGTGGCCAGCTACTTGGTGGGGGCTATGGCCAGGACCTTGGGGCGGTCTCCTTGACAAGGTTTCCTGCCCGTGATATGTTTAGCCCGCTTGGTTTCTCACCCCGGCCAGGGAGGACTGGGGATCTTTGCGGCAGGCCACTCCTGACCAGATCACACACAGAGATAGCTCCAATGGGCGGCTATCTTCCCCCCTGGCCACCAATTCTGCTTCTCCTGTGAAACAGCGAAGACCGAGGATGGAAACACCCAGCGGCGAAGATATTCACAAGGAGGCTAGACCATGCGAGGTCCACTGGAAGGTGTAAAGGTTGTCGACCTGACCACCTGGGCGGCGGCGCCAGCCGCCTGCCAGTTGCTGGGGGACTGGGGGGCAGATGTGGTCAAGATAGAGCACCCCGCTGGTGGTGACCCCGCCCGGGGCTGGAGCGGGCCCGGCTGGCTTCCGCCCTGTCCCCTCTTCCCCGGCTGGGAGGCGGACAACCGCAACAAGAGGAGCATCGCCCTCGACCTATACAAGGAGAAGGGCAGGCAGGTGGCTTATAAGCTCGTGAAGGGGGCAAATATCTTCGTCTCCAACTTGCAGGAGCCCTCCCTGAAACGGGCAGGCATGGATTATGAGACCCTAAAGCAAATCAACCCCAAGATCATATACGCCCACCTCACTGGGTATGGGACCAAAGGGCCATCCCGGGAGAAGCCCGGCTACGATTACTCCGCCTTCTGGGCCAGCTCCGGCATCATGTCCACCATCGGCGAGCCAGAGGCCCCGCCCGCCTTTCAACGCCCCGCCATGGGAGACCATATGACCTCGCTGGCTTTTGCTGGCGGTATCCTGGCCGCCCTCTATGCTCAGGAGAAGCATGGCATCGGCCAGCGGGTAGATACCTCCCTGATGAATACCGGGATGTGGATCACTGACTGGCAGGGGCAGGCCGTCCTCCTCAGTGGCCAGGACATCCAGCGGGTCTCCCGGAGGGATATGCCCAACCCCATGTTCAACATCTACCGGGCCAAGGACGGCCGGTGGTGTATCTTCACCATGCTCTTCCCGGAGCGCTTCTGGCCCCTCATGTGCAAGGCCCTGGGAATAGAGCACCTGGAGCATGACCCCCGCTTCGATACCACCGAGAAGCGGGCCCAGAATAAGGAGGAACTATTAAAGATCCTGGATGAGGTCTTCGCCACCAAGACCCTGGAGGAGTGGGTACCCCGCTTCGATGAGAATGAGCTGGTCTGGGCCTATGTGCATACCATCAAGAGCGCCCTGGAAGACCCCCAGTCCGCGTCCAACGACTTCGTGGTGGAGCTGGAGCACCCCACTCAGGGCAAGATAAAGTCGGTGAACTCGCCCGTCCGCTTCAGCGAAACCCCTCATTCCATAAGAATGGCAGCGCCCCTGCTGGGCCAGCACACCGAGGAGGTGCTCCTGGAGCTGGGCTACTCCTGGGAGGAAATCAGCCAACTCAAAGATGAAGGGGTGATCTTGTAGCGGCAAAACTCGCCCACCCTGAGGTGGGGAAGTCAATGCCCGAAAGGAGGCCAGAGTTATGAACCGTCCCCTGGAAGGGATCAAGGTCATCGATCTGACCACGACAGCAGCCATGCCCGCCGCCTGCCTTCTCCTCGCTGACTGGGGGGCAGAGGTCATCAAGATAGAGCACCCCCAGGGCGGCGACCCGGGGCGGTGGATATCGGCTCTGGGCTGGCTCCCCAAGTGCCCCGTCCCCAGCCCCTTGTGGGAGCAGGACAATGAAAACAAGAGGAGCATCGCCCTGGACCTGCGCTTGGAGGAGGGCAGACAGATCGGCTACAAGCTCATAGCCGGGGCCGATGTTTTCGCCTCTAACCTCCAAGAGCCCTCCCTGAAGAGGATCGGCATGGACTATCCCTCTCTGCGCCAGGTCAACCCCAGACTGGTATACGCCCACCTCACCGGGTTCGGCAGCAAGGGGCCCAACGCGGACAAGCCCGGCTACGACTACTCCGCCTTCTGGGCCAGCTCCGGCATCATGTCCACCATGGGCGAGCCCGATGGGCCACCGGCCTTTCAACGCCCCGCCATGGGGGATCATACCACCGCCCTGGCCATCGCCGGCGGCATCACTGCCGCCCTCCTCGCCCGAGAGAGGACCGGGCAAGGACAGAAGGTGGATGTGGCCTTGATGGCGACCGGGATGTGGGTGACCTCGCTGCAGCACCAGGCCACCCTCCTCAGCGGCCAAGACATCAAAAGAGTGGGCCGCCGGGATATGATAAACCCCATGTGGAACTGCTACCGGGCCAAGGACGGGCGCTGGGTGCAGTTCGTCATGCTCTTCCCGGAGCGCTTCTGGCCCCCCTTCTGCAAGGCCCTGGGAATAGAGCACCTGGAGCATGACCCCCGCTTCGATACCACCGAGAAGCGGGAACAGAATTGCGCCGAGCTGGTGGATATCATAGACAAGGTCATAGCCGCCAAGACCTTGGAGGAATGGACGCCCCTTTTCGATAAATATGAATTGGTCTGGGCCTATGTGCACACCATCAAGAGCGCCCTGGAAGACCCCCAGGTGGAAGCCAATAACTTCCTGGTGGATGTAGAGCATCCCGTGGTGGGCAAGATGAAGTCGGTGAACTCACCCATCATCTTTAACGAGACACCCATTACCTCGAGGACGCCGGCCCCCGATCTGGGACAGCATAGTGAGGAGATACTCCTGGAGCTGGGCTACTCCTGGGAGGATATCAGCCGCTTCAAGGAGAGGGGAGTGATCCTGTAATGGCCGGGAACCCAGCCGCTTGACAGCGAGTCTACACTGAACCGATTTAGGAGCAAAATAGGGAAGGAGGTACCCCCATGGCCTACGAGACCATAACCTATAAGAAGGAGGCGGGTGTGGCCTACATCGCCTTCAACCGGCCCGACAAGATGAACTCCTTGACCGATCAGATGCTCACCGAGTCCAGCCAGGCGATAGACGAGGCGGCCAAAGACCCAGAAGTAAGGGTGATCGTGCTCACCGGCTCGGGCCGCGCCTTCTGCGCCGGCGCCGACCTGGGTCACCCCCTGTTTGAGGCGACCTCTCCGGTAGAGATCCACACCGGGATGGCCTCGTTCCATAAGCTCCCGCTGCAACTGAGAAACGCGCCCAAGCCTGTCATCGCCTCAGTCAACGGCGCCGCGGTGGGCGCCGGCGCCAACCTCGCCCTGGCCTGCGATATGATCATCGCCTCCGACCAGGCCCGCTTCGGCCAGGTCTTCGTCAACATCGGGGTTCACCCCGATACCGGCGGCACCTATTTCCTGCCCCGGGCAGTAGGGGTGCCCAGGGCCTGCGAGCTGCTCATGACCGGGCGCATCATCGATGCCAAAGAGGCGGAGAGGATAGGCATGGTCAATAAGGTGGTGCCCGCCGACAAGCTGGAGGCCACCACCAGGGAGCTGGCCGAAAGCCTGGCCAAGGGCCCACCTATAGCCCTGTCCATGATGAAGGAGAGCATCTATCAGGCGCTGGAGATGGACCTACCCACCGCCCTGGAGCGCGAGGCCAACTGTCAGGCCATCTTGGTCAACTCCGAGGACAACCGGGAAGGAATAAGGGCCTTCAGGGAAAAAAGAAGGCCCGAGTTTAAAGGCAAGTAGCCAAGGGAGTAAGGAGGTTGTCATGGTGGTGTCCAAGGGGCCTCCGGCTGTGGCTCCCTGTCGAGAGGCCTGTCCCGCAGGCATCGATGTTCCCCGCTATTTGCGCTACATAGCCCAGGGCAGGTTCAATGAAGCCCTGGCCGTGATCCGGGAAAGGATACCCTTCCCCTGGGTGTGTGGCTGGGCCTGCTTCCATCCCTGCGAGGCCAGGTGCCGACTCAAAGATATAGATGACCCCGAGGCCATCAGGATCCTGAAGCGATTCGTCTCGGAGCAGCCGGAGAGCTATGGCCTGGCCCCTGGTACTCAAAGTATAATGCCTCTCAAGCCCGCCGAGGCGGCTGCCCTCGCGGTAACCCCGGCCGTCACGGCCACTGGCAAGAAGGTGGCCGTGGTGGGCTCAGGTCCTGCTGGACTCACCGCCGCCTATTATTTGGCTAAGCTGGGCCACGCTGTCACCATCTTCGAGGCCCGACCCCAGCCCGGGGGCATGATGCGCTGGGGGGTGCCCCCACATAGACTCCCCCCTGAGGTGGTAGACCGGGAGATCGAGGCCATCCTGCGAGCCGGAGCCGAGATAAAGACGGGCGCCGAGGTGAATTCCCTGGACGACCTCTCGGCCCAGGGCTATGAGGCCATTTTCTTGGGCACGGGGGTCTATAGGGCCACCAGGGATGAGCCTGCGGAACAGGGCATTCCCCTGGGGGCTGTACCCCGAAGCTTTGACCTGGACTTGAAGGACGGCAAAACCTTTCGCGTGAATGAGTCGAACCTGGCCACCTCCCGCAAGGGCGTCTTCGCCGGCGGCGAGGCCGTTTTGGGCCGGCCCAGCATAATCTCAGCCATTGCCCACGGCCGTAAGGCAGCGGCGGCCATCGATCGGTATCTGGGGGGCGAGGGCAACATCGACGAAATCCTGGCCCCTCCTGAGACCACCGTCCCGCCCTGGAGATGGGGGCTGGCCATTGCCCCCCGAGTAACCCCGGAAATCCAAGACAAAGTGGAGCAGCCCATCGACGCCGAGGCCGCCATCACCGAGGCCGATCGCTGCTTGAGGTGTGACCTCATGATCGCGGCTGACCCCGACAAGTGCATCAATTGCCAGATCTGCCAAATGCGTTGCTCCCTGCGCAGGTTTGGCGCCTTCAACCCGGCCAAGGCGGCTATAAAAGTATATAGGCTGCCCAGTGGGGAAATGCATATCGAGTTCACCGATGACTGCGACCTGTGCGGCCTGTGTGCTCGCTACTGTCCCTATGGCGCCATAACCCGGGAAAAGGTTCCCGCCCAGGCGTCTTAGGTTAAGGAGGTATGGGATGGAATATAAAGGCCTGTACATGGGGAGGGTTCTCCACGTCGATTTGACCGCTGCTAAGACCTGGACCAAGCCCCTGGACCCCAAACTGGTGGCCGACTTCATCGGGGGCTGGGGCATCGACAACCGGCTCGCCTATGATTATGTGAGATTTGGTGCTGACCCCCTGGCACCAGAGCAGCCCATCATCATCGGCTGTGGGGTATTCAATGGCACCGTGGCCCCGGGCAGCTCCAAGTCATTCGCCACCACCGTGTGCCCAGCCTCGGGCACGGTGTCCACCTGGGTAGGCAGCCTCACCTTCGGTGCCAGGCTCAGGGCGGCAGGCTATGACCATATGGTCATAACCGGCAGGGCCCCTAAACCCGTCTACCTGAAGCTGAGGGATGACGATGTAGAGATCTGCGACGCCGGCGAACTCTGGGGCCAGAAGGATACCCTTGACACCCATGAGTGGCTGTTGGACAAACATGGCCGCGCCGCTTCCACCCTGTGCATAGGGCCAGCCGGGGAAAACCGGGTCAAGATAGCCATTGCCCTGGTGGACAAGTTCGGCACCATGGGCCGCACCATGGCCGCCAATCTGGGCTCCAAGAACCTCAAGGCCATAGTGGTCGATGGCAGCCACGATGTCAGGCTAGCCGACGCCAAGCGCTTCATGCGCACCGCCAACCAGCTCATGGAGCGGGCCATGACCGACCGCAACCGGGACAATTGGAGGAACCTGGCCTTGTACTTCGTCTTCCCCCTCTGGGAGAATGCAGGCTACTTCACCCGCCATAACGCCAGGGAGACCTGGCCCAGGGATGAGGTCATCGAGCGCTTTGGCCAGGAGCAGTACAAGAAACTGAGAGGGCGGCTGCTCGGCTGTACCTCCTGCCTCACCTGCGACAAGGCCATCATCCAGCTCAAGGAGGAGTTCCCGGGCACCGGGGTGCCCTTCTCCACCCCCCTCGACCCCCCTTGGGCTTTCGGCCTGCGCTGTGAGGCGGGCAGCATCGAGAAGGCCTATAAGTGTGGCGAGCTGGCCAACCGCTATGGCATAGACATGATGACCTGGAGCGCCATCTTCGATTGGGCCACCGACCTCTACCACAGGGGAATCCTCACCAGGGAGGACACGGGTGGCTTTGACCTGAGCCGGCGCGATTTCGGCATGGTGTGCCGGCTCCTGGAGATGACCGCCAAAAGGGAGGGCTTCGGTGATGTCCTGGCCCAGGGCTTTCTCGGTGCCATCGAGCGCATCGGCAGGGGCTCAGAGAACCATGCGTTGCACATCAAGGGCACCGAATTCGATTTCGACCCCCGGGCCAACTATGCCCTGGAGACCTTCGGGGCCATGACCAATGTCAGGCCCTGCCATGATATGCCGGTCACCGGGCTCACTGTGGCCAAGGGCCGCGACCCCGCCTTCTTCGCCAGGGTGGTGCCCGGCATGGGCTTCTCCAAGGAAGCTATGGAAAGGATCTTCACCCCAGATGGCTTCGATCTGGGCAGGTTCTTGGCCCACTTCGAGACCTGGGGGATCACCCTGAACATCTTCGGGCTCTGCTTCAGGATGCAGGTGGCTGCCCTGTATAACATCAATACCGTGGCTGAACTGTACGTCGCCGCCACCGGCATCGAGAAGAGCCCCCAGGATATCCTGGATGCCGCCGAGCGTGCCTACAACCTGGCCCGGGCCATGAACGCGCTACGGGGCTTCTCCAGAAAGGACGACCGCTTGCCCGACTTCGTCTTCACCCAGCCCATAAAGCGCCCCGATAGGGGTACCGAGCTGTCCCTTATGAACTACCAGGGCACCAAGGTTCTCACTAAAGAGGATGTAGACAGGGACCTGGACAGTTACTATGAGGAGAGGGGCTGGACCCGAAACGGCATCCCGGGCAAAGAGGTCTTGGCCCGCTATGGGCTGGGATTCGCCGCCGAGGCTTTGGAGAGGGGCGGCTTATACAAGTAGGCCACTCTTCCCCCAAAATGCCCCCCAACCCCTTCCCAACCGGCCCAAAATGTGATATAGTATTATAAAAGCGAACCTTTAAGTCAGTCCCGTGAGGCTGGCAAGGGCAAACAAATGAATACCCCATCTCAATTTGTAGCCTCTTGCCACCCAGGGCGAGAGGATTTTTTGTGCCCGAGAAGACCATCCTAACCGAGGAGGACATCCGCCGCTCCCTGAGCCGCATCGCCCACGAGATCATCGAGCACAACCGGGGCGGCCAAGGGGTGGTGTTGGTGGGCATCCATACCCGGGGCGTCCCCCTGGCCCAGCGCCTGGCCAACCTCATCGCCGAGTTCGAGGGCTCCCAGGTCCCAGTGGGCAGCCTGGACATCAGCTTCTACCGCGACGACCTCTCCTGGCGGGACCCCCCTCCAGTGGTCCGCCGTACCGATATGCCCACCGATATCGCCGGCAAGCGGGTCATCCTGGTGGACGATGTCCTCTATACGGGCCGCAGCATCCGGGCCGCCCTGGATGCCCTCATCGACCATGGGCGCCCCGAGTCCATCCAGCTCGCAGTGCTGGTGGACCGGGGGCATCGGGAGCTGCCCATCCGCGCCGACTATGTGGGCAAGAATCTCCCCTCAGCCCGCCGCGAGGAGGTGCAGGTACGCCTTAAGGAGACCGATGGCCGGGATGAGGTGGCCATCATCACCAATCGAGAAGGGGGTGGCCAGTGAGGATCAGAGAGCAGAGCCAGCTTTATCCCCCCATCACCAAACCGACCGCTTCGCCGTGGCAGCACCGCCACATCCTCGACCTGGACGATTTCAGTCGCCAGGAGATGGAATTCCTGTTCCACACCGCCGACGCCATGAAGGAGATCCTGGGCCGGGAGATCAAGCGGGTGCCTACCCTCAGGGGCAAGACGGTGGTCACCATGTTCTACGAACCCAGCACCCGGACCCGGCTCTCCTTCGAGATGGCGGCCAAGAGCCTGGGCGCCGATGTCACCAGCATCACCGCCGCCACCAGCAGCGCCGTCAAAGGTGAGTCCCTGGTGGATACGGTGCGCACCATCCAAGCACTGGGTAGCGATGTCCTGGTCATGCGCCACCCCTGCTCCGGCGCCCCTTACTTGGTGGCCCAGCAGGTGGCCTCCAGCGTGGTCAATGCCGGCGATGGCTGGCATGCCCACCCCACTCAGGCCCTCCTCGACCTGTACACCATCCGCAGCCACCACGGCGGGGTGGAGGGGGCCAAGGCGGTGATCATCGGCGATATACTGCATAGCCGGGTGGCCCGCTCCAACATCTGGGGGCTCACCATTATGGGCGCCCAAGTGGTGCTCTGCGGCCCCCCCACCCTGCTCCCGCGCTTCTGGGGCCAGGCCTATCCCCAGGCCATCATCGAACCCGATATAGAGGCCGCCCTCGCCGATGCCGATATCATCATGGTGCTGCGGCTCCAAAGGGAGCGCCAGCAGGGAGGGCTTCTGCCCAGCATCGAGGAATACGTCAGGCTTTATCAACTGGACGAGAGGCGCCTGGCCCTGGCCAAGCCCGATGCCCTGGTGATGCATCCCGGGCCCGTTAACGAGGGCATCGAGATCGCGCCGGAGGTGGCCCACGGTGCCCAGTCGGTCATCGAGGAGCAGGTAGCCAACGGGGTGGCAGTGCGCATGGCCCTGCTCTACCTACTAGCAGGGGGTGCCCATTGACGGAAGCCCTGCTCATCCGCGGCCGGCTCTTCGACCCGGGCCAGGGTCTGGACAGGGTGGGCGACTTGCTCATAGAGGGGGGAAAGATCGCCTGGCTCGGCGAGCCAGGTCTGGCCCCTAAGCCAGATGTCCCGGTCCTGGAGGCGCAACGACTTATCGTCTGCCCTGGATTTATTGACCTCCACTGCCACCTCCGCGAGCCCGGCCAGGAGGACAAGGAGACCATCGCCAGCGGCACTCAGGCCGCCGCCCGGGGGGGGTTTACCACCGTGTGCGCCATGCCCAACACCCAGCCGCCCTTGGACTCGGGGGCGGCGGTGGACTATGTGCTGAAGAGGGCCACCCAAGAGGGGGCAGTCAGGGTGCTGCCCATCGGCTGCATCACCCGGGGGCGAAAGGGGGAGGAGCTGGCGGAGCTGGGGGAGCTGGCCCAGGCCGGGGCGGTGGCCTTCAGCGACGACGGCAACTCGGTGGCCGACCCCCGGCTGCTCCGCAATGCCCTGGAGTACAGTCGCAGCTTCGGCCTGCCCGTCATCGAGCACTGCGAGGATGCCAGCCTGAGTAAAGACGGCGTCATGAACGAGGGCTGGACCTCGGCCCGCCTGGGGTTGAGGGGGATACCCCCCGCCGCCGAGGAGACCGTGGTGGCCCGGGATATCGCCCTGGCTGAGCTAACCGGGGCCAGGCTCCATTTGGCTCACCTGACCACCGCTGGCTCCGTGGAACTGGTGCGCCGCGCCAAGGAGAAGGGGTTGCCCATCACCGCCGAGGTCACCCCCCACCACCTCACCCTCACCGAGGAGCGGGTGATGGGGGCAGAGTGGGGCTGGCTGGGCCGGGTGCCCCCGCGCCACCAGCCCCTGAATAGCTGCGCCTACGATACCAGCGCCAAGGTGAACCCACCCCTGCGCACCCCGGCCGATGTGCTCGCCCTGAACCGCGGACTTCAGGACGGAACCATTGACGCCATCGCTACCGATCATGCCCCCCATAGGCTGGTGGATAAGCTCTGCGAGTTCGACCTGGCCGCCTTCGGCATCAGCGGCCTGGAGACGGCCCTGGCCGCCCTCCTGGCCCTGGTGCATATCGGGGAGCTCAAGCTGGAAACATTGATCGAGGCACTCACCTACGGGCCGGCACGGATTCTGGGGCGAGACACCCAGACCGGGCTCAGAGAGGGTGCCCCGGCCGATATAACCATCTTCGACCCCGAGGCCCAATGGGTGGTGGACCCCCAAGCCTTCGCCTCCAAGGGCAAGAACACCCCCTTGGCCGGCTACACCCTCCGCGGCAAGGTGATGGCCACCATAGTTGATGGGAGACTGGTGTATAAAGATGACAGCCTCTAGCTCCAAGAAAGCCATCCTGGTCTTGGAAGATGGCACCGTCTACCAGGGCTACTCCTTCGGGGCCGAGGTGGATACCTATGGCGAGGTGGTGTTCAATACCAGCATGATGGGCTACCAGGAGATGCTCACCGACCCCTCCTATGCCGGGCAGATAGTGGTGCCCACCTATCCCATGGTGGGCAACTATGGCATAAACCGCTTCGATTTCGAGTCCGACCGCATCCAAGTGAGGGGCTTTGTGGTGCGGGAGGACTGCCACCTGCCCAGCCATTGGCAGAGCGGCCAGACCCTGCACCAGTACCTGGCGGAGAACGGCATCCCGGGCATCGCTGGCCTGGACACCCGTGCCCTCGCCCGCCGCCTCCGCGTCTCCGGGGTGATGATGGGCTTTTTGAGTTGCACGCTGGGCCCGGAGGAAGCCCTAGCCCGATTAAAGAGTCTGCCCCGATATGATGAGACGGATTTTGTGAAGGAGGTCGGCGCCAAGGAGAGTTACAGGCTGGAGCCTGATGGCGAGGCCAGGTATCACATAGTCGTCGTTGACTGCGGGGTGAAGCGCAGCATCTTGAGGATTCTGCGGGGCCTGGGCTGTGCCCTCACCGTTGTCCCCCCCACCACCCCCGGCGAGGACATCCTGAGGCTGGGGCCCGATGGCGTAGTGGTCTCCCCTGGCCCCGGCGACCCCGCCCTGCCCTATCTGGAGGCGGTGGTGCGCGCCCTGGTGGGCCGCAAGCCGATTATGGGCATCTGCCTGGGGCATCAGCTCCTGGGGCGGGTATTTGGGGGCAGGACCTTCAAGCTCAAGTTCGGCCACCGGGGTGGCAACCACCCGGTACGGGATACGGCCACAGGACAGGTATATATCACTGCGCAGAACCATGGCTATGCCGTGGACGCCGAGAGCCTGGGGCCGGAGGTGGAGATAACGCGGGTGAGCCTCAACGACGGCACCGTGGAGGGCCTGGCCCACCACGAGTACCCGGTGCTCTCCATCCAGTACCATTCTGAGGCCTCCCCCGGCCCCAGGGATACCCTGAACTCCTTTGAGCAGTTTTTGGAGATGGTGGAGAGGGGAGGATGAGGTGGTGAACAAAGAGAAAGTCCTTGAGCTTCTGCGAGTGCGGTGGGTAGGAAGGGAAAAACATAGCCGGGCAGGGAGCATGATTAAGAAGTCTGACACCTCTCCCCAAAAAGACACCCAGGTCGAAAAAGCGGGGCTACTCAGCCTCGTAGATGACCTTGCCCTGGCGCTTGATTTGCCCCAAGAAGCTCAGATGGTCAGCCCTTTCATATTCCTCCAGGGTGAAAGCCAGAGGCTCAAGGGAGGCATTGCAGCGCCGGTGAGCCCTTGCCAGAAGCCGAATAGTGCGGTTATGCCCCAGACGCTTGAAGTCGTCGGAGATGACAGCGATGTCGATGTCGCTCCACTCATCGGGGCTGCCGGAGGCATAGGAACCAAACAGGATAACCTTGTGCACCCTGACGGGCTTGAGGGTATCCACAAATTTGCGGATTATGGCCTTGAGGTCAGCTTCTGTCGTAACCATAGGAAGGCTTCCTCTGTCTTTTGGAGGTATCTTTGAGCTGTGGCCTTAGTATAGCGCACCCGGTACTCCTCTGGATACCTGGTGCGGACGCTTTCATCGGAGAGACGAAATATAAACTCGGCGAAGCCTGGCGGCAACTCGAGCCGGGCCGCCTCTGCCAGCCGCCCCAGGTTATGGGTACGCGGCGGGAAAACATCCATATATTCTACGATGCAGGCCTTGAGGCCCTTTTCCAGGCAGAGATGGCACATAAAGATGGAATAGATGTAGCGACGAGAAGTGAAAAGTACCCTCGCTGTCTCCAGGTCATACTCTGCCATCTCCAGCCAGCGCTTGGTCTGCTCCTTCATAGAGATAATGATAGCCAGCGTTTGCCATTAGGTCAATAAATGGGTTCAAGACCTGCCACCCCGCCCCCGGGCAGAGCCCCCGAAAAACCTGACTGGGCGCGGTGGATGGGAAAATAAGGCGAACTAAGCAGGGAATGGAATAAGGAATGCCAGATAAGGTCAAAAAGGTACTGGTCATCGGCTCAGGGCCTATCGTCATCGGCCAGGCCGCAGAGTTCGACTACGCCGGCACCCAGGCCTGCAAGGCCCTCCGCGAGGAGGGCGTCACCTCCATCCTGGTCAACTCCAACCCGGCCACCATCATGACCGACGAGGGCATCGCCGACATCGTTTACATCGAGCCCCTCACCGTGGAGGTCTTGGAGCGCATCATCGCCCAGGAGCGCCCCGATGGCCTCTTGCCCACCCTGGGTGGCCAGACGGGGCTTAACCTGGCTGTAGACCTGGCCAACGCCGGCGTCCTGGATAAATACCATGTCCGCTCCCTGGGCACCCCCATCGACACCATCCGCAAGGCCGAGGACCGCGAGCTGTTCAAGAAGATGCTCCTGGAGATCGGCGAGCCCGTGCCCGAAAGCTATATCGCCAACAGCCTCGAGGAGGCCAAGGAGGCAGCCCGGGCCATCAGGCTGCCCGTGGTCATCCGCCCCGCCTACACCTTGGGCGGGACGGGGGGCGGCATGGCCCACACCCCGGAGGAGTTCGAGCAGATAGTCCGCATCGGGCTGGCGGTGAGCCCCGTCCACCAAGTGCTCATCGAGAAGAGCCTGGCCGGCTGGAAGGAGATCGAATACGAGGTAATGCGGGATGCTGCCGACAACTGCATCTCAGTGTGCAATATGGAGAACGTGGACCCTATGGGTGTCCACACCGGCGATAGCATCGTGGTGGCCCCCTCCCAGACCCTCACCGACCGGGAGCACCAGATGCTGCGCTCCGCCTCGCTGAAGATAATCCGGGCCCTGGGGGTACAGGGGGGATGCAATATCCAATTCGCCCTGGCCCCCCATAAGGTGGTGGCCGATGCTTGGCCCACCGACCTCAAGCTGGATTGGGACTCCCAGGGTCCCCCGCCCTACTATGTCATCGAGGTCAACCCCCGGGTGAGCCGCAGCTCCGCCCTGGCCTCCAAGGCCACCGGCTACCCCATCGCCCGGGTGGCGGCCAAGATCGCCGTGGGCAAGCGCCTGGACGAGATACCCAACGCCGTCACCGGCAAGACCATGGCCGCCTTCGAGCCCGCCCTGGACTACATCGTGGTCAAGATCCCCCGCTGGCCCTTCGATAAGTTCGCCCTGGGGGAGCGCAGCATCGGCACCCAGATGAAGGCCACCGGCGAGGTTATGGCCATCGACCGAACCTTCGAGGCTGCCCTGCACAAGGCGGTGCGCTCCCTGGAGTTCGGCCGCCGCACCCTGCTCTGGGAGGACCGGAGCTGGGGGGATGACTGGAGACAGTATCCCCTCCATCCCAATGACCTCCGCCTATGGGCCATCATGGCCGCCCTCCGCCGCGGCGCCACCCCTGAGGCGCTGGCGGAGCGCACCGGCTATGACCCCTGGTTTATATATAAGTTGCACAACCTGGTGGCTATGGAAAGGCGGCTGCTCTCGGAGCCCCTGACCCCGGAGCTTCTGCGCCAGGCCAAACGCTTGGGCTTCTCCGACGAGGAGATCGCCACCCTGGCCGACCGCCTCCCGGAGCAGGTGCGTCAGCTCCGCCACCAGTGGCACATCCGCCCCGTCTACAAGATGGTGGATACCTGCGCCGCCGAGTTCGAGGCCCAGACCCCTTACTTCTACAGCACCTACGAGCAGGAAAACGAGGCCATAGCCGAGGCGCGGAGCAAGGCCCTGGTCCTGGGCGCGGGGCCCATCCGCATCGGCCAGGGCATCGAGTTCGACTACTGTAGCGTCCACTCCGCCTGGGCCCTTCAGGAGGCTGGCGTCCAGAGCATTATGGCCAACTCCAACCCGGAGACGGTCTCCACCGACTTCGATACCAGCGACCGCCTCTACTTTGAGCCCCTGGACGAGGAGGCGGTGCGGGATATCCTGGAGAACGAGTCCGGCGAGGACAACACTGCCACCCCCTCCATCGTCCAGTTTGGAGGCCAGACCGCCATCAACCTGGCCCAGCCCCTGGCCCACGCCGGCATGCCCCTCCTGGGCTCCACCGCCGAGACCATAGACATCGCCGAGGACCGCCGCCGCTTTGAGAACTTCCTGGGCCGGCTGGGCATTCCCCAGCCCCCCGGGGCCGGGGTGACCACGGTGGAGGAGGCCCTGCGGGTGGCTGAGACCCTGGGCTATCCCCTTCTGGTACGCCCCAGCTACGTGCTGGGGGGACGGGCCATGGAGGTGGTCCACAATGCCTCTGAAATGATCCGCTACCTCTCGGCCGCCATCGAGATGGACAGCAAGCACCCAGTGCTGGTGGACAAGTTCATGCTGGGCAAGGAGGCGGAAATAGACGGCATCGCCGACGGGGAACAGGTGCTCATCCCCGGCATCATGGAGCACATCGAGCGCGCCGGCGTCCACAGCGGCGACTCCATGGCCGTCTACCCCGGGGTGAGCCTCACCAAGGACGAGGTCAATACCATGGTGGAGTATGCGGTGAGCATCGGGCTCGCCCTCCAGGTGAAGGGGCTGATGAACATCCAGTTCGTCATCGTGCCCCGCCCCGAGGGGGGCTCCACCGTCTATGTCCTAGAGGTCAACCCCCGGGCCAGCCGCACCGTGCCCTTCATCTCCAAGGTCACCGGCGTGCCCATGGTGCGGGTGGCCACCAAGGTGATGCTGGGCATCAGCCTGAAGGAACAGGGTTACCGCACGGGGCTGTGGCCGCCCCAGAGGTTGGTGGCCATCAAGGCCCCGGTGTTCTCCATGTCCAAGCTGGCCGGGGTAGATACCTTCCTGGGCCCGGAGATGAAATCCACCGGCGAGGTGATGGGGGTGGACCACAGCTTCGAGGCAGCCCTGGCCAAGGTGCTCATGGCCGCCGACCTGATGCTCCCCCAGCGGGGCGCCATCCTGCTCAGCATCGCCGACCGCCACAAGCCCGAGGCCTTGCCCATCATCAAGCAACTGGCCGCCATCAACTATAAGCTCTTCGCCACCGAGGGCACCGCGGCCATGATCGAGGCCATGGGGCTGCCGGTGACCATGATCACCAAGAAACTCAGCGAGGGCCATCCCAATGCCATAGACGTCATCCGCGATGGCACCGTGAACGGCGTCTTGAATATCCCCACCGGGGGCCGCATCCCTCTGAGGGATGGCTTCGAGATCCGGCGCGCCGCCGCCGAGAAGAGGATCCCTTGCTTCACCTCCCTGGATACCGCCCAGGCCGCCGTGGCCGCCGTAGTCAACGGCAATCCCTCCTTCTCGGTGAAAAGGCTGCGGGATTACCTCTCCCCCAGGGAGTAGGCCATGTCCCCCAAACCCCAGAGGCAACGACTGGTAAAGGTAGCCACCGCCGCCAATGAGGCGGTGGCCCAAATGCTCAGGCAATTGCTGGAGCAACACGGTATCGGCTGCGTAGTGAAGGCGGCAGGTGCCGGGCCGGGCCTCTTCTCCCCGGCCGGCCTGCCCCACTACCTCTATGTGCTCGCCCCGGATGCCACCCGGGCCGAAGAGATAGTCACCTTTTATCTGGACTCCGATGCTTCCATCGGCCTAGAAAAATCCGACAATGCCCATCGAGACATGCCTGGTCCTCTCCAATGAAGGGCTAACCCCGGGCGCCTATCTCCTGTGGCTGGAGGCGCCTGAGGTGGCCCCCCATGCCAGGCCGGGCCAATATGTCATGGTCCGCTGTAGCTCCGACCACGACCCTTTGCTGCGACGCCCCCTGAGCGTGCACCGGGTGGAGGAGGAGAGGCTGGCCCTCTATTTTGCCGTAGTGGGGCGGGGTACGGAGTGGCTGGCCCGCCGCCGCCCCAGCGACGAGGTTGATATCCTTGGCCCCCTGGGCAATGGCTTCAAAATAGAGCCCCATAGCCGAAATCTGCTCTTGGTGGCCGGCGGCATGGGCATCGCCCCCCTGGTCTTCCTGGCCCAGAAAGCGGCGGCCGAAGGGTATTCCCCTATCCTCATCCACGGCGCCCCTGGTGCTCTGGCCCTCTACCCCCAGCGACTGCTCCCTCCCCGGGTCGACCTCCGCCTGGCCACTGAGGACGGCTCCCAGGGCGAAAAGGGCCTGGCTACGGAGTTGATGGTCCGCTACCTGGAATGGGCCGACCAGGTCTTCGCCTGTGGCCCGGTGGGCATGTATCGAGCTATGGCCGCCCACGACTTAGATAAGCCGGTCCAAGTGAGCCTGGAGGTGAGATTGGCCTGTGGGCTGGGGGGCTGCCTGGGCTGTGCCATCCATACCCGACAAGGGCAGAGGCTGGTATGTCGGGATGGGCCCATCTTCGATTTGGGCGAGATCCTCTGGGATGAGCTGAAAATGTGACGAAAGGAGAACGGAGGGTGGTTGAGAGCACCACAATCAGACTTCAGACCAAAGGGCACTGCGATATAACCGATATCACCCGGCAGGTGGCCCAGGCCGTCGCCGAGTCCAGGGTGGAGAGTGGCCTGGCCACCATCTTCCTGGCGGGCTCCACCGCCGCCATCACCACCATCGAGGCCGAAGGGGGGCTGCTCAGCGATTTCCAGGCCATGTGGGATAGGCTTGTCCCCCGGGGGATAGAATACCGCCACGATAGGGCCTGGGGCGAGGGCAACGGCTACTCCCATGTGCGGGCCTCCCTTCTCGGCCCCTCCCTGACCGTCCCTTTCACCAACAAAAGGCTGAGCCTGGGCACCTGGCAGCAGATAGTCCTGGTGGATTTCGATAACCGACCCCGCTCCCGGGAACTGGTGGTCCAGATAATGGGCGACTAAACCAAGCCGCCACTAGGTCGGCCGGCCCCCCAGTTTGGTCAAGGGTACGCCCAGGGCGCACAGGGGGCATTCCTCGGGGGCATAGGTGGGCAGCGATAGCTTATGGCAGCTAAAGAGGGGGACACCGAAGTCCACCCCCCTCTCCGAACGGTCCACCAGGACAGCCACGCCCGCTGTTTTCCCCTGGAGATTTTCCACGGCGGTCATCACCTCCCGGATGGAGCCGCCGGTGGTGAGGATATCGTCCACCACCAACACCTGCTCTCCGGGGTTCAGGGTAAAGCCTCGCTTAAAGGCCCGGCCCTCTCCCTCTCGCTCGGCGAAGATGGCCCTCACCTCAAGCTGGCGGGCCACCTCGAAGGCCAGGACCACACCCCCCACCGTGGGCCCGGCCACCACCTCGATCCCCCGGCCGCGGAAATGGTCGGCCATCATGGAGCACAGGTACTGGGTGAGATGGGGATACTGAAGGATGTGGAATTTCTCCAAGTATTTGGGGGAATGCCTGCCCGAGGTGAGCAGAAAATGCCCCTCCAGGAGGGCGCCGCACTCTTCCAGGATCCTTTCTACCCGCGGTGACATATCACCCCCAGCTAACCCGACGGCTCCCAGGAGTAATTGGGAGCCCCTCCCCAGCGGCTAGGCGGCCAGATGGTGAACCAGACCTTACCCACCACCTTATCGTAAGAGACCATCCAGCCCGATCGGGAGTCCGTGCTATTGGCCCGGTTATCGCCCATCACAAAGTAGTGTCCCTTGGGCACCGTCACCGGCCTTATGGTGTCGTGGGAGACGAAGGCCACATAGGGCTCGTTCAGCGGGGTAGGACTGTGGTTCAGATAGACCCGGCCCTTTCTTATCTCTATCACGTCGCCGGGGATGCCGATGATCCGCTTCACATAGGGAAGGCTGGAACCATTGGGGGGATAGAAGATGATGACCTCGCCGCGGCGGGGCGGGTGGAACAAGTAGGAAACACCATCCTCCGAGGAAGCCCAGGGGATGAGCTTGGCCCAGGCCCCGCTCAAATGAAAGTAGACGGCCTTATTGACCACCACCCTCTCCCCGGCCTCCAGGCTGGGCTCCATGCTGCGGAGCTTTATATCGAAGGTCTGCATGGTGGCCTGCACCACCACGAAGATGATCAAGGCCAAGATGATGATCTGGACTATCTCACGTAGAGCTTTTCTCATCACCCCTCCGGCGTTACATATTATAATGACTCTGGCTCCTTTGTGCCACCCCAAAAGCGGTGGCCGGCGCGGGCGACCTCTGTTAGAATGGGGCGACGCCGGAGGACCTTGTGGGCGAGGTTGAGCTGATCCAGCGCAGCCAGAAAGGCGACCTGGAGGCCTTCAACCAACTGGTGGAGGCCTACCAGACAGTGGCTTATAACCTGGCGCTGAGGATGCTGGGGCATCAGGAGGCGGCCCAAGATGCCACCCAGGAGGCCTTCCTTGCCGCGTGGCGGGGCATAAAGGGCTTTCGGGGGGGCAACTTCCGGGCCTGGATATTGCATATTGTGGCCAATGCCTGCCGGGACGAGCTCCGCCGCCTCAAGCGGCGGCCCGCCACCTCCCTGGATGCCCTGACCTACGAGCCCACCACTGCCTCGCCCCAGAACCAGCTCCTCGGCCTGGAGCTGGGGGAGCATCTCCGGCAGGGGCTGGCCCGCCTCCCCTATGAGCAGCGCCTGGCGGTGGTGCTGTGCGACATCCAGGGCTTCAGTTACCAGGAGATCGCCCAGATCATGGATAGCTCCGTGGGCACGGTGAGATCGAGGCTGAGCCAGGGGCGGGCCCAGCTCCGAGACTACCTCATGGAGCGGGGAACTTTTGGGCCCTGAGTTTCGTCTTAATTGATGAGGGCAGAATGTTCGAATGGTTCCGCAAAGGCGCTTGCTATCAAGCCCGGGAGAGGCTTTCCGCCTATTTAGACGGGCAACTCCCCTCCCCAGAGCAACAGGAGCTGGCCGAGCACCTAGAGCGGTGTGAGGCCTGCCGCGCCGAGCTGGAGACCCTGAGGGCCACCGTGGAATGGCTGCATCGCCTGTCCACAGTGGTGCCCCCTCGCTCCTTCACCCTCAGGGAAATCCGTCCCGCGCCCCGGCAGCCCGTCTTCATTGGCCTTCGGGTGGCCACCGCCCTGGCCGTCCTCCTCCTGGCAGCGGTGGTGGTGGGCGACTGGCTGGACGCCTTCCCCCAGGCTCCCCCCGCAGAGCAGCCGGAGGCCCGGGTTATGGCAGGCGAGACACCCACTACAGCCACGGCAACTATTGTCCCCACGCCCACACCCGGCCCCCCAGCCCGGTATGTAACCCCCAAGCCCTTGCCCCCCACCCCTGAGGAGGCCCAGGTGAAGGGCCTGGAGCCGGCAACCCCGCCACCGATGCCCCCTCCCACCCCTGTCCCCATGCCTGGCGAAGCGGAGCCGGGCCCAGGCTGGCCGGTGCGCCAGCTGGAATACGCTCTCCTGGGCGCTGCCGTGGTGCTGGCCGGGCTCAGCCTCATCTACTGGCGCCGCTTTCGACTTAGAGTTGGAGGCCAATGAAAGGAAGTTTAGGGCTAATTGTAGGCCTTGTGCCAATGGTGGCTCTTCTGGGGCTGAGCGCCTGCACCACAGAGACGGTCACCCGGACAGAGACAGTTATACAGACAGAGACGGTCACATATACATATACCTTTACCGCCAGTCCGTCGCCCAGCCCCACGCCCGACATCACGCCCGTCTCCCAAGAGCAGAGCCAGCAGATAGCTGAGGATTATGTCAGGAACTGCCCCACCTTCGCCTTCGATGGCATAGAGGAGACCCTGAGGCTGGTGGAGACCATCACCCTGCGCTGCCCCTACTGTTGGGAGTTCGTCTTCCGCTTCCAGAGCCGCCATGCCGGCTACGGCGACCGCACCGGGCAGGTGCTGGCCCAGGTGCTCACGACCCACACCGCCCGAATCATCGTTCAAGAGGGGGAGGTGATCCAGGCAGTGATGGACGATGAGTGGGATATGATGCAGCAGAAACCGATAAAAGGATAGGAGGTCACCGATGAGGAAAGGACCTATATGGCTAGTTATCCTTGTCGCCCTGGCCGGCATCGCCGCCGTGGGCTGCGCCAGTGGC
>MTNP01000065.1 GCA_002011475.1 Dehalococcoides sp. JdFR-54
CACTGGCTGAAATGGTGCCCAATAAGAGGCGTAGCCTCTGCCGCGAGCGACAATCTAATGTTCAGGAATGCCCCCCTCTTCCTTCGTTTATTCAGCTAGCGATAGGGCCCCCTTAGCTTCAGATTCATCGAGTTGTTTAATCCCAAATCCTGGGCCCTGCTCAGGTTTGTTATGCCAAGCCATGCAATTTGGAAGGCAAAGGCTAGGGCGCGAGGCTGAACGCCAGGCTGAAGGTTCTTGATACCGTCCATTTAGGCCCGTTAAAAGTCGTTTTCTTATAAGCTCCCCGCCCATTGGCCACCCAGGGCCCTGATGGTGAGTTGTCCGAGCAGTTGTTATATACTATATGCCAGAATATCGGGATAGGCAGGGATGCGCTATGAGCAGCAAGCAATATTTTGACGAGGTCGCCCCTCAATGGGACAAGATGAGGGAAAGCTTTTTCCCCGAGGCGGTGAGGGAAAAGGCTATCTCCGTGGCATGTGTGCAGCCGGGCAAGCTGGCCGCCGATATCGGGGCTGGCACGGGTTTTATGACCGAGGGGCTTATTCAAAGGGGGTTGAGGGTGATTGCTGTAGATCAGTCTGAAGCCATGGTCGCAGAGCTGAGGAGGAAATTCGAAGGCGTCGACACCATCGATTACCGCATAGGCAAAGCGGAAAGCCTCCCAGTGGAGGATGAGGGCATTGACTATGTGTTCGCCAATATGCTATTGCACCATGTAGATAGCCCGCCCGGGGCAATCGAGGAGATGGTCAGGATCCTGAAGCCTGGTGGCATGCTGGTAGTCACCGATCTGGATGAGCATGATTTCGAATTCCTGAAAACGGAGCACCGTGACCGCTGGATGGGTTTCAAGAGGGAGGATATCAAACGCTGGCTCACCGAAGCGGGACTCAAAGGGGTAAGGGTTGAGTGTATAGGTGAGAGCTGTTGTGCTCAATCCAGTTGCGGAGACGGATATGCCAGCATCAGCATTTTCGTGGCTTCAGGGGAGAAATGAACCGCCGTAGGCGGGGCTTGGCCTGAGGCCCTTGCATCGTGGCCTTGATCGAGGGAAAATATGCCGGGAGATGGCCATTCCAGGTCTTCCAAGATAAGAAGGTGGATAACTCCACAAATCTGTCCCAGGGTATGTCAAAGTCTTGATCCGAATCCTCCATTTCGCTGACCTCCACTTGGGGGTGGAAACCTACGGCCGTCCCGACCCCCAAACCGGCCTCAACACCCGCTTCCTCGACTTCCTGCGCGTCCTGGACGAGGTGGTGGCCTTCGCCCTCAATAGCCAGGTCGACCTGGCCCTGTTCTGCGGCGACGCCTATAAGAGCCGGGACCCCTCCCAGACCCAGCAGCGGGAGTTCGCCAAACGGCTGGCCCGGCTCTCTGCGGCGGGCATCCCCACCTTCCTCCTGGTGGGCAACCACGACCTGCCCAACGCCCCCGGCCGCGCCACCGCGGTGGATATCTTCGATACCCTTCAGGTAGCCAATATAACCGTGGCCAATAAAGCGGCCACATACCGCATCCACACGGCCAAAGGCCCCGTCCAGATAGTCGCCCTCCCCTGGCCGCGGCGGGGTGTTCTCCTCAGCGCCGAGGAGACCAAGAACCTGAGCCTGGAGGAGCTAGACCGAGAGCTCCAGCGCATCCTGGCTGACATCCTCGCCGTTTGCTTTCGGGAGCTGGACCCGGCGTTGCCCACGGTGCTGGCCGCCCATATCTCCCTGGCCGGGGCTAAATGGGGTTCGGAGAGGCCCGCCCTCCTGGGGCGGGAGCCCCTCCTGCTCCAGGGCAACCTCAGCCACCCCCACCTTGACTACACGGCCATGGGGCACATCCATCGCCACCAGATCATGGGGCCGGAGCACTCGCCCATAGTCTACCCAGGGAGCCTGGAGCGCCTCGACTTCGGCGAGGCTCAGGAGACGAAGGGCTTCTGCGTGGTCGAGCTGGACCCGGGGAGGAAGGCAGGGCAGCGGCTGCTGAAGCTGGACTTTCACCCGGTCCAGGCCCGGCGCTTCCACAGCATTGAGGTTCGCCTCAGCCCCGAGGATGCCCAGCCCACCGCCACCCTCCTTCACACCTTGGAGCAGCATAGACAGGCCATCGAGGACGCTGTGGTCCGCGTCCAGATCCACCTCCACCCCCACCAGTCCCGCGAACTCGATGATGCTGAGATTCGCAGGGGCCTCAGAGGGGCCTACTTCGCCCTGCCTCTGGCCTTAGAGGTGGAGCACCGCCCCCGGGCCCGTCTCAGCCTGGCTTCCGCCCAGGGCAGGACCCCCCTGGAGACACTCCAGGAATATCTGGTCATCAAGAAAACACCGGCGACACGCGCCCAAAAGCTGCTACAATATGCCAGACGGCTGATGCAGCCGGAGTCCGAAGACAGACCGGCCCCATAATCTGAGCGAGCAGAGGAGGAAACCAGCCATGATGAACGGTCAGCAATACCGGGAGAGCCTGAGGCGGCTCAAGCCCAGGGTCTACTTTATGGGCGAGCAGATCGAGAGCGTGGTAGACCACCCCGCCACCATCCCCCATGTCAATGCCGCCGCCAAGATCTACGATATGGCCAACGACCCCCAGTTCGAAGAGCTGTGCACCGCCACCTCCCACCTCACCGGCCAGAAGGTCAACCGCTTCACCCACATCCATCAGAGCACCGATGACCTGGTGAAGAAGGTGAAGATGCTGCGCGCCATCGGTCAACAGACCGGCAGCTGCTTTCAACGCTGCGTCGGCTTTGATGCCCTCAACGCCGTCTATCAGGTGAGCTACGAGCTGGATCAGGCGAAGGGCACCAACTACCATCAGCGCTTCCTGGAGTATCTCAAGATGATCCAGGAGAGGGACTTGATGCCCTCGGGGGCCATGACCGACCCCAAGGGCGACCGCAGCCTATCCCCGAGCCAGCAGGCCGACCCCGACCTCTATGTTCGTGTGGTGGACAGGAAGGGGGACGGCATCGTGGTCAGGGGGGCCAAGGCCCACATCACCGGGTCCGTCAACTCCCACGAGCACATTGTCATGCCCACCGCTGCCCTCGGGGAGGGGGAGAAAGACTATGCCGTGTGCTTCGCCGTGCCCGTGGACGCCCCCGGTGTGTTCCACATCTTCGGCCGACAGACCAACGATGACCGCAAATGCGCTGCCTGTGCCATAGATGTGGGCAACCCCGAGTTTGGCATCGTGGGCGGCGAGGCCCTGGTCGTCTTCGAGGATGTCTTCGTCCCCTGGGAGCGGGTCTTCCTCTGTGGCGAGGCGGAGTTCGCTTACCCCCTGGTGGAGCGGTTTGCCACCTTCCATCGCCAGAACTACGGGGGGTGTAAGACCGGCCTGGCCGATGTCCTCATCGGCGCCGCTGCCGCCGTGGCCGATGTCCAGGGTACCAGCAGGTCGGCCCATATCAGGGAGAAAATCGCCGAGATGATCCACCTCAACGAGACCCTATACTGCGGCTCCATCGCCTGCTCCAGTCAGGGCTATAAGACCCCCTCCGGGGCCTATTTCGCCGACCCCCTCCTGGCCAATGTCACCAAGCAGAACGTCACCCGATTCATCTACGAGATAGCCCGGCTGGCCCAGGACATCACCGGGGGGGTGCTGGCCACCCTGCCCTCGGAGCAAGACCTCAAAGACCCGGTGCTGGGCAAGTATGTGGAAAAGTATTTCAAGGCCGTGGCCGAAGTGCCCACCGAGCACCGCATCCGCCTCATCCGACTCATCGAGGCCATGACCTGCGGCACCGCCCTGGTGGAGTCCATGCACGGCGCCGGCTCACCCCAGGCCATGCGCATCATGATCCAGCGCCAGGCCAACCTGGAGCACAAGAAACGCCTGGCCCGAAAGCTGGCCGGCATAAGCTAGATGAGGATCGCCCTCAAATACTGCGGCTCCTGCAACCCAGAGGCAGACCTCTCTCGAATCGGGGGCCAGATCGAGGAGCTGGCCCTGTCAAGAGGCTGGGAAATGGTCTCCTCATCTGAGGCCAACCCCGCCGATGCGCTGGTAATGCTCTGCGGTTGCCTCCGCACCTGCATCGATAAAGAGGAGGTGCGCCGCCAGGCCAAACAGACCGTGCTGGTGGCGGGGAGACGGCTGGGGTGGCAATCGGTGGGGGAGGAGGAGCTACCCCGGGCCATAGTGAAGGCTATTCAGCACCCATCGCCGCATCAGCCCCCTAGATGGGCCCAGGGACAAGTGATATAATCGCCGGGCAGAAGAGACTTCACGGAGGAAGGCCATGCCAACAGCCACGGTAAACGGGGTCAAGCTATATTATGAGGTGACCGGGGAGGGGTTTCCCCTGGTCCTGAGCCACGAGTTTGGGGGTTCCTTCAAGAGCTGGGAGCCTCAGGTCAGGTTCTTCTCCCGGCGCTATCAGGTCATCACCTACAATCACCGGGGATTCCCCCCCTCAGAAGTGCCGGAGGGGGAGGCCGCCTACTCCCAGGAGCTGCTGGTGGAGGACCTGCGCCAGCTCCTGGGCCATCTGGGTATCCGGCAGGCATTTGTGGGTGGCCTGTCCATGGGTGGGAGTGTGGCCCTGAATTTCGGCATCGCCCACCCCGAGATGGCCAAAGCGCTCATCGTGGCCGCCACCGGCACGGGCTCCACCGACCGGGAGCGCTTCGAGGCGGAGCTGGAGCAGGTGGCCCGGCAGTTCGAGACCCAGGGGGTTAAGGCGGTGGCCGAGTCCCTCACCAAAAGCCCCACCCGAATCCAATTGCTGCGCAAGGACCCCAAGGGCTGGCAGGAGTTCTACGACGACTTCATCACCCACTCAGCTACAGGCTCGGCACACACCCTACGGGGCATAGTGCTCAAGCGCCCCACCATCTTCGCCCTGCAATCCAAGCTGCAACAGCTCAAGGTACCCACCCTGATCCTGACCGGAGACGAGGATGACGCCTGTATTGAGCCCGCCATTTTCATGAAGCGGAACATCCCCAGCTCGGGCCTGGTGGTCTTCCCCCAGAGCGGGCATGCCATCAACCTGGAGGAGCCCGACCTGTTCAACCGGGTGGTGCTGGATTTCCTGACCTCCGTAGAGGCCGGAAAGTGGGCAGTGCGCCAGCCTCAACTGGTGGGGGCTTCGCCCTTCTTCGCCGCCAAGAAGTAAAGGGGCGGGGCTAGGGCATCAGGAACTTCACCGCCTCGGCCACCCCGATGAGGACCCCGGGGACGATGCCCAGCACCAACACGCCCAGACTGCACAACCCCAGGGCAGTGCGCAGCGCCCCGGAGGAGGGCACCCCCTCCTCGGCGGCCGGTGCCCCCAGATACATCACCCTGACCACCCGCAGATAATAGTAGGCGGAGATCACGGAATTGATGACGCCGGTGATCACCAGCCACAGCAGGTCTTGCTTGATGCCGGCATAGAATATGTAAATCTTGGCCACGAAGCCGGCAGTGGGCGGTATGCCGGTGAGGGAGATGAGACAAAAGGCCAGGGCCAAGGCCAGCAGGGGCGCCCTTCGGGCCATCCCCGAGTAGTCGTCGATGAGGTCGCTATCCACCTTGTTGGATATGGCGATGACGGCGATAAAGGCGCCCAGGTTGGTCAGGGCATAGCTGGCCAGGAAGAAGAGGATGCTGCTCTGCCCGATAAAATCGCCGGGGCCACGGCCCACCGCCGCCAGGCCCACCATCAGATAGCCGGCCTGGGCGATGCTGGAGTAGCCGAGCATCCTCTTGATATTGCCCTGGGCCAGGGCTACCACATTGCCCACCGTCATGGAGAGGGCGCTCAGGATGGCGAAGAGCATGCCCCAGTTCTGGCTGAGCCAGGCTGGCTCCCCGAAGGCAGTGATGAACACCCGGAGGATGACGGCGAAGCCTGCTGCCTTGCTGGCCACCGAAAGGTAGGCGGTGATGGGGGTGGGGGCGCCCTCATAGACATCGGGCACCCACATCTGGAAGGGGACGCTGGCGATCTTGAACCCGAAGCCGGCCACCATGAGCACGATGCCCAGCAGGAGTCCCGGGTTGGCCCCCAGCCCCTCCAGCGACCCCACCATGCCAGCGATCTTGTCCAAGTGGGTGGTGCCGCTGAAGCCGAAGACCAGGGCCATGCCGTAGAGGAGCACCGCCGAGGCCACCGCCCCCAGGAGCAGGTACTTAAGCCCGGCCTCGCTGGACCTATGGTCCTTAAGGAAACCAGCCAATATGTACAGGGAGATGCTGGCCAGCTCCAGGGAGATGTAAATGGAGACCAGCTCCCGGGTGGCCGCCATGAGCATCATGCCCACCGCCGAGAACAGGATCAGGCCATAATATTCGCCCTGGAAGCGGGGGAACTTGGAGACATAGTCCACTGAGGACAGGATGACCAGGATAGCTGCCCCACACAGGATGAGCTTGAAGAAGAGAGCGAACTGATCCATGACCAGCATGCCGCCGAAGGCGGTAGCCGGCCCCTGCCCCCACAGCCACAGGGTGAGGCCTATGGCCACCAAGAGGCCAACGACGCTGAGTCCGGCCAGCACCGTCTTCCGCTCCACCACCAGGTCGGCGAGGATGACGAGGAGGGCGGTGCCACACAGACCCAGCTCAGGGGTTAGCAGATCGAAATTCAAGGTTCTCCTTGACCCCCTTCCTCATGCTACCAGGGCAAGATGGGTGCCACACCCAACTTGATTACATCAGTGAGCACCGCGGGATAGATGCCTATGAGCATTATGGCCGCCACAAAGGAGAAGATGGTGGCCATCTCCAACCTATCGGCATCCTCTACGCCGTCGAAGCGCTCCAGGGGCGGCCCGTAGAAGGCCTTTTGCAGCATCCACAGGATATACCCCGCCGTGATCACGATCCCCACCACCCCCAGGACGGTGTAGACCTGGATATAGCTCACCTGGGTGCTGGTGAAGCTGCCCAGGAAGGTGATGAACTCGGCGGCAAAGCCGCTGGTGCCGGGCAGCCCCAGGGAGGCCAGGCCGGCCACACTGAATACCACCACGATCACCGGCATCTGGCGGGACAGGCCGCCCAATACATCCAGGTTGCGCTCGTGGGTCTTATCGTAGACCAACCCCACCATGGCGAAGAGGAGGCCGGTGACCACACCGTGACTGAACATCTGCAAGGAGGCCCCGGTGAGGCTCAGGGTGCTCAGGGCAAAGATGCCCAGCAACACATAGCCCATATGACTGACGCTGCTATAGGCGATGAGCCTCTTGAAGTCGCGCTGCCTCAGGGTCACCGCCGCCCCGTAAAGGACGCTGATTACAGCGAAGATGACCAGAATTAGGGCAAACTCCCGGGCCACGTCGGGCAAGAAGTTGACGCAGAGGCGGATCATGCCGTAGCCGCCCATCTTCAAGAGGATGCCGGCCAGGATGACGCTCACCGCTGTGGGGGCATCGGTATGGGCATCGGGAAGCCAGGTATGGAGCGGGACCACCGGCAGCTTGATGGCGAAGGCAACCAGGAGCAGAAAGAAGATGGCCGTGAACAAGGGGGTGACCCCCCGGAGCTGGAGCAGGGCCATATCCATACTGTGGGGCTCCCGGGCGAAGTAGAGCAGGAGGATGCCCGCCAGCATCAGGGCGCTGCCTATCAAGGTGTAGATAACGAACTTAATGGCCGAGTATTCCTTGCGCCCCGTGCCCCAGATGGAGATGAGCATATACATGGGGATGAGCTCCACCTCCCAGAAGAGGAAGAAGAGCACCATATCCAGGGCGGTGAACACCCCCAGGATGCCCGTCTCCAGCACCAGGAGCCAGGCGAAGTACTCCCTGGCCCTGAGGTCTATCTTCCAGGAGACGAGAACCGCCAGGATGCCCAGGAAGGTGGTGAGCACCACCAGGGGCAGACTCAGCCCATCCACCCCCAGGTGATAGCTGGAGTCGATGGCCGGTATCCAGGGGGCCACCTGCTCAAATTGTATGCCCGAGGCGTTACGGTCGTAGAGGGCGAAGACCACCACGGAGAGGACAAAGGCCACGAGGGTGAAGCCCGCCGAGGTCAGCTTGACCTGCCTGGGGCTGGGCTTGGGCAGCAAGGCCACCATCAGCGCCCCCAGGGCGGGCAGGAAGACTATTATGGTCAGATACCAGCTATCCACCCCGATCGCCTCAAGCGAACAAATAGAAAGCCCCCGCAATGAATAACACCCCGACGGCGATGGCGAAGCCGTAGAGCTGCAACTGCCCAGTCTGGAGCCGCCTCAGGCCCCGCCCCGCCACCAGGGTGCCCTCAGCCACGCCGTTGACCAGGCCATCGACGATATATGTGTCGAAGAGCTGGTTTATCCAGAAAAGGCCATTGACCAAGAAGCGGACCACAAATACCTGCTCGTAGAGCTCATCGAACCAGTATTTCCGGGAGAAGAGCTTGTAGAAGGGGGCGAAGAGTTGCCCCATCCTCTCCGGGGTGACCCACTTGGCACTGTACATGGCATAGGCCAGAAGAATGCCGGCTATGCCCATAAGCAGGGACACCCAGGGCCAGGGATGGGCCAGCACGGTGAAGAAGAAGCTGGCCGGCTCCCCATGGGCCCCCTCCAGGAAATGGGGGAAACCGCCCTCGACGAAGTTGAACCACCCCGAGCCTACCGACAGCACCGCCAGCACCACCATGGGCACTACCATCACCGCCGGCGACTCGTGGAGGTGGGGCTTACTGTGTTCCCCCCCGGCACCGCCCCGATACTCGCCGCCAAAGGTCATGAACACGGTACGGAACATGTAGAAGGCGGTCATGAACACCGTTATCAGGGCCAGGACGAAGAGCGCCGGCTGGTGCTCCAGGGCGTGGGCCAGGATCTCGTCCTTGCTCCAGAAGCCGGCGAAGGGCCAGATGCCGGCGATGCTGATGGAGGCTATAAGATAGGTGGCAAAGGTCCAGGGCATGGCCTTGCGCAGCCCGCCCATCTGCCGCATATCAAAGGTGCCGGTGGCGTGATTGGCGCTGCCCGCCCCCAGGAAGAGCAGGGCCTTGAAGAAGGCATGGTTGAAGAGATGAAACATGGCGGCGGCGTAGCCGAAGACGCCCAGGCCCAGCATCATATAGCCCAGCTGGCTGATGGTGGAGTAGGCCAGCACCCGCTTGATGTCGTTCATCACCAGCCCCATGCTGGCGGCAAAGATGGCGGTGAAGGCACCGATGGTGGCCACCGCCAGCATAGCCTGCTCCGAGGCCTCAAACAGGGGGAAGAGCCGCGCTACCAGGAAGACCCCGGCGGCCACCATGGTGGCGGCATGGATGAGGGCACTCACCGGGGTAGGGCCCTCCATGGCGTCGGGCAGCCAGGTGTGCAGCGGGAACTGGGCCGACTTGCCCACCGCCCCGGAGAAGACCCCAAGCGCTGCCCAGGTGGCCACGGAGGCCCCCAGAAAGCCTATCTTGGCCAGCTCAGTGGCATGCTCATGGAGGAACAGGATATCGAAGGTGCCGGCGCCGGTGAGGTTCCTGGTCTGGAAGAAGATGAGCAGGATGGCCGCCAGAAAGCCGAAGTCGCCGAGCCTGGTGACGATAAAGGCCTTCTTGGCAGCCTGAGCGGCCTCGGGCTTGTGGAACCAGAACCCGATAAGCAAGTAGGAACACAGCCCCACCCCCTCCCAGAAGACATAGAGAAAGAGCAGGTTATCGGCCAGCACCAGCCCCAGCATGGAGGCGGTGAACAGGGACATGAAGGCGAAATAGCGGCAGTAGCCGCCATCCCCGTGCATATAGCCCTGGGAATAGACCTGCACCATGAGGCTCACCAGGGTGACCACCACCAGCATCACCGCCGTGAGTTGGTCCACCAGGAGCCCCAGGTGGATGGTGACCGCCCCCTCGATGACCACCCAGTCCACCGGGGGCACATAAAGGGGGCCATTATTGAAGACGTCGATGAGGGTCCACACCGAGAAGATGAGGCCGATGCCGATGCTGGCGATGGTGGTGTAGCCGGCCCACTGGGGCCAGCGGGTGAAGAAGGGCCTAATGATGAAGGAGATGATGACAAAGGAGCCCAGGGGCAGCAGGAAAATGGCCCAGGCCAGGTGGTGGGGCATCTATACCTTCCTCAATATCTCCTCAATGAGGTGGGCCTTGTCGCTGGGCACCAGCACCTGATAGGCCACCAGCTCGTCGCCCATATCGGTGACATCGCCGGTGGCGGGGAGGAGACGGGTGGGGATGCCCTCGGCCTCGAAGAGCTCCCTCCACATCTCCGCCATCATCAGGTTAGGCGCTCGCTTGACCTCGACCCACATCTTTCGACCTTCACCGTAAGGAATTGTTTCCCGAAAAAAAACCCGCTACCACTTCATCAAATCCACTTCGCCCACATCCACGCTCTGGCGACTGCGATAGATGGCTATGATTATGGCTATGCCCACCGCCGCCTCGGCCGCCGCCACCGTCATGATGAACACGGCGAACACCTGGCCGGTGAGGAGCCCCCAGAAGCGGGAGAAGCCCACCATGGCTATGTTCACGGCATTGAGCATGATCTCGATGCACATCAGCACCACCACCGCGTTGCGCTTGGCCAGGGCCCCGAAGAGCCCGATGCTGAAGAGCACCGCCGACAGGATCAGGTAGTGTTCCAGGCCTATGGTCATGCTACCTCTCCCGCACCAGCACTATGGCCCCGATCACCGCCGCCAGGAGCAGCACCGAGGCTATCTCAAAGGGGAGCACGAACCCCGTCTCCAGGTCGAAAAGCCTCATGGCCAGGGGTTCGGTGGTGGCCTGGGGCGGAGGCGGGGTGCCCCCTGGCCAGCCCGCCGTGTTCACCACCGCCAGGACAATGGTGACCAATAACAAGGCCCCGGCTATGGCCGCCAGGAAGCGCATCCGTCCCCAAGGGTTGCCCCTCTTCACCTCGCGGGTGAGCATGATGGCGAAGACGATCAAGACGCCTATGGCGCCCACATAGATAAGGACCTGGATGGCCGCCAGGAAGTCGGCGCTGAGGAGGAGGAATATCCCGGCCACGGCTATAAAGCTCGCCAGCAGGAAAAGGGCTGCCCTAAATACATCCCTGAGGAATACTACGGCCAGCGCCGCCACCACGCTGGCCACCGCCAGCGCCCAGAAGGTTATGACCGTCCCCATCTATATATACCCCTCTTTCCGATCCACCAGCAGGGTCTGCCTGGGCAACTGGGCCTCCACCTCGGGCCTGAAGTAGCCGCTGGGCTGCCGCCCTGGCCCCAGGCTCAGGGCCTCCTTATCCAGTATCAACTCCCCGCGCCGGTAGGTGGAACGTTCATAGGCCATGCCCATAAACAGGGCATCGAAGGGGCAGGACTCCACACAAAGCCCGCAGAACATGCAGTGGCCGAGGTCTATCTCAAGGCGCTCCACCACCCAATCACCCCCCTCCCCCCTGGAGGTCACCAGCTCTATCTCCCCCTGAGGACAGCTCTTGGCACAGGTGCCGCAGCCAGTGCAGCGCCCCGGGTCCCACACCAGCTCGTTGCCCCGGAAGCGCCGGGAGACCACCAGCCTCTCCTCCGGATACTGCACCGTTATGGGCCGACGGAACAGGTGCTTCAGGGTGACCATCAACCCCTTGGCGATGCCCAATCCATAACGCTCAAACTTCAACCCGGCCTACCCCCAACTGGAATAGCTTGGGCCACACCAGGACCAGCATCCCGGCTATGGCCCAGTTGAGGAACAGGAAGGGCCAGGGGAACAGGGACCAGCCCATCTCCTTGGCCCACCATAGCTCAGTTCCCACCAGGAAAATGTTTATCAAAGACATGGGGAAGAGGAACTTCCAGGCAAAGCCCGTAAACTGGTCCACCCTGAGTCGGGGCAGGGTGCTCCGGATCCAGAACAGGACGCAGAAGACCAAGACCATCTTGGCGAGGAACCAGATGAAGGAAGGGGGTAGGGCCCCCCAGGGGAACTTGCCGCCCCCCAGAAACAGGGCCGTGACCAGGGCGGAGGCAGCCAGGGCGTGCCCATACTCCCCCAGATAGAACAGGGCGAATTTCATCCCCGAGTATTCCACGTGGTAGCCAGCGATGATCTCCGACTCCGCCTCCAGGAGGTCGAAGGGACTGCGGTTGACCTCGGCGGCAGCGGCCAGGAAGAAGACCAGGAACCCCAGGGGCTGCATCAGGAAGAAGGGCAGGCTCTGTCTGTTGACGATGTCCATCATGGACAGAGAGCCCACCACCAGGATGACGCCGATGATGGAGAGCACCAGGGGCACCTCATAGCTCACCATCTGGGCGGCCACCCTCATGGCCGAGATGAGGGAATATTTGTTGCTGGAGCCCCAGCCCGCCATAAAGGCCCCCACCACGGCTATGGAGCCCACGGCCACCACGTAGAGGATGCCTATGTTCAAGTCGGCCAGGATGGCATCGGGCTGGAAGGGGATGACGGCGAAGATGAGCAGGGGGGGCACGAAGGCCACCACCGGGGCCAGCAGATGCACCCACTTATCGGCCCGGTCGGGGACGATGTCCTCCTTGGTCAACACCTTGATAGCGTCGGCTATGGGCTGGAGGATGCCCCAGGGCCCGGCCCGGTTGGGGCCCCAGCGGACCTGAAAGCGCCCTATCAACTTCCGCTCCAGCCAGATGACCACCATTATCATGGTCAAGAAGAAGGCGATGAGCACCATTATGCCCACCAGGCCCACCACCACATAGGCAGCCCACTCCGGCCAGTACCCAGCCAGCCAGTCCAGGAGCCTCTTCAAAATCATCTAGCGGTCCACCTCGCCCAGGACGATATCGATGCTGCCGAAGATGACCACGGCGTCGGCCAGCTTCCAGCCCCGCACCATGTCGCGCAGGGCGGTCAGATTGATGAAGGAGGGCGACCTTATCTTGAACCGGTAGGGGGCAACGGAGCCATCGCTGACCAGATAAAAGCCTAGCTCGCCCTTGGGCGCCTCGATGTGCCCATAGGCCTCGCCGGCGGGGGGCCGCACCAACTGGGGCACCCTGGTACACACGCTGCCCCCGGGCAACTGCTCCAGGGCCTGCTCCAGGATGCGCGTGCTCTGCCTCATCTCCTTAATCCTGACCATGTACCGGTCGTAGGTATCGCCCACCTCCCCGGTGGGGATGTCAAAATCGAGGCGGTCATAGATGGAGTAGGGGTCGGCGCGGCGGATGTCCCACCTCACCCCGCTGGCCCGGAGCACCGGCCCGCTGGCCGAGGCATTGATGGCCTGCTCCCGGGGCAGGATGCCCACCCCCTTGGTGCGAAACAGCAGGATCTCGTTCTCCGAGAGGAGCCGCTCATATTCATCGATGCGCCCCGGCATCTCCCTGACGAACTTCTTGGCGGCGGGCAGGAACTCGGGGGGGATGTCGTGGCTGACCCCACCGAGACGCATATAGTTATAGGTAAGGCGCTGGCCACACACCATCTCGAACAGGTCCAGGACCTTCTCCCGCTCCCGGAACATGTACATCAACGGCGTGAAGAAGGCACCCAGCTCATTGAGCAGGAAGCCCACCGCCAGGAGATGGTTGCAGATCCGCATCAGCTCCGACATTATCACCCGCAGGTACTCGGCCCGCTCGGGAACGGGGATACCGGCCAGCTTCTCCACGGCCAGGACATAGGCCAGGTTATTGGTCATAGAGGAGAGATAGTCCAGGCGGTCAGTGAAGGGGATGTTCTGGGCATAGGTGCGGCCCTCGGCCAGCTTCTCGATGCCCCGGTGCAGGTAGCCGAAGACGGGCTCCATATCCACGATGACCTCGCCATCGAAGATGAAGCGCATCCGGAACACCCCGTGGGTGGAGGGGTGGTGGGGCCCCATATTGACCAGTATGGATTCGGTCCTGAGCGCCATTACAGATAGTCCCTGCGCAGCGGATGCCCGGGGAAGCCCTCCCAGGTGAGGATGCGCTTCAGGTTGGGGTGCCCGGAGAAGGCTATGCCCATCAGGTCGTATATCTCCCGCTCCTGGAGCTCGGCCCCCTGCCACAGCGCCACCACCGAGGGCACGGTGGGGTTATGGCGGGTGTGGCAGCGGGTCTTGAGCACCAGGGTGTGGTTATGCTGAATGGAGATCAGGTGGTAGATGACTTCAAAGTAGTGGCAATAGTCCACGGCGGTGATGCTGGTGACGTAGTCGAAATCGAGCCCGGGCGTCTCCTTGAGGAAGCGGGCCACCTCCAGAAGCCGGTGGCTCTCCACCAGCACGGTAGCCCCCCCAGACTCCAGCACCGCCCCCGGGAACCTCTGACTCAGTTTGGCGGCTATATCCGCTGCCGAGAGCTCAACGGTCATGAGATGCCCTCGCTAGCTCCCTCCAGTGCCTTCGGCTGATGCTGTCCTTGCGGATCTTGTTGTGGATTTTCTGGATGCCGTGGATCAGGGCCTCGGGGCGAGGCGGGCACCCCGGCACGTAGACATCCACGGGCAGGATACGGTTCACCCCGGGCACCACGGCGTAGGACTCGGAGAAGGTGCCGCCGCTGATGGCGCATACCCCCATGGCCAGCACCCACTTGGGCTCGGGCATCTGCTCGTAGATGCGCACCACCTGGGGGGCCATCTTCCAGGTCAGGGTGCCGGCCACGATCATGAGGTCGGCCTGGCGGGGGGAGGCCCGAAATAGCTCCATCCCGAAGCGGGAGATGTCGAAGCGGGAGACCGCCAGGGCGATCATCTCGAAGGCGCAGCAGGCCAGGCCGAAGTTTACCGGCCACACCGAGTAGAGCCGCCCCCAGTTGAGCAGGGCATCCACCGAGGTGAGCATTATGTTGCGCTTCAGTTCCTCGTCCAGCCAGTCGTCGGGGTCGGGGATGGGCTGGGTGGCGCTGGCCTTGAGGGCGTTTATCAGATTGCCCTCGTACTTGTCCAGCTCCAGGCTGTTGTAACCCTCGGGCAGCGCTATTTCCATTCCAGGACCCGCTTCCTCCAGGCGTAGACGAAGCCCACCACCAAGATGGCGATGAAGATGAGCATCTCGATGAGGGCAAACAGCCCCAGCTTATTAAAGGCCACCGCCCAGGGGTAAAGGAAGATGGTCTCCACATCGAAGACCACGAACACCAGGGCATAGAAATAGTAGCGGAAGTTGAACTGCACCCAGGTCTTGCCCTGGGTCTCCAGGCCACACTCGTAGATATCGGTCTTAATGGGGCTGGGCTTCCGGGGGATAACCCTGAGGCGAGTCAGGAGGCAGGGGAGAAGGATAAAAAGGGCGGCCAAGGCCAGGGCAACCAGCATAAGCAGGCCAACAAAGCCATACCCCTGTAGAAAGGACAAGCAGAAGCCTCCTGGAAACGGTCTGGCAAATTATAACACCAGCCAAAGCCCGGTGGCAAGACATTGCCGGGAGATTACTAAAAAATTCACAAAAGCCTTAGGCCAGCTAGCCCGGCTCGCCCCCCGGGCTCAGCTCGGCCAGGAATAGCTCCAGGGCGGTCTCCCCGGGCAGATGCCCCGTCTTAATAGCTATATCTGCCTCCAGTAGCCTGCCGTAGACCTGGGTGAGCCGTTCCAGAGAAAAGCGCCGGGCCTGGTCGATGGTCTTATCCAAAATGAAGGGATTGGTCAGGTCCAGGCGTTGGCCAATCTTGTCCCTGGAGCCACCGCTATCCACAAGCTCCCGGGCCAAGATGAGCAGGCGGAGCTGGCGAGCGATCATGAACAAGAGGTAGGGCGGGGTGGCCCCGGAGGCGAGCAGGTGATGCAGCTCCCGGCCCGCTGTTGCCATATCGCGCCCCAGCAGGGCATCCACCAGGCTGAACACATCGGCCTCCCGGGCATAGCTGCTCACCTGACTCACATCCGCCAACTCGACGCGCCGGCCGTCGGCGTAAAGGAGGAGCTTCTCGATCTCTGCCGACAGGGCCCACAGGTTGGGGCCCACCAGCTCGGCCAGCTTCCTCACCGCTGGGGGTGCCATCCTCCCCCCGGCCTGAGCCACCCGGCCCTCGATCCACCTCACCAGCCTCTCCCCCCGCAATGGCCTGTACTCCCTGACCTCGGCCCAGGGGGACAATGCCCTGAGCAGGGGATTAGTGGCCTCCAGCTTGTCATCCACCAGCACCAGCACCGCGTGATCCGGCACCGACTGGATACACTCGGCAAAGGCCTGCCAGCCCTGGGGCTGGGGCGGGGCGGGGCGGCGACCCCTCCGCCCCCTGACAGCCGCCTCAAAGCGGCCCGCCAGCCCCTCCACAATTATCAAGCGCTTCGGGGCCAGAAAGGGCATGGTCTGACACACGGCGCTCAGCTCCCCCGCCGAAAGCTGCTTACCCTCCAGCCAGGTGGTATTGACCGCCAAGAGGTCAGGGTCGCCCAAACCCCTCTTTATATCCTGTATAGCCTCATGGATGGAGAAATTGTCCTCGCCGTAGAGGATATAGACCAAGGCTCGCTCCCGGTCAGCTTCCCCAGCATTTTACCACAGGGGAGGGGGACTTGACATTTGCCCCGTCTCCCCTTTTGTAATATCATAGGCTAAGTATGGAATGTGGGATCGTAGGACTGCCCAAAAGCGGCAAGACCACCGTGTTCAATGCCCTGACCCGCGGCACCGCCGAGGTCTCGCCCCACCCCTCGGCGGCATCTCAGCCCAACGTGGGCATGGCCAAGATCCCCGACCCCCGCCTCCAGCAACTGGAGGAGCTATTCCATCCCAAGCGGTCGGTGCCCGCCGAGATCAGGCTTATCGACATCCCCGCCCCCGCCCAGAGCTTCGGCAGGGGGGGCGGGTTGAGCCGCCAGTTCGTGACCCACTTGAGCCCTGTGGACACCCTCCTCCATGTGGTGCGCGCCTTCGAGGAGGAGAGCCTGCCCCACACCGAAGGCAGCCTGGACCCGGCCCGGGATGTGGCCACCCTGGACCTGGAGCTGGCCTTCTCCGACCTGCTCATCCTGGAGAGGCGGGTGGAGCGCCTTGGGGAGGCCCTCAAGGGGGCCAAAGCCCATGAACGGGAGCCGCTGCTGAGGGAGCAGGCGTTGCTGGCCAAGATAAAGGCTGCCTTGGAACAGGAGATACCCGTATATGCCCAAGGCCTCGACCCCGAGGAAGCCAAGGCCATCCGCCATTACCGGTTCCTCACCACCAAGCCCCTGCTGGTGGTGCTCAACATCGGCGAATCGCAGATAGCCCAGGCCCAGCAACTGGAGTCCGAGCTGCTCCGCCGCTATAGCCGCCCCCGATTCCAGGTGGCCGCCCTCTGCGGCAAACTGGAGATGGAGCTCTCCCAGCTCGGCGATGACGAGGCCCGAGAATACGCCCTGGCCCTGGGACTGGAAGAGCAGCGGCGCTACCGGGTATTGCAGCTCTGCTATCAGCTTGCCGGAGCGGTGACCTTCTACACCGTGGTCTCCCACGAGACCAGGGCCTGGACCATCCCCCAGGGCACCTCGGCCCTCAAGGCGGCGGGCAAGATCCACTCCGATATGGAAAGGGGCTTCATCCGGGCCGAGGTGGTCAGCTTCGACGATCTGGCGAAGTGTGGCAGCCTATCGGAGGCGCGCAAACACGGTCTGCTGCATGTGGAGGGCAAGGAGTACATCGTCCACGACGGGGATGTGATCACCTTCCTCTTCAATGTTTGACCAACTTGCCTCAGCCACCCGGGCAAGGTAGAATGGGGAGATGGTTTGGGGTCGGCCCGCTGGGCTGGCCCAAGGCGGTGTTGGGTTGCCGGCGAAGGGAGAAAAAAGCCCCCTGCCTACTGAGTAAGGGAAATGGGTCAACACCAAGGACTGGCCATAGAGAGGCGCCTCCTACTAGCCATAGCGCTTAGCGGCCTGATCCTAGTGGGGGAGCTGGTGGCCGGCTTTGTGGCCAACAGTTTGGCCCTGCTGAGCGATGCCGGGCATGTCTTCACCGATCTGGTGGCGCTATCGCTGTGCTGGTTTGGGATCAGGCAGGCCACCAGGCCCGCCACCCCCAGGATGACCTTTGGCTATCATCGAGTTGGCATCCTGGTAGCCCTGTTCAATGCCGCCCTTATCCTCCTCATCGCCGTGGTCATCCTCTATGAGGCCTATCAGCGCCTGCGCCAGCCCGAGGCGGTGGAGGGTGTGCTCATGTTCAGTATGGCTGCGCTGGGCCTGGCTGCCAACCTGGTGGTGGTCCTCTGGTTACGGGGCCAGGCCCAGCGCAGCCTCAACGTGCGCAGCGCCCTCCTCCATGCCGGGGGTGATGCCCTGGCCTCAGGGGGCGTCATCGTGGGCGGCCTCCTCATCTTCTTCACCAACTGGTTCTGGCTCGACCCCTTGGTCAGCGTCATCATCGCCCTCATCATCGCGGCCGCCGCCTGGGGGATAGCCCGGGAGGCGGTGAACATCATGGTGGAGGCCTCGCCCAGGCACCTGAACATGGACGAGTTGGTGCAGACCATCACCAGTCTGCCCGGGGTGAACAATGTCCACGACTTGCACGTGTGGAGCCTCACCCCGCAGCTCCATGCCCTGAGCTGCCATATCCAGGTGAACGACTCCTTGCTCAGCCAGAGCGCCTCGGTTTTGGAACAGCTCACCAGCATGCTGCGGGAGCACTATCGTATATGCCACACCACAGTGCAGTTGGAATGCCCGGGCTGTGAGAGCCAGGACCTCTACTGTCAGCTCCCGCCTGAACCATCTCAAAAGCCGGAGGGGACGAGATAGGGGAAGTGAAAACGACTGTAGTCATCCCCACTTATAACGAGGCCGCCAACCTCCCCAGGCTGGTCCAGGAGCTCCTTGGCCTGGGGATAGAGGGTCTTCACATCTTGGTGGTGGACGATAACTCCCCCGATGGCACCGGGGAGGTGGCCGAGGCCCTGGCCCGGGACCACCCCGGCCGGATAGGCGTCATCCATAGACAGGGCAAGCAGGGCCTGGCCACAGCCTATTTCGCCGGCTGGGCCCGGGCCCTGGAGGAGGGCGCCGACTATATCATCGAAATGGACGCCGATTTCTCCCACTCGCCGTCCTATATCCCCCAGTTTCTGGATAAGATACAGGAATACGATGTGGTGGTGGGCTCCAGGTTTGTCAAGGGCGGCAGCGTGGACCCGGGGTGGGGCCTGGGCCGCAAGCTACTGAGCAGGCTGGGCAATCTCTATGCCCGACTCATCACCGGGCTCAAGGTGAAGGATACCACCGCCGGCTTCAAGTGCTTCCGCCGCGAGGTGCTGGCGGCTCTGGATTTCTCCCTGATCAAGAGCCGGGGCTACATCTTTCAGACGGAGGTGGCCTACGCCTGTCAGAGGCTGGGCTTCAGGGTGACCGAGGTGCCCATTTCCTTCCGGCAACGGGCTGCCGGGGAATCCAAGATGTCCTTCAAGATCTTCTATGAGGCGCTGTGGCGCCCCTGGCGAATCAGGCTACATCCGCCCTTGAAAAGGCGGGGCTGAGACTATAAAATCCCCATAGTCTACCGGGAGAAATGACCACGGGAGGCTGAGGTGAGCTATCAAGGCGAGGAGCGGGCACGACTGAGGCGGCAGCGCACCAAAGAGGCCATCGCCCTGGCTATGGCCAGCCGCTGGCAGGAGGCCGTAGCCGTCAACAAGAGCATCATCGAAAGCTACCCCACCGACATCGATGCCTATAACCGGCTGGGGCGGGCCCTCATGGAGCTGGGGGAATATGACCAGGCTGCCCAAGCCTATAGCCAAGCCCTGGAACTGGACCCCCACAATAGCATCGCCCGCAAGAACCTGGAGCGCCTGGCCCAGATCAAGCCCCAGTCCCCGCCCAAGGTGAATCACCATAAGGTCATGCCCGAGATCTTCCTGGGCGAAGTGGGCAAGGTCGGGGTAGTCGACCTCGACCCGGTGGCCCCCAAGGAGGTGCTGGCCAGGATGGCCGCCGGCGATGAGGTGTATCTCAAGGTGGAGGGGCCCTGCTGTGTCGTGGTGGAGAACGCCCACGGTGAGACCCTGGGTCACCTGGAACCCAGGCACGGGCTGCGCCTGGCCAAGCTCATCCAGGGGGGCAACAAATACGCCGCCGCCATCGCCAGCCTGGGCGACGGCCAGGCCAGGGTCATCATCAGGGAGACCTTTCAGCACCCCAGCCAGCGGGGACGCCCCTCCTTCCCCGTCAAGGAGACCGAGGCCTTTCGACCCTATGTCAGGGAGAGCCTGCTCAGGTATGAGCTAGAGGAGGAGGCTGTGTCCGAGGAGGGCGAGTACATCAGCCCCGAGGAGGAGATGGAGCCCGTCTCCGAGGAGAACCCCGAGGATATGGCTTGGGGCGAGGAAGAGGAAGCCTGATATCATGGAGATCGGCACCATAAGGCCCGTCACCATTGAGGAGGAGATGAAGAGCTCCTACCTCGATTACGCCATGAGCGTAATCGTGTCCCGGGCCCTCCCCGATGTCAAGGATGGCCTCAAGCCGGTACAGCGCCGCATCCTCTATGCCATGGATGAAATGGGGCTGCGCCACCACAGCCCTTACAAGAAGAGCGCCCGCATCGTGGGCGAGGTCTTGGGCAAATATCACCCCCACGGCGACGCCGCCGTTTACGACGCTATGGTGCGTCTGGCCCAGGATTTCTCCATGAGGTATGTGCTGGTGGATGGGCAGGGCAACTTCGGCAGCATAGACAATGACCCCCCCGCCGCCATGCGCTACACCGAGGCCCGCCTGGCCCAGATCGCCGCCGAGATGCTGGCGGACATCGACAAGGACACCGTGAACTTCGTCCCCAACTTCGATGGCAGCCTCCGCGAGCCCACCGTGCTCCCCACCCGCCTGCCCAACCTCCTCATCAATGGCTCGGCTGGCATCGCTGTGGGCATGGCCACCAGCATCCCCCCCCACAATCTGGGGGAGGTCTGCCAGGCCATAGAATTCCTCATCGATAACCCGGAGGCCTCCATCGAGGAATTAAACGAGATCGTCAAGGGGCCGGATTTCCCCACCGCCGGCATCATCCTGGGCCGGGAGGGCATCAAGAATGCCTATGCCACCGGACATGGCCGCCTCACCCTCCAGGCCAAGGCAGCTATCGAGGAGCTGGCCGGGGGCAGCCGCTCCCAGATAGTCATCACCGAGCTCCCCTACCAGACCAACAAGGCGGCCCTGGTGGAACGCATCGCCGAGCTGGCTAAGGAGAAGAGGGTGGAGGGCATCAGCGAGCTCCGCGACGAGTCCGACCGCCAGGGGATGCGCATCGTCATCGAGCTCAAGAGGGAGGCCCAGCCCGAGCAGGTGCTCAACAACCTCTATAAATATACCGCTATGCGCTCCGCCTTCTTCGTCAACATGCTGGCCCTGGTGGATGGCCAGCCCAGGGTGCTCAACCTCAGGGAGGCCCTGCAACACTTTATAAACTTCCGCCACCAGGTCATCNCCCGCCGCTCCCGATTCGACCTAGAGAAGGCCAAACAACGCGCCCACATCCTCGAGGGCTTCAAGATCGCCTTGAGCAACCTCGACCGGGTTATTGCCACCATCCGCAGGTCCCAGACCGTTGACGCCGCCCGGGGTAACCTGATGCGGGAGTTCAAGCTCTCCGAGGCCCAGGCCCAGGCCATCCTGGATATGCAACTCCGCCGCCTGGCAGCCCTGGAGCAGCGGAAAATCGACGAGGAATACGCCGAGGCCATCAAAACCATCAACTACCTGGAGGACCTCCTGGCCAACCCCCGTAAGATGCTCTATCTGATCAAAGAGGAGGCCCGGGAGCTCAGGGACAAATACGCCGACCCCCGGCGCACCATCATCAGCGAGGAGGAGGTGGTGGAGTTCAGCCAAGAGGACCTCATCCCCCATCAGGAGGTGGTGGTCACCCTGAGCCAGCGGGGTTACATCAAGCGTCTGCCCAGTCATACCTACCGGGCGCAGCGCCGGGGGGGCAAGGGCATGGTGGGGGTGCGCACCAGGGAGGCCGATGCCATTCACCTGCTCCTGGTGACGGATACCCACGACAGCCTCCTTTTCTTCTCCAATCGGGGCAAGGTCTTCTCCCTAAAGTGTTACGATATCCCCCCCGATGTCTCCCGCACCGCCAAGGGGCTACCCCTGATCAATCTCATCTCCATCGACCCCAGGGAGCTGGTCACAGCCGTGGTAGCCGTGTCAGACTTTCGTCCGGATAGGCATGTGGTTTTGGCTACCCGCTCAGGAGAGGTCAAGAGGACTGCCCTGGCCGAGTTCGCCTCGGTGCGCAGCAGCGGGCTCATCGCCATGGATGTGGAGAGGGCCGATGAACTGGTGGGCGCCGGGCTGGCCACCGAGGACAGCCAGGTATTCCTGGCCACGGCTAAGGGACAGTCCATCAGGTTTCCCAGCCGCAATATACGGGCCAGCTTTCGCAGCAGCGGGGGGGTCAAGGGGATTCGTCTGGCCCCCGGCGATAGGGTCATAGGCATGGACATCGTCTCGGCCCAGGACCATGTGCTCACCATCACCGCCAATGGCTTCGGCAAACGGACCCCGGTCTCCGCCTACCCCCTCCAGGATCGGGGGGGCAGCGGCGTGCGCACCTTCAGGGTCAATCCCAAGACCGGGGAGGTGGCCGGCATCCGCAAGGTTCACCCCTCCCAGGAGCTCATGGTCATCTCCGCTCAGGGAATAGTGCTGCGCACCGCCGTTCAGGATATAGCGGCCCAGGGTCGAGACACCCAGGGCGTAAGCATCATGAAGCTGGACTCGGGCGACCGGGTGGCGGCCGTAGCCTGTTTCGATGGCAACTCAAGCAAAGAGAAGCCGAAGCAGGTTGCCCCCTCTTGATAGCCATAAAGGCAATGGCCCCCTTCCCGGCCGGCGGGAATAGGGCCAGCCTTTCAGGGATTGCAGACGTATGACCAGCATCCCAGAAACCGGCCCACCCCACCCCCCGCCCCGAGAGTTTCGAACCCCCGATTATTTTAAGATAGTCGTCTTTGGGGCGGCCCTGGCCCTATTCTGGACCACCCTGCACACTATTGTCCTGCCCCTAAGGGTGCTCGATCATGTGGGCGAGGCCCAGAAGAACACCTATCTGGGCATTCTCACCTTTGCCGGACTCCTTATCGCCATGGTGGTACAGCCCCTGGCCGGGGCCGCCAGCGATCGCTCCCGGTGGGGCTGGGGGCGCCGTCGTCCCTTCATATTGATGGGGGGATTGCTCGCCCTGCTCTTCCTCCCCGGGGTGGGGCTGGCCTGGGCCTATCTGGCCCTCCTCGCCACCTACTGCCTGCTGCAAATAGTATGCAATCTGGCCCAGGGTCCCTTCCAGGCCTTTATCCCCGACCTTGTAGCGCGTCACAAGAGGGGGCTCGCCTCCGGGGTCAAGGGCCTGACCGAGACCCTGGGCACCATCGCCTTCTTCCCCCTCATCTCCTACTATCTGATCAAGCCCTACTCCTTGACCGGCGAGGTGCTCTGGCTGTGGCTCGCGCTCACAGTCCTGGGCGCGGCCCTGCTGGGGGCAATGATCACCACCCTCATCCTGGTCAAGGAGGCGCCTCCTAAGGAGCCGGCCCCCAGTCCCCTCATCCCCACCCTGCTCAACACCTACCGCATCGATGTCAAGGGGAACCCCAGCTTCCTGTGGTTTCTGGGCTCCCGGCTGCTCATCCTTATGGCCACAGGGACGGTTCAGACCTTCGCCTACTACTTCCTGAAGGATTATGTCAAGGTGCCCCATCCCGAGGACCTGGTGTGGCAACTGACGGCCACAGTAGGCATCTGCCTTTTGGTTACCATTTACCCTGGCGGCCGCCTCTCTGACCGTATAGGGCGTAGGCCGGTGGTGCTGGTCTCCGGTTTGGGGGCGGCTGCGGCCATCTCCCTCATGATCTTCGCCACCAGTTCCCTCCATGTGCTGTTCTGCTCCGGGTTGTTGGGGGTGTGCCTGGGCGGCTTTATGAGCAGCAACTGGGCCCTGGCCACTGACCTGGTGCCCCCGGGCGAGGAGGCGCGCTACCTGGGCCTGACCAACCTGGCCACCGCTGGGGCCAGCGCCCTGGCCCGGCTCATCGGCCCGGCCATAGACTTCTTCAACAGCCTGGGGGCCGGGATGGGCTACCAGGTGATGCTGGTCACGTGTGTTGCCTATCTCTTGGCCGGCTCCCTCCTGGTGTTAAAGGTCAGCGAGCCCGGCGCGGAGGCGAGAATTGCCTGAGATAGACTGGCCATGGTTGCTGGCCCAGGCCAAGGGGGTATTTGAGGCAAACCGGGTGGAGGAGGTCAGAAAATGGAACAGGGCCACGGAGCGCTGCCTCTACCATGCGCCCTTCCTCGACCCCCCCATCCACTACCCCAGGCAGCTGCCTAAGTGGCTGCATCGGTGGTGGCGACTATGGTGGCAACTCCGGCTGCCCTGGCAGGTTATCTATCCCCACCAGTGGCTCTGGGATTCCTGTGCCCATGCCATAACCTTGAGCCTCATCGACCCCGAGCTGGCCCAGCACGAGATCCTGAGCCTCCTTTACGCCCAGCAGCCCGATGGCTTTATCCCCCATGTCATCACAAACCCGAGGCAGATGCACTGGGTGGATCGTTACCTGTTCTGCTGGCTTAGGCCCTCCCCCCATATCTCGCCCTATCTCCAGCCGCCGAACATAGCCCGAGCTGTGGAGGTTATCCATAATAGGAGCGGGGATGTCTCCTTTTTGCACGGGGTCTTGCCCCGGCTCAGGGATTTCTACCTTTACCTGGATCGGGTGCGCCATCGCGATGGCCGGGGGCTGGTGGAGATCATCATCTCCTACGAATCGGGCAAGGACCGCAGCCGGGAGTATGACGCCGCCTACGGCGCCTCCGCCGCCAAACCCATATTGTGCGGCCCCATGTTGAGGCTCATGGTCTGGCATCGCTTCCTGGACTGGGATATGGGGCGCATCTGCGGCAGGAACCTGTTCCGGGTCAAGGACCTCCTCTTCAACTGCGTTTATGCCTGGAACCTGGCCGCCCTATCCCGCCTTTTCGATGTAGTGGGCAGTAGCGGCGATGCCCGCCTATTCCAGGAAATGGCGCAGCGGACGGAGGGGGCCATCCTGAGCCAGATGTATGACCCAGCCAGCGGGCTCTTCTATAGCCTGGACGCCCGCTATGGCCAGGATAAGCCCCTGAAGGTGGCCACCGTCTCCACCTTCTTGCCCCTCCTCCTGGACAGGATCGAGCGCGGGGTGGTGGAGAGGCTGGTGGAGGAGCACCTGACCGACCCCGGCAGCTTCTGGCCCGCCTACCCGGTGCCAGCGGAGCCCACCCCCCTGCCCCCCCAGGAGCGGGGGCGGCGCCACCTCATCTGGCGGGGCCGCCAGACCTGGGTGTACAGCAACTGGTTCATCGTGGAGGGGCTGCGAAAGCAGGCCGGGCGCTTCCCCGACTATGGCCCCCGGCTCCGCCGCATAGCCGATGAGATAACCCTGAAGACCTACCAGTTGGTCCGAAAAGAGGGCTTTTGCGAATATTTTGATTCCGATAGCGGAGAGGGGAGCAGCGCCAAGAACTTCGGCTGGTCAACGCTGGTCTTGGATATGGTGTATAGTAGCCCGATTTATAAACCAACCCTGATAGAAGGTTCACAAATATCGTAAACAGAGGAAAGTAATCAATATAGCCAGGGCGGTGACGCCGATCAAGACCAAAGAGGCGTTCCTCATCTTTCTCTTTCTATATACCAGACTTATTGCCAATGAGGCAGATATTAAGAAAAAGAATATGGCGGGCAGCTCCATGGCCAGCCTGACCCATTGTCGCGGCTCATCTCCATCAAAGCGTTCCCAGCGGAAGGCAAATCCCCAGGATAACGCTAATGTCAAGAAAGTCACGCCGCACAGCAGGGACGCCATAATCCAGTGGATAAGCCTGGGCTGTTTTGGTGGCTGGGCCAAGCTAGCCTGCCCCCCTCTCACAGCCCACCCCCCACCGTTGCAGGCCACACTCCTGGCACGGCCCCCAGCGGCAGTCGGGGGTCTCCTCTCCCTTTAGGGCCCGCTTGTATTCCCGCCTCAGGAAATCGGGGCTAACCCCCACATCTATATGAGACCAGGGCAGAACCTCGTCCAGCGCCCGCTCCCGGTGGGCATAAAAAGCCGGGTCGAGGCCGCTCTCCGAAAACGCCCTGAGCCATCGGGCATAGTCGAAGTGCTCGCTCCAGGCATCGAACTGGCAGCCCAGATGCCAGGCGCGGAGCAGAACCTGACCTAGGCGTCGGTCGCCCCGGGAGAGGACCGCCTCCAGCAAACTGACCTGGGGGTCCTGCCAGGAGACCTGCACCGGGCCCCGCCGCAGCCCGTTTCTCACCGCCTCCAGCTTGGTTCGCAGCTCTGCCTCCCCGGCCTGGGGCAGCCACTGGAAGGGGGTATGGGCCTTGGGCACGAAGGCGGAGAGGCTGACCCTGAGCCGGGGCTGCCTCCTGAAGCCCTTGCCCAGCCTGGCTATGCCATTGACGATGTCCGCTATCCCCTGAATATCCTCAGCGCTCTCCGTGGGCAAGCCGACCATGAAGTAGAGCTTGAGGCTGCTCCGGCCGCTCTCGAAGGCGGAGGTGGCCGCCGCCATAATATCATCGTCGGAGACGCCCTTGTTTATGGCGATGCGCAGCCGCTCGCTGCCC
>MTNP01000067.1 GCA_002011475.1 Dehalococcoides sp. JdFR-54
GCTATGGGTATATGAGGGATCTGCCTCTGGAGCGCTTTTATCGGGATGCCAAGATAACCGAGATCTACGAGGGGACCTCGGAGATTCAGCGCTGGGTCATCGCCCGGGCGTTGCTCGCCTGAGGCGATATTCTATTTATAGTCCTCGCGGGGCGGGCTGAACACGTCCAGGACCACGGTGGGCTGCTCGCCAATGACGGCGCTGTGCTCCGCATTGGGGGGGACTAAAAACATTTGCCCCTTAGTCAGCTTCTTGGTCTCGCCGCTGATGGTAAGCTCTATCTCCCCCTCTAGGACCATGCCCATCTGCTCATGGGGGTGACTATGGGTGGACACGGTGCTATGGGGCCGGAGGCTAGCGTGGGAGAGCATTATCCGCTCCCCCCAGACCAGCCGCAGCACTACCCCGGGCGCCACCTCTCGCTCCCTGAAATCCCGTGGGAAATCGTAAAACATCTCTGCCTCCTGACTTTTGTCTCAGTCTCCGCTATTATATCGCCAATGGCCCCCCAAGGAAATGCCCCCCGCGGAAGATTTGACTTTTGCCCCTGGCTCTGCTAACGTTATCAACCCTGGAGTCCATTCACTTATCCTCCGAGGAGCGGACATCTCATGGAGAGACCGGTTGTGGAAGCCCAGAGCCGGCAGGTGCTGGGCAAAAAGGTGAGATCCCTGAGGCGAGCGGGGCTCATCCCGGCCAACCTCTATGGGCATGGCATAGCCTCCATGCCATTACAGGTGCCCGCCGAGGCTTTGCGGCGGCTCCTGGCCCGGGCTGGACTGTCCAGCCTGATCTCGCTGAGGATAGATGGCGGCAGCGCCCGCCCCGTCTTTATAAGGGGGGTGCAGCGCCACCCCCTGAGCGGCGGGTTGCTCCATGTGGACTTCTACCAGGTGCGGATGGACGAGCCCATCCGGGTGGAGGTGCCCCTGGTCTTTGTGGGCCAGTCTCCAGCGGCCAAGGGCCCCCAGGCTATGCTTGTCCACAATATCAACACCGTGGAGATCGAGGGGCTGCCCGGCGACCTCCCCCACCACATCGAGGTAGACCTGTCGGGGCTGGAGGAGATCGACCAGGCCATCCACGTCAGGGACCTGCCTGTGGCCAAGGGGATCGCAGTTCGTGCCGACCCTGAGACGGTGGTGGTAAAGGTAGCCCGTCGGCGGGGGGTGGAGGAGGTGGTGGCTAAGCCCGAGGCGGAGCAACCCGCCGAGGAAGAGGGAGAGGAGAGCTAGCCGGAATTCCCCGGGCGAGAAAGGAGGCCACTGGTGACGGAAAGGATCAAGATGCTGGGTATTTGCGCCAGCCCCTTTAAAGGGGGAAATACCGAGATCTTTCTCAGGGAGTCGCTTCAGGCGGCTGAGCGTTTGGGCTTTGTGGACACTGACATAGTCATCGCCGCCGACCTGGAGATCAGGGACTGCGATCAGGACAATTGGTGTATGTTCAAGTCCTATCCCGGCAGATACTGCTCCAAAAACGACGGGATGACCGAGATATATCCCAAGGTCATCGAGGCCGATGCCATCCTCTTCGCCTCACCTGTCTATCTGGCCAGGGTTTGTGCTAAGATGGCAGCCATCCTGGACAGGTTGAGGGCCTTTTCCTTCGGGCGGCACCGCGGCGTGATGAAGAACAAGGTGGGTGGGGCCCTGGCTGTGGCCTGGCACCGTCATGGCGGCATCGAGACCACCCTCCTCAGTATCCTGAACAGCATGTACGTGCTGGAGATGATCCCCGTGGGCGTACACCATGCCGGCGCCTATTTCGGCGCCGGGGCGGTGTCCAGTCTGGGCGGCAGCGGGCAGGGGGTAGGCGCTGATCACCACCTCATTTTGCAGGACGAGTGGGGTCTGAAGGGGGGGCGAGACTTGGCCTGGAGGGTGGCCGAGGTGGCCCGCATGATGAAGGTGGGCAGAAAGGCCATGGTCAAGGATGGCGTGGAGCCCCATATCCTGTCCATAGCCAAGATGGCCCGGGATATCTATGCCGCCAGGGGAGAGGTGCTCCCTCAAGAGGTGATCGAGGCCAAGGGTTGGGCCAAGTATCCCCCCATCGAGCCCGGGGAGCCGTCCAAGGCGGCCCCTACCAGACAGATTTAGAGGAAACCTTATTCTCGGGGCTGGGGGTGAGGCATAATGGTGGAATACCACATTGGAACCTCGGGCTGGCACTACGACCACTGGCGGGAGCGGTTCTACCCCCCTGGGCTGCCCAAACCCCGCTGGCTGGAACACTACTCCCAGCATTTCGACACGGTGGAGCTCAACAACAGCTTCTACCAGCTCCCCTCGGAGGCGGCCTTCATCAACTGGCGGGAGTCCTCGCCCCCGGGGTTTCGTTTCGCGGTCAAGGTAAGCCGGCTCATCACCCACCTGAGGAAGCTGCGCAATGTGGACACAGCCCTGGCCAACTTTCTGAGCCGAGTCCGACTCTTGGAGGATAAGCTAGGCCCCCTCCTCTACCAGCTCCCCCCCAATATGCATCGCAAGGACGAGGTCCTGGAGGAGTTTTTGAGTGGCCTTCCTCAGGGGCTGGAGCACGTCTTCGAGTTCCGCCATGAGTCCTGGCTCTGCCCCCAGGTCATGGATATCCTGAGGCGGCATAATGCCGGCTTCTGCGTCTTCGATATGCCGGGGCTGTCCTGCCCCGTGGTGGCCACCGCCGACTTCGCCTACATCCGCTTCCACGGCAGCACCGGGCTTTACTGGAGCTGCTACTCCGAGGAGGAGCTGGCCGGGTGGGCAGAGCGGATCCAGGGCCTGGACGCCAGGAAAGTTTATATCTACTTCAATAACGATGCCGAGGCCTTTGCCGTGAGGAATGCCCAGACCCTGAGGGGCTTCCTTGGGGAAATGGGCGGGCTCCGCAGGTTGGTCACATATCGGCGGGACGTGCCTAAGGGGCGATCTCCTCAACCCTGACCAGGGGCAGCAGCTCCTGCACGTCTTCCAGCAGGCACATCTGGTTGCCCGGCGTAAGCACGGTGGCGGCGCCGGCGGCGCAGGCCAGCCGGCAGGCCTCGGCCAGGGGCTTCGACTCCATCATACTTATCAAAAAACCGGCCACCGCCGAGTCGCCAGCCCCTACTGTGCTCCTCACCGGCACCTGGGGCGGGATGGCTTTGACCATCTGGTCGCCCCGGGCGGCTATGAGGCCTTCCCTGCCCATGGAGATGGCCGCCATATGGATGCCCATGGCCAATAGCCTGCGCAGGGCCTCCACAATATCTCCCTCCGAGGTTAGCCTGATTCCCAGGAGCCCTTCCGTCTCCCTGAGGTTGGGTTTGATGAAATCGGGTTTGGCCTGGAGGCCCAGCCTGAGCCATTCCTCGTCCGAGTCCAGGGCGGTCCTGATGCCCCTGGCCTTGGCCTCTTGGATGATCTGGGCATAGATATCGGTGGGCACCCTGGGGGGGACGCTGCCCGCCAGCACCAGGAACCGGGGCGCCGGCTCGATGCCCCGGATCTTTTGCCTCAGTTGCTCCAGCTCCTGTTTCCCGATGACGGGGCCCGGGCCATTGAGCCTGGTCTGGGCCCCGGTCTTGAGGTCGGTGATGATAAAATTGCTCCGGATCTCGTTGGCGGTGGGGGTGAAATCATATCTCACCCCCTCCGCCCTCAAGAGGTCCTCCAGTATGCGGCCGTCGTGGCCACCCACGAAGCCATAGGCCACAGTATCGTAACCCAGGTTGTGCAGGGCTCGCGACACGTTGATGCCCTTGCCCCCCGGGTCCCGCCGGTAGCTCTTCCAGCGATTGACATCGCCCACCACCATGCCCTTGACGGCCACGGTCTTATCCAGGCTGGGATTCAGGGTGAGAGTGGCGATCATGGTGCCCTCTCAGTACAAGCCATACCAATTCTCGGGGATAGCGGGCGGCGTCTCCAAGTTCAGCCTTCTCTGCCAGGGGGTGGCGTATTTAGTGGCTATGTCCTTGAGCCTGTTGAGCCGGTCCACCACGGTGGTGGATAGGAATTTGAGCCTGTCTCGGGCATCCGCGATGCTTAAAGCCTCCTGCCACAGGGCGCGGCCGGCCAAGAATCCCGAGGCGCCGGCCTGACAGGCGATCTTCACCTCGGTGCAGAAGGCTTCGTAGCTGACCCCGGCGCTGAGGAGGACCCAGGGCACCCGGGAAGCCTGGTCTAGCTTGTGGCACAGGTCGAGCAATTGGCCTTCGTCGGAGATGTAGCGGAAATCGGCGGGGAACTCCGCCTTGAGGATGTCTATGGGCAGCCCCGTGATCTGGCGAGCGGTGTCGATGACGATCTGGGGCTTGCGGGTGGCGAACTGGGGGGCGGTCTTGGCCTCAGCCTCGATGGGGTAGCTCAGGGGCTCCACCACGAAGGGAATGTCGTATTTGAGGCAATCTTGGGCCACCTCGCTCACCGTATCCCGCTGGCGTTGGGCCACCTCTGCCAGGTCGGGGTGGTAGTAGACCAGCATCTTCACCCCGGAAGCGCCCAGACGCTTGATCTTCTCCACGCTCCAGCCCTCCAACAGGGTGGTCAGGCGGCTTTCCCTGCTCCCCCCATACCCCGTGGCCTCGATGCTGACCAGAAGGCCGGTGCCCCCGGGCAGGACATGGCGGGCAATGCAGGGGGCTATCCCATATTCTGGGTCGAGGAGGACGGCGCTGGCGTGGGGCGCCAAGGTGGAGCACAGCTCCAGCTTGCGCTGCACCATATCCTCATAGCTAACATTGGCCACCCCCGCCTCCTGGATCATCCGATGCAGGGAGCTGCGGTGGTCCATGGCGCATATGGCGAAGATGCCGTCCTCCGAGGCCAGTTGCTGGAGGCCCCGGAGCTTGCCCATGCCCAGCTTGCCCTTCATTCGCTCCTCCTCTACAAATACTCCTTCACCCTGGCTGCCACCTGGGGGGTCATGCCGGTCACCGATGCCAGCTCCTCCACGGAGGCCTCTCTGATAGCCCCTATGGAGCCGAAGTGTCGCAGCAGGGCTCGCTTCCGCTTGGGGCCGATGCCGGGGACGGAGTCCAGGGCGGAGGCCATTCCCTGGGTGCGACGCATCCGCTGGTGGTAGCCCCAAGCGAAGCGGTGGGCCTCGTCCCGAATCCGCTGCAACAGGTAGAGGGCCGGGGAGTTGCTGGGGAGACGCACTGGTTCCGCCCTGCCGGGCAGGTAGACCTCCTCGTATTCCTTGGCCAGGCTGGCAGCGGGCACTGAGTCTGCCCCCTGCTCCCGCATCGCCTCCAGGGCAGCGTTGAGCTGGCCCTTGCCGCCGTCGACCAACAACAGGTCGGGCGTTATGCCCCAGCCCTCTTCGGCTGAGGTGGTGCCCCTCTTGAAGCGTCGCCGCAGCACCTCCCCCAGCATGGCGCAGTCGTCGGCGCCGTCCACCGTCTTGATGCGGAAGCGGCGGTAGTGGGCGGGCTTGGGGCGGCCCTCCTGGAAGACCACCATGCTGCCCACCGCCGAGGTGCCCCTGATATCGGAGATGTCATAGCACTCCACGCGGTTGGGCAAACTGGGCAGGGCCAGGGCCTCCTTGAGCTGGACCAGGGCTGTGGCCAGGGCCTCAGAGTCGGATAGTTGCTTCACCCGGCGGAGTTCCAAGCCCTGGCGGGCATTCTCGGCCACCATATCCACCAGTTGCCGCTTCTCCCCCCGCCGGGGCACGCCCAGGCTCACCTTGCCCCCCCGCCTCTGGGCCAGCCAGTGGGCCAGGAGGCGGGGCTCCTCCACCTCATGCTGGAGCAGCACCAGGGGGGGNATCTTGAGGGCGGTGGCGTAGTACTGCTTGACGAAGCTGGTCATAACCTGCTCAGGCGTCTCATCCTGGGTGCCCTCCAGGATGAACTCCTCCCTGCCCAGGAGCTTGCCATGGCGGATGAAGAAGACCTCCACGCAGGCCACATCACCGGCCCGGGCCAGGGCTATCACATCCAGCTCCCCCCGCCCCGGGGAGGTTATCTTCTGGCGCTCGATGGTGCGCTCCACGGCTTGGAGCTGGTCCCGCAGCATGGCCGCCTGCTCGAAGTCCAGCCTCCGGGCGGCGGCCTCCATCCGGCGGCGTAGCCCCTTGACCACCGCCTCCTGCTTTCCCTCCAAGAACATGATGACCTGCCTTATCACTTGGGCGTAATCCTTTGGGCTCACGGTGCCGAGGCAGGGGCCCAGGCAGCGCTTGATGTGATACTCCAGACAGGGCCGGGTTGGGGCGGTGATGGGCCGGCGGCAGGTGCGGAAGGGGAACAGCCGGCGCACCAGGCTCAGGGTCTGGCGCACCGAGCCGGCGCTGGCGAAGGGCCCAAAATAGCAGCTGCCGTCCGGCTCAACGCGGCGGGTGACATAGACCCGGGGCCACTGCTCATTAAGGCTTATCTTCAGGTAAGGGTAGCTTTTGTCGTCCTTGAGGCGGACATTATAGCGGGGGCGGTGTCGCTTGATGAGGTTGCACTCCAGGATGACCGCTTCCTGCTCTGAGTCGGTGACTATAAAATCGAGGTCATGGACCCGGGCCCTCATCCGCTCCAGCTTAGGGGTGAGGGCCGGGCCGGGGCCGAAGTGGGAGCGGACCCGGTGGCGCAGGCTGGCCGCCTTGCCCACATAAAGGACATTGCCCCCCTGGTCGCGGAGCAGATAAACCCCGGGCTGGGCAGGCAGGGCATTGAGCTGCTCCTTGAGACGTTCTGACTCCATCCATGGCTAATTGTAGCACATTTCTAAAATCAATCATAAAGGCCCCAAGATGGCTGAATTTCGGCCCCGGTTTATGTTAAAATATGTCCAGCCCGAGCCGGGGAGGTGTGGCCGATGAGACAGGAGGTGGAAAGCTTCCTCAATTACTTGGCGGTGGAGAAGGGCTACTCCCCAAACACCCTGGCTGCCTACCGCAATGACCTCTATCGGCTGGCGGATTTTGTGGAAACGCAGCTCGGTCCCCAGGGGTCGGTTGGGGAGTGGTCGGGGGAGGCCCAGCAGCTCCTTCTCAGCTATATCCTGGACCTGAGGGAGAGGGCCTATGCCAATACCTCGGTGGCCCGCAAGGTGGCCGCCATCAAGTCCTTCTTCTCCTTCCTGGTAGAGGAGGGCAAGCTCAAGAGCAACCCCCTGGAGAGCCTGGAGGCGCCCAAGGTGGGCAAGGCACTGCCCAAGCCCATCTCCATCTCCAAGGTGCGTCGGCTACTGGAGCAGCCTGCCAAGCTGGATACGCCTGAGGCCAGGCGGGACCGAGCCATGCTGGAGCTCCTCTATGCCAGCGGCATGCGGGTGAGCGAGCTGGTGTCCTTGGATGTGAACAGCGTCGATCTGGAGCATGGCTATGTGCGCTGTCTGGGCAAGGGCTCCAAGGAGCGGATAATACCCATTCATGAGTATGCGGTGCGGGTGCTGCGGGAATACATTACCCAGGTCCGCCCCCAATTGGTGCATAGCCAGCTGGAGCGGGCCCTGTTTATCAACCCCAAAGGCGGTCGCCTTACCCGACAGGGCTTCTGGGGCATCCTGAAACGCTATGCCGAGGCGGCAGGCCTCAAGGACGAGGTTACCCCCCATACCCTGAGACATAGCTTCGCCACCCATATGCTCAGCGGTGGCGCCGACCTGCGCTCGGTGCAGGAGCTATTAGGTCATGCCAACATCTCCACCACCCAGGTCTATACCCGCCTCACCAGCGAGCAGATGCGCCGGGCCTATGACGCAGCCCACCCCCGGGCGGAGGAGTAGATGAGGCTAGCAGTGGGCAGCGACGAGCGGACCCACCTCACCGATTTCGTGGTGGAAAAGCTGAGGGCCCAGGGCCACCAGCTGGAGTTATGTGGGGCTCTGGCCGGGCAGCCTCAGGACTGGCCCGAGGTGGGCGAGGAGGTGGCCCGGAAGGTGGCTCTGGGGGAGTGCCAGGAGGGGATAGTCTTTTGCTGGACGGGCACCGGGGTCAGCATCGCTGCCAACAAGGTGCCTGGGGTGAGGGCTGCCCTGTGCCCCGATGCGGCCACGGCCCAGGGAGCCAGGCGCTGGAACCACGCTAATGTGCTGGTGATGAGCCTGCGCCTCACCTCAGAGGCTGTGGCCGAGGAGATAATGGAGGCCTGGCAATCCACTCCCTTCGGCCAGGGCGAGGAGGCGGCCCAGGTAGCTCGACTGGCTAACCTGGAGCGCAAGTACGGAGGCAGGGCCAATGCCTAAGAAGCCATCCCATCGGCGCCGCGCCCGGAAAAAGATGCGCCGCCCAGCCCCCCAGCCTAGGCCCAAGGAGGGGGTGGCAGCGAGCGCCTCCTTGCCAAAGACCTCGCTCCCGGCGTCTCGAAAGGGGCCACCGGGATTCGACCTAAGCTATGTGCCGGGGGACCTGAAGCGGATAGTCATCCTGGCTGGCATAGTCTTGGTGCTGTTGGTAGTACTGAGCTTGGTATTGCGCTGATCCCTTCCCAAGCAGGCTTGTGGTGGACTTGGCAGCTGCTCGCGCCCAACTGATAAAGCACCTCAGCTCCGAGATCAGGGATCAGCGGGTGCTTGATGCCATGGCCAAAATCCCGCGGGAGCGCTTTGTGCCTCGCGAATGCCACAGCCTGGCTTATGAAGACCGCCCCTTGCCTATAGGCTGGGGGCAGACCATCTCCCAGCCCTATATTGTGGCGCTGATGACTGAGGCCCTGGAGCTGGGTGGCGGGGAGAGGGTACTGGAATTGGGCACGGGCAGCGGCTATCAGGCGGCCATCTTGGCCGAGCTGGCAGCCTATGTGGTCACCGTGGAGCGTATCTCCCCCCTGGCGGATAATGCCCGCCGGGTCTTGGAGGAGTTGGGCTACCGCAATGTGGAGGTTCACCTGGCCGGTGCCCATCTGGGCTGGCCCCCAGGTGCCCCCTACGATGCCATAATGGTAACCGCTGCTGCCCGCCGGGTCCCGTCGGAGCTGATGGAACAGTTGGCCGAGGGGGGCAGGCTGGTCATCCCCGTGGGCTCTCGCTGGGAGCAGGAACTGCTCAAGGTGGTTAAACGCCAGGGCAAGGAGCTCCAGGCCAACCTGGGGGCGTGCCGTTTTGTGCCCCTCATCGGTCCTGGGGCCTGGGGCGAAGAGGAAAGCGAATTTTAGCCTGGGCTATTTTTGCCGCTTCAGCACCAGGTGACACAGCTCCACCAGGCTGTGCCTCACCGGGGCGGGGATGGGGGGCAGGGCGGCGCAGGCCTGGGAGCAGAAACTCCCGGCGATGGCATAGCATTTCTCGATTATGGCGGGGTGGCAAACCGCCGCCACAGCCCGCTCCAAATAGGCTTGGTCGTCCCGGTGCTCCACAAAGGCGGTCACGGGATTGGGCTGGGGATGGCTCTCCCCAAAGATGATGGCGGGCAGGGTGATGGTGCCCTGGCTGAGGTCATTGCCCGTGGGCTTGCCCAGCTCCGTCTCCTGACCGGTATAGTCCAGGATGTCGTCTATGATCTGGAAGGCCAGCCCCAGGCTGTAGCCATAGTCGCGGAAGGCCTTTATGTCCGCCTCGGGGGCCTGGCTGACCACAGCCCCGGCCTCGGTGGCCAGGGCGAACAGGGAGGCCGTCTTCTGGCCAATCCTCTCAAAGTACTGGTGGCGACTGATGCTCACATTGAAGGCGGCGAAGTTCTGGGCGAGTTCGCCGCTGCTGATGGCCATCAGGGTTTGGGCGAACAGGCTCATCACCCGGGGGATCTTGACCGCGGAGACCAGGCTGGCCGCCTTGGCGAAAAGGTAGTCCCCCACCAGCACCGCCACCCCGGAGCCCCACAGGCTATTTATGGTGGGCACCCCCCGGCGCACCAAGGCATTATCCACTGAGTCGTCGTGGACCAGGGTGGCGGTATGCAGCAGTTCCACCCCAGTGGCCACCGGGACCAGCACTTCCAGGTTATAATCGTAGCATTTTCCCACCAAGAGGCAGAGCGCGGGGCGGAGGCGCTTGCCCGATCGGGCCAGGATGTGCTTCAGGGGTCCCGCCAAGTAGGGCTGGGCCACCTCCCCCACCTGCCTCAGGCACTCCTCTACTTGGAGTAAATCCTCCTGGACGGGCTGGTAAATGGTGCTCGTCTGCACCTGCCCACTCTCCATCGGGCTACCTTTTCCGCCACCGGGCTGGCGGCATCAGCTTGTCCCCAGGCGGCTGGTCTCTTCGGCCACAATGCGCTCATCTAGCTTGGCAAACAGGGGCTCAGGCCGGGCCAGCCTCTGACCGGGGGGTGGTGGGACCATTCGCCACCCCGCCTCCACCACCTCGCCGGCAAAGCCCAGCAAGCGGTGCAGCTTCTGGCTGCTGAAGGGGAGGAAGGGATAGAAGGCGGTCTTGAGGCAGGAGATGGCACTGATGGCGGTATATAAAGAGGTGGCCACCGCCTCTTTGCCCTGGGAGATGGCCTTCCATGGGGATTTCTCCTCCAGATAGCGGTTGGCCTCCTGGGCCAGGCCCATGGCTGCCCGAATGGCCTCCCGAAAACGGCACTGGCCCAGCAGCCCGTCGACGGCGGCCAAGCTATCCTCTGCCTTCCGCAACAGGGCATTGCTCTGCGCATCCAGCTCGCCCGGCGAGGGCACTGCGCCATCGAAGTGCTTATAGGTGAAGGTGAGCACCCGATGCACCAGGTTGCCATAGGTGGCCACCAGCTCATCGTTGTTGCGGCGCCAGAACTCCCGCCACGAGAAGTCGGCATCGCCGGTCTCGGGCATATTGGCCGACAGATAATAGCGCAGGGGGTCGGGGTCGTAGCGCTCCAAATAGTCGGGCAGCCATACCGCCCAGTTGAGGCTGGTGGACAGCTTTTGACCCTCGATGGTCAGGAATTCATTGGCGGGGACATCGTAGGGGAGGGCCAGCCCCCCGTAGCCCATGAGCATGGCCGGCCAGATGATGGTATGAAAGGGGATGTTATCCTTGCCGATGAAGTGGTAGATCTTCGCCTCCCCCGGCGTCCAGAAGGGGTGCCAGTCCTGTCCCTGAATCTGGGCCCACTCCTGGCTGGCTGAGAAATAGCCGATGACCGCCTCAAACCAGACATAGATGCGTTTATCCTCCCAGCCTGACACGGGCACGGAGACCCCCCACTCGATATCCCGGGTGATGGCCCGATCCTTGAGCCCCTCCTCGATATAGCGCTGGGTGAAGTTGAGCACGTTCTGCCGCCAGTAGGTCTTATCCTTTAACCAGTCCAGGAGCCGGTCGCTGAAGGCGCTGAGGCGCAGGAAGAAGTGCCGCGACTGTTTTATCTGGGGAGGGGCGCCGCAGACGCGACAGCGGGGCTGGATGAGGTCCTCCGGGTTCAGGGGCTTGGCACAGTTGTCGCACTGGTCGCCCCGGGCCTGGGGGGAGCTGCAAAAGGGGCAGGTCCCCTCCACATAGCGGTCGGGGAGAAAGCGTCGGCAGCGGGGGCAGAAGGGCTGGGGCATGGTGTCTTCGTAGATATAGCCCTTTTCCCGCAGCTTGAGGAACATATCATGGGTGACCCGAGCGTGATTGGCAGTGCCGGTGGTGGTGAACAGGTCAAAGGAAATGCCCAGCCTCTGCCAGGACTCCAGGAAGCCCTGATGGTAGAACTGGGTCAGCTCCTGGGGCGTCTTGCCTTCCTTCTCGGCTTGCAGGACTATGGGGGTGCCATGCTGGTCGCTGCCCGAGACCATGAGCACCTGGTTGCCCTTGAGCCGGTGGTAGCGGGCGAAGATGTCCGCCGGCAGATAGCAGCCAGCGATATGGCCTAGATGGAGGTAGCCATTAGCATAGGGCCAAGCCGCGGCCACCAGAATCCGCTCACTCAATGATATAAGCCTCTTTCACAGATTCCATTCATTGTACCATAAATGGCGGAGGAAGGGAACTCAAGGGCGGGGCTCTCTTAGCTGATAATCCCGTCCCGGGGCATTCATCTTTCCCCCATCTCCACCCAAGTCCGGTAGAGCTGCTTCTTGGACAGGCCGGTCTTGTCGGCCAAATAGGCCACCGCCGCCCTGGCCCCCACCCCCTGCCCCTTGAGCCAGCGTATCTCTTTTTCGACCTGGGGGTCTACCTCAGGCCTGCCCCGGTATCCCTCAATTACTAGCGTGAATTCTCCCCTTGGCTCCTGGAAGTGAGCCAGGGCTTGGGATACCGTTCCCCGGAAGATCTCCTCGTGGAGCTTGGTCAGCTCGCGACAGGCGGCCAGCCGTCTATCCCCCAGGATTTCCATCATGTCCTCCAAGGCGGGGCGAAGGCGGTGGGGGGTCTCCAGAGCCATCAGGGTGTAAGGCTGCTGGGCTACTGAGCGGAGCAGGCGCTGTCTCTGGCCCCGTTGCCGGGGCAGGAAGCCCAGGTACAGGAACTTGTCGGTGGGCAGCCCCGATACCGCCAGGGCGGCCACGATGCTGGAGGCGCCGGGGATGGGCACCACCGGGATGCCCTGTTCCGCCGCCACCACCAGCTCGTAGCCTGGGTCGCTGATGCCGGGCATGCCCGCCTCGGAGACCAGGGCCACATCCCCCGTTTGCAGTTGCTTGAGCAAGTAGCCCAGCTTATTCAGCTTGTTATGCTCGTGATAGCTGGTGAGGGGGGTTCGGATATCAAAGGCGGTGAGCAACTTCCGAGTGTGCTGCGTATCCTCGGCGGCGATGAGATTCACCTGCCTCAGGATGCGCTGGGCGCGCCCGGTCATGTCCTCCAGGTTGCCTATAGGTGTGGCCACCAGATACAGCGTCCCCATTTTTTCGACCTGGGGCATTATACCACAAGCCGCCTCCTGCTACCTGCTGGGATTCAGTTGTCCTACGCCAAAGGCGATGCTATAATCAGGGCAAACTGCTGGGGGAGAAGGACATAGATTCCCAAAAGTTGACCGAAATCTTGGAGGCCGTAAAAGCGGGCCAGCTCAGCTCCCAGGAGGCAGCCCGCAGGCTGGCCCTGCTGCCTTATGAGGACCTGGGCTTTGCCAAGCTGGATCACCACCGGGAGCTCCGTCGCGGCTTCCCGGAGGTGGTGCTGGGGCAGGGCAAAAGCCCGGAGCAAATAGCTGCCATCGCTCAGAAGCTGGCTGCCCAGAGCCAGCGCTTGCTCATCACCAAGGTGGATGCCGACTGTTATGAGCTGGTGAGGGAGAGGCTGCCCGATGCCGTTTATCACCCCGATGCCCGGGCCATCACCCTCGACAGGCTCAAGGGTGTGTCCCTGAAGCCAGGGGTGATGGTGGTGAGCGGGGGCACCGCCGACATCCCCGTCGCTGAGGAGGCGGCCATCACCGCCGAGCTTATGGGCAGCCAGGTGGAGCGCAGCTACGATATCGGGGTGGCTGGCATCCATCGCCTTCTGGATAACCTGCCCCGACTGCGCCAGGCCCGGGTGCTGGTGGTGGTGGCGGGGATGGAGGGCGCCTTGCCCAGCGTGGTCAGCGGCCTGGTGTCGGCACCCGTCATCGCAGTGCCTACCAGCATCGGCTACGGCGCCAGCTTCCAGGGAATAGCACCCCTTCTGGCCATGCTCAATAGCTGTGCCGCTGGGGTGGCTGTGGTCAATATCGATAACGGTTTCGGCGCTGGCTATATCGCCGCCCTGATCAATAGTCTGCCTGTAAAGGAATAGCCCTTAAGAAGCCCCCGCCTCCCGGCGGGGGCTTCTTAAGGGCTATTCCTGTTCCTCGGGCTCTTCTTCCCAGGGCCCCGGCTCTGCCCCCGGTTCCGGCAACCCCTGGCTGCCAGATAGGGACTCGACACCAGATAAGGCCTGTGTCTCAAGCCAGGATGAAGCCTCTGTGGCTTTGGCGCTGGGCAGGGCCGGCACCTTTTCCACGGGTATGGAGCGGGCCGGGATCAGCTTGCCGATGATAACGTTCTCCTTGAGCCCCAGGAGCTTGTCCACCTTGCCCACGGTAGCGGCCTCGGTGAGCACCCGGGTGGTCTCCTGGAAGGAGGCCGCTGCCAGCCAACTCTCGGTATTGAGGGAGGCCCGGGTAATGCCCAGCAGCACCGTCTGGGCTGTGGCCGGCTCGCCGCCTTCAGCCAGCACCTTGGCATTGATGTCCTCATATTCGAAGCGGTCCACCAGCTGGCCGGGCAGGAGTTCAGTATCCCCGGAGGACTCCACCTTGACCTTGGTCAGCATCTGGCGCACGATGATCTCGATGTGCTTATCGTTGATGGACACGCCCTGGGAGCGGTACACCTTCTGCACCTCGTCCACCAAGTGGCGCTGCACCTCCTGCCGCCCCTTGATGCGCAGGATATCCTGGGGGTTAGGGTGGCCATCGGTAAGCTGGTCGCCGGCCTTTACCCTGTCCCCCGACTGGATGCAAATGCTGGCGGTGGGTGGTACCTGGTATTCCTGTTCCTCATGCTCTTCATAGCTGATGTAGAGGCGGTTGCCGTCCCTGCTGACCTGTCCACTAACCCGGGCTATCAGGGGCGGGGCCGCTATCATTGCCCCCTCCGCATCTGCTGCTGTCTCCGGGACGCTTTGAGCCAGAGGCTGTCCCACCTCTACCCACTCATTGTGCTCAACCAGGGGCTTCCAGCCCGGGGGCAGAACATACTCGTCCCGGTAGACCTCGGAGCTGGTCACCCGAATGCGGCGGCTCTCCTCCGTCTCTACTATCGTGGCCACACCGTCGATCTCGGAGAGGATAGCCTGGCCCCGGGGCGCCCGGGCCTCGAAGAGTTCCTCCACCCGGGGCAGACCGCTGGTGATGTCCAGCCCCACCACGCCCCCGGTGTGGAAGGTGCGCATGGTGAGCTGGGTACCGGGCTCGCCGATGCTCTGGGCGGCGATGATGCCCACGGCGGTGCCCTTGTCTACTAGGTGGCCGCGGGCCAGGTCGCGCCCGTAGCACATCTGGCACACCCCCCGCCGTGCCTGGCAGCCCAGGGGGGAGCGCACATAGACCTGAGTGATGCCCGCCTCCACGATCTGCTTGGCCGCCGCCTCATCGATCTCCTGGTTGTGGTCTACTATCACCTCCCCGGTCTCGGGGTGGGTGACGGGGGCTGCCGCCATCCGCCCCACCAGCCGCTCTGCCAGCGGCGGCAAAAGCCCCTTTTCCTCGGTCTCCGTCAGCCAAATCCCCTCGGTGGTGCCACAGTCGTCGTGGAGGACGATAACGTCCTGGGAGATGTCGATGAGGCGGCGGGTGAGGTAGCCGCTGTCGGAGGTCCTGAGCGCCGTATCTGCCAGGCCCTTGCGGGCGCCATGGGTGGATATGAAGTAATCCAGTACTGTGAGCCCCTCCCGGAAGCTGGTCTTGATGGGGAAGTCGATGATCATCCCTGAGGGGTCGGTCATCAGGCCCCTCATCCCCGCCATCTGTCGGATCTGAGTGATATTGCCTTTGGCCCCGGCGGTGGCCATCAGGTAGACGCCCCCATAGCGGGGCAGGGCCTGGGCGATGATATTGGTCATCTTCTCGGTGGCATCCGTCCACACCTGAACGGCGCTGTTATAGCGCTCCTCCTCGGTGATGAGGCCCCGGCGATACTGGGACTCGATGACGGCGATCTTCTCCTCGGCCTCGGCCAGGAGTTTGGCCTTGGTCTCCGGGATCTCGATGTCCCTCATAGCTATGGTGATGCCCGACCTGGTGGCATATTTGAAGCCCAACTGTTTGAGGTTGTCTAGGACTGTGGCTGTCCCCTGGCTGCCCAGGCGATTGTAGCAATCCGTCACCAGCCTCTTCAGCACCGATTTGTCCACCACCTCATTGACGAAGCCCAGCTCGGGGGGCAGCACCTGGTTAAAGATGATGCGGCCAATGCTGGTGCGCAACCTCTCCCCTTGGGGGCTTCGGGCCTCGATCTCGGCCCGGAGGTCAACATGCCCCAGCTCATAGGCCAGCTCCGCCTCCTGGAAGCTGCTGAAGCGCAGCCCCTCCCCCTTGGCCCCGGGCTGAAAGGTGGTCAGGTAGTAGCAGCCCAGCACGATGTCCAGGGTGGGCGCCACCACCGGTTCCCCGCTGCTGGGCAGGAGCATATTATGGGCGCTGAGCATGACCTCCCGGGCCTCCTGTACCGCCTTCTGGGACAGGGGCACATGCACCGCCATCTGGTCGCCATCGAAGTCGGCATTGAAGGCGGCACAGACCAGGGGGTGGATCTGGATAGCGCTGCCCTCGATGAGCACCGGCTCGAAGGCCTGGATGCTGAGGCGGTGGAGGGTGGGGGCTCGGTTCAGGAGCACCGGCCGCTCCCGGATCACCTCCTCCAGAATATCCCAGACCTCGCCTCGGGCTCGCTCTACCTGGCGGCGGGCGCTCTTGATGTTGTGGGCCAGGCCCTGCTGCACCAGGCGACGCATGATGAAGGGCTTGAATAGCTCTAAGGCCATGCGTTTGGGCAGGCCGCACTGATACAATTTCAGCTCCGGTCCGGCCACGATCACAGAGCGGCCGCTGTAGTCCACCCGCTTGCCCAGAAGGTTCTGGCGGAAGCGGCCCTGCTTGCCCCGGAGCATGTCAGATAGGGACTTGAGGCGATGGTTGCCCCCGGTGGATACCGCCCGCCCCCGACGGCCGTTGTCGATGAGGGAATCTACCGCCTCCTGCAACATCCGCTTTTCATTGCGGATGATCACCTCGGGGGCGCCCAACTCCAGAAGACGGCGCAGCCGATTATTGCGGTTGATGACCCTCCGATATAGGTCATTGAGGTCGCTGGTGGCAAAGCGCCCCCCGTCCAATTGCACCATGGGCCGAAGCTCGGGGGGCAGCACCGGCAGGACGGTGAGGATCATCCACTCCGGCTTGTTGCCGCTGCGACGAAAGGCCTCCACCACCCTCAGCCGTTTGCTGGCCTTCTTGCGACGCTGCCCCGAGCTGGAGCGGATCTCCGAGAGCAGCTCGCCACGGAGGCTGTCCAGGTCCAGGTTCTTGAGGATAGTCAGGATAGCCTCCGCCCCCATGGCAGCCTCGAAGACATTGCCGTAACGCTCCTGTAACTCCCGGTACCGGTTCTCGCTGAGCAGCATGAGGGGGCGGATGTCCTCCACTTCGGCCACCTGGTTGTCCAGTTCCTCTTCGAGCCTGGCCCTTTCCTCAGCCAGGTGACGCCGGAGCAGGTTGATTTCGGCCATGATGGCCTCCGGGCTTTCGTGGCCGCCCTCGGCCAGGAGGTGCTCCAGCTCGGCTACCCTGGCCTCGGTCTGCTGGGCCGCCACCTCTATCTTTGAGGCGTATTCCTGCCTGAGGCCCTCAATGGCCCGCTGGCGGGCTTCCTCGTCCACTGCGGTCACGATGCGCTGGGCGAAGTAGAGGACCCGCTCCAGGCTGCGGGGGGACAGGTCGAGGAGCAGACCCAGGCGGCTGGGGGTTCCCTTAGCAAACCAGATATGGCTTACCGGGGCAGCCAGCTCGATGTGGCCCATGCGCTCCCGGCGCACCTTGGCCCGGGCTACCTCCACGCCGCACTTGTCGCAGATGATACCCTTGTAGCGCACCTTCTTATACTTGCCGCAGTAGCACTCGAAGTCCTTGGTGGGGCCGAAGATGCGCTCGCAGAAGAGACCATCCCGCTCCGGCTTCAGGGTCCGATAGTTTATGGTCTCCGGCTTGGTCACCTCCCCGTAAGACCAGCTCCGGATCTGCTCCGGCGAGGCCAGGGAGATGCGAACCGCATTAAAATCGTTGACTTCAAGCATGGATATCCTTCTTCTCCTCTTTGAAGCTGGGGGTCAACACGGGTAACCGGGGCCGGGGTGTGGGCTCCTCCTCGAGGAAGGTCACCTTCTCCTCATCCTCATTGAGCACCTCTACGGCTAACCCCAGGCTTTGTAGCTCCTTGACCAGGACCTTGAAAGACTCGGGGACGCTGGGCTGGAGGATGTCCTCGCCCTTGATGATGGCCTCATAGGTCTTGGCCCGCCCGGTCACATCGTCGGACTTAACGGTCAGCAATTCTTGGAGGATGTGGGCTGCCCCGTAGGCCTCCAGGGCCCAGACCTCCATCTCGCCGAAGCGCTGCCCACCGAACTGGGCCTTGCCGCCCAGGGGTTGCTGGGTGATGAGGGAGTAGGGCCCGGTGGAGCGGGCGTGGATCTTGTCCTCCACCAGGTGGATGAGCTTCATCATATAGATATAGCCCACGGTCACCGGCTGGTCGAAGGGCTCGCCGGTGCGCCCATCGTAGAGGGTCATCCTGCCGAAGGTGGGCGGGGTCAGCCCCCGTTCCCGGTACAGCGCCTCCGCCCGTGCCGCCACCTCCTCATCGCTGAGGGAGGAGGCATCTTCGCCCTGATCCTCCAGCCAGAGGCGCAGGCATACCCTCTTGGCCACCCCGGGGAACCCTGTATCGAAGACCTGGTCGGCGTCATAGCCTCGCTCTTGGAGCCATCTCTTGGCGGGCTCCAGGAGGAAAGGCTGCTGGGCATCGGGGTCGGTGCTGACCGCCCCGGCGCGTTGCGCCAGCCAGGCCCGGCACAGGGCATCCTCGATGTCGTCCCCGGTGGCGCCGTCGAAGACGGGGGAGAGCACCCGGAGGCCCAGGGTTTGGGCTGCCCAGCCCAGGTGGGTCTCCAGCACCTGGCCCAGATTCATTCGGGAGGGGACGCCGATAGGATTGAGGATGATCTCCACCGGCCGGCCATCGGCGAGGAAGGGCATATCCTCCTCAGGGAGGATGCGGGCGATGACGCCCTTATTGCCGTGTCGTCCGGCCATCTTGTCGCCCACGGATATCTTGCGCCTCTGGGCCACCCACACCCGCACCAACTGGTTTACCCCGGCGGGAAGCTCGTCGTGGTTATCCCGGGAGAAGACCTTGACCTCGATGACCTTGCCCTGCTCGCCATGGGGCACCCGCAGCGAGGTGTCTTTGACATCCCTGGCCTTCTCCCCGAAGATAGCCCGGAGGAGCTTCTCCTCGGCGGTGAGCTCCGTTTCCCCCTTGGGGGTTATCTTGCCCACCAGGATATCGCCGGGGCCGACCTCGGCGCCGATGCGGATAATGCCGTCCTCATCCAGGTCCCGCAGGCTCTCCTCGCCCACGTTGGGGATGTCGCGGGTGATCTCCTCGGGGCCCAGCTTGGTATCTCGGGCCTCCACTTCGTACTTCTCGATATGCACCGAGCTGAAGCGGTCATCCCGAACCAGGCTCTCGCTGATGATGATGGCATCCTCGAAGTTGTAGCCCTCCCAGCTCATGAAGGCGCAGAGCACATTCTGCCCCAGGGCTAACTCCCCCTGGGCGGTGGCCGAGCTATCGGCCAGGACCTGCCCCTGACGCACCCGGTCACCCTGGTCCACCACGGGCCGCTGGTTGATGCAGGTGCCCTGGTTGGTGCGCACAAATTTGTCCAGCGGATAGCGGTATAGGGTGCCATCGTCGCCGCGGAGGATTATCTCGGAGCTCGATACCGAGGTCACCTCGCCATCGGCGTCGGCGAAGATGACCTGGCCGCTATCGCGGGCTGCCCTCCCCTCCATGCCCGTGGCCACCAAAGGTGGCTCGGGGCGGACCAGGGGCACCGATTGCCGCTGCATGTTAGCGCCCATGAGGGCCCGGTTGGCATCGTTATGCTCCAAGAAGGGGATGAGGGCAGTGGCCACGCTCACTATCTGCTTGGGCGACACATCCATAAGGTCGATATTCTCGGGCACCTCCTCGAAATAGCGGCTGCCATGGCGCACCTCCACCCTTTCCTGGAGGAAGTGGCCATCCCTATCTAGGGGGGCGCTGGCTTGGGCGATGGTGAACTCCTCCTCCTGATCCCCCGACAGGTAGATTATCTCGTCGGCGACGAAGGGGACCACCTTGATGGTCGCCCGAGGCAGCTTGGAGAGCCTGCTGGCTATGGTGGGGGTGATGACGGTTTTCGCCCTCACCACGACCTCCCCTTTAGCATCGGTTATATTCTCTCGGGTGATCTTGCCCAGGAGTGCCTCGGGTTGGTTGGCTACCTCTGTTACCACCGGGCGGTAAGGAGTCTCGATGAAGCCAAATTGATTGACCCGGGCATAGGTGGCCAGGGAGCCAATGAGGCCGATGTTGGGACCCTCCGGGGTCTCGATAGGGCAAATCCGCCCATAGTGGGAGTGGTGGACATCCCTGACATCGAAGCCGGCCCGCTCCCGGGACAGCCCCCCCGGCCCCAGGGCCGAGAGGCGGCGCTTGTGGGTGAGCTCGGCCAGGGGGTTGGTCTGGTCCATGAACTGGGAAAGCTGAGAGCCCCCGAAGAACTCCCGCATGGCTGCCACCACAGGGCGGGTATTGATCAGGGCGCTGGGGGTGGCATTTTGGGGGTCGATGATGCTCATTCGCTCCTTGACCACCCGCTCCAGGCGCAACAGCCCGATGCGAAACTGGTTCTGAACCAGCTCGCCCACGGTGCGCACCCGGCGATTGCCCAGGTGGTCGATATCGTCGGGGCGATCTCGGCGGTTATTGATGAGGATGATGTGGCGGGCAATTTCCACCAGGTCTTCCTTGGTGAGCACCCGCTGGGTGGGGGGCAGGTCTAGCTTGAGACGCTTGTTGAGCTGGTAGCGCCCCACCTTGCCCAGGTCGTAGCGACGGGGGTTGAAGAACAGGTTATTTAGCAGCGCCTGGGCATTCTCCAGGCTGGGGGGGTCGCCAGGGCGGAGCCGGCGATAGACGTCGAGCAGGGCCTCCTCCTGGCTCCGTACCTGAGGCTCCCGCTCCATGGTGGCCCGGATATAGCGGTGCTCGGGGGCGGTATCTATATCCTTGAATAGGTCCAGTAACGCCTCATCGCTGCCATAGCCGATGGCCCGGAGCAGGGTGGTAATGGGTATCTTGCGCTTGCCATCGACCTTCACCGAGATGATGTCCTTAGCGGTGGTCTCGAACTCCAGCCAGGCCCCCCGGTCCGGGATGAGCTTGCCAAAGCACAGCTCGCGGCCGCTGGCCATATCCTCTTCCACGGTGAAATAGACGCCCGGGGAGCGCAGGAGCTGATTTACCACCACCCGCTCCACCCCGTTGATGATGAAGGTGCCCAGCTCGGTCATCCAGGGGAAGTCGCCAAAGAAAATATCCTGCTCCTTGACCTCCCCCGTCTCCTTGATCACCAACTGGAGCCGGACATATAAGGGTTTGGCATAGGTGACATCCCGCTGGCGGCACTCGTCCACCGGATACTTGGGCTGGCGGAACTGGTAATCGATGAAGTGGAGCGCCAGGCGGGTCCCGGTGAAGTCTTCGATGGGGAAGACCTCCTGGAAGAGTTCCCGCAGCCCCTCCCTCACAAATTGTTGGAAGGAGTCCAGTTGAACGCGGATGAGGTTGGGCACCTCCAGCACCTCAGGCAGCCGTGCATACGATTTTCGGGGTGGCGCGAACACAGGATCACTGCCCGAGGTCGAAACGGAAAAAGACATCAGTTTCCCTCCAAAAGTATGGAGCTCATAAAGGTTAATACTTCGCCAAATTGGGGGCACAAGGAGCTGTCAATGGTGCAAAGATGGGAATTTCAATCTGAAGCATGATTGCAAAAAATTAATATAACATTTTTAAGCCCAAATGTCAAGAGAATTTGGGGCTTTTTGCCACAATCTCGGAAAATCTTGCCTAGATTACCCCTTCCTCCCTCAGCCCCTTTATCTCCGCCCGGGAGTAGCCCAGCTCCAGGAGTATCTCCTCGGTATGCTCGCTGAGCTGGGGCGCTGGCCGTCGCATCTGGCTCGGGGTCTTGGAGAAGGTGATGGGGAAGCCCACCTCCTTGATGGGGCCGTAGGTGGGGTGGTGGTAGTCCACGATGTAGCGGTTGGCGATCACCTGGGGGTCGCTGGCCAGGTCTGCGATCTCATTGAGGGGCCCGTAAATCAGGTCGGGCTTTTGCTTGAAGGCCTTATACCACTCCTCCCTGGGCTTGGAGGCGAAGACCTCATCCAGAATGGCGACGCATTCCGCGCAGTTCTTGGTCCTCACCTCCACGTTTTCGAACCTGGGGTCCTTCTCCAGCTCGGGGTGGCCTATGGCCTCGCAGAAGTCATGCCAGTACCTGTCGGGGGGCGTCATGGCCAGAACGATCCATTTGCCGTCGGCGCATCGATAATGGTTCCAGATGGGGTTGTCGGCCCGGGCGCGGATGGTGCGGCGGGGAACCTCACCGACCATCAAGTAGGCCCCGATGGTGAAGCCCAAGAGGCCGATGTTGCTGCCCAGAAGGGAGGTATTTACCTCCTGCCCGATCCCCTGCTTCTCCCGGGCCACTAGGGCAGCTAGTACGGCCAGGGCGATGGTGATGCCCCCTATCTGGTCGGTCATGCCCAGGGTGTAGAGGGGGGGCATACCGGGCTCCCCCACATAGGCCATCATCCCGGAGCGGGCCTGCCCTGTGTAATCGTAGCCGGGGAGGTCGCTATCTGGGCCCTCAGGGCCGAAGACGGTGGCGGAGAGGTAGATAAGCTTGGGGTTATATCGGGATAGGGTCTCATAGCCCAAGCCCAGGCGCTCGGCCACCCCCTTCCGCCAGTTCTGAATGAAAACGTCGGACCTCTCCACCAGCTTGAACAGGATCTCCTTGCCCTTTTCCTTCTTCAGGTCCAGGGTGATGGACCTTTTATTGCGGTTGTGGTGCTCGAAGTACCAGTTGATGCCCTGGGGAAGGCCGATGGAGGCGCCGGTGGGCGAAGCGGTCAGGGTCCGGGCCAGCTCCCCTCCCGGCGTCTCGATCTTGATGACATCGGCGCCCATGTCCGCCAGAAGGGCGCCGCCCAGGGGACCATGTTGGGCCATGGTCCAGTCCAAGACCCTGATGCCTTCCAGTGTCAGACTCATCTCCCATCCCCGCCGGGAATATCTTCTGGCTCAGGAGCGCTGAAGCACCTGAGCACCTGCAATTGCTTGCCCTCGGTCTTGATGGAGGGGGCGACCACCATCCTCACCCGGTGCATATCCCTGATGGTAAAGGCGCCGCATACCCCCATGCAGGTGCGCAGCGCCCCGATGAAGTTCTGGGTGCCATGGGTGACGGAGGTGGGACCGAACAGGATTTGCTCCAGCCTGGCCACTGTGCCCACTTGGATCCGGGTGCCCCGGGGCAGGGAAGGATGGGGGTGGGCCATACCCCAGTGATAGCCCCTCCCCGGGGCCTCCTCGGCTTGGGCCAGCACTGAGCCCAACATCACCGCATCTGCCCCGGAGGCGAAGGCCTTGCACATATCGCCACCGGTGCGAATGCCGCCATCAGTGATGAGCGCCACATAGCGGCCACTCTCCCGCAGATATTCCTCTCGGGCGGCGGCGCACTCCAGGGTAGCCGTTACCTGGGGCACCCCCACCCCCAGGACCTCCCTGGTGGTACAAGCGGCCCCAGGCCCCACCCCTACCAGCACCCCTGAGATGCCAGTCCTCATCAGCTCCAGGGCGGCACTGTAGCTGACGCAGTTGCCCACCACTATGGGCACCCTGACGGACTGGCAGAGCTCGGAGAAGATAAGCCCTCGGTAGCTCTTGGAGATATGCCGGGCGGTGGTCACCGTGGACTGCACCACCAGGACATCAGCCCCGGCCTCCACCACCAGAGGGGCAAAACGCTTGGTGTTGGCTGGGGTCACTGAGACGGCGCAGATGCCTCCCCCCTCCTTTATCTGCTGAATTCGCTCGCCGATGAGGCTCTCCTTTATGGGCTCGGAGTAGACCCTTTGCATCAGGGAGGTGACCTCAGCGTCGGGCGCTGCCGCTATCTGGGACAGGACCTCATCTGGGTTCTGATACCGGGTTTGCACCCCCTCCAAATTGAGCACCGCCAGCCCCCCCAGCTTGCTGAACAGGATGGCAAAGGCGGGGTCCACCACGGCATCCATAGCTGAGGCCAGGACAGGGATGGCCAAGGTCAGCCCATCTAAGGAGAATTGTATATTGGTCTGGTCCGGGTTGATGGTGATGTCACCGGGCACGATGGCCACCTCGTCGAAGCCATAGGCAGGCGACATCTCTCTGAACTCAGTGAACCTCATGATCTCCTCGACCCGGATTTTGAAAACAATATATCAAAATCGCACACCGCAGTCAACGAGACCCCAGAACTGCTCAGGGGAGCTTGATGAGGCAATGGCTGTGTGTTAGAATGGCCTGGCCGATGCCTGTTATTGGGGGAGGACCCTGCAATGCCCAGACATAGTTTGCTGGACCAGGTGGCCCGGGAAGGCCGCAAGCAGCTCACTGAGATCGAGGCCAAGGAGCTCCTGGGCGAGGCTGGCATCAGCGTGGTGGAGACCAGGCTGGCCACCTCGGCCGCCGAGGCGGTGGCCTTGAGCCAAACGCTCGGCTTCCCGGTAGTGCTCAAGATAGCTTCCCCAGATATCCTCCACAAGAGCGATATCGGCGGTGTTAAGCTGGGACTGAGGACCCCCCGACAGGTAGCTCGGGCCTATGATGGTATCATGGCGGCGGCCCGAAAGGCCCAGCCCTCCGCCCGCTTGGATGGGGTCTCGGTGCAGAAGATGGCCCGTCCCGGCCTAGAGGTGATCATCGGCATGTCCCAGGACCCCCACTTCGGCCCGGTGATGATGTTCGGCCTGGGGGGCATTCTGGTGGAGGTTCTCAAGGATGTGGCCTTCCGCATCGTCCCCTTGGCCCCGAGGGATGCCCGGGAGATGATCCGGGAGATAAAGGGCTATCCCCTCTTGGAGGGCTATCGGGGGCAGGAGCCAGCCAACATACCTATCCTTGAGGAAATGTTGCTCCGGGTCTCCGACTTTGTAGAGCACCACCCCGAGATTAAGGAGCTGGACCTCAATCCCATCTTTGCCTATCGGGATAGCGCCTTGGTGGTTGATGCCCGGATAATCCTGGGGTAGCCAGGTCTACATCCCAAGGCGGTGCCGCCTAGCAAGCAGGGGGATTGTCTGAGTTGAAGAGGCGTGTAGTGGTCACCGGGATGGGGGCGGTGACCCCCATAGGTATTGGGGTTCAGGAGAGCTGGCAGGCCCTGTGCCAGGGCAAATCGGGGATAGGGCCCATTACCCGGTTCGATACCACCGGCCTCAATAATGGCATCGCCGGCGAGGTCAAGGGTTTCCGCCCCCAGGACTTTATGAGTGCCAAGCTGATCCGTACCATGGACCCCTTCATCCAGTTGGCGGTGGCGGCCAGCCGGATGGCCCTGGAGGATGCCGGGCTGAAGATAGATTCCGAAACGGGCGACAGGGTGGGGGTGGTCATAGCCTCGGCGGTGGGCGGGCTGACCACCTATGAGCGAAGCCATGAGCTGGTGCTCCGCAAGGAATTTCGCCACATCTCGCCCTTCGTGGCCCCCGGATTTATCTGCAATATGGCCTCGGGCCAGGTGGCCATGCAGTTTGGCGCCCGGGGGCCCAACCTCTGCCCCACCACTGCCTGTGCCGCCGGTAGCCACGCCATAGGCGAGGCCTTCAAGCTGATCCAGATGGGCTATGCCGATGCCATGTTCGCCGGAGGCGCCGAATATCCCCTGGGCCACGCCCTCATGGCCAGCCTGGATGCCCTCAAGGCCACCTCCCGCCGCAGCCATGAGCCCCAGCGGGCCTGCCGACCCTTCGATAGGGATCGGGATGGCTTCGTGGCTGGGG
>MTNP01000050.1 GCA_002011475.1 Dehalococcoides sp. JdFR-54
AGGGGCTCGCCTCACATAGAAGGATTAGTGACATGGCTCACTATTATATCTGGACCATCGGCTGCCAGATGAACAAGGCCGACTCGGAGCGATTGGGGGTTCTCCTGGAAAGGCTGGGTTATCAACCCAGCCCCTCCCCCCACTCGGCGGATTTAGTCGTTTTGAATAGCTGTGTGGTGCGGGCCAGCGCCGAGAATCGAGTGCGCGGCCAGCTCAGCTCTTTGAAGTCGTTGAAGCGGCGGAAACCCGGGGCGATCATCGCCCTCACCGGCTGCATGGTGGACTCGGACTCAGCACCCCTCAGAGCCCAGTTTCCCCATGTAGACCTATTCTTCAAGCCTCAGGAATTTGCGGAATTATGGCGATTTCTTTCCGGGCAAGCCTATCCCGACCCCAAAACAATTGTGCCCCAGCGACCGGCTATCAGCGCCTTTGTCCCCATTATCCAGGGCTGCGACAATTTCTGCTCCTATTGCATCGTCCCCTACCGTCGGGGCCGGGAGCGGAGCCGACCCCCCTCTGAGGTGGTGGCCGAGGTCGAGGCACTGGTGGGGCAGGGGACAAAGGAGGTAACCCTGCTGGGGCAGAACGTGGACTCCTACGGTCATGACCTCCCCGGAAAGCCTGACCTGGCTGACCTTCTGGTGGAGCTGAACCGGATCCCGGGCCTGCGCCGCCTCCGCTTTCTCACCAGCCACCCCAAGGATATGAAGGGCAAGCTCATCGACACCATAGCCCGCCTGGACAAAGTCTGCGAGCATATCAGCCTGCCCATGCAATCGGGGGATAACCACATCCTCAGGGCCATGAGGCGCGGCTATACTGTGGAGAGCTATCGCCAGCTGGTGGCCCGGATTCGGGAGGCCATTCCCGGGGTGGCTCTGAGCACTGATATCATTGTGGGCTTCCCCGGAGAGAGCCAGGCCCAGTTCCAGAATACGTATTCCTTGCTGGAGGAGCTCCGCTTCGACACCGTCCACGGGGCCATGTATTCGCCGCGGCCGGGCACCCTGGCCGCCCGGGCTATGGAGGACAGCGTTCCCGCCGAGGAGAAGAGGCGGCGCTTGGATATGGTGGAGGCTTTGCAGCAGGCCATCGCCACCGAGATAAATTCCCGGCTTTTGGGCAAGGTGGTCGAGGTGCTGGTGGAGGGGCAGGTCAAGGGCAAGTGGCAAGGGCGTACCAGGACAAATAAGCCGGTTTTCTTCGCCCACAATGGCGACTGGCGCGGCCAGTTGGTCCAGGTAAAGGTGGAAAAGACCAGCCCCTGGTCATTGCAAGGCAGGCTGGCGGAGGGGGCTTAGCCATGGTGTTGCCTCCCCAGATGGTCAGACCCGAAACCGAGCTGGCTGAACTCAGGGACAAGATCCTCAGCCTCAAGAGGGGGCTTAACGCCATAATCGTCGCCCATAACTATCAGCTACCAGAGGTCCAGGATATAGCCGACTTCGTGGGCGATTCCCTGGAGCTGGCCCGGAAGAGCGCCCAGGTGGAGGCGGATGTCATCGTCTTCTGCGGGGTGCATTTCATGGCGGAGACGGCGGCCATCCTGAACCCCGCCCGCACTGTGCTCCTCGCCGAGGCCACCGCCGGCTGCCCCATGGCCGATATGATAGATGTCCCGGAACTCAGGCGCTGGAAAGAGCGCTACCCCGAGGCGGGGATGGTCTGCTATGTGAACTCCTCGGCGGCGGTCAAGGCGGAGAGCGACATCTGCTGCACCTCGGCCAATGCTGTCCAGGTGGTGGAGTCCCTGCCCAATGAGGAGATCTTGTTTATACCCGACCAGAACCTGGGTCATTATGTATCCACCCAGACCCAGAAGCGCGTCATCCCCTATCCGGGCTATTGCATTACCCACCATCGGGTCAGGCCGGAGCAGGTGAGGCGGGCCNAGGAGCTCCACCCCGAGGCAGCAGTGGTGGTCCATCCGGAGTGTATCCCCGAGGTGGTGGCCATGGCCGATGCCGTGTGCAGCACCTCCCAGATGCTGCGCTATGTTCGGGAGAGCCCGGCCCGGACCTTCCTCATCGGCACCGAGTTCGGCCTGCTGCACCGGATGAGGAAGGAGAATCCGGACAAGACCTTCTACGCCGTGTCCACGGCCCTGGTCTGCCCCAATATGAAGAAGACCCGTCTGGAATCGGTGCTCACGGCTATGGAAGAGCGGCGCAATATCATAAGGGTCCCCGAGGAGGTCAGGGTCAAGGCCCAGCAGGCCCTGGATGGGATGCTGGCGGTGTCTAAGGTGGGGAAGATCGATTGAAGGTGACTTACGATTACATAATAGTGGGCAGCGGTATCGCTGGGCTATATACGGCGCTCCTGGCCCGGCAGCAGGGCAGCGTCCTGGTACTGACCAAGGGCAGCATCGATGAGTGCAATACCAAACATGCCCAGGGGGGCATCGCCGCCGCCATAGGTGCCCATGATTCCCCGGAGCTTCATTTCAGGGATACCATAGCCGCCGGGGCCGGCCTCTGCGATGAGGAGGCGGTGCGCATCCTGGTGGAGGAGGCCCCTGACCGCATCGCTGACCTCATCCGCTTCGGCGTCCCCTTTGATACCCTGGATGGCCAGATCGCCCTGACCAAAGAGGCAGCCCACAGCGTGCCCCGCATCCTCCACGCCGGGGGCGATGCCACCGGGGAGCATATCGAGACCACCCTGAGCCGGATGGCCCGGCAGGCCAGGGTGGAAATCCTGGAGCATTGCCTGGCCATCGAGATAATGGTGGAGGGGAATCGGGTCCAGGGGGTCAAGGCCTTGGACACCCGGATGGGCAGCGTTGAGGAGTTCTCCTGCCGCAATCTTATCCTGGCCACGGGGGGAGCCGGGCGGCTGTTCAAGTATACTACCAATCCCGACATCGCCACCGCCGATGGCGTGGCCCTGGCCTACCGGGCCGGAGCCGAGATAACCGACATCGAGTTCTTCCAGTTCCACCCCACGGCAGTGCGACTGCCAGGGGTGCCGCCTTTTCTCATCTCCGAGGCGGTGCGGGGCGAGGGGGGTATACTGCGCAACGTGGAGGGCTATCGCTTTATGCCCGACTATGCCCCGGAGGGCGACCTGGCTCCCCGGGATGTGGTAGCCCGCAGCGTCCATGCCGAGATGGCCAAGACGGGCAGCGACCGGGTATTCCTGGATGTGACCCACTTGCCGCCTCCCATTGTGACCACCCGCTTTCCCCATATCTATCGCTTCTGTCTGGATCATGGTCTGGATATCACCAAGGGGCTGATACCGGTAGCCCCAGCCGCCCACTATATGATGGGTGGGGTCAGGACCAATGCCTGGGGCGAGACCAATATCGCTGGCCTCTTCGCTGCCGGCGAGACTGCCTGTACCGGGGTACACGGGGCCAACCGACTGGCCAGCAACTCCCTTCTGGAGGTCATCGTCTTCGCCAAGCGGATCCTGGAGCAGACCCGAAAGGGGGCACAGGCGAATCCTGCCCCAGGAACCTCGAGCCGCTATGAACACTGGCCCCTTCCCCGGAGGAAGGCCATTGCTGAGCCCCCCCCAGCCAGCCTGTCGGCGCTGCAATCCCTCCTGTGGCAAAAGGTGGGCATTGTTCGCCATGGGGATTCTTTGGAGGAGGCCGCGACTATTTTGGCCGGCTGGCAGAGGGAGTTCGTGCCCTCCCTGGATCGCCCCTCCCACGAGCTGGCGAACCTCATTCTCACCGGCCGGCTCATGGCGGAGGCGGCCTTGCTGCGGGAGGAGAGTCGCGGCGCCCACTATCGCGCCGACTTCCCCCAGCCATCTCCAGCCTGGCAGAGTCATATCGTCTTCAGCAGGGGGTCTGAGTAAGTCGTGGAGGCCCAATGGGATAGGGTCGTCGATATGGCCCTGGCCGAGGATCTGGGCTGGGGCGACCTGACCACTGATATCTTAGTGCCCGACGCTGCCCAGGGTAGGGGAATCATCGTGGCCAAGGCTGAGGGCGTTTTGGCCGGCGGCCCCATAGCTGCCCGGGTTTTCCACAAAGTCGACGCCTCCCTGAAGGTAGACCTATTGCTGGCTGAGGGCAGTCGCCTCCAGCCGGGGCAGACCATAGCCACGGTGCAGGGCAGGGTGCCCAGCATCCTCAAGGCAGAGCGGCTGGCCCTCAATTTTTTGCAGCACCTCAGCGGCATCGCCACCGAAACAGCCAGGTATGTGGAGGCTGTGGCCGGCCTGCCCACTATCATTGTGGATACCCGCAAGACCACCCCAGGACTGAGATTGATGGAAAAGTATGCGGTGAGGATGGGCGGGGGGAGGAACCATCGCTACCACCTGGGCGATGGCATCCTCATCAAGGATAATCACCTGGCGGCGCTGCGCCGGGCCGGGCTTTCCCTAGCTGAGGCTGTCAACCGGGCAAAAACGGGGGCGCCTCACACGCTCCAGATAGAAGTAGAGGTGGAGAGCCTGGAGCAGGCCCGGGAGGCGGTGGAGGCCGGGGCCCACATCATCATGCTGGACAACATGGGCCTGGAGGAGATGCGCCAGGCGGTGGAAATGGCCAGGGGACGGGCCCTGGTTGAGGCCTCGGGGGGGATCACCCTGGAGAATGTGAGGGCAGTGGCCGAGACCGGCGTTGATTTCATCTCCGTGGGCGCCCTCACCCATTCGGTGAAGGCGCTGGACATCAGCCTGGAGCTGGAGGCCTAGCTATCCCTAGGCTCTAGGCCCTGGCAGCGGGGACGGAGATACGTCTTGGGGCCAGGCCATGGGCCTGGAGCAGGGGAATATTTGACATAATATTTAAGGTGGCATCGTCGGCAACCAGCCGACCGCCATCTATGATTATGCTTCGGGGGCATAAAGCCTGCACCAGCTCCAGGTCGTGGGAGGCGATGACCTTGGTCTCGGGCCGCCCCCGCAGAAGCTCAACGAGGTCCCACTTGCCCTGGGGGTCCAGGTTGCTAGAGGGCTCATCTATGGCCAGTATCTCCGGGCTCATGGAGAGCACGGTGGCGATGGCGATGCGCTTCTTCTCCCCCAGGCTGAGGTGGTGGGGGGAACGCTCCTCCGAGCCCGCCATCCCCACCCACTCCAGGGCCTGGCTCACCCGGCGGCGCACCTCATCTTCGCAGTAGCCCATATTGATGGGGCCAAAGGCCACATCGTCGAAGACAGTAGGGGAGAAGAGCTGGTCCTCGGGGTCCTGAAAGACTAGCCCTACCTGGCTCCGCACCCAGCGCAGGCTCTTATCCTCGACCACTGTGCCCAGAATCCTGACCGTGCCCCGGCCCTGGAGGATGCCATTGAGGTGCAAGAGTAGGGTCGACTTGCCGGCGCCGTTGGGCCCGATAAGGGCCACTGTCTCCCCCCTGCCTACGCTGAGGCTGATCCCCTCCAAGGCCTGCCTGCCGTCCGGGTAGCTGAAGTGCAGATTCTCGATCTCGATAGCCCTTTGGGCAAACATACTCAGCCTCGGTTACATCGGGAATGCGAAGCGCGGTACCACATTGACTGCCACCACCAGGAACAGGCAGGCTACTCCCAGGCAGACTTCGGCATAGCTGAGCTGTAAGCGACGGAGGGAGCGTACCTGGCCATCGAAGCCCCGGGCCATCATGGACATATAGACCCGCTCCCCGCGCTCGTAGCTGCGCAAAAACAGGCTGCCCGCCATGCTGCCTATGGTCTTCCATTGCCACAGCCGTTTGCCGCCGAAGTTTCGGCTGTCCCGCGCCTGGCGCATCCGCATCACCTCATCGATGAGGACGAAGAGGTAGCGATACATAAAGGACAGGATCATGATCAGCACCCTGGGCATGCCCAGGCCCTGCATCCCCCGCAATAGGTCGGGGAGCCTGGTGGTGGAGGAGAGCAGGATCAGGGCCTGCACCGAGAGCCAGGCCTTGACAACCACATTCCACAGCACCATAAGACCATGATGGCTTACGGTCACCTGCCACGGCCCCAGGCTGTAGCTCCCGGCCACCCCCCCACCGCTGAAGAAGGGGACAAAAACGGCCACCACCACGACGAAGGGTATGATGATGAGCGACCTAACCAGTACGAAGAGGGGGGGCAGCCTGGAGATGAGGATGAGGCACCACAGCAGGATGAGGTACAGGACAAAGGCGGGCCACAGGGTGGGAGGGGTGGTCACCACCCCCAGAATAAAGGCGAAACTCAGTGCCAGCTTCACCCTGGGGTCGAGGTGGTGGATGGGGCTATGAAGTTGGCTATACTTATCCAGAAAGCTATGCCTCAAGCCGAGCCCCTCCCGGTAGCCCGGAGCAGCCAGGCAATGCCGCAGCCCAGGCCGAAGAGGATTAGAACACCGATGAGGCCGGCGATGATGGTGGCCAGGACCTCGTTCTCGACCCCGGGGAACATATAGTCGGCGATAACCTGATAAGGGGGCTCCAGGGCCTTATCCCAGAAACCTTTATCCTCGGCCACCCTTTCCAGCCCATCCGGGGAGCTGGAGGCCAGGGGGGCGAGACACGCTACCGATAAGGCGATGAATAGGCCGATATGCCACCACTTCACTTTCATCGATTCGGCTCCCTCAGATCTTCCGCAGCTCCAGCAGGTCGCGCCTGGTGACCAGCACGAAGCTGAGCACGGCCGCGGTAATAGCCCCCTCGCCGATGCCGATAAGGGCGTGGAAGCCGGCCATAGCGGGCAGGGCCACCTTCAGGGGCGATGTCCCCGAAATTGCCAGCTCCAGGGCACAGAAGATGGAGGCCGCCATTACCGCACCCCAGGCAGCAACGAAGCTGGCGGTGAGAATACCCTTTCGACTATACCTCAACAAGGAGGCCACCCCCCGATACACGAAGTAACCCACAAAGCAACCCACCACCCCCATGTTGAATACATTGGCCCCCAGGGCCAGTAGCCCACCATCTTGGAAGAGCAAGGACTGGACCAATAATACGCAGCTCATCACCAGGAGACCTGTCCATGGCCCCAGCAGGATAGCGGCCAGGGCAGCCCCCAGAAGGTGCCCCGAGGTGCCCCCGACGATGGGGAAGTTGAGCATCTGGGCGGCGAAGATAAAGGCCCCGGTGACGCCGACGAGGGGAATGTGTTTCTCGCCCAGTTTTCGGCCCACCTCCTTGAGGGCAAAGCCCACACCCCCCGCCGACACCATATAGGTGGAGGCGGCAGTGGCCACATTTAGAAAGCCATCAGGGATGTGCATCGATAACCTCCTGCCCCTTGGCAGGGGCGGCCCTTTGCCGACATCGGCTGCACCGGCCAAAGATGGCCAGGTGCCTTATATCGGCCTCGAAGTTGTACTCATCGAGCAGGGAGCGCTCCAGGGGCTCCAGCAGCGCCTCATCCAGGTCAAAGATAGCGCCGCAGCTCTGGCATACCAGATGATGGTGATGGCCCTTGTCAGCGGCATGATAGCGGACCCGCCCCTCCCCCAGGTCCGTCTCCGTCACCAGGCCTTGCTCCTTGAGCAAGGCCAGCGTCCGGTAGACGGTGGAGATGTTCACCTGGGGATACTGGGCACTGACCCGGGCGTAAATCTCCTCGGCGCTGATATGTTTCTGGCTCTCCGTTATAGCTGCCAGGATCATCAGCCTCTGGGGGGTGAGCCGAAACCCCCGCTCCTGAAGGAACTGCGCCGGATTTCTTTCCACATCGTGTTTTTTCACAGCCATAAAATAATCCTAGCAGAAGTGGCGCCTTTTTGCAATAAGTTGCAATTACAATTTTTTGCAACTAGCCCCGAAATCAATGCTTGACAGCTATGGGCTCGACTGCTAAGATGAGGGCAACGCCTGGGGAGGAGCCACGGTGTCCCCATTGCTGGAGGCTATAGACGGGCCAGGGGCCTTAAAGGAGCTTACCCCCTCTCAGCTCAGGCAACTGGCTGCGGAAATCAGGGAAAAACTCATCGCCACGGTCAGCTCAACCGGTGGCCATCTGGCCTCCAACCTGGGGGTGGTGGAGCTCACCCTGGCCTTGCACCGGGTCCTGGACAGCCCCCGGGACAAGATAGTCTGGGATGTGGGCCACCAGAGCTATGTCCACAAGCTGCTCACCGGCCGTGGCCATCGCTTTGCCACCCTTCGCCAGTATGGGGGGCTCTCCGGATTCACCGACCGGGCCGAGTCCCCCCACGACCCCTTCGGCGCCGGCCATGCCAGCACCAGCATCTCGGCAGCCCTGGGGATGGCCCTGGCCCGCGACCTGGCCGGGGAGGACTACGAGGTGGTGGCAGTTATCGGCGACGGCGCCATGACCGGGGGCATGGCCTTCGAGGCCCTCAACCACGCCGGCCACTCGGGCACCAGCCTCATCGTGATCCTGAACGATAATGGCATGTCCATTTCGCCCACCGTGGGGGCGCTTTCCCGAATACTGAACCAGGTGCGGCTGGACTGGCGGTATCAGCGGGTCAAGCGGGATATCCATCGCCTGCTGGCCAGGTTACCCTATGGCCCCCGCTTGAGGCAGTTCAGCCACCACCTGCTATCCGGCGTCAAGGGACTGCTCATGCCCAGTAGGGTGTGGGAGAGGCTGGGCTTCAACTATATCGGGCCCCTGGATGGCCACAATATCCCCGAGGTGGAGAAAGCCCTGGTCCAGGCCCGGGCTCACCGCAACAAACCCACCTTGATCCATGTCATCACCACCAAGGGCAAGGGTTACCAGCCTGCTGAGGGGGATGCTGTGGGCTTCCACGGCCTGTCCCCCAGTGACGCACCCGTCTCCGATGCCCCCAGCTACAGCGAGGTATTTGCCGATACGGTGCTGCGTCTCATGGCCGAAGACCCCAGGATAGTCACCATCACCGCGGCCATGTCCTGGGGAAACTCCTTGGAGAGGGTGGCCCGTCACTATCCCAAGCGGGTTTTCGATGTCGGCATCTGCGAGCAGCATGCCGTGACCCTGGCTGCCGGCCTGGCTACTCAGGGATTCATCCCCATCGTGGCCATCTATTCCACCTTCCTCCAGCGCGCCTTCGACCAGGTGCTTCACGATGTATGCATCCAGAACCTGCCTGTGGTCTTTGCCCTGGATCGGGCCGGGATCGTGGGGGAGGATGGCAAGACTCACCAGGGGAGCTTCGACCTGTCCTATCTCTCGCTGATGCCCAATATGACCATCTGCGCCCCCAAGGATGAGAACGAGCTCCAGCACCTGCTATATACCGCGGTCCGGGCCGGCCGGCCCATGGCCATCCGATATCCCCGGGGGCATGGGCGAGGGGTTGCCCTAGATAGGGTTTTCCGTGAGCTACCCATCGGTGAGGGGGAGCTTTTGGCTTCGGGCACCGATGTCACCCTGGTAGCTATAGGGGTGGCGGTAGGCGCTGCCGTGGAGGCGGCGGATTTGCTGGCCCAAAAGGGCATTCGGGCCGGGGTCATCAATGCCCGCTTTGCCAAGCCCCTACCTGCCCCCCTCATCTTGGAGCAAGCGCGAAGCAGCCGATGGCTGGTAACTGTGGAGGAAAACGTCCTGGCTGGGGGATTTGGCAGCTCCATCCTTCGGCTCCTGAAAGGCGCCCATATCGAGGGCATAAAGGTAGAGTGCCTGGGCATAGGGGATGAGTTTGTGGAGCAAGGCCCTTCCCGCCTGCTCCGGGCCAGGTATGGTTTAGACGCCCAGGGGATTGCCCGTTCCATCTTATCTGCCTTCCGGAGCCAGAAGCGGCGCTGCCTCCCCGGCGTGGCACTGGTTAAAAGATGAAGATAGCTATATCGGGGAAGGGTGGGGTGGGCAAGACCACCCTGTCCAGCCTCCTGGCCATGGCTTATGCCCAGGATGGCTATCAGGTAATAGCCATCGATGCCAACCCTGATGCCAATCTGGCTATGGCCCTGGGCATCCCCCGAGAGGAGGCCCAGCGCATCACCCCCATCGCTGAGCTGGAGGACCTGATAGAGGAGCGCACCGGGGCCAAGCCGGGCAGGGCAGGGGGCTTCTTCAAGCTCAATCCGAAGGTCGACGATATACCGGAGCGCTTCTCGGCCACCCGGGATGGCATCAGGCTCCTGGTGATGGGCACCGTCAAGGGGGGAGGTGCGGGTTGCGTTTGCCCCGAGAGCGCTGTGCTCCGGGCCTTGCTGGCCCACCTCTTGGTGGGTCGCTCCGAGGTGGTGATAATGGATATGGATGCCGGGGTGGAGCACCTGGGGAGGGGCACGGCCCGGGGTGTGGATGCTTTCATCATCATGGTGGAGCCGGGGCAGCGAAGCGTGCACACCGCCTTGGCTATTAGGAGATTGGCCCAGGACCTGGGCATCCGGAACTGCTATGTGGTGGGCTCCAAGACCAGGGGCGAGGCCGAGCGTCAGTTCATCACGGATAACCTGTCTGACTTCCCCATCCTGGGCTTCATGGACTATAATCCGGACATCGCCGAGGCCGACCTCAAGGGCTTAAATGTGTATGAGGCCGTGCCCCAAGCCGCCCACACAGCCAGAAAAATGAAGGCGGAGCTGGAAAGGCTTCTGGCACAGGGTTCCAGGGATGATTAAGAAAACCGTCAAGGACGTGGACGTAGGGGGCAAAAGGGTCCTGGTTCGCGTCGATTTCAATGTCCCTCTGGCTCAGGATGGCACCATCAGCGATGATACCCGCATCCAGGCCTGCCTGCCCACCATCAATTACCTCGTGGCCCAGCGGGCCCGAGTTATCCTATGTTCTCATCTGGGACGGCCCAAAGGAAGGGTGGCAGAGGAGCTCCGATTAGCCCCGGTGGCCCGCCGGCTGTCTCAGCTCCTGGGCCAGCCGGTGGCGGTGGCCAGGGACTGTGTCGGCCCCGAAGCTGAGGCTGCTGCGGCCCAACTGAAGGACGGTGAGGTGTTACTCCTGGAAAACCTGCGCTTTCACCCTGAGGAGGAGGCCAACGACCCTGGCTTCGCCCAAGCCCTGGCCCGTCTGGCAGACCTCTTCGTTAACGACGCCTTTGGCGCCAGCCACCGAGCCCATGCCTCGGTGGTGGGGGTGGCTGAGCAGCTCCCAGCAGTAGCCGGGCTTTTGATGGAGAAGGAGCTGGAGGCCCTGGGCAAGGCGGTGGAAGACCCGGCCCGCCCCCTGGCAGCTATCATAGGCGGGGCCAAGGTCAGCGATAAGATAGGCGTGCTGGAGAACATCCTGGACAGGATAGATGCCCTGCTCATCGGCGGTGGCATGGCAGCCACTTTTCTCAAGGCGGAAGGCTATGAAGTGGGGGCCTCGGCGGTGGAGGAGGATAGGCTGGAGCCTATTAAGGGGCTGATACACCGGGCCCGGTGCCGCGGGGTTCGTCTTCTCCTGCCCAGCGATGTCACGGTTGCGGAGAGACTGGAAGCCGGCGCCCCGGCCAAGACGGTATCGGTGGCCGAGGTGCCCCCAGGGTGGCTCATCGCCGACATCGGCCCCACCACCCTGGCCCAATTTGCCCAGGAGCTGCGCCGCTGCGGCACCGTGCTCTGGAATGGCCCTATGGGGGTATTTGAAATGCCCCAGTTTGCCCGGGGAACCCGGGACCTGGTCAAGGTTTTGGCTGGCCTCAAGGCTACCACCATTATAGGGGGTGGTTCTACTGTCGAGGCGGTCACCGAGATGGGCCTCGCCCCCAAGATGAGCCACGTCTCCACCGGGGGCGGGGCCTCCCTGGAGTTCCTGGAGGGCAAAGTGCTGCCCGGGGTGGCTGTCCTGGAGAACAGGGAACCGTAGCTATGAGGTTCAGATTTCTGCCTCTGGGCCTGTGGCGCCATATTTTGCTGGTGGGGGGCGTGGCCTTTCTGGCCCTGGCGGGCTGGATGATTTGGGAGGCGTCCCAGGCGAACTGGGCTGGCCTGCAATGGGTGGAGATCGCCCTTATTTTCCTGTCCCTCTTGGCTGGCGTGGTGCTCTTATACCTCTTCGCCTCCGTGGGCAATATGTTTGTAATGGTAGGGCCTGACTACGTGAAGGTCAAAGCCAGCTTCCTGGTGGACGAGTCAATCCCTATGGATAACATCGAGGGGGTTGAGCCGTCTACCCATAGTTGGCTGGACGGCATCGGCGTCAGGGTGGACTTTGCCGGCACCCTGGCCATCATAAGCGCTACCCGGAATATCGTTCAGCTCAATCTCAAGGAACCGCAGCGCCTGGGCTTCATAACGCTCAGGCTAAACAAGACCCGAAGGATCAAGCTCAGCCTGGAAGACCCCGAGGCCTTCAGAAGGCTTATCAATTCCCAGGTGCGGAGGAAGGAATGATCGGCCTGGAGCGGATGGCCGAAATCACTGCCCCTGCCGCCTCCAAAATCGTGCTCCTGGTCATCGATGGCCTAGGGGGTCTGCCCCACCCTGAGACCGGCAAGACGGAACTGGAAACGGCCCATACCCCCAATCTGGATGCCCTGGCCCGGGAGGGCCTGTGTGGTCTCATTGATCCGGTGAGCCCTGGGGTCACTCCAGGCAGCGCCCCCGGCCACCTGGCCCTCTTCGGCTATGACCCCTTGAAATATGAGATCGGCAGGGGGGTCCTGGAGGCCCTGGGCATAGACTTCGACCTTCGGCCGGAGGATGTAGCAGCCCGAGGCAATTTCTGCACCCTGGACGGCCAGGGGCGCATCACCGACCGTCGCGCCGGGCGCCTGTCCACGGAGGAAAACGCCAGGCTGTGTCTGGCCCTGGCCAAAATCAAGCTGGACCGTGTTCAGCTCTTTGTCATGCCCGTGAAGGAGCACCGCCTGGTGGCTGTCTTCCGGGGTGGGGGGCTGGAACCAGAGGTGGCCGATACCGACCCCCAGAGGCTGGGGGTACCCCCCTTAGAAGCCGTCGCCCTCTCCGAGCCTGCCCAGAGGATGGCAGGGGTGGCCAATAGCTTCATCGCCCAGGCCAGGGAGGTGCTCCGAGATGCCCATCCCGCCAACATGGTTCTGCTCCGCGGTTTCTCCCGGATCCCCCGCCTCCCCCAGTTTGGCCAGGTCTTCAAACTGAAGGCGGCTGCCATCGCTGCCTATCCCATGTATCGGGGGCTGGCTAAGACGGTGGGCATGACCATCCTCCCCACCGGCCCCACCCTGGCCGAGGAGTTCGATACCCTTGCCCAGCACTATGCAGAATACGATTTCTTCTTCCTTCACATAAAGCCGACCGACACCGCCGGGGAGGACGGCGATTTTGAGGGAAAGGTCAAAGTGTTAGAAGAGGTGGACGCCCTTGTCCCCCGCCTTATGGAGCTCTCCCCCGAGGTTTTAATAGTTACCGGGGATCATTCCACGCCAGCCCTGTTGAAATCCCATAGCTGGCATCCCGTACCCTTTCTGCTTCGCTCCAGGTGGTGTCGCTCCAGCGGGGTGGATAGTTTCTCGGAGTCGGCATGTCGCGGTGGGGAGCTGGGGCGATTCCGCGGCGTGGCTGTCATGTCCCTGGCCCTGGCCCATGCCCAGCGGCTGACCAAATATGGTGCCTAGGAGGCGCGGTGCCCCGCCTGCCCATCATCGCCGGCAACTGGAAGATGAACACCACCCCCCACCAGGCCGTAGCCCTGGTGGGGGAGATGCTGGCTGAGCTGGATGAGGTCCGGGGCGTGGAGAAGGTGCTATGCCCCCCCTTTGTATCCCTGGGGGCCATAGAAAGGCTTATCCAGGGCACCTCGATCAAGCTCGGAGCCCAGAATATGTATTTTGAGGAGAAGGGCGCCTATACGGGGGAGGTATCACCCCCCATGCTCGCCGAGCTATGCCAGTATGTCATCCTGGGCCACTCCGAGCGCCGACACCATTTCGGCGAGACCGATGAGCTCATCAACCAGAAGGTCAAGGCAGCCCTGGCCTTTGGCCTGAACCCTATCCTATGTGTGGGCGAAACCCTGGCGGAGAACGAGGCAGGCCGGACCGTCGAAGTGGTGACAGGGCAGGTAAGGGGGTGTCTGGCCGGGATAGAATGGCCCCAGGGGCTGGTCATCGCCTACGAGCCGGTGTGGGCCATCGGCACCGGCCGGGCTGCCAGTGGCCCCCAGGCCAATGCCATTATGGGCATTATCCGGGACACGGTGGCCCAACTCTATGGCCAGGCCTTCGCCGAGGGGCTCAGGATCCAGTATGGTGGCAGCGTCACCAGCGCCAATATCGGCGAGTTCATAGAGCAACCTCATATTGATGGTGCCTTGGTGGGAGGGGCCAGCCTCCAGGCAGCGGAGTTCATCGACATCGTGAGGCAGACGGCGACCTTGAAGAGGGGGTGATGGGGAGGCTGATAACCATTGTGGGGCCCACGGCGGTGGGCAAGAGCGACCTCGCCCTGGAGGTAGCCCAGCACCTCCAGGGCGAGGTCGTCAACGCCGATAGCCGGCAGGTCTACCGTTTTATGGATATCGGCACCTCTAAGCCCAGTCCCCAGGAGCGCCGGCTGGTACCCCACCACCTCATAGACATCGTGGATCCCGACCAGGATTTCAGCCTCGCCCTCTATCAAAGGCTTGCCTATCAGGTCATAGGGGAAATTCTGAAACGGGGGAAGCTCCCCCTGTTGGTGGGTGGCACTGGTCTCTATATCTGGGCGGTGGTGGAGGGCTGGCAGATAGCTGAGGTCCCCCCTGACTGGGAGTTTCGGCAACGCCTGGAGAGGTTGGCAGCCGAAAAGGGCACCCTGACCCTCTATCAAGAATTGCAACGCTTGGACCCCGAGGCCGCCGCCCGTATCCACCCCCGTAATGTTCGCCGCCTGATTCGAGCCCTGGAGGTCATTTCTAGGACGGGGCATCCCCTCTCCCAGCTTCAGCGGAAGGGGCCACCCCCCTTCGAGGTCCTCATCCTGGGACTGACCATGGAGCGCCAGGCCCTCTATGCCCGGATTGACGCCAGGGTGGAGACTATGATAGAAAGGGGATGGGTGGGGGAGGTGGAAAAGCTACGGGCTATGGGTTATGCCCTGAGCTTGCCCGCCCTATCGGGCCTGGGCTATCGGCAGATAGGCCTTTTCTTGGAGGGAAAGCTGGACTTGCCGACGGCCGTGCAACGGATCAAGCACGAAACCCACCGCTTTGCCCGACATCAGTATGCCTGGTTTCGACCAAGGGACGAGCGAATTCGCTGGCTCGAGGCGGGGCCGGGTGTGACCGCCCAGGCCCTTAGCTTGGTGAAAGACTGGCTTGGACCCTCCCGATAGTGCTACACTATAATCTTAGGAGACGAGGGCAAATGAATTTCGTCAAGATGCAGGCCGCGGGCAACGATTTCGTGCTCATAGACGCCCGCTATGGAGAACAGGACTGGCCTGAGCTGGCTAAGGCCATGTGTCATCGCCGCCTGGGGGTGGGCGCCGATGGACTGCTCCTGGTGCTGCCCTCGGAGGTCGCTGACCTGAAGATGCAGATGTTCAATCCCGATGGCTCTGAGGCCGAGGCCTGCGGCAATGGCCTCCGCTGCCTCGCCAAATATGCAGTGGAGGAGGGGCTAGTGGCTGCCGAGGACGGCGGACTCTCTATAGAGACCATGGCTGGCCTCAGAAGGGCCAGGGTATTCATGACAGGGGACGAGGTGGCGCGCGTTGAGGTATCTATGGGAGCCCCCGAGCTCAGCCCTGGGGATATACCCTTAGCGTTAGGGGAGGGCCATGGAAAACTTGACATAAAACCAGTCCTGGACTATCCTTTAACGGTCTCCGGGCTGGGGCTTCGTCTGAGCTTCGTCTCCATGGGCAATCCCCATGCCGTCCACTTTATGGAGGAGCCGGTAGAAAGCTTCCCCTTGGCCGAGATCGGGCCGCTGGTGGAAAACCATCCTCTGTTTCCCCAGCGGACCAATTTCGAGATAGTGAATCTCCTGGGCCGAAGGCAGGCTCGAGCCCGAGTCTGGGAGCGGGGGGCAGGGGAGACCCTGGCCTGTGGCAGCGGCGCCTGTGCCATCGCCGTGGCCGCCCGGCTGCATGGCTACACCGATGACCAGCTAGAGGTGTCCCTTCCCGGCGGAACATTGACCCTGAGCTGGGATGGGGAAGGGGAGGTGGTGCTCAGCGGCCCAGCCGAGACGGTGTTCAGGGGCCAGTGGTCAAAGCGATGGCCCTGAGCTAGCTCAAGATTTCTAGGAGAGGGAGATCGAATGCAGACCTCTAAACGGGTTGAGAAACTGCCCATATACCTTTTCATGGAGATCACCCGGAAGATCGCTGAGAAGCGGGCCAGGGGGGAGGACGTGGTCAGCTTCGCCATCGGCGACCCCGATATCCCCACCCCATCCCATATCATAGATCGCCTCTGCGAGGCGGCCCGGGACCCGGCCAACCACCGCTACCCCGAGTCTGATGGCCTGCCCCGGTTCCGACAGGCCATTGCCCACTGGTACCATGAGCGCTTCGGCCTGGATTTCGACCCCGATAAGGAGGTGCTGCCCCTCATCGGCTCCAAGGAGGGGATCGGGCATATCGCCCTGTGCCTCATCGACCCCGGCGATGTGGCCCTGGTGCCCGACCCGGGTTACCCGCTCTACTCCGTGGGCACCATGCTCGCCGGTGGCTCCTGCCATTTCTTACCCCTCCTGGAGGAAAACGGTTTCCTGCCCGACCTGGAGGCCGTACCTGCCGAGGTGGCTCGGAAAGCTAAGCTATTATGGCTCAATTATCCCAACAACCCCACCGGGGCAGTGGCCGACCTTGACTTCTTTGAGAGGGTGGTGGCCTTCGCCAAGAAATACGACCTGGCGGTGTGCCATGATGGGCCTTATACCGAGGTAGCCTTCGATGGCTATCGCCCGGCCAGCTTTTTGCAGGCCCCGGGCGCCCGGGAAGTGGGGGTGGAATTCCATTCCCTGTCCAAGAGCTACAATATGACCGGGTGGCGGGTGGCCATGGTGGTGGGGAATCCCATATTGGTGAACGCCCTCATGCGGGTGAAGTCCAACCTGGACTCGGGCATCCCCCAAGCAGTGCAGTATGCCGCCATCGCTGCCCTGGAGGGGCCCCAGGAGTGTATCGCCGAGCACAACGCCATCTATCAGAGGCGCCGCGACCGTATAGTGGCCACCTTGAACGAGATAGGGCTGCCCACCCAGTCCCCCAAGGCCAGCCTTTACCTATGGACCAAGGTCCCAGAGGGATATACCTCCATGGAGTTTGCCACCAAACTCTTGGATGAGGCCGGGGTGGTGGTGACGCCCGGGGCAGGCTATGGCCAGGCCGGGGAGGGCTATATCCGCCTCTCCCTGACCACCCCCGACGAGCGCGTCGAGGAGGGCCTGGCCCGGCTCATCGCCTGGCACCGAGGCCAGCGGGGGGCCAAACCGGCTGGACATAACCCCATTTCTTGACATAAGCTGAATAATTTGACATAAAACAAATACGAGGTGACATAAGGAGGCCGGATATCGCTAAGAACACCGTCATCACCAGTCCACCAGCGGAGAGGGTCTTTCTAGTAGGGGTGGGCTTGAAGGAGGCCGACCACACCCGGTGGCCGGTGGATAGCTCCCTGGCGGAGCTGGCCCAGCTAGCGGCCACTGCCGGGGCTGAGGTGGTGGGGCAGATGATTCAACGGCTGGAGCGCCCCTCGCCCCAGCACTACCTCGGTTCGGGAAAGCTCAGCGAGCTGATGGCCCTCAAACAAGCCCAGCGCTTTGACGCCATCATCTTCGATGATGAGCTGACCCCCCGCCAGCAGCGCAATCTGGAGGAGGCCCTGGGCACGAAGATCATAGACCGGACGGCCCTGATACTGGATATCTTCGCCAAGCGGGCTCACACCCATGAAGGACGGCTTCAGGTGGAGTTGGCCCAGCATAGGTACCTTCTACCCCGGCTGGCGGGCCAATGGAGCCACCTGGAGCGCCTGGGGGGCGGCATCGGCACCAGGGGGCCGGGGGAGAGCCAGCTGGAAACCGACCGGCGCCTTATCCGCAACCGAATCCATCGTCTGGAGCAAGCCCTGGAAAGGGTGAGAAGACACCGGGCCTTGTACCGGGCCAAGCGGCGCAAGAGCGGTATGCCGGTGGTGGCCCTGATAGGTTATACCAATGCCGGCAAGAGCACCCTGCTTAATACCTTGAGCCATGCCGATGTCTTCGTGGAGGACAAGCTCTTTGCCACCCTTGACCCCACCACCCGGCGCTTGACCCTGCCCAATAAAAAGACCTTCCTGTTGAGCGATACGGTGGGCTTCATCCAGAAGCTACCGCCCACGGTGGTGGCCGCCTTCAGGGCTACCCTGGAGGAGCTGGCCGAGGCCGACCTGCTCTTACACGTCGTGGATATAACCCATAAAAACGCCGCCAAGCAGTGCCAGACCGTGGAGGATATCCTGGCCGAGCTCCATCTGGCGGACAAGCCCCGGATACTGGTGTTGAACAAGATCGACCTCATCGGGGATGGCAGAGCTTCAGGGGTTCTGGCTTCTATACCGGGGGCTGAGGGTCAAAGCCTGGAGCAGCCAGCGGTCCTGATCTCGGCGGCCAGGGGCTGGGGGCTGGACAGGCTGCTCTCCCTGGTGGAGGAGCGACTAGATTATGTCAAATAAAATGGCACCGTTATAGCTATAAATTTGTTTCGCACAATTATTCTTATGTTAATGTGCCTTACTTGGAAATCTTTATTTGTTAATGTGCTTTACTCGCTATGCCGGTTTGGCCTTAGCGGCATTTTTAGGTGAAGACGATGGTGAGGATAATGGTCACCCAGTGGCCGAGAGTTGCCAACCCGCCCAGTGGGCTCGGCAGGATTCGAACCTGCGACCAATCGGTTATGAGCCGACCGCTCTGCCCCTGAGCTACGAGCCCGTCCCGTGGCATTAATTTATTATAGCACCCTTCCCCCGCCTAAATCAATTCGCGCCCCTGCGCCTGGCTGGCATATGGATGGCCAGGCCCCGGCTGTCCAAGGCGGCCTCCCTCACCGCCTCGGAAAGCGTGGGGTGAGCGTGAATGGCAGCGGCCAGGTCTTCTACCGTGCCCTCCAGGTTCATGACCAGAACTGCCTCGTGGATGAGTTCGGTGGCCTGGGGGCCACAGATATGCACCCCCAGGATCTCCCCGGTATCGCCGTCGGCTACTACTTTGACCAAGCCCCGAGTCTCCCCCAGCACCGTGGCCTTACCGCTGCCGGCGAGAGGGAAGCGACCCACCTGAACATCGTGGCCAGCCTCTCGAGCCTCTGCCTCGGACATGCCCACGGCGGCTGCCTCGGGAATGGTGTAGATGCAGCGGGGAATGACCCGGTAGTCCATGGCGGTCTTTTGGCCGGCCGCATTCTCGGCCGCTATCTCCCCTTCGGCGAAGGCCTTGTGGGCCAGTTGCAGGCCGCCCACGGCATCGCCCACAGCGTATACCCCAGGCAGGCTGGTCTCCAGGCGTTCATTTACCTTTATAAAGCCCTTCTCTGTAGCTATCCCCAACCTATCTAGGCCCAGCCCCTCAGTATTGGGGCGGCGGCCCACCGCTGCCAACACCCTTTGGGCCTGGATTTCCTTGGGCTGGCCATTTACGGTGAAAGAAATGGATTTTCCGGCGGGAACATCTGTTATCCTCGTCACCTGGGCGCTAGTGTGGATGCCAATGCCTATCTTTCTCAAAGACTTCTCCAGGATGGAGGTGATCTCGGCATCCTCCTGGGGCAGAACCTTGGGCAATGCCTCCAGCAGGGTCACCGAGCTGCCCAGGCGGGCGAAAATGGTGGCGAACTCCACCCCGATCACCCCGGCCCCGATGATGGCCAGGCTCTTGGGGATTTCCCCCAAGCTCAGGGCGGCCTGGCTATCCAGGATGTCCGGACTTTGAGCGCCTGGAGCGGGGATGGGGGCTGAGACTGCGCCTGGCGCCAGGATGACATTCCGGGCCTTGATGTTTTCCTTTGCCTCCCCAGCTACCTCCACCTCGGTGGCAGAGACCAGGGTTGCCACACCCCTTACGATCCTGATGTTATGGCTGAGGAGGACGGCCTCCAGCCCCCCCACCAGTCTCTTGACCACAGCCTCCTTGCGGGCCATCATCTTCTGGAAATCGGTGCTGACGCCGGCAACGGCTATCCCATATTCCTCAGCGTTGCGGATAGCGTCCAGCAGCTCCACGCCCCGGATCAAGGCCTTGGTGGGGATGCAGCCCCGGTTGAGGCAGGTCCCGCCCAGGGCCTCCTTTTCCACCAGGGCCACCTTGAGCCCGAGCTGGGCTGCCCTTATGGCCGCTACATAGCCCCCGGGCCCTCCCCCGATTATGGCCACGTCGCTCTCTATCACCTTTTCGACCTCGGCCCAATCAAACCTTTTCCATGTCGGGGTGCTGACGCTAAGCGAAACGGCTAACTATGGGGAAGTATGGCCGGATTGGCAGCTAGCTCGGCAAACCGCTGCATGAACCGGCCAGCGGTGGCGCCATCGATGATACGATGGTCTACAGTGAGGCTCAGCCACATCATGGACCTGATGGCGATCTGGCCCTGGATGACCACGGGCTTCTCCCTGATCTTGCCCACCCCCAGGAGGGCCGACTCCGGGGGGTTGAGGATGGGGGTGGCTGCCAAGGCACCGAAGCTGCCGAAGTTGCTTATGGTGAAAGTGTTCCCCGATATATCATCGGGCATGAGGCGCTTGGTGCGGGCCTTCTCTATGAGTTGACCCAGGGCCTGCTCTATCTCAATCAGGGACTTCTTGTCTGCCTGGCGCACCACGGGCACGATGAGGCCGCCTTCTACGGCCACCGCCATCCCGATATTTATGTCTTCCCACAATTTCACCTCATCCCCATCTAAAGTGCAGTTCATCATAGGCTGCTCTTTGAGAACCATGGCCGCCATCTTGGTGAACAGGGCTGGATAGGAGATCCTGGCCCCTAACTGCTCCTCAGCGGCCACCAGTTGCTGGTGCAGCTTCACCAGCTCGGTAACATCGATCTCGTCGAACTGGGTGAACTGGGCGCTATTCTGAAGGCTGCCCAGCATCCGCTGGGCCATGGCCCGCATCATCCCCTTGAGGGGGATGGTCTCCTTTACTGCCCTTAGTGGGGCCTCTTTGGTCACTGGCGCTGCCTTTGACCTTTCCTCAATGGCGCGCAGGATGTCCTGGCGCATAATCCTGCCCCCCGGGCCAGTCCCTATCACTGTAGTTATGTCAATGCCGTGCTCCCTGGCCAGGTTGCGGGCCAGGGGGGAGATTCTCTCCCTCTCCCTCACCTCGGCACCCTTGGGCGCCGGCATCTCGGCCTCGGGGACAGCTTTGGCTGCTATCTCCTGGTATTCGGCCTGGGATTGAGCTAGCTGGCCGATGAGGTGGGCCACCGGGACCTCCTTGTCCACCGGCACCAGGATATGGAGATAGCCCGAGGCCAGCGCCTCCACCTCGTAGGTGATCTTCTCCGTCTCCACCACGAAGAGGACCTCCCCCTTCTCCACCGCCTGGCCCTCTCCCTTTCGCCACTCCACCACCCGGCCCTGGGTCATCTCCACCCCCAGTTTGGGCATCACGATATCTATGGCCATTTAGAGCACCTGCCGTTTTAGCCTCTCAGCGGCATACTTCCTGTACACCGCTAATAATGTCATCCTGTTGCGGGATGATATATTTCTCCAGGGGGCCGCTGGGCATGGGGGCAAAGAAAGCGGTGACCCGCTTGGGCGGGGCATCCAGGTATTCCATAGCCTTCTCGCTCACCAGGCAGATTACCTCGGAGGCAAAGCCGCAGGGGGCAGGGGCCTCCTGGACCACCACCAGCCGCCCTGTCTTGCGCACCGAATTCAGGATGGTCTCCTCGTCCAGGGGGGAAAGGCTGCGGAGGTCTACCACCTCGGCCTGGATGCCTTCCTCGGCAAGCTGGGCGGCGGCCCTTAGCGCCTCCTGTACCTGCCAGCCCCAGGCCACTATGGAAACATCACTGCCCTCCCGCTTTATGGCAGCCCTTCCCAGAGGCACCAGGTATTCCTGCTCAGGGACCTCCTCTTTCACGGGCAATAGTAGCTTGTGTTCCAGGAAGACCACCGGGTTGTCATCCCTGATGGAGGCCTTGAGCAGGCCCTTGGCGTCGTAGGCGCCGGAGGGCGCTACCACCTTTAAGCCGGGGCAATGGACGAACCAGGCCTCTAGGCTCTGGGAGTGGTGGGCAGCTGCCCCCCACCCCGCCCCGTAGAGGGCGCGCACCACCATAGGCACCTTGACGGCGCCACCATAGGCATATCTGAACTTGGCGGCCTGGTTACACAGGGGCTCCATGGCCACCATGATGAAGTCCATAAACATGATCTCCACGATGGGCCTCAGGCCGACCAGGGCAGCGCCAGCGGCCAGTCCCATAAATGCCTCCTCGCTGATGGGGGTGTCTCTGACCCTCCACTCGCCGAACCTATCGAAGAGGCCCCGGCTCATCCCGAAGGCGCCGCCGGGCTTGCCCACATCCTCGCCGATGAGGAAGACGTTCTCATCGCGCTCCATCTCCTCTTGCATGGCGTAGGTTATGGCCCACCGGAAATTCATCTCGGCCATGTTAGGCTCCTGTAGCCCTCCGTCGCTTCATAGTCAGGCGTAGACATCGGTGAGGGTCTGGGCCATGGTGGGCAAGGGGGATTGCTCGGCGAATCTCACCGCCTCCTCGATCTGCCTTTTGACCGAGGCTTCTATTTCCCGGACCAAATCGTCGTTCAAGATGCCCTTGTGCACCAGTTCATCCCGGAAGCGGGGGATGGCGTCCCTCTTTTTCCACTCCTCCACCTCCTCGGGGGACCGGTACTTGGCGGGGTCGCCCTCGAAGTGGCCACTCCAGCGGTAGGTCACCGCCTCGATAAAGGTGGGGCCATCCCCGGCCCGGGCCCGATCCATGGCCTCAGCCACAGCCTGGTAGGTAGCGGTCACATGGTTGCCATCCACGATGGTGCCGGGGATGCCGTAGGCGCTGGCCCGGGTGGCCACATCCTTCACGCTTATATGGTGATCCACACGGGTGAACTCAGCATACTGATTGTTCTCACAGAAGAAGATGAGGGGTAACCGCCATAGGGCTGCCATATTCATGCTCTCATGGAAAACCCCGGTATTGGTAGCCCCCTCCCCGAAATCGCAGAGCACCACCTCTTTGCCTCCCCGGTACTTAATGGCATAAGCGATGCCTAGGGCGATGGGGACGACCTGTCCCACAATGCCCCCGCTGCCCAGGATGCGGCAACCGGGGTCGCAGATGTGCATCTCGCCCCCCCGTCCCTTGGACAGGCCGGTTACCTTGCCATAGATTTCGGCGGTGAGCAGCTTGAGGTCCATCCCCTTGGCTATTTGGGAGGGGCGAGTGCGGTGGGCGGGCACCAGATAGTCGTCCCTTTCCAGACAGGCGCCGGCGGCTACCCCAGCGGCCTCTTGCCCCAGGGCGCTGTGGATCCAGCCCGGCAACTTCCCCTGCTTGGAAACGTCGGATAGCAATAGCTCATACTCCCGAGCTAAGACCAGCAAACGGTATAGCTCGAGGAGTTTTTCCTTGGTTAGCTCCCGGGCCATGCCCATCATCCCGAAATGGCGATCCCAGTCGCTCTCTCGGAGTAACCGAGGCATAAAGTATCATAACGCTTTGAGACTGTCAACGCAACGGATAGCCACTTGGTCCTTGCTTACCCTTACTCTCTGTTATATACTTGGAGCCGGGCGCAAGACAGGTTCGGAAGGAAGGCATAATTGACCGGGGTCGGAAAGAAGAAGGGTTCGCGCCTGGCTCTGGCTGCGGCGAGCCTGGTGGTGATGGGGACATTGCTCTGTTCCCCGGTGGGCTGTGGAGGGGGAGAGACGGGCACCACCCCGACTCAGCCCGGACTTAGCGGCTCCCTGAAGATCATTGGCTCCAACACCCTCCTCCCCATCAGCACGATGTGGGCCGAGGAGTTCATGAAGGAAAACCCTCAGGTGGGCATTGCTGTCTCCGGACCTGGCTCCGGTGTGGGCATCGCCGCCCTCATCAATGGCACCGCCGATATCTGCCAGGCCTCGCGACCCATAACACCTAAGGAAATAGACCAGGCCAAGGAACGCGGCAGGAACCCTTACGAGACGATCATCGCCTACGATGCCCTATCGATAGTGGTCCACCCCTCCAACCCGGTGGGCGAGCTTTCCATCGAGCAACTGTCGGCCATCTATACCAACCAAATCACTAACTGGAAGGAGCTAGGCGGCAACGATGCCCCCATCGTGGTCCTCTCTCGGGACACCAACTCAGGGACCCATGTCTTCTTCAAGGAGCGTGTTGTCCAGATGAGCGGTCTGCCCACCCAGGACAAATCGCTGGAATACGGCCCCGATGTGCTGTTCCTGCCCTCCACGGAGGAGGGCGTGGTCGAGGTATCCCATAACCCCAATGCCATCTTCTATTCTGGCCTGGGCTATGTCACCGAGGGAGTGAAGTTGCTGGCCATCAAGAAAACGGCTGACTCCCCGGCCGTCTTGCCCAGCATCGCCACGGTGCACGATGGCTCCTACCCGGTGTCTCGACCCCTCTTCTACTATACTGATGGAGAACCCACGGGCATAGCTAAGGCTTTCATAGACTTCGCCCTATCGGCCCGGGGTCAGAAGATGGTAGAGGAGGTAGGTTATGTGCCTCTCCCTTAAAGGGAGTGTTGACGGCCGGCGCTGAAGGCGCTTAGAATAAGGGCAGGTCAACCTATGTTGGAGCAGGGTAACTCCCCATCGGGCGGCGCTGCCGAAGCGAGCTCGCTTCG
>MTNP01000059.1 GCA_002011475.1 Dehalococcoides sp. JdFR-54
AGTCAGCAGGGGTGGGGCGGAAAGGGCTGGCCTGTGGCCAGCCCTTTCCGCCCCACCCCAAGGATTTCCCACCACATGGGCCCCCTCGCTATGGGCAGGCTTTGATTGATGTCTAACGGATGTTTTGTTACAATTTGTTTCCACCCATAAGCAAAGGATATCAAAGCCGGGCAGATATGAGCAATGCGTTTGATTCGATAGTGGGCATCTATCACTTCCTGTTCGACAGGACCCCGAAAGGCTTAGAAAGTCGACCCCCGAAAGCCCGCAAAAATAACCCGTGGAGCCGCGACGGGATTCCCCTGGTGAGCAAGATACGGGTTGAAACCGATATCCAAATGGCCATCATCAAGGCCCTTGACCTTATCGGGGGATTGGCCAAGCTTCCCTGCCGAAATGAGCAAGTAATGGTGAAACCCAATTTTAACAGCCCAGACCCATTCCCTGGCTCCACAGACCCGCTGTTTCTGAGCGCCGTCCTACAACTCCTTTTGGAAAACGGTGCCAAGGTGGTCGTCGGGGAGAGCTCAGGCGGAATGTGGAGACCGAGCCGTAAAGTGGCTCGGAAGCTGGGGGTGGAATCTCTGCTCTCCAAGCTGGGGGTGAAGCTCATCCTTTTTGATGATAGGCCCAGGGACTGGGTGGAGGTCAAGGTGGACGGCGACTATATCCATAAGGTCACCGTGCCCAAGGCTGCCTATGAGGCTGATAGGATGGTGTATTTGCCCTGCATGAAAACCCATTCCCTGGCGCGGTTCTCCCTCTCCCTCAAGTTAGCTGTTGGCTTCATGCACCCGGGCGAGCGCAGGTTTTTACATTCTGGCGACCTGGAGCAGAAGGCGGCAGAGGTCAACCTCGTTTGGCAGCCAGACCTTATCATCATGGACGGAAGAAAGGCCTTTGTGACCCGAGGTCCAGAAAAGGGTGACCTGGTGGAACCAGGGATACTCATGGCTTCAGGGGACATGATAGCCATAGATGTGGAAGCGCTGAAGGTTCTGGCCAGCTACAAAGCCAGGAACAATCTCCTGCCCGATCCCTACGCCTCGCCCCAGATTGCCACAGCGATGCGCCATGGGCTTGGGGCGCGGCAAGGGCAGTATTTGGTGGTAAGTTAGGTCTCTCAAAATGCCCTATTCGAAGATGGACAGAAAGGAGCTGGTCAAGGCCCTGGCTGAGGCGGTGGGCCCTGAGGACGTCCTGACCTCGCCGCGAGACCTGGTGGCCTACTCCTATGATGCCACCGGCAAGCGCTGCTTGCCCGATGTGGTGGTCTTTCCCACCAGCACCGCCGAGGTCTCCGCCATCATGAGGGTAGCCCATCGGGGCGGCATCCCGGTGGTGGCTCGGGGCGCTGGCACCAACCTCAGCGGTGGCACCCTGGCCAGCCAGGGGGGCATCATCCTGGAGCTGAGCCGTCTCAACCGGATCCTGGATATAGATACCGCCCGGCACAGGGCGGTGGTGGAGCCCGGGGTGGTCAACCTCGATCTCCAAAATGCCTTGCAGCCCCTGGGCTTTATGTTCGCCCCAGACCCGGCCAGCCAGAAGAGCTGCACCCTGGGGGGAAATCTGGGCGAGGATGCCGGGGGCCCCCACTGCCTCAAGTATGGTGTGACCTCCAACCACGTTTGTGGCCTGGAGCTGGTCCTGGCCGACGGGCAGGTCGTCCAGGTGGGCACCTCCGTCGACGATAGCTACGGCTATGACCTCCTTGGTCCGCTGGTGGGCTCCGAGGGCACCCTGGGGATAGCCACCAAGCTGGTGCTGCGCATTGGGCGTCTCCCCGAATCCTTTCAAACCATGTTGGCCAGCTTCGAGACCCTGGAGGCTGCCGGCCAGGCCGTCTCCGATATCATCGCCGCCGGCCTCGTCCCCGGGGCATTGGAGTTGATGGATGCCCCCGTGGTCCGGGCTGTAGAGGCCAGCGTAGCTGCCGGCTATCCCCTGGACGCCGAGGCAGTCCTGCTCATCGAGCTGGACGGGCTGAAAGATGCCCTGGCGCCCCAGGCCCAGCGGGTGGTGGAGATATGCCACAGCCATAATGCCCGGGAGGTGAGGTTGGCCCATACCGCGGCGGAACGAGACGGCCTGTGGCGGGGCCGGCGGGGGGCCTTCGGCGCCGTGGCCAGGGTGCGCCCCGCCTACTCGGTGCAGGATGCAACCGTGCCCCGCACCAGGCTGGTGCCCATGCTCCGAGAGGTGGGCAGGATCGCCCAGAGACATCAACTGCTCATCGGCAATGTGGCCCACGCCGGGGACGGCAACCTCCACCCCCTGATCATGTTCGACAATAGAGACCCCGAGGAAAGTGCCAGGGTGGAAAGGGCAGGGAGGGAGATACTGGCCGCCTGCATCGCCTTAGAGGGCACCCTCTCCGGCGAGCACGGCATCGGGCTGGAGAAGCGAGAGAGCATGCCCCTCATGTTCAGCCCCAGCGAGCTGGAGCTGATGCGCCAGGTCAAGAGCGCTTTCGACCCAGGGCAAATTCTGAACCCGGGAAAGGTGATCCCCCAAGAGAGGGCGTCGCCCGCCGCAACCGGAGATGGCGAGGCGATATCCGCCCCCCTCCCTGAGGGAACCAAAAGCCTCTATGATGAGCTTGTGGAAATCCTCGGCCCGGATAACGTGCTGACCGACCCCCAGGAGCTAGCTGCCTACCAAGTGGATGGGAGGCTGCCCCCTCAGCTCGTCCTCCCCTCCCACATCGATCACATCTGCCAGGTGGTCAGAGCCGCCAACCGACACGGGATGCCCCTCATCCCCTGGGGAAACGGCTCCAAGCAGGCCCTCGGCTTGCCCCTGGCCGGGGCGGGCACGGTCCTCTCCCTGAGGCGCATGAACCGCCTGCTGGAGCTGGACGCCCCCAATCTGACCGCCGAGGCGGAGGCGGGTATCGGCCACGCCGAGTTGCAAAGGGAACTGGCCAGGCATGGCCTCTGTTTTCCCCTGGAGCCGGCGGATGTGGAGCAGGCAACCCTTGGAGGCAGCCTGGCGACCAATAGCAGTGGCCCAGGGCGGTTGGCCCACGGCACAGCCCGAGACCTGGTCCTGGGAGTAACTGTGGTAACCCCCCAGGGTGAGGTCATTCGTGCCGGCGGCAAGACGGTGAAGAACGTGGCCGGCTATGACCTGCGCAAACTGTTCCTCGGCTCCTGGGGTACTTTGGGGATCATCGCCCGGGCTATCCTGCGACTGTCCTATCTCCCCGAAGACCGCAGGACCCTGTTGTTGAGATTCTCCGCCATCGAAGGCATGTGCCGGGTAGTGGGGCACATCTTGGATTCCTTCCTGCACCCCGAATCCATGGAGTTGATAGACTTCACAGCCGACCGGATGTCAGGGCCGGGGGCTGGCTTTGAACTCCAGGAGGGCGAACTCATGCTCCTGGTCGGCATTGCCGGGAGCAGGGAGGTGGTGCACCGCCATATAGCTGAGATCCGAGCACTGGGGGAGGCGAGCGGGGCCCAGGGCGTGATGGTGCTGGCCGGCGCTGAGGAAAAGAAGGCCTGGGCCAGGCAGCGGCGTATTCAGCTCTCGTCGCTCCGTTTGGCTCCAAGGGGGGTGAGGGGCAAGGCCACGGTACCCCTCGATAAAATAGGGGATATGTTTCAGGAGATTCGAGAGGCAGCCGCCAGACATCGACTCCAGGTCGGCATCACCGGACATGCCGGGAGCGGCATCCTGTATCCCTGCCTCTTTTCGGAAGGGCCCAATGTTCTGGACAGCGAAGTGCTGGCGGCACTGGCCGACCTGACCCAGTGCGCGCACAAACTGGGTGGCTTCTTTGTGGTGGAAAGCGGCCCCCCGGAGGTGAGGCAAGCCCATGACCCCATCAGCCAGCGCAGCGATTATGAGCTGATGAGGCGCCTGAAACAGACCCTTGACCCCAATAATATCCTCAATCCGGGAAAGGTGGTGCGAACCTGATAACCATGCCGGAAGGGTGGCAGAAAATCTCCGAGGCACTGCTCCGTTGCAATAGCTGCGGCTTCTGTATGGCCGGGTGCCCCATTTACAAGGTCACCGGCATCGAGTGGGCGGTGGCCAGGGGGAGGTTGGCCCTCATTCGCAGCGTCCTCGACGGCGAACTGAGGCTCAGCGAGCTGGCCGAGCCCCTGTTCAACTGCCTCGCCTGCAACGGGTGCCTCGACCACTGTCCCCCCGGGGTATTGACCGACGAGATCATCCTCGAGGCCAGGGCGGAGCTGGTGAAGGAGCGGGGGCAATCCTGGATACAAAGGCTCATCTTCCACAGGCTACTGCCCAACCCCTCTCGGCTCAAGAAGGCGACCCGGCTGCTGAGCTGGCTCCAGGCCAGCGGTCTGCGGACTGCGGCCAGAGGCCTTGGCCTCACCAGGCTAATGGGGGATGCGGGCAGGGCCGAGAGGATATTGCCCCCAACCCCCCTGGGACGGGCTCTGACCGGTGTCCCCGCCCCAAGGCCAGAGCGCCCCAGCTATCGAGTGGCCTACTTCGTAGGCTGTGCCGGGGCCAATCTCACCCCCCAGGTGGCCCAGGCAGCTGTCCGGGTACTCAATAGGCACGGGGTGGAGGTGGTGGTGCCGGATTTTGTGTGCTGTGGCATGCCCCCCTATACCTATGGCGATGTGGAATCGGCCCTTGGCCTGGCCAGAAAGAACGTCGAGCTGGCCCGCTCCCTCCAGGTGGATGCCATCATCACCACCTGTGCCAGTTGCGGTTCCCTGCTGAAGCGATACCCCGATCTGCTGGCGGAGGACCCCGAACGCTCAGCCCAGGCCAATGCCTTAGCCAACAAGGTCAGGGACATCAGCGAGTTCCTGGTGGATATCGGGCTCGTCCCCGAGATGGGCGCCCTCAGGCATAGGGTCACCTACCACGACCCCTGTCACCTAGGTCGATTTCAAAAGGTGACCGGCCAGCCGCGCCAGATACTGCAAAGCATCCCCGGGGTCGAATTCGTAGAGATGGCCGAGTCCAACATGTGCTGTGGCGCCGCCGGCTCATACAGTTTGGGGCACTATGACCTATCTATGAAGGTGCTGGCGCGGAAGCTGGAGAACGTGGCCAGGACAGGCGCTGACCTCCTGGTCACCTGCTGCCCCGCCTGCTCCCTACAGCTTGCCCACGGCGTGAGGGAGCATGGCCTAAAGGTGAGGCCTACAGAGCTGGTGGAACTCCTGGACCGGGCCTACCGAGCAGCCTGACCCGGCTGTGGGTAAGGCCATGTGCCCAAAGGCAATTTGCTATCTGTGGAGGGAAGAAAATGGCGCTCGTGGCCAAAAATGACCGCATCCAGATCGATAGGCTCGAACTGGGACCCTTCGAAACCAATAGCTACATAATAACCTGCCGCCTGGCCGGAGAGAGTGTGGTGATAGACGCACCCGCAGAGGCGGCCAAAATCCTAGGCCAGTTGAAAGGGACTGAACCCAGATATATATTGATAACCCATAACCATCCGGACCACCTTGGCGCACTCTCCGAATTAAAGTCAAAGCTAAGGATTCCCGTTGCTGTCCACCCACTAGATGCCAAGAATCTGCCTTCACCACCAGAAATCCTCCTCGGTGACGGCGATACGGTATCATTTGGGAATGTGAGTCTGAGAGTGCTCCATACGCCGGGACACACCCCAGGCAGTTTGTGCTTTTTGACCGACAAATACCTGATATCGGGGGATACCATTTTCCCCGGTGGTCCGGGTAAGACTAGGTCGCCGGCCGATTTAAGGCAAATAATCGAATCCATAACCGACAAGATCTTTGTCCTGCCCGACGATACTCAAATATACCCCGGCCACGGCGATTCCACCGTATTAAAGAGGGAAAAGGCGGAGTTTGCCATCTTTTCCTCCCGACCCCACGATCCCAATCTGTGCGGGGATGTGCTTTGGCTTTCCTCCTAGCAATTCCCGGAGGATTGGCCTACCACCATAACTCCACCCGGTGGAAGGCCTCTGCCAGCCGGAAATCCTCCCCCTGGGCCATCATCTCATGCCTCTGCCTCAGCCGTTCTTCCAGCTCCTGGGGAGGGATATGTCCCACCTGGCTCTTATGACAGCGCAGTGCCGCCAGCTTGAGGTGAAGGGTGTCGGTGATATCGGAGCGGTGATTTACATCCTCTGAGGCCCACAACAATACCTCCCTGACCTTATGGGGGTGGAGGCCCTCTTCCATCAAATCGGGGTAAGAGAGGGGATCCCTGGCATAAGGGAAGATAGCGTCCAAGGTGACCTGGCCGGTGATTCGATGATCCCGGTGCCACACATAGCGACGGAAGGGGTCAGCGGTTACCACGGTCTCAGGCCTATATTTCCTTATGAGGCGGACGAGCTCCTTGCGGAATTCTGGTGTATCCTCCAAACCCTGGTCTGGATGGCGCAAGAATATGACCTCCCTCACCCCCAGCAACCTGGCCGCAGCCATTTGCTCATCCTCTCGAATTCTGGCCAGTTCCTCCGGCCTCGTGTTGGCATCGCTGGTGCCCTTATCGCCATTGGTGCACACCACATATACCACCTCCTTCCCCTCTCTAACCCAGCGGGCCACCGTTCCGGCAACGCCGTATTCTGCATCATCGGGATGAGGCGTAACCACCATCACCTGAGCTGGTCTTGTCATCATGAATAAGCCTCCTTGATATGAGGGCCACCCAGAATTGTATGATATCCCCCACATTGCTACAATTATAGCCAGGGTATTTCCGACCGAAAAATGGGCAATCCCGCTTATATCATACGAAACTATCATCCCCAGGATCTCGACAGGTTAGTCCGGTTCAGGGCTGAAGTGGAGAACCTGGGGCGGACTTGGGGCACTTCGCTGCCGGAGCTGACCGAGAGCCTGGGTCGACCGAATCTTCCCCCTGAAAACAACCTGTTTATAGCTGAACTGGCTGGAAATATCGTCGGCTATGCGGATGTGGCGCCGGAACTGGACATCGGGCGGGTTGTCCTCGGTTTCCTGGTACATCCCGAACATGGCGCAAAGGGCTTGGCCGCAAAGCTCATCGACTGCGCCACCCGCCGTGCCACCGAGTTGGGGGCAAAAGCGGTCCATGTAAATATTCCGCAAGATAGCGTGAGGGTTAAAAGGCTGCTCTGCAAAAGGGGGTTTAGATTCGTCCGCCGTTTTCTTGAACTGAGGCTGGATGTTTCCCAGGCCCGTCTGCCCAATATCAGCCAGCTTGCCCCCCGCTGCCGCCACCTGCAACGCGGCGAGGAGGCCGAACTGGCCCAGATTCAAAATCGCTGTTTCGCCGATACCTGGGGTTATAATCCCAACACCACCGAGGATGTGATCCACCGTATCAGTCTCCCCCACTGCTCCCCTGAGGATGTGATCCTTGCCTGCGATGCCGACAAGCCCATCGGTTATTGCTGGACGAGGACGAAGCTCGGGGGAAACATGGGCAAAGGGTGTATCTACATGCTGGGTGTGGACCCGGATCACCGGGGCAGGGGAATAGGCAGGCAGGTGCTGGTGGCGGGGTTAGCCTATTTGAAAAGCAAAGGCCTGCGGGTTGTCGAGTTGACGGTGGATAGCGAGAATAAAGCGGCCTGCGCTCTTTACCGGTCTGTGGGGTTCGAGAGTTGGACAAGCAGTCTGTGGTATGAAAAGGCGCTGGGCTGAGCGGCCTCCGCTTACTTGACGATGCCCAGATTCCTGAGCCTGGCTATCTCCTCCTGGCTATAGCCTGCCACCTCCCTCAAGATCTCATCGGTGTGCTCTCCCAGGGCGGGGGCGGGCAGCCTTATCCTACCCGGGGTCGCGCTCAGCTTGATGGGCAGTCCGGGCACCCGCCTACGGCTGCCATCGGGGAGCTCCATCTCCGTGACATATTCGTTAGCCAATACCTGGGGGTCAGAGGCCAGGTCGGCGTAGTCCTGCACCAGGTCGCACATTGCCCCCTCGGCTTGGAGGCGCTGCACCCACTCTCGAGCCGGCCTGGTGGCCAATATCCGCTCAAACATGGCTATCAGGGATGCGGAATTTTGTATCCGGAGCTCGTGGCTAGCGTAGCTGGGGTGTTTCTCGTATTCCGTTATCTCCAGGGCGCGGCATATGCCCGGCCACACCGGGTCGGTTCTCAGTATGGCGAAGTGGAGCCATCGGCCATCGCCGCAGCGGTAGACGCGCCAGAAGGGGCTGGCATTCCTGTTATCCCGGGGCATCTTTCGGGGCGAACTGCCAGAGAGCAGGTAATTTTGCAGATAAAAACCCTGAAAATATATGGTACTCCCCAGGAGGGAGGTATCCACCCGCTGTCCCACGCCGTGCTGCTCCCGTGCCATGAGGGCGGCAAGTATGCCCAGGGCCAGGGTCAAGGCCCCGATCTGGTCGGAGGCGCCCACGCCCGCATCGGTGGGGGGCTGACCCGATTCGGTGATTTGGTGCATCAGCCCACCCCTGGCCTGGGCGAGGGCATCCAGAGCCGGCTTGTCCCTATCTGGCCCCTCCGGCCCGTAGCCGTGGCCGCAGGCATAAATGAGCCGAGGGTTATACCCCTGGAGGGTGGCGTAGTCAAGTCCCAGCTTGGCCAGCATGGCGCGCCGATAGTTGGAGACGAAGACATCAGAGCGCTCCACCAGCCTATAGAAGACCTCCTTGCCCGCTTGGGGTTTCAGGTCCAGGGCGATGGCCTTCTTGTTCCGGTTCAGTATCTCGAAGTAGTAATTGGGCTCGGTCTCGGGGCAATCGGCCACAGAGGCGCCGATGGCCTGCATCTGACTTCGGGGTCGCCCTGGGTCCGGGTTATTGGGCCCCTCCACCTTGATGACCTCAGCCCCCAGGTCGGCCAAGTAGGTGGTAGCGCCCGGGCCATGCTGGTAGATGGTGAGATCGAGGATCCGGATGCCTTCCAATGCCATGGGCATGATTTCCCACCTCCGAGGGTCTATCCCGTTGCCCTGGCTATTCTTTGTCTCGCCAAACCCCGTCTATGAAGACCTTCTTGCCCGCCGGCTTCAGGTGGGCTCCGGTAAGGGTGACCAGTTGGTCCGGGGGCGGCATTATGCCAGCCTCTTTGGCGTACTTGATCATTCGGGCAACCTCCACCACCCGCTCCGCCACCGCCCGCACCCGGGCCATCCCCAGGGTATCGTCCAGGACACCGTGCTCCATGTATGCCGCCCGCTGGCCGAAGGCTGCGGTGCTCACCACGGCGCCGGCCCGGGCCACCGGGAGCATCATGGATATGCCAGCCAAGGTCTCGATGACATCCAGGGCCTTGTCCATGCCGAAGCCGAACCAGCCCAGGGTGAGGGCCCCCACCACCTTATTGCGCAGGTCAGCGGTGAAGAAGTTGAAGTAGCGAAACCGCGACCACAGATTGAGCAGGGGTGGCGACAGCGTCATTGACCAGGTAGGAGCCCCCAGAATCAGCCCGTCGCTGCCGAGTATCTGGTTCACGATGCTGTGATAATCGTCCTCTATTTTGCAGGGCGCCCGGTTCTGGATGCACCACTGGCAGTGCCTACACATGGCCACCTCCTTATCTGCCAGGGTGACGAACTCAGTGTCCACATCGCCCAGGCCCTGAGCTGTCTTGAGGGCCTCTTGAACCAGGGCATCGCAGTTCCCTCCCTTGATGGGCGTGGCCGAGATGCCCAAGAGCTTAATAGCTACCATAGGTCTGCCTCCTCATGATGTTTTATATTAAATGGTTCGGTCAACCGATTGGGCGACAGCCGGGCGAGAAGATGGCCCAGAAAAACAGCGATCGAGTCAACACTATATCACCCCCCAAAAGGATGTCAAGGGCGTAGAAAACTCCGGTTTTTTGCCCACCGATTCCGGGGAACCCGATTAAATCACCGGCGTGGTGCCGCTGCGGGCGGGGATAATACCGAAGTTTCGGTCGGGGGCTGACAAGGGGTGGAGGACAACAGCTTCAACTCGGAGACTATTTCGGAGAAAGGCATAGAAAAACTAAATTGAATTTGCTTCCAATTCTAGCTGATTTGAGAGATAATCCTTTGCCGACTTATGAATATCAATCTGGGCTGATTTTCGAGGTGGTGTTTTTCCCTTGATGTCATCAAAGTACTCTTCACTTAACATATTCATATCCACCCACAATCCATCCTCTTCATCACCCTGACCGAATTGATGCCCGCTGAGAACAAAGACTTCACCGTTGTTGAGGATGAATTCTAAGGCTCCCCAGCCAGTAAAATCCTCTTTCGGGTTCCTTTCCCTTACAAGAAGAACCCCATATTGATTTACTCGCTTGACGAAATATGCTTTTGTGGTTTCCACTCTACCTCCCTCTTTCCACAATTCCAAATTGTTGGCTTTCTTTGTGATGCTTCACAGCTAGGTTATAAAGCCTTTCTAACTCCTGATAATGCCTAAATGAGAATCTGTCCCTGAAAGCCCTAAATGGTGTTTGATTTACATATTTATCGAACAAGGCTTTCTCCTCCATAGTAGGAGCAACAATATAAAGCCTGGTCGAAAACCTCCGTGGAATTTTTAAGAGCCTATCTAAGCCAGGCTTTACTCCTGTGCTCTCCTCTACCTCGAAAGCGTATACAGGAAACAAGCCATAGTCGTCTTCGTCAAACCATAGGGTGTCTATCTCTCTAATTTTGGGAAGATTTGGGCCTCTAAAGATGTCGCTACAATCAGCCACCGTTATAAAATCTCTCAAAGGTTTGTCTTGAAACCTTCTTACTGTTTGGTCATGTCTCGGTACAAATGTTTCATATCCATAAATATTGCCTAGCACCACTAACATAGCTTGCGCAATTCCATGATTGATTTCCGGTTCTTCAGTGAAGGTTTGTGATTCTCCTGTTGGCAGCAGTTCATCCACAAGTCTATAAATGCCAGATCTCTCAGGTGGAATAGGTTTAAATATTTTATATTGCCTTACTACCCGTCTTATCGTGTCCCGCCATGTGGGATTAGTTGCAGTTTTAGGGTGTCCTTCAACTTTTTTGTTAATTTCGGACAAATGTGCCTGCCCACCTAACTCCACTAGAGCACCCTTTACCACATCCTTCCAAGTTAGCTTCGACCCATTCACTTCAAATTTCTCTCCCGAATATTGGGCAGCCATGTCCCCTACCCCTTTGCCAGCCCTTGGAGGGCCAGGCGCACCTTGTCCTCCAGGGCCAGTCCCGGGTCGTCGGGGAGGGCGGAGACGGCCCTCATGGCCTCGGAGGTGGAGTAGCCCAAGGAGGTCAACGCCGCCACCACATCGGCCTTGTCCTGGGCAAGCCCCGCTATGGGCACCCCCACCCAGCCCCTCTCCAGCTTACCCCTCAGCTCCACCACCAGCCGCCCCGCCATCTTCTTGCCCACCCCCGGTAGCTGGGCGAGCACCTCCACATTCCCCGAGGCGATGGCCAATGACAGCTCCTCAGGGGAGACGGCGGAGAGCATGCCCAAGGCCGAGCGCGGCCCCACCCCGGAGACGCCGATGAGCACCTGGAACAGGCTCAGCTCCTCGGGGGTGGCAAAGCCGTAGAGGGCGAGCTGATCCTCTCGGATATAAAGATGGGTGTGAAGCTCCACCTCGTCGCCCACGGAGCCCAGGCGGGAGAGGGTGGAGGTGGGGACATGGACGCGGAGGCTCACGCCCCCCACCCGCACCACCACCCCGTCGTCGCCGCGCCACTCCAAGATGCCCTTGAGGCCGGCTATCATGGCTGGCTCACCCCTCCTCCGCCAGCAGCTCCGCCACCCGGCCCCCCCGGAGGTGGCAGATGGCCACCGCCAGGGCATCGGCGGCGTCGCTGGGCTGGGGGACATGGGCAAGGCCGAGCTGAAGGCGCACCATCTCCTGTACTTGCTCCTTGCCACTGGCCCCATAGTCGGCCACCCGCAGCTTCACCTGGCGCGGGCTGTAACAGGCCACGGGCAGATTCTGGGCGGCCGCAGCCAGGATGGCCACCGCCTGGGCCCGGCCCACCGCCAGGGCAGAGCGGGCGTTCTTGTGCACAAAGGGCTCCTCGACGGCCACCTCCTGAGGCCGATGGCGGGCGATGACCTCGGCCAGGCCATGGAACAGGAAGTAAAGCCTCTGGCCCAGCTCGTAGCCCGGGGGTGGGGTCAAGGCGCCGCAGTCCACCAGCGCCAGCTCCTCCCCATCCCCCTCCACCACCCCGTAGCCCATGACCTGGGTGCCCGGGTCTATGCCCAGAACCCTCATGCCAGCGCCTTCAGCTTTTCCAGAACCTCTTCCGAATAGTCGAGGTTGCAGTAGACCTTCTGGATATCGTCCAGCTCCTCCAGCCGGTCGAGGAGCTTCAGGGTCTGAATAGCGTCCCTCTCCTCCAGGATCACGGTGGCCTTGGGCACCTGGGAGAGCTCGGCGGAGGTGATGTGGAGCCCCTGTCCCTCCAGGGCTCTCCTCACCGCCTCGAACTGGGCCGGCTCGGTATAGATCTCGATGAAGCCCGGCTCCACCCTGACATCCTCGGCGCCGGCATCAATGGCCTTCAGGGCCAGGGCCTCCGCCTCATCGGGGCCCGCCTCTATGGTGATGACCCCCTTGAAGTTGAAGTTCCAGGCCACCGAGCCAGCCTCCCCCAGGCTGCCCCCGGCGCGGGAGAAGGTGTTGCGCACCTCCTGGAGGGTGCGATTGCGGTTATCTGTCATGGCCTGCACCATGATGGCGGCCCCGCCCGGGCCATAGCCCTCCAGGATCATCTCCGAGAGGGCCTCCCCCTGGGCCTCGCCGCTGGCGCGCTTGATGGCCCGCTCGATATTCTCAGAGGGCATATTGTTGTCCCTGGCCTTCTGCACAGCCAAGCGCAGGCGGACATTGGCCTGGGGGTCAGCGCCCCCCTCCCGCACCGCCACCGTGATCTCCCGGATGAGCTTGCCGAAGAGCTGGCCGCGGCGGGCGTCGGCCACGCCCTTCTGGCGCTTGATCTGTGCCCATTTGGAATGCCCCGACATGAAGCCTCGCCTCCTAGCAAGATTCTACCACTTCATGGGAACCCGGTAAAGGCGCGATGCCTACCAGGAGTGGGCCAAAGCCTCCGCCTGACAGGTTTGGACACAGGGGGGAGGTTGGGGGTGGGAGCGCGCCTTACAGGCCCGACATATATAGCCTATGTGCCGGGTCTGCTCGCCTTTGACCCTCACCAAGACCTGCCCCCAGTCGTCCTCATAGATCTCCAGGATCTCGTGGGGGCAGACCTCGACACACTCGCCGCAGCCAGTGCACCTCCCCCCATACACCGTGAGGTAATAATCCCCGGTGGCATCGGAATAGCCGTAATTGGCGATGGGTGCCTCTTCCCTCATTGCCCCACCATCATATTGCCCATCGGGGCCTTCGTCAACAATGGCATTTTATATTTGGGGGAAAGCGTGCTATACTCTAGCCCGGATAGCCAGGTCAAACAGGAGTGCCCGAGATGCCACCGACCACCCCAGATAATATACCGGGCCTGGTATTGGGCAAGGAGAGCCTGCTTCGCCTGCTGGCCGGCCAGCCACCCCTGGTGGAGGAGCTGGTTGCCCCAGAGGCCCAGGTCCAGCCCAACGGGATCGACCTCACGGTCAGGGAGGTGGCCCTGCTGGGCAGCTCGGGGCAATTGGGCGATTCCGAGGCGGAGCGGCGCCTCTCCCAGGCGATGCCTTTGACCTTCGATGCCCTGGGCTGGGTAGACCTGCCTCCGGGGACTTACCTCCTGACCTTCAACGAGATAGTGAACCTGCCCCAGGACATTATGGCCCTGGGCAGAACCCGCTCCAGCCTGTTGCGTTGCGGCGTGGCCCTGCATACCGCGGTCTGGGATGCCGGCTACTCGGGACGGTCACAGGCCCTATTGACCATATACAATCCCTACGGTTTTCGACTACGCCACAATGCCCGCGTCCTCCAGTTGGTATTCTTTCGCCTCACCGAGCCCACCCCCCACCCCTACCAGGGCATCTATCAAGGGGAGAACAAATGAGTCCCTGGCCTCCACCATAGCGCCTTTTCAGCAGGCCAAGGGTATGCTAGAATAAAAGCGCCAGGTTCGCGTATTTTGACCCTTGGCTATGAATGCATTATAATTCTGGGAGTGGGGGAATCATTGACCGAGGTATCGGCATTGAGGGAGAGCCAGGTGGCAGAGACAACACCGGCGCTGAAAGCTTGGCTGGCCGGGGCCGAGCAAAAGAGGCCACGCCGGGGCGACCTGGTGATGGGCACCATCGTCGCCCTGGATGCTGAGGGGGCCTGGGTGGATATCGGCACCAAATCGGAGGGCTTTGTCCCCCCCAGCGAAATGCTCACCCTGGGGCGCCACTGGCAGGCTAAGCCTGGGGACGAGGTGCAGCTCTATGTGCTCCGAGCCGACGATGATAGCCCCGTGGTGCTCTCCCTGGATCGAGCCTGGCGGCACCGGGGGTGGCAGGAGTTGGAGGCCCATTATGAGAGCGGCGAGCCCATCGAGGCGGAGGCATGCGATTTCAACCGGGGTGGCCTCATCGTCGACTGTCACGGACTGTCGGGCTTCGTGCCCCTGTCCCAAATAGCCGGCAACCCCAGCCAGGACGGACTCGCCCTGAGGCTAGGCGACCGCTTGAAGCTGAAGGTTTTGAAGCTGAATCGAGGTCGCCGCCAGATCATCCTCTCCGAACGGGCCGCCCTCCACCACCTGAAAGAGCAGCAACGGAAAGCCCTGCTGGCCGATCTCAAGCCCGGGGAGGTTCGGCGAGGTCGGGTGAGCGGGGTTCACAGCTTCGGCCTGTTCGTGGACCTGGGTGGCATTGACGGGCTGGTGCCTGCCTCGGAGATCTCCTGGGCTGAAGATAACCATAACCAGGCCTCCCCCAAGCCAGGGGAGGAGCTGGATGTATATATAATGAAGGTGGACCAGGCCTGCGGCAGGGTGGTGCTGAGCCTGCGCCGCACCCAGCCCCACCCCTGGGAGACCATCGCCCACCGGTATCAGGAGGGGCAACTGGTCACCGGCACCATAACCAAACTGGTGGATTTCGGGGCCTTTGCCCGCATCGATGGCGGCATCGAGGGACTGGTCCACATCTCTGAGCTGGCAGAGCGGCGCATCAGCCACCCCAAAGAGGTGGTACAGAGGGGCGAGGCGCTGACCCTCAAGATACTCAGCATTGAGCCCCAGCGCCGTCGCCTCCGGCTCAGCTTGAGACAGGCGCAATGGGGAGGATAACCGTCGTCGGAAACGGCCATGGCTAGCAGATTTGAGAAATTTACGGAAAGAGCCCGCCGCGTGCTCACCCTGGCCCAAGAGGAGGCCCAGCGGTTCAACCATAACTATATCGGCACCGAGCACATCCTGTTGGGCCTGGTGCGCGAGGGGGAAGGCGTGGCGGCCAAGGTCCTGAGCAACCTGGGCGTAGAGCTGAGCAAGGTGCGCTCGGCGGTGGAGTTCATCATCGGGCGCGGCGAGCGACCCTCCTCGGGCGAGATCGGCCTCACCCCCAGGGCCAAAAAGGTCATTGAGATGGCCGTAGACGAGGCTAGGAGGCTGGGCCACAACTACATCGGCACCGAACACCTCCTCCTCGGCCTGCTCAGAGAGGGGGAGGGGGTGGCCGCGGGCGTCTTGGAGAGCCTGGGGGTGAACCTGGAGCGGGTGCGGGCGGAGACCGCCCGGGTGCTGGCCCAGAGCACACCCCAAGCTCAGGCCGGGCTGCGGGCCGCTACCCGCACCCCCACCCTGGACCAACTGGGGGTCGACCTCACCGCTGCCTCCAGGGCGGGGCGGCTCGATCCCGTTATCGGCCGCGTCACCGAGATCGAGCGGGTGATTCAGATCCTGAGCCGCCGCACCAAGAACAACCCTGCCCTCATCGGCGAGCCCGGGGTGGGCAAGACCGCCATTGTGGAGGGTCTGGCCCACCGCATCGTGGCCGGCGAGGTCCCGGAGACCCTCCAGGGCAAGCGGGTGGTCACCCTGGATATGGGCTCCCTGGTGGCCGGGACCAAGTACCGGGGCGAGTTCGAGGAGCGCCTGAAGAAGGTCATCGAGGAGATAAAGGCCGCCGGCAACTGCATCCTATTCGTGGACGAGCTTCATACCATGGTGGGGGCTGGGGCCGCCGAGGGGGCGGTGGATGCCGCCAACATCCTGAAACCATCCCTATCCCGGGGCGAGGTGCAGTGCATCGGGGCCACCACCCTGGATGAATACCGCAAGCATGTGGAACGGGACGCTGCCCTGGAGCGGCGCTTCCAGCCCATAATAGTCAACGAGCCCACGGTGCCCCAAACCCTGGAGATCCTGCGGGGCATCAAGCATCGCTACGAAGAGCACCACCACCTCATTATCAGCGATGAGGCCCTCAAGGCTGCCGCCAACCTGGCAGCCCGCTACATCACCGACCGCTTCTTGCCCGATAAGGCCATCGACGTGGTGGATGAGGCGGCCTCCCGGGTGCGCATCAAGCGGGGCGGCATCCCCATCACCCTGGTGGAGGCCCGTCGCGCCCTGGAAAGCGTGCGCAAAGACAAAGAGGCGGCCATTGCCGGCCAGCAATATGAGTATGCCGCCGAGCTCAGGGACAGGGAGCTGCACCTCACCCAGAAAATACAGCTCATGGAGCAGGACTGGCAGGCGGAGCAAAGCCAAGATAGGCCCGTGGTCACCGAGGAGGACATCGCTGAGGTAGTGAGCATGTGGACGGGCATCCCGGTAGCCCGCATCGCCACCGACGAATCCACCCGGCTCCTCCACATGGAGGAGGCCCTGCACCGTCGCATTGTCGGCCAGGACGAGGCCATCGCCATAGTTTCCAAGGCGGTGCGCCGGGCTCGGGCTGGCCTCAAAGACCCGCGTCGGCCCATAGGCGCTTTCATCTTCCTCGGCCCTACCGGCGTGGGCAAGACGGAGCTGGTCAGGGCCCTGGCCGAGTTCATGTTCGGCAGCGAGGAGGCCCTCATCCGACTCGACATGTCCGAGTTCATGGAGAGACATGCCGTGGCCCGGCTCGTGGGTGCCCCACCTGGCTATGTGGGCTACGATGAGGGGGGACAGCTCACCGAGACGGTGCGCCGCAAGTCCTACTCGGCCATCCTCCTCGACGAGATAGAGAAGGCCCACCCCGATGTCTTCAACATCCTGCTCCAGATCTTCGACGATGGCCACCTCACCGACGCCAAGGGCCGCCGGGTGGATTTCCGCAACACCATCATCGCCATGACCAGCAACATCGGCGCCGAGCTCATCAAGCGGGATACCACCCTGGGCTTCGCCCTCCAGACCGACGAGGAGAAGTCCCGGCAGCAATCCTACGAACGGATGAAGGAGAAGGTGCTGGGCGAGGTGAAGCGGTTCTTCCGCCCCGAGTTCCTGAACCGCATTGACGGCATCGTGGTCTTCCACGCCCTGACCATGGAGCACATCCGCAAGATCGTGGACCTGATGCTGACCACGGTGGCCCAGCAGCTGGGGGAGAGGGGGGTAAAGCTGGAGGTCACCGATAAGGCCAAGGACTTCCTGGGGGAGAAGGGCTACGACCAGACCTTCGGCGCTCGGCCCCTGCGTCGGGTCATCCAGAACCTGGTGGAGGACGAGCTTTCCGAGAAGCTCCTGCGCGGCGAGTTTCAGAGCGGGGATACTGTAGTAGTGGATGTGGAGGATGACCACATCGTGTTCCGCACCGTGAGCCTGGCCGAGCCCCTCCCCGACCGCAGCTAGGGCAACCGATATACATTTGCACGTTTTAAGGCATACATGCCGTAAAAAGGCGCAAAAGAGTATATTATGGCTGCTCGTTATTTATTGAGAGAGCGAGCACAATGGGAGACATCGAATTAAAGCTGTTCACAGTGCCAGTCAGATTCCGCGACGGGACGACAGCCGTTGCCCGAGCAGAAGGCATTATTGCGGCTTGGCTTTGCCCCTGCGGCGAGCAGCTACCGCTTGTGGGGCGAGGCTACTTCCAGTATGGACACGATTGTCATACAGTATGCCCTACTTGTGGTCGGGCTTATCGAGTCCACAGGGATTTGCAAAAACGTACCTCATTTGTAGCGGAAATATAGTGAACATTGCCAAAGAAGGCTCCTTTATGGCTCGGCAAGGGTTAGATGCCAATATCGTCAGGGACGCAGCGCTCAGGGCAGCCGAAATACTTACTGGCATGGGCTATCATGGCAAATATGGCAGTGTTCATCTATTAAGGCTTAACATTCAAACGAATACCCTGACAGCAATACTCCATAATATGATCGCTTGGCAGATAAGTGAACTTGACAATAGGTGGAAGTTTTACCCTAAGGGTGGTAGCACACCCGACCTGCTTAACGATTACGGGCAAGGAATACAAATAAAGGCCACTAGTAACAAGTTCATTAAGGGCAATAAGGTATCGGCGAATGAGGGATATTACATAGTAGTTAAATATAGCAGAGCTGGGTTCGCCGTAGAAATAAGCGAGATTCTGATGGGAGAATTGCATAGAGATGATTGGGAGCGGCCAGCAAGAACCCAATGGGCTATTCTTAAGCCCGAAGCCGAGAGCAGATTGCGGAGAATCTATCCATGAAGGCACCCTATTACGTAGCAACAGGTTCTCATAATGAAATTGTTATGCTTTACTTGGAAGATTGCATTGAGGGCATGGGCAAGAGGCTTCAAAAAGGCTCTGTGGATATAGTGGTTACCTCTCCCCCCTACAATATCGGGGTGCCCTACAATAGTTACCAGGACCAAGTACCGAGAAAAGATTACCTCGCTTGGATAGAAAAGGTGGGGGAAAAGATTTTACGAGTGCTGAATGATGACGGCTCGTTCTTCCTCAATGTTGGGGGCACACCTTCCGACCCATGGATTCCGTTTGACATTGCTCAAAGGCTGCGAAGACACTTTGCCCTCCAAAATGTGATACACTGGGTGAAGTCAATTGCCATAGGCAAAGGCGATGTAGGCAATTATCCCAATATCACGGGAGATATAGCAGTTGGGCATTACAAACCGATAGCTGGTCAAAGGTTCTTACACGACTGCCATGAATATATTTTCCACTTTACCAAGACGGGCAGGGTTCCCCTTGATAGGCTGGCAGTAGGGGTTCCTTATCAGGATAAGTCTAATATTGGTCGGTGGAACCGCGCCAAGCAGGATAAAAGGTGTCGGGGCAATACTTGGTTCATCCCGTACGAGACCATACGGGATAGAGAAAGAGAAAGACCACATCCCTCGACGTTCCCTATCGGTCTGCCCGAGATGTGCATCAAGCTTCATGGCCTCATCCGAACACGAGTCGTCCTTGACCCTTTTATGGGGATCGGCTCTACAGCCCTGGCCTGCCTCCGTTTAGGAGTGTCTTGCATCGGCTTCGAGATTGACCAAAAATACCTGGATGTTGCTTCTCGTCGCATCCGCTCCTACTTAGATAGCCCGAAACCCTCACGTCTCTCGCTGCCTCAGGCAGAACCTTCGCCAGCCACACTTTAATTAAAACTGGGAACTTTTAAGTAACTGCCCTTAAGATTGTGGCAATTGATTTGTGGTGCCCTTCTAAGGTATGCTTAGCATGGTCTTTGCCAAAACCTTAGGCTGAGGGAGATAGGCATAGATAGGTCTCATCTCAAGACCGTCTTCATCTGTCAGAGCTGCGGCCGGGAGAGCCCCAAGTGGCTGGGGCGCTGTCCCATCTGCCAGGAATGGAACACCTATCAGGAGAGGGCAGTCTCCCCCAGGCCAACGCCCTGGCTCCCCGGGCTGGGGGGCAAGCCCCAGGAACTGGCTGAGGTGAGCAGCGCCGAGACACCCCGGCTCACATTGCCCCTGTCCGAATTCAACCGGGTGTTGGGCGGGGGGATTGTGCCCGGCTCCCTGGTGCTTATCGGGGGCGACCCTGGCATCGGCAAGTCCACCCTCCTGCTCCAGGTGGCTGACCAGGTGGCCCAGGCCGGGGGCAAGGTGGTCTATGTCTCCGGCGAGGAGTCGCTGTCCCAGATCAAGCTTCGGGCGGAGCGGCTCGGGGTCGGTGGCCAGGGGGTTTACCTGATTCCGGAGACCCACCTGGAGTCCATCCTGTCCTACCTGGAGGAGATGTCCCCCGACCTGACCATAGTGGACTCCATCCAGACCGTCTATGCCGAGGAGGTGGCCGGGGCGCCGGGGAGCATGGCCCAGGTGAGGGAGTGCACCCTGAAGCTGATGCGCTGGTCCAAGCCCAGGGCGGTGCCGGTGCTCATCAGCGGCCACGTTACCAAGGAGGGGGCCCTGGCCGGGCCCCGGGCCCTGGAGCACATCGTGGACGTGGTGCTCTATCTGGAGGGCGAGCCCTTCAGCGCCTATCGGGTGCTGCGCGGCGAGAAGAATCGCTTCGGCTCCACCAATGAGGTGGGGGTCTTTGAGATGGCCGGGCAGGGGCTGGTGGAGGTGGACAATCCCTCCCTGGCCTTCCTCAGCCAGCGGCAATGGGGGGCGGTGGGCTCCGTGGTGGTGCCCACCCTGGAGGGAACCCGCCCCCTCCTGGTGGAGATCCAGGCCCTGAGCAGCCCCACCAGCTTCGGCCCACCCCGCCGCACCGCCAACGGGGTGGATTTCAACCGACTGCTTATCGTGGCCGCCGTCCTCTCCAAGAGGGTGGGGCTAGCCTTGGGGAATCAGGATATAATAGTCAATGTGGTCGGCGGCCTCAAGATAATCGAGCCCGCCGCCGACCTGGGCATTGCCCTGGCCATCGCCTCCAGCTTCCGAGATGCCGCCATAGACCCCGAGCTGGTGGCCCTGGGCGAGGTGGGCCTGAGCGGGGAACTGAGGGCTGTGCCCCAGGTGGAGAGGCGCCTGGGCGAGGCGGCCCGGCTGGGCTTCAAGCGCTGCCTCATCCCCAGAGGCGGCCCATCCCCCCACCTGGCCAACATGGAGGTTATAGCTGCCAGCCACCTGGGCGAGGCCCTTCGGGCAGCCCTGAGAAAAGGAACCCGGGGTGTCGGCAAAGCTTGAGCAACTGGAGCACATCCTAAAAGGGCTGGGCTCGGTGCTGGTGGCTTACTCAGGGGGGGTGGACAGCACCTTCCTGGCAGCCGTAGCCCATGGGGTGCTGGGGGATAGGGCCGTGGCCGCCACCGCCCTGTCCCAGACCTATCCCCCTGAGGAGGCCGAGGCCGCCCGGGAGATGGCCCGCCGCATCGGCATCCGCCATCTGACTATCGAGACCGATGAGCTGGCTGACCCCCGCTTCGCGGCCAACGACCCCCAACGCTGCTATTACTGCAAGAGGGAGCTTTTCCAAAAGCTCCAGGTCCTGGCCCAGGAGCAGGGCCTGAGCTGGGTGGTTGAGGCCTCCAACTGTGACGACCTGGCCGACTACCGGCCCGGGCTCAGGGCCATAGCCGAGCTAGGGGTACGCAGCCCATTGCGGGAAGCCAACCTGACCAAGCCAGAGATCAGGGCCCTATCCAGGGAACGGGGCCTGCCCACCTGGGACAAGCCCCCTCTGGCCTGCCTGGCCTCGCGTGTCCCCTACGGCACCGCCATCACCCCTGAAATCCTGCACCGCATCGCCCAGGCCGAGTCCTACCTGCGCCGCTTGGGGGTGAGGCAGGTGAGGGTGCGCCACCATGGGCCTGTGGCCCGCATCGAGGTCGGCCCGGAGGATATCGCCCCCCTGAGTCAGGAGGCCCAGCGGCAAAAGGTGGTGGCGCAACTGCGGGAGCTGGGCTATGCATATGTCACCTTGGACCTGGAAGGCTACCGCAGCGGCAGCCTCAACCGGGAGCTAGAGAAATGAAGGCGGGCTATTTCCACTGTTTCGCTGGCGCCGCCGGGGATATGATCTTGGGCGCCCTGCTGGATGTGGGCTTGCCCCTCTCCGAGCTGGAGGCCGAGCTCCACAAGCTACCCCTAGAGGGCTACCGGATCGGTGCTGAAAGGGCCACCAGGGGCACCGTGACCGGCACCCAGGTCACCGTGTCCGTGGACGCAACCGCCCACCAGGCGCGTTCCCTGAACGAGATCCTGGACATCATCGATGGCAGCGCCTTGCCCCAAAGGGTCAAGGCCCGGGGCAAAGGGGTCTTCCGCCGCCTGGCCGCCGCCGAGGCCAGGGCTCACCACATCCCCCTGGAGGCGGTGCACCTCCACGAGGTGGGGGCCACGGATGCCATCGTCGACATTATGGGCGCAGTCATAGGCTTTGAGCTACTGGGCCTGGAAGACATTTACTGCTCCCCCCTGCCCAGTGGCGGCGGGGTGGTGACGGCCGCCGAGGGGGTCTTCCCCGTCCCCGCCCCAGCCACCCTGGAGCTTATCGCCGAGGCCAAGGCTCCCCTCCAGGTCACCCCAGATAGCCAACTGGGCGAGCTGGTAACACCTACCGGTGCCGCCATTCTCACCACCCTGGCCCGCTTCCAAGCCCCTAACCTGATGCTGGAGGGGATAGGCTACGGCATAGGCACACGCCACATCCCCCAGCTCCCCAATGCCCTGTCCCTGTGGATAGGGCAGGTCCTGCCCCAGGCAGAGGGGGAGCTTCTCCTCGTGGAGACCAACATCGATGATATGAGCCCGGAGCTGTTCGGTTATGTCATGGAGCAGCTCTTCGACAGGGGGGCCCGGGATGTCTGGTTCACCCCTATCCAGATGAAGAAGAATCGCCCTGCGGTGATGCTCAGCGTGCTCGTCCCCGCCACCGCCGAGGCCGAGATCGCCGAGACCATCCTCAGGGAGACACCCACCCTGGGGCTGCGCATCTGGCCGGTGGGGCGCCACCTCGCCCAACGGGAAGAGGTGGAGTTCCAGTCCAGTCTGGGCGAGGTAAAGGTCAAGATAAAAAAGCTCCACAACCGAAGGCTGAGCCTATCCCCGGAGTTCGAAGACTGCAAGCGCCTGGCCCAGGAGCATGGGCTACCCCTCCCCGAGGTCTACCGCCGGGTGAGCGCCGAGGCCAGTGCCCGACTGCTGTGACTTGACAAACCTGAGCAGATGGTTTAAAAAGGGGCCGCATGAAGAGCCTGTTCAGATTCATTTTCATGGTCTGGCTGGTTGGTGGCCTGATTCTGGCCTGGGGGTGTCGCTGCGGGGCTAGCCCCACGCCCCAACCATCGCCCGCACCCCCAAGTTGGGTTGAATCTGTGCCCACCCCATCACCAACCCCCACCCCTACGGCTACGCCTCCCCCGTCACCAAC
>MTNP01000031.1 GCA_002011475.1 Dehalococcoides sp. JdFR-54
CCCCCCCATCGAGCCAGCCACAACGGCGGGGGCGCCCCGTAGTGGCGCCATACTCCTGCCCCCGCTCCCGAATGCGTTCCCCGACCTCGTCCTTGAGTTCGGTGGGCATAGGGCCGCCACCCACCCGGGTGGTATAGGCCTTGAAAACGCCCAGGATGCTGTTGATCTTGGTGGGACTCAGCCCCATCCCCAGGCAGGCCCCGGCGGCAGTGGGTGGGGAGGAGGTAACATAGGGATAGGTGCCGAAGTCGGGGTCGAGCATGGTCCCCTGGGCCCCCTCTAGGATGACCAGGTCGCCCCTATCCAGGGCCTCAGCGATGATGGGCTCGGTGTCTCGAATATAGGGGGCCAGCTTCTGGGCGTATTCCAGATACCGATTGTAGACATCCTCTTTGGAAAGGGGTTCACGCCCGAAGACCTTGGTCAGGATGGCATTTTTATAATCGAGGACGAAGTCCAGCCTGTCCCGAAAGCTGGCCGCATCCTGAAGGTCGCCCATGCGGATGCCCAGGCGGGCCGCCTTATCCATGAAGGCGGGGCCGATGCCCTTGCGGGTGGTGCCGATGGCCCCCCTGCCCCGGAACTCCTCCTCCAGGCCATCCAGGAGGGTGTGATAGGGCATAACCAGGTGGGCTCGGGAGCTGATGAAAAGCCGACTGGTATCTATGCCCAGGCCGGCCAATAGCTCCAATTCTTCCAGGAGCACTTCGGGGTCGACGACCACCCCATTGCCGATGATACAGGTGGTCTGGGGGTGGAATATGCCGGCCGGGACCAGATGGAGACGAAATTCGCCATAGGGATTGACCACAGTGTGCCCGGCATTACTCCCCCCGGAGAAGCGCACCACCATCTGGGCCTCCGCCGCCAGCATATCCACGACCTTGCCCTTCCCCTCATCGCCCCATTGGGCTCCTATAATGGCAACGGTTGGCATTTCTCCCCCCGGCCGTCAGCCCTTTTGACCGTTCATATTTCTTGACATAAACTTAATCGCCGACATGGCTCGTCCTTGTTTGCTGCCACACGTGCAGAAGGCGCTGCCCCAGGGTGAGGTAGCTAAGTAGGGCCACGATCCATAGTATAATGACTATTTGGTTGATAAGAAGACCTATGGCCAACATCGTTATCCGTTCCGCCCTGGTGAACAGGCCCACCTGGCAATCCAGCCCCAGCCCCTCGGCCCGGGCCCTGGTGTAGCTTACCAGCACTGCCCCCACCATGGTAGCATAAACCAACAACACCCCCTGGGTCGAGCCCTGCTTCAGGAGCAGGATGAGGATGCCCGCCAGGAGCCCCGCCTCGGCCAGGCGATCCGCTGTGGAATCGAGGAAAGCGCCGAGGCGACTGGGCTGCTGGGCGAATCGGGCCAGGGCTCCATCCACCATATCCAGGAACCCAGCCACCAGCACCCCCAGCCCCCCCCATAGGGGATAACCCCAAGCGATGATCGCCGCGGAGGCAATAGCCACCAGCAGGCTCGCTCCAGTGACGGCGTTGGGTTTGACCCCTCTTCTGGCCAGAAGCTGTGCCGCCGGCTGGGCCAGCTGACCGGCCAGTCGGCTGCGAAGCTGGGGGAGATTTATCATAGTTGTCGGGCGACTTCCTCTTCTAGATGGGACTGGGTGGGGTGGCTGTGCAGTAGCCTGAGGTAAAGCTCTTCAACCCTGCGGGCAATGAGTTTCCAGCTATAGTCAGCCGCCGTAAGCCGCCCCCGGGCACCCATCTCTTTGCCCAAAGCTGGGTTGTCCAGCAGGGTGGCGATGGCCTGGGCCAGGGCCTCCTCACGGCGAGGGGGCACCAGCAGGCCCTGGACGCCGTGCTCCATAACACTGGCGTAACCATCGATATTGGTGGCCACCACCGGCGTGCCCATGGCCATAGCCTCCAGGAGCACAATGCCGAAGCTCTCCTGGCCGGTGGCCGGAGCACAGAAAACCTCGGCGCTCCTGTAATATCGGGGCAGGTCGGCATCGGAGACATAGCCAGTGAATACCACGTCCTCCAGATGATATTTCTGAGCCAGCCTCTCATAACGCTGCCGCAGGTGGGTCCCTGGGCCTACTACGAGGAGACGCAAATCGGGGAACTCCCTTTTCAGCTCCCGATAGGCCCGCAGCAGGTACTTCAACCCTTTACGCTTTTCGGGACGGCCTACAAATAGGATATTCCGCTTCCCATCACAAAGCTCAGGAATAGGTAGGACCTCGGAGTGGAAGCGTCCCAGGTCAATGCCATTGGGGATGATCTCATAGTTGCCGGGGAAGTGGCGGCTCACGAAATCGAGGGCGGGCCTGGACACGGCAGTGCAGGCAGCCAATCGGCGAAACCAGCGGGAGAGCACCGGCTTGAATAGGGCATAGCCCCGGGGCTTGCCGTGAAAGGCGTGAAAGGTGCCCACCTTGGGCTCGGAGGCGAGTCGGACCACAGTGATGGGCAGCATCGGGGTAAACGGCTCATGGATATGAAGGATGTCGAAGTGCTCCCTGGCTAACAGGCTCTTGACCTGGCTGGATAGACCCGGGGAGAGGGCGACCCGCGCGTATGAGCCGCTGCTGGGCACCGGGATGGGCCGGCCCAGGGGGATAACCTCTATCTCCGAGGATGGCACCCCCCGGGAGCAGGGGGCTATTATCTTGATCTGGTGCCCCCGGAGGGCTAGCTGGCGGGACAGGTGACAGATGTGGCTGGTAACGCCGCCGGGATAGGCGAAGTCATAGGGGGAAATCTGAGCCACCTTCATCGATGATTAGCCCCTCTCAACCCGCACAGATTGCTAAAAGCTACTCGCTCTTAGTATCGCCCACCGGGACTGGAGCGGCGCTGCGGATGAACTCCTCCACCATGCGCCGGGCCTCGTCGTCCGGGTGCTGAACCGGAGGCGACTTCATGAAGTAGGCCGAGGGGGCTTCCAGGGCACCGCTCAGCCCCCGGTCCATGGCCAGCTTGCAGCACCTGATGGCATCGATGACCACCCCTGCTGAGTTGGGGCTGTCCCATACCTCCAGCTTCAATTCCAGGTTCAGGGGCACATCGCCGAATGTCCTGCCCTCGATGCGCAGATAACACCACTTGCGGTCCTCCAGCCAGGCCACATAATCGCTGGGGCCGATGTGGATATTGCCTGGGCCCAGGTCATAATCGAGCTGAGAGACCACCGCCGCCGTCTTGGAGATCTCCTTGGACTGGAGGCGCTCCCGTTCCAGCATGTTGTAGAAGTCGGTATTGCCCCCGAAGTTGAGTTGATAGGTCCTCTCTATCTTGACCCCGCGGTCTCGGAATAGTCGGGTGAGCACCCGGTGGGTGATGGTAGCTCCCACCTGGGACTTGATGTCGTCGCCGATAAGCGGCAACCCCCTCTCCTTAAACCGATTCTGCCAGTAGGCCTCCCGGGCGATGAATACCGGGATGCAATTGATAAAGCCACAACCAGCGGTCAGCACCTGCTCCACATACCACTTGGTGGCCTCTTCGCTGCCCACTGGCAGAAAGTTGATCACCACATCCGTCTTGGTTTTCTTGAGGATGCCCACGATATCGGCGGTAGCCCCAGGGGCCTTGGTTATGATTTGGGAGAGGTATTTCCCCAGGCCGTCGTGGGTCATGCCCCGCTCCACCGTGACGCTGGTCTTGGGCACCTGGCAGAACTTGATGGTATTATTAGGCGGGGTAAATATAGCCTCGGCCAGGTCTTTGCCTACTTTGTTGCGGTCGATATCGAAGGCGGCCACGAACTTGATGTCGCTTATGTGATAGCCACCCAGGTTGGGATGCATGAGCCCGGGGATGAACTCATCCTCTAGGGCTTGGCGATAGTAGTGGACACCTTGGACCAGGGAGGAGGCGCAGTTGCCTGTTCCGATAATGGCTACATTTATGGTACCCAAATTCCGCCAACTCCTTTCTTTGTTTCCTTACAGCTTCGGCGGGGCCTTGCCCCATGCCTGCCGAATGTGGTATCGTTTTCCATTCAGTGCCATAATATTATAAGGCATCACGCCGAGGTGACAAATGATTTACGATTTTCATACCCACACCTCCCTAAGCGATGGGGTTCTCAGCCCCATCGAGCTAATTCGGCGGGCCCACGCCCAGGGTTACCAAGCCATTGCCCTCACCGACCATAGCGCCCCCGGCACCATGGAGCGCATTATTCGGGAGGTGACCGGAGACTGTGCCCTGGCCCGAAAACACTGGGGCATCATGGCCATCCCGGGCATTGAGCTCACCCATGTGCCCCCACCAGCCATTGCCGAAACCAGTCGCAGGGCTAGGGAATTGGGGGCCTGGATAGTTGTGGTCCATGGCGAGAGCATCATCGAGCCCGTGGAGCCGGGTACAAACCTGGCTGCCTTGAATTGTCCCGAGGTGGACATCCTAGCCCATCCCGGGCTTCTCACCTGGGAGCAAGCCCAGCGAGCGGCTCGAAATGGCATCTTCTTGGAGTTGACCTCTCGCCCGGGGCATTGCCTCACCAATGGCCTCATCGCCCTCTTGGCACAAAGAAGCGGAGCCAAGCTCTTGTTCAATTCCGATAGCCACCACCCCAGCGAACTCTTGACCCCTCAGTTAGCTGAGGCCTCGATCCTGGGCACTGGCCTGAGCATCGAGGACAGCCAACAAATCCTGGTGGCTAATGCCCAAATGCTTTTGAAGAGAGTAAAAAAATATCCTTAGCCGCTTTGGTTTGGCTCCGCTTGGCCTGACTGCCGCCCGTCTAACTCTTACCGATTCGGTAGACTTTTGTGCTGCAATTCGGGCAGATCCCGCTGGTTGCCGGTCGCCCATTCTTCAGGGTGACCTTGGTTGGATTTTTGATATCCACCTTCTTCCGACATTTGAAGCAATATGCCTGCACGCCAGTCACCTCCTTTTTCGGGTAGTTTCAATATAAACCGTTCTCAGCTAGGATGTCAATACCTTTGGCCGCTATTTAGCCCTTGTTAACCACAAAATTGGGCCCATGGGCTAGAGGAAGACCTTTCGGGGGCGCCAGAGCCCGGTGGCGGGGTCGAGGCGCAGCACAGCCACGAACATGCCCTGGGGTGAGTAAGCGCCACAGAACATTCCGGTGGGCTGGCTGTCCAGGGGGATGGGGCGGCCTTGGCTGAGGAGCCTCTGCTGGTCCTCATTCAGGACCACTGCCGGCCAGTGGCTCAGGGCTGTCCCGGGGGGTTGGAGGATGGATGCCCCCCTGTTATTCTGGAAGGCTTCCGCCACCTGGGCCAGGGTAAGGGCTTGGGCCAGATGGAAGGGGCCATATCGGGTGCGCACCAGGCTGTGGAGATAGGCCCCACACCCCAGCCTGATGCCCAGGTCATGGGCCAGCGAGCGGATATAGGTGCCCTTGCCACAGTCGATCTCCAGCCTTAACCTGGGGGGTTGCCAGTCTAAGATACGGAGCCGGTATACCTGGACCCTTCTGACCTTGGGCTCTACCGGGGCACCGGCCCGGGCCAGTCGGTAAAGGGGTTTACCATTTGCTTTGACAGCGCTGTAAGGGGGCGGTTTCTGGTCAATGCTGCCCTGGAGTGCCCCCAGGGCTTCCTCCAGGAGCCCCGGGGTTACCCGGGTGTGGTCGCCGATATAGGTTATCCGGCCTGTGGCATCGTAGCTATCGGTGGCCTGTCCCAGTTGGACCTCGGCGATATAAGTCTTGGGGGCATCCTGAAGGTACTCCACCAGTTTGGTGGCCCGCCCCAGGCATATGGGCAAAACGCCGGTAGCCATGGGGTCTAGGGTTCCGGCATGCCCCACCCGTCGCTCCCGGCAAATGCCCCTGATCTGGGCTACCAGCCCGAAGGAGGTCATCCCCAGGGGCTTATCGAGGTTGAGGAAACCGTCCAGGCTCACCGGGGTCCGACTCCGCTCTGGGCTCGCGGCTTACTTGCCTGATTAAATCCAATAAGTGGCTGCCCCGCTCGATGGAATCATCGTGGCGAAACTCAAGCTGGGGGATACGGCGCATGGCTAGCCGCATGGCCAGGTTCTTGCGGAAGAAGCCAGCAGCGGCCACCAAACCCTTCAGGGTATCCCGTTTTTCCGCCTCACTGCCCATGACGCTGACGAACACCTTGGCGTGTCTGAGGTCAGGGGAGGTGACCACCTCGGTCACCGTAACCAGGCTGCTCAGTCGGCGGTCCTTGGCCTGGCGGATGAGCTCGCTTATCTCCTGGCGGATGAGGTCATTAATCCGTTCGGTGCGCCGGGTCATGCGGTGGCACCTTCCTATCTAGTGGGCAGGTTGGTCATCCCGGGGGTTTTCAGGGGGAACTGGCCTGTTGCCTACGGTAGGTCTCTATGATGTCACCGACCTCAAAGTCGGCGAAGCCCTCGATGCCGATGCCGCACTCCTGCCCCGGCCCTATTTCGGTGACGAATTCCTGGTAGTGCTTTAAGCTGGCAACCCTGGAATCGTGGACGACCTTACCGCTGCGCAGGACCCGGGCCGGGCTGTCTCGGCTGACCCTGCCTTCTACAACCCTGGCCCCGGCGACTTTGCCCAATTTCTTCACCGGGAAGACGGCCAGCACCTGAGCCCGTCCCTCTACCACCTCTACCGTCGCCGGTTTCAGCAGCCCGCTGAGGGCCTTGTTTACGTCGTCCACCAGGTTATAGATCACCTGGTAGGAGCGGATGTCTACCCCTTCCACTTCAGCCAGCCGCTTGGCTCCCGGCTCAATAGGGGTATTAAAGCCGATGATGATCCCCTTAGAGGCCAAGGCCAGCAAGACATCGCTTTCGGTAATGCTGCCACTGCCGGAATGGATGACCCTGACCTTGGCCTGCTCGGTATGAAGACGCTCCAAGGAGTCCCTGATGGGCTCGATGCTGCCCTGGACATCGGTCTTGAGGATGAGGTTAAGCTCCTTGACCTCGCCAGCACTTATCTGAGCGGCCAGGCTGTCCAGGGTGGCCAGCCTCCGAGCGCCGAGGGCCTGTTTTTGCTCCTCCTGCTGTCTTTGCAGCAGCTCCTTGGCCTGGCGCTCATTGGGCACGATGGTAAAGGTGTCGCCAGCTCTGGGGACGCTGTTCAACCCCAGGACCTCGGCGGGTGTAGCTGGCTCGGCTTTCTTGAGATGCTTCCCCCTGTCATTGAACATGGCCCTGATTCGCCCCCAGGCATTGCCCGCCACCATGATATCGCCTATGCGCAGGGTGCCATTCTGGACCAGTACTGTGGCCAGGGGACCTCTGGACTTATCCAGCCTGGCCTCGATAACCGCGCCCTGGGCGGGGCGGTGGGGGTCGGCCTTGAGCTCCAGAACCTCGGCCACCACCAGTAGGTTCTCCAGGAGGTCGGTGATGCCCTCCCGTTTTTTGGCGGAAACGGCCACACAGACCACATCGCCCCCCCACTCCTCGATGAGGACGCCCATGTCGGCCAGTTGTTTTTTCACCCTCTCTATGTTGGCATTGGGCTTATCTATCTTGTTGATGGCCACCAGGATGGGGACATCCGCGGCTTTGGCGTGGTCTATGGCCTCGACTGTCTGGGGCATCACCCCATCATCGGCAGCCACCACCACAATGGCGATGTCGGTTACCTGGGCGCCCCGAGCCCGCATGGCCGTAAACGCCTCGTGCCCCGGGGTGTCCAGGAAGGTTATCTTACGACTATCCGTTTCCACCTGGTAGGCGCCGATGTGTTGGGTGATGCTGCCCGCCTCGGTGGCGACCACATTGCTCTGGCGGATGGCATCCAACAGGGTGGTCTTGCCATGGTCCACATGTCCCAGGATGGTTACCACCGGAGGGCGGAGCTCGCCTTTTTGGGGCGCGGCCGGGCGTTTGCCAGCTATTGCCAGCCCCCGGCGTCGCGTCTCCTTGGGCTCGTAGCCGAAGGCGGAGGCGACACCGGCCGCTATTTCATAGCTGATGACCTGGTTGATGTTGGCCATGACGCCCTGGCGCATCAGCTGCTTTATGACCTCTATAGGGCTGGTGCCCAGCACATTGGCTAGATTACTTACGGCTATGGCCTCGGGGAGCTCCACAGACTTAACCTTTGCCCCGGGGGCTTGCCGCTGGGCCGGCGCCGGTCGGGTCTTCTCCGCCCCTGCCCCTGCTGGCTCCGCTTTTTTGGCACCCATTCTATAGCCTCCTGTTAGCGCCGGCGGACGATCACTGGGAAACAAACTCTAGCCCGTGCTGCACCAGCCGCTCCCGGCTATGAGGAGTGAGCTTGCTCCTCAGGGCGTACTCCAATCGATTGCCCTGGAGCGCCTGCTGCCAACACCCCTCTTGGCGGCAGAGGTAAGCGCCCCGGCCCCGCATTTTGCCCGTGGGGTCTATCTCCACCTCACCGTCAGCGGTGCGCACCAGCCGCACTAACTCCCGCTTGGGCTGTACCTGCCGACAGGCAATACAAGTGCGCTGCGGTATATGCTTGTGGCGGCGAGGGCGAACCTTAGTACTCCTCATCGTAGTCCATCATCGGGGTCTGCTCGCGGCGGGCCCGTTTGGCCCGGCCGGTTTCAGCGATCTCCCCTCGCCGGTCCTTGCCCTTCTTCTTCTTGCTCTTGGAATCGGCCTTGGCGGAGTGGGGCATAAGCTCCTCGGCGAAGCGGAGCTGGGATGGCTCCAGCTCGGTCTTAAAGGTTGCCTCCTCGGCGAAGGCCACCTCCACGGGCACTGCCTGGACCTCTTGGGCTGCCTCAGCCACAGCCTCCTCCGGCGCTAGCTCCTCCAGCTCAGGGATGACCATCTCCGGGACGGTCTCCGCCTCCGCCGCCTCAGCCACCTCCTGGGGTGTGGCTGCCTCCACCACCGCCTCCGCTTCGGAGACGACCTCAGCGGCTGCTGGGGCAGCCTCTTCCTCCACAGTCACCTTGGCTGCCCTCTCGGCTTCAGCCACTGAGGCGCTCTTGATATCTATGCCCCAGCCGGTGAGCTTGGCTGCCAACCTGGCATTCTGGCCTTCCTTGCCAATGGCTAGGGATAGCTGTCGGTCGGGGACGACCACAGTGGCCGTCTTCTCAGCTTGGTTGATGGCCACGTTTACCACCGGGGCGGGGCTCAGGGCATTGGCGATGAAAATGGCCGGGTCGGAGTGCCACAGCACCACGTCGATCTTCTCGCCGTGGAGCTCGTTGACCACGTTCTGGATACGAATCCCCCTTAACCCCACGCAGCAGCCCACAGGGTCAACCCCCGCCTGGCGGGCGGCCACGGCTACCTTGCTGCGGTACCCCGCCTCGCGGGCTATGGATTTGATCTCCACCGTGCCATTATGGATCTCGGGGATTTCCAGCTCCAGGAGGCGACGCAGCAGGTTGCGGTGGGAGCGGGATACCAGTATCTGTGGCCCCTTGCTGGTGCGCTCCACCTCCAGCACATATACCTTCAGCCTCTGGCCCACCCGGTAGCGTTCGGTGGGCACCTGCTCCACAGCGGGCAACACGCCCTCAGCCCGGCCCAGGTCTATATATACATGTTTGGACTCCACGCGGCGTACCACCCCGCTCATAATGTCGGCAGCCTTGGTGACGTACTCCTCAAAGATGGCCTCGTGTTCTGCCTCCCGCAGCCGTTGCAGGACGACCTGCTTGGCCGTCTGGGCGGCGATACGCCCCGCATTCTTAGGGGTCACCTCCACGTTTAAGACATCGTTGAGCTGGGCGGCTTTGTTTAGCTTTTGGGCCTCGGCCAGGCTGAGCTCCCGCTTGGGGTCGGTTACCTCCGCCACCACTGTCTTCTGGGCGAAGACCTTGACCTCCCCGGTGTTGGGATTGATCTTGACCGATATATTTTGATTGGAGGCGAGGCTCTCCTTGCGGTAGGCCGAGACCAGGGCAGCCTCCACTGCCCCCAGCACCACCTCCTTGGGCAGGTTCTTCTCTGCCGAAAGCTGGGTGATGGCGATGAGAAACTCGCTTTTCATCTAGCTAGGCCTCCATTCGGCTGAAGCCATCCCCTTGCAACAAAAAAGTGGGATTTTTTACCCACTTCTCCGAGTAAGTTTCTTTACAATAAAATATATCACAATCCTGCCAGGATTGCAAGCCTCTGGGGCGGTTTTGAGGCCGGTTATTCGCCTTTTCGGACGAACCCCCCACAAGCTTCTTAAGCGTCTCCACCAGCCCGCTCAGGGGCAGGAGCTCGGTCTCCTTCTTGGAGCGCCACTTTAGCTCTATGCTCTGCTGCTTCAGGGTGCGGGAGCTCAGGGTGAGGCGGATGGGGATGCCCAGGAGGTCGGCGTCATTGAACTTGACCCCGGGCGACTCCCTGCGGTCATCGAAGAGGACCTCGAAGCCGGCTTTTTCGAGCTGGGCGTAGGTATCCTCGGCCACCCTCTCTATCTCCGGGTCGTCTGTATACAGGGGGCACAGGTATATGTGGTAGGGGGCGATGGGCAGGGGCCAGATAATGCCTTGCTCATCGTGGCTGTGCTCGATGGCCGCCGCCATCAATCTCCCCAGCCCGATGCCGTAGCTGCCCATAAAGATGGGGCGGGTGGCGCCATCCTTGTCCAGATAATAGGCCCCTAGCCGCTCGCTGATGAAGGTGCCCAGCTTGAAGACATGCCCCACCTCGATGCCCCGGATGGACTGAAGCCTCTCGCCGCACCGGGGGCAGGCATCCCCGACCCGGGCCAGGGCGATGTCGGTGAGGATATCCACCCCAAAATCCCGGGGGTAGTTGACGTTCCTGAGGTGGGTATCGGGTTTGTTGGCCCCGGCCACGAAATTGGTGCCCAGGGCGATGGAATCGTCGCCCACGGTCTTGATGCCGTGCACCCCCAGCGGGGACGCGTAGCCGGCCACCAGGCCAGCCCTGGCCACCTCTGCATCGCTGGCCAGGCGTAGCTCATGGGCCTTAAGGGCGTTCTTGAGCTTGGTCTCGTTGACCTCGAAGTCGCCCCGGATGGTGACGAAGACCACCTGGTCGTCGGCGGTGTAGAAAACTGCCTTAAGGGTGCGGCTGGGGGGTATGCCCAGAAAATTGGCCAGGTCTTCGATGGTCTTGATGCCCGGGGTGGCCACCTCCTCTATGGAGGCAGGCTCCTCTGCCTCCAGCCTTGGCTTAACGCTCTCCGCCTTCTCGGCATTGGCGGCGTAGCCACAGGCGGGGCAGTGGAAGACCTCATCCTCGCCGCTGTCAGCGATGAGCATAAACTCGTGGGACTCCTTGCCGCCGATGGCACCACTATCCGCCTCCACCACTACGGTGGGCAGGCCACAACGGTCATAGACATTCTTGTAGGCCTGGAGCATCTTCTTATAGCTGACGTCCAGCCCGGCCTCATCCACATCGAAGCTGTAAAGGTCCTTCATATCGAACTCGCGGACGCGCAATAGCCCGCCCCGGGGCCGGGGCTCGTCGCGGAATTTGGTCTGGATATGGTAGAGGAGGAGGGGCAGGTCGCGGTAGCTCTGCACATAGCGGCTGGCCAATCCGGCAGCCACTTCCTCGTGGGTGGGGCCCAGACATAGTCGTCGGTCGCGGCGGTCGGTGAAGGTGAACAGGGTCTTGCCGAAGGCATCCCTTCGGCCCGATTGCTCCCAGATCTCCACCGGCTGGAGCCCGGGCATCATCAACTCCTGCCCGCCGGCCCTATCCATCTCCTCGCGGATGATCTGCTCGATCTTGCGCAGCACCCGCCAGGCCAGGGGCAAATAGGCGTAGACGCCGGCGGCCACCTGCTGCACCATGCCAGCGCGGAGCAGCAACTGGTGGCTCACCGTATCGGCCTCGGCCGGGGCCTGGCGCAGGGTTTTTACGAAAAGCCGGGAAAAGCGCATCTCCCCTATCCCGCGTGCTATTCTAACCCTGTTTTGGCCTGCGGGCAAGCCTGCTGTCCACCCAGACCACCACCGCGGGCATGACCACCAAGGAACCCACCAGGGCCAGGAAGATGTCCGACATGATGATGAGGCTGAAGTCCCGCAGGATGAGAAAGTCGCGGGCATAGAGCAAGGCCCCGAAGCCGGCAATGGTGGTCAGGCCGGAGGCCAGGATGGCCCGGCCCAGTCGGGAGATGGCCTCCACCATAGCCTGGGGCGGTGGCCTATCCTGCCCCCGCTCCTGGTGGTATCGCCACAGGACCAGGATGGTGTACTCGGCGCCGAGGCCCAGGATGAGGGCGCCCATAGTGGCAGTCAGCGGATTGTATTTGATGCCGGCCAGATACAGTAACAGGGCCGACCAGCCCACTACCAAGACCATGGGGAAGGTGGCGACCATGGCCCGCCACAGTCGGCCACGGAACAGAATCAACAGCCCCAGAAAGACGAAGCCAATGCTCCATAGGGTCATCCTCTGCCGCTCCTGACCCAGGGCCAGCCAGATGCTTGTTTGTATGACCGTCCACCCTGTGGGGACAGCCCTGACCCCGGCCGGGGGGCTGGAGACGATGTCTTCTATCTCGTCTTGGAGTGCTTTCAGGTCTGCCAGGGGCATATATTTTATGGTCAAGACAAGGTTGGCGGCATCGAGGTCGGCATTGACCAGGTTCCGTTTCACCGAGGGCGGCAGTTGCCCGATAACTTGGTTCACAACCTCCGCCGACGGGGGTATGGTGCCCGCTTGCTGCCGGATGAGATGGGCCAGGCTGGTCACCTTGCTTATGGCCTCGGGGTGGGCCCTTTGAGCGGTCTCAGCCACCTCCAGCATCCATTGCAAGACTTGGGGGTTGGCGATGTCGCCCTCCACCAGGATGTTTAGCCCTGCGACGCCCCCGGTAAGCTCTTGGAGCTCCTGGAAGCCCCGGATCACCGGCAGGTCTTTTCTGATCCACTTGGTCTCATCGGTCTCGATGCCGATCCTGGGGTCCACCACCAGGCCGGCCAGGGCCAAAGCCAGGGCCAGCGGCACGATCAACAGGGGATTCCTTATTGCCCAACCCCCCACCTTGCCCCGCCCCGATTCCAAACAGCCTTTTCGGCCCGTGACCAGTTCCCGGGCGGGGGTTCGGCGGCGCCAGCGCAGGAAGGTGGGCACCAGAAACAGGGCCGCCATATAGGCGATGGCCAGCCCCATGATGAGCATCTTGGCGAAGTCCTTGATGAGGGGCAGCGGCGAGGAGAAGAGGGCGGAGATGCCACAAGCGGCCCCCAGCAGGGCAATGCCTATGGCCGGTCCAATATAGGTGATGGCAGTCCGGCCGGCCTGGGGCGGGGGTTGTCCCTTTCTGACCTCCTCATCGAAGCGATTATGGAGCTGGATGCCATAATCGATGTCCAGTCCCACCAGGATGGGGAAGATGGCCATGGTGGCCATGGTCAGCGGGATATTTAGCCAGCCCATAGCCCCGAAGGCGTAGGCCAGGGCCAAGACCATCACCCCCAGGGCCAGCCACCGCCACAGGAATATCCCCCTGACGCTGAAGAACACGGCCAGCACCAGGAGCATCAGCCCTACAGACAGGACCAAGGTCCTGCGCAGGTTGGAATATATGAGGTCGTCTATCTGGCTGGTGAGCACAGGGACGCCAGTGAGCGAGACCTCCACCCCCTGAAAGCTCAGGCCCTCAACCAAATGGCTCACCTCATCGGCGCTATGGCGCATCTCCTCCAATGACAGATCGCCTTTGAGGCTGATGAGGATTAAGGCATGCCTCTGGTCGGGGAGGACAGGGCGAAACTGGGCTTTTATCCGGCCGGTGCCGGGGTTCAGGAGCTGCGCCTTGACCAGGTCTGGGCTGAGGGTAGAGCCGGGGGGAGCGCTTTCCTGAATCAGGGTCAGGGGGCTGAGGATGGAGAAGACATCGCCCCGGCCCTCCAGCTTGGTGGCCAGCTCCCCCATGGCCTCCAGGTTACGGCTGTGGATGAGGTCGTCCAAGGCCTGGCCGCGGAGGACCACGATAACGGGGTCGCTGCCGAAGTCCCGGGCATAGCGCTTGAAATCCTGGTAGAGCGGGGACTTGGTGGAGACGAAGGTCTCAATGCCGCTGGAGAAGGTCAGTCGCTGGGTGCCGAAGACAGCGCCTATTAACAAGAGCAGCGCCAGCCCCAGGGTCAGGGCCGGCCACCGCTCCACAAGGTGCCCTAGCTTTACGAAGAGCCCCTGCATAGCTAAGCCCCGGGTAGCAGCCCCTCCACCTCTGCCATCAGGGCTTCCAGAAACTCAGCCTCCTCAACGGTACGCACCGCCTGGCCCTTCCTGAAGATGACCCCCCTCCCCTTGCCGCAGGCGATGCCCACATCGGCATCCCTGGCCTCGCCCGGGCCATTGACCACGCAGCCCATCACAGCCACCTTGATGGGCGGTTTTATGGCCTCCAGGCGCTTTTCCACGGCCTCGGCCAGCCCGATTATATCCACCTCGGCCCGACCACAGGAGGGGCAGCTCACCAGCACCGGGCCGTGCTGACGCAGGTCGAGGCTTTTCAGGATTTCATAGGCGGCAAAGACCTCCTCCCTGGGGTGGGCGCTCAGGGAGACCCTGATGGTATCGCCTATGCCCAGATAGAGCAAGGTGCCGATGCCCACGGCGCTGCGGATGACGCCCCGCCTGGGGGTGCCCGCCTCGGTAATGCCCAGGTGGAGGGGGTAGGGCATCCGTTCCGCGATGAGCTTGTAGGCCTCGATGGTGGTGGGCACATCGAAGGCCTTGAGGGACAACTTGATCAGCTCGAAGTCCAGGCTCTCCAGGAGCCTTACCTGCTCCAGGGCCACCTCTACCATCTGCTGGGCAACGGGGAGCTCGGGGTTCACCGTTTTGGGCAGGCTCCCCTGATTCACCCCGATGCGGATAGGCACCCCTTGCTCTTTGGCTGCCTTGGCCACAGCAATGACTCGGTCCCGAGTGCCGATATTGCCTGGGTTGAGGCGCAGGCCATCTATGCCGGCCTTCAGGGCCTGAAGGGCCAGTCGGTAATCGAAGTGAATATCGGCGATGACGGGTATGGCGATGGCCTTCTTGATGCTGGTCAGGGCCTGGGCGGCCTCTTGGTCGGGAACGGCCACCCTCACCAGCTCGCAGCCGCATTCCTCCAGCTCCTTTATCTGGTTGATGGTGGCCGGCACATTGCGGGTGTCGGTGTTGGTCATGGACTGCACCACTATGGGGGCACCACCGCCTACAGTGACCCCACCGATGTTAATGGGCCTGGAGAAACGGCGCTTCACCATGGCAAGATGCTCTCCCCCTGGATAAGGCGAGCGATGTCATTGTAGGTTACCACGAGGATGATGCTGATCAAAAGGAGGGTGCCGCCGGCATAGATGATCTGGCGTAGTCGGGGGGAGAGGTGCCCCCTCCGGCTCAGCCCCTCGCCCAGGGCGATGAGCATGCCGCCGCCATCTAGGGGTGGGATGGGAAACAGGTTGAAGATGCCCAGGCCCAGGCTGAGGCTCCCCGCCAGGCCCACCATGGGTTGCAGCCCGTACTTGACCACCTCGCCGGTGAGCTGGGCAGCCCCCACCGGCCCCACCAGGCTCTTGCCGGGTTCCCGGGCCACCGAGGTGAAGAAGTCCTTGAGTATTACAGGCAGGTGGATGAAGAGGCGCCCGCTCCTGGCCAGAGCCTGGGTGAGGCTGAACCTCTGCACTGTTGTGGGATAGGAAAGGGTGGCCCCGGTGGGCCCTTGGCCTGGGGGTGGCTTGGGGCGGGGTATCAGGCTCACGGAAAGCCTCTGGTCTCCTCGCAGCAATACCATCTGTATCTGCTGGCCTTTATGGCCATGGATGGCTTGGGCAGCCTCATCCAGGGTTTTAACGGGCTGGCCGGCAATGCTCAGGATCCTGTCTCCTGGCTGGATGCCTGCCTTCTCGGCCGGGGAGGCTGGAGCTACTTCCCGCACCAGAATGCCTTGATCCAGGACTGGTACCACGGTGGGGAACATGAAGCTGGTGGTGAACAGGACCAGGGCCAAAGTAATATTGGTCGCGGGCCCGGCCCCACTGACCAGGAATCTGACCCAGGCCGGCTTGCTGTATAGACTGCCGGGGATTTTGGCTTCCGCCTCCCCGGCCATCTTGACAAAGGCGCCAATGGGTATCAGATTCAGGGAGTAGATGGTCCCCCTGAATCTGATGCCGAAAAGCCGAGGTGGGAAGCCGATGCCGAATTCCTCCACGCTCACCCGGGCGGCCTTGGCCGCCAGGAAATGCCCCAATTCGTGGAGGAAGATGATCACGAAGAGGACTATAACGATGGCGGCGATGGTCAGGAGCACCGTCATTTTGGCTTCCAGTTTGCAGCATAGTCTCTGGCCCAGGCATCGGCGGCCAGGATATCGTCGAGGGTGGGCTGAGGGCTGCCCCGGTGGGCCTCCAAAGCATCTTCTACCAGTCGGCTGATATCCAAAAAACCGATGTCCCGCTTCAGGAAGCGGTCCACGGCCACCTCGTCGGCGGCGCAGAGCGCCGCCGGATAGGTGCCCCCCCTCATCCCCGCCTCCCGGGCCAGACGGAGGCAGGGGAAGCGGCTCAGGTCAGGCGCCTCGAAGTTCAAGTCCAACCGTTGAGTCCAGTCCACCAAGGGTAGCTCGGAATTGGGCCAGCGCTCGGGGTAGGCGAGGGCGTACTGGATGGGCAATTTCATATCGGGCGGGCTGAGTTGGGCCTTGATGGAGCCATCGGCGAACTCCACCATGGAGTGAATGAGGCTCTGGGGGTGGACCACCACCTCGATGTCCTGGTAAGGAATGCCGAAGAGCCAGTGGGCCTCGATGATCTCCATCCCCTTGTTCATCAGGGTGGCCGAATCAATGGTGACCTTTTTGCCCATCTGCCAGGTGGGGTGTCTGAGGGCCGCCTCTGGGGTGATCTGGGCCATCTCTTGGGTGGTGTGGTGGCGGAAGGGCCCGCCTGAGGCGGTGATGATGAGCCTTTTCACCGTCGCCCTGTCCTCCCCCCGGAGGCACTGCCACAGGGCGCTATGCTCGCTATCTATGGGCCGGATCTCAACGTTATGCTCCCGAGCCAGGGCGGTGACCACGGCCCCGGCCATCACCAGCACCTCCTTATTGGCCAGGGCGATGTCCTTGCCTGCCTGGATGGCGGCCAGGGTGGGCCCCAGCCCGGCCCGGCCCGAGGTGGCTATAACCACTAGGTCTGTTTCAGGGTGGGCGGCCATTTCCTCGGCGGTGCAGGTTCGGTAATCGCCCCCTGGGAGGTGCCCCCGCACCAGGGAGACCAGGGCCGGCCTGAATTCGTCGATCTGTTGCCCCAGGAGGGGGGCGTTCTCGCCGGCAGCCAGGCCCCAGACTCGGAATCGTTCCGGGAAGGCCCTCACCACCTCCAGGGTCTGCCGGCCGATGGAGCCTGTAGAACCCAGGATGGAGAGTCGCTTCATAATACAATTAATGATACATAATAATAGACAACAATGCCACTGAAAAGGATGCTATCCAGGCGGTCCAGGACGCCGCCGTGGCCCGGGATCAACCCCCCGGCATCCTTGACCCCGCAGCTCCTCTTCACCGCCGACTCGGCCAGGTCTCCCAGTTGGCTGAAAAGGCCCACCAGCAACCCCAGGAGGAGCCCCTGCCACCAGGGAATGGGGAGGTGGAGTATAAGGGGCAGAACCATGACGGCCAGGATAGCGCCCAGGAATGCGGCCACCGTCCCCTCCTGGGTCTTTGCCGGGCTTATGCCTGGGGCCAAGGGGTGTCTGCCCCAAGCCCGGCCCCCAAAGTAGGCGGCGGTGTCGGAGGCGAAGACGGCGAATAAGGTCAGAAGCACCCAGCGCCAGCCGTTCTCCAGCTCGGCCAGGGCGACCAGATAGCTGAGAAGCCAGCCTATATAGAGCATGCCGGCCAGGGTCCACGCCCAATCCGGGAAACGGCCACTGCGGCTAGCCCCCAGTGCGCTGCCAGCTAGGGTGACGATTATGGCGGCAGCTAAGGCTGCGGGCAATGCCCTGGCATCCGGGCACAGGGGGATTAGGGCGAAAAGGACAGCGCCTATTAGGCCTGGGACGGTGAGGGGCGACCTGCCGGAGTCGGCCAGCATCCTATAGAGCTCATAGGTGGCCACCAAGGCTGCCGCAGCTACTAGCATGGCGAACCAGGGGTTGCCCAGCCACACCACAACCACCAGGGGGGGGATGCCGATTACGGCGCTGAGGGTCCGCTTGCGGAGCACGCCACTCACTGCTTGGGGGGCGCTGCCAGCGCGGGCTTGGAGCCGGCCGAAGCGGCGGCGCCGCTGGCCAAAGGCTATTAATGCCTGTTCCAACTCCTTATCGTCGAAATCGGGCCAGAAGGTGGGCGTGGCATAGTATTCGCTGTAGGCGGATTGCCACAGCAGGAAATTGCTGAGCCTCATCTCGCCGCCGGTGCGGATGATGAGGTCGGGATCGGGGAGCCCCGCGGAATACAGGTAGCTGCTGATTCGTTCCTCGTTGATTTGGTGGGGAGGCACGCCCTCAGCCACCAGGCGCCTCACCGCTTCCACAATCTCGGCGCGTCCCCCGTAGTTAAAGGCAATGCTGAGGTTGAGTCGGGTGTTATCCTTGGTCAACTCCAAGGAGCGGCGTATCTTGTGCTGGAGTTCGGGGGCGATGCCCTCCAGGCTTCCCAGATGGCGGAGGCGAACCCCACTGCGGTGCAGTTCCTCCGTCTCCCTGTCTATGACCTCAGCCAGGATCTGGATCAAGCCCCGCACCTCCCGCCGGGGTCGGCGCCAGTTCTCCGTGGAGAAGGCATAAAGGGTAAGATACTCTACCCCGAAGCGGGCACTGGCCTCGACTATGCGGCGGATGTTTTCGGTACCTGCCCTGTGTCCCGCCAGTCGGGGCAAGCCCCGTTGCTTCGCCCAGCGGCCATTGCCATCCATGATGATGGCCACATGTCGGGGCAGCCTGCTTATCCTGAGCCTTTTAGCCATTGCGTTATCTTTCCGCGGCGGGCGGACTAAAACTCTATAAGCTCGGCCTCTTTGTCCTCGCCCCTCTTGCCGGCCTCGGCGATAAAGCTGTCGGTGAGCTTCTGGAGCCTCTCCTGGGCCCGCTCCCGCTCGTCCTGGGAGATCGTCCTCTCCTTTTCCAGCCGGCGCAGGTGTTCCAAGGCCTCCCGCCTCAGGTTGCGCAGACTGATCCGCCCCTCCTCCACCCTTCGATGCACTAGCTTGACCAGTTGCTGGCGTCGTTCCTCGGTAAGGGGTGGGATGGGGAGGCGGATGACGTGGCCATCGTTGCTGGGGTTGAGGCCCAGCTCGGATTTGAGGATAGCCTTCTCTATATTGCCCAAAGCGCTTCTATCCCAGGGCTGGATCAGCAGCAGCCGAGCCTCGGGGGCAGATATGGAAGCTAGCTGGTTGATGGGGGTGGGCACGCCATAATAATCGACCTTGATGGACTCCACCAGGGCCGGACTGGCCCGGCCGGTGCGGATGGAGGCCAGCTCCCGGCCCAAGACCTCGATGGTCTTATGCATTTTGGCCTCAGTATCCCGGAGAATGTCATCTATCACTCTCAGCCTCCCACCGACAACAGGCCCAAAGGCAATGGGCCTGGCCTGTGCGGGCGATAGGCTCAGCCAATCAGGCTGATACCGCTACCCGTCTTCGGAGATCAGGGTGCCTATGGATTCCCCGGCCACCACCCGTTCAATGCCATTGGGGGCCTGGAGGTCAAAGACGATGATGGGGAGCTTGTTCTCCATGCATAAGGTAAGGGCAGTAGTATCCATAACCTCGAGGCGCTTATTCAGGGTATCCCGGTAGCTCAGGCGGTCGAACTTCTGAGCAGTGGGGTCGAGGCGGGGATCGGCACTATAGACGCCGTCCACCCGATTTTTGGCCATGAGCAACACCTGGGCTCCGATCTCAATGGCCCGCAGGGCGGCTGCGGTGTCCGTTGTCATATACGGGTTCCCGGTGCCGGCGGCGAAGATGACCACCCGTTTCTTTTCCAGGTGGCGGATGGCACGACGGCGTATATAGGGTTCGGCCACGGCCCATATGATCAGAGCCGACTGGGTGCGACAGCTAACCCCCTCTCGCTCGATGGCGTCTTGAAGGGCCAGGGCATTTATGATGGTGGCCAGCATCCCGGCGTTGTCAGCCACCGCTCGCTCCATGCCAGCGGCGACGCTATCCCTGCCCCGCCAGATATTGCCACCCCCCACCACGATAGCCACCTCCGTCCCCATGTCCACCACCCCCTTGACCTGCTGGGCTACGGCCTTGAGGGTGGCAGCATCGATCCCGTACTCGGCATTGCCCATGAGGGCCTCGCCGCTGAGCTTGAGCACGACGCGCTGGTACCTGGTCTGGGGCATGGCCTCTTCCTCAGCCACCCAACTCGAAGCGGACGAATCTCCTCACCCGAATATTCTCCCCCACCTTGGCCGTGACCTCGGTGATCACGTCCTCAACGGTCTTACTGGGGTCTTTGATGAAGGGCTGCTTTAGCAGGCAGGCATTCTCACGGTCTTCTTCGCTATCCGGCGGGATGTCCTCAGGGGAGAGGCATCGGGGGCCTAGGGCGGCCACTTGCAGGGCAATATCATGAGCCAGGGCCTTGAATTCCTCGGTACGGGCCACAAAGTCGGTCTCACAGTTTATTTCCAGTAGGACACCGATGCGGGCCCCGGGGTGGATATAAGCCTCAATGAGGCCCTGGGGGGTGGCCCGGTCGGCCTTCTTGGCTGCCTTGGCCAGGCCGCGCTCCCGCAGGAGTTCCGCGGCCTTGTCCAGGTCACCCCCGGCCTCGATGAGGGCGCTGCGGCACTCCATGATGCCTGCCCCTAGGCGCTCCCGAAGTTCCTTGATCACATTGGCTGGAATATGCAAATCGACCTCCGTAGCCCCTGGCTATTCCTCATTGGGGCTAAAGCTATAGGTGGTGAGCTCCTCGCCCACCTTCTCCTCCAGGACCTCGGCCTCGGCGGCTCGGGCCTCAGCCATCTCCCTGCCCTCTATAACAGCGTCGGCGATCTTGGCGCTGATGAGCCGCACCGCCCTGATGGCATCGTCATTGGAGGGTATGGGAAAGTCGATCTCATCGGGGTCGCAGTTGGTGTCCACTATGGCCACCACCGGGATGCCCATCCGCTTGGCCTCGGCCAGGGCAATGCGCTCCCGGGATGGGTCCACAATGAACAGGACACCGGGCAGGGTGGTCATCTCCTTGAAACCGCCCATCTGACGGTTGAGGCGCTCTATCTCCTCCTCCAGCTTCAGCATTTCTTTCTTGGTGGCATAAGCAAACTCCCCCCTGGCCCGGGCATCCTCCAGGCGCACCAGGTGGTCGATGCGGGCCTGGATGGTGGCGAAGTTGGTGAGCATGCCGCCCAGCCACCGCTTGTTGACATAATACATGCCGCAGCGGGTGGCCTCTTGCTCCATGGCCTCCTGGGCCTGCTTCTTGGTACCTACGAAGAGCACCGTCTTGCCCTGAGCCACCACATCCCGAATGAACTGGCAAGCCCTATCCAGCATGACCACAGTTTGTTCCAGGTCGATGATATGGATGCCATTGCGCTGGGTGAAAATATATGGTTTCATCCTGGGGTGCCAACGGCTGGTCTGGTGGCCGAAGTGGGCCCCGGATTCTAGGAGAAGCTTAATGGAGATGGCCTCGACCAAATTCCCCCCTTTGCTCAATCCTGTTTAGCCTCAAGGCTAAGGGAAAAGTATAACACAATGTTCCCCGTTTGGCAATGAGCATAGCCCAGTTTAACATATGCGGCGGCCGTGGGGCAATACAGGCCCTATTGGTTGAAATGGGGGCCCGCTTGTGCTATATTGAGGTTTGGGGAGGGATCGCATAGTGGTCTAGTGCGGCCGCCTGCTAAGCGGTTACCCCGCGAAAGTGGGGTCGTGGGTTCGAATCCCACTCCCTCCGCGTGATTGGAAGCCAAACCGGGAGCCCCTGGGTACAGGGGCTCGCCTCACATAGAAGGATTAGTGACATGGCTCACTATTATATCTGGACCATCGGCTGCCAGATGA
>MTNP01000017.1 GCA_002011475.1 Dehalococcoides sp. JdFR-54
CCCGGGCGTGGTGGCGGCGGGGCTGGGTGGTGGCGGCCACTGTCATCGCCTTGCTGGTATTGGCCGGGGGCAGCACCGTGGCCGCCTCGGGCAACAGCCTCCCAGACCAGCCCCTTTACCCCGTCAAGCTGGCGACGGAGAAGGTCAGGCTTGTGCTGACCCGCTCCGAAATGGGAAAGGCCAGACTGCATGCCCAGTTCGCTGAAACCCGCCTCAAGGAAACCATCGAGATGGCGAAGCGAAATCGGCCGGAACAGGTGGAGAAACTGACCAGGCGCCTTCAGAAGCACCTAGATGATTTACCGGCTTTGGTCAGGGCCCACCCCAGCGCCGATGGCGAGCTCGAGCTATTGGTGCAACGCCTCCAGCAGAATCGGGCCCGGGCGGAGGCCCAGCTTCAAGAGCAGCTCCGCCGAGTGCCCCCTCCGGCCCGCGCCGCCCTGCGCCAGGCCCTGGAAAGGGCCCGAAATAGCTATTGGTCGGCCCTGGCCGAGATACAATTACAGCGCTAGCCCGGCGGCCTTATCGGGCGGCCCATATCCCCAGGCCGGCGGCCCTAGCCTCCCGCTCCGCCTGTTCCAGGATGTGCTGATACTTGGTGTCGGGGGGATAGGCCCTGGCCCGGGCCAGACCCAGCCTGACCAATTCAGCGTTGACGAAGGTGTCATCCACATAGACATACCTCAGGAGCCGGCCATACCTGTCCCGGTCGGTTACGTCCCTCTCCAACCTGACTCGCTTCCCCCCCACCAGGCGCTCGTTGGCGGCCAGCGCCTCTAGGCCCCAGGGCTCTAGCTGGGGATAGACCTCAGGGGTATCTATGCCGATGTAGCGGACGCGCTGGCCCCCGGCGATCTCGATGGTGTCGCCGTCGATAACCCTGGTCACCAGGGCCAGATTCGAGGGCGCGCCGCAGGTCGGCACAAGGAGAGAGGCCAACAACAGAACTAAGAGCAGCAATCTCCAGGGGATGGTCAGCATCGAATTGGTGGCATGGTCGCCTTGGCGTAGCGTTCCCATTCGCTATATATGCAGCCGCAGTATCGCTGATGGTATAGTCCCAGCTCCCGGCTGGCCCGGTGACTCTCCCTGAAGCCAGCGCGGAGGTCGTCGCTGAGAAAGGCGGTCCCGTAGTGGGCCGCCAGTTCCCGCCCTATCTGGCTCAAGAGGCGGTGATCTTGATGGGGGCTGATGAATAGGGTGGTGGTAAAGGCATCGAAGCCCCTTTCTTTGGCCACCTGGGCGGCCTTCTCCAGCCGCAGCCTATAGCACTGCCCGCACCTTTCCCTCTCCTTGCCCACCACCGCCCGCAGGTAGCGCACCATCTGGTAGCCGGGCACCACAATGAGGGGAACCGCCTTAAGCTCTGAGACGGTGTTCATGGCCCCCAGGCGGGCCTGGTGCTCCTGGAAGGGGTGGATGTTTGGGTTATACCATAGGGCGGTAACCTGGAGGCCACGCCCCCTCCAGTAATCGATGGTGTAGAGGGCACAGGGGCCACAGCAGGTGTGCAGCAGCAGCGAGGTCATGGGTGCTTACCACAGGCTGCCCTGGGCCGTCTCCTTGGGATAGGGCAGGCCCAGGTGCTCGTAGGCGGAGCGGGTGGCCACCCGGCCCCGCGGCGTCCGCTCCAGGAAACCGAGCTGGAGCAAGAAGGGCTCGTAGACATCCATGATGGTATCGGGCTCCTCGCTGATGGCGGCGGCGATGGTCTCCAGCCCCACCGGCCCCCCGCCGAACTTCTCGATGATGACCCGCAGCACCCTGTGGTCGATCTCATCCAGTCCTATGGGGTCCACCTCCAGGCGGGCTAAGGCCTCTTGGGCCACGGGCTCGGTGATAACCCCTTCGGCCCTCACCTGGGCATAGTCGCGTACCCTTTTGAGCAGCCGGTTAGCCACCCGGGGTGTGCCCCGGGCGCGGCGGGCGATCTCCACCACCCCCCCATCCTGGACCTCCACCTTGAGGATTCCCGCCGAGCGTCTCACTATGGCTTCCATAGCAGGCACATCGTAGAAGTCCAGGCGGTACACCGCCCCAAAGCGGTCGCGCAATGGCGGGCTGAGGTGGGCGTAGCGGGTGGTGGCCCCGATGAGGGTAAAGGGGGGCAGCTTGAGGCGGAGGCTCCGGGCCCCCGGCCCCTTGCCGATGACCAGGTCCAGGGCGAACTCCTCGAGGGCCGGATAGAGCACCTCCTCCACCGCCCGGGACAGCCGGTGCACCTCGTCGATGAACAGGATATGGTTCTCCTTGAGGTTGGTCAGGATGGCTGCCAGGTCTCCGGGGCGCTCGATGGCTGGCCCCGAGGTGATGCGGATATTCACCCCCATCTCCGAGGCCACCACATAGGCGAGGGTGGTCTTGCCCAGGCCGGGCGGCCCGTAGAACAGGATGTGGTCCAGGGTCTCCCCCCGGCCCCGGGCCGCGGCTATGGCTATCCTCAGGTTGTCCTTGATCTTCTCCTGCCCCACGAAATCAGCGAAGCGCTTGGGCCGAAGGGTGGTATCCAGGGGCAGGTCCTCAGGGCTGGGTTTTCCGGAAAGAATTCGCTCCATCCTGTGCCCGATTATAGCATAGCCCCTCTCCATTGACATCCCCTTGGCGATAAGTTACACTACGGTGTTGGCTCAATCGCGATCCAGGGAGGCTTGCTATGCCGGGAAAGAGCAAGAAGGAATGGCAGGAAAAAACCCTGAAACCCATACTGGAGAAGCGCCCGGAACGCCAGGATAACTTCCCCCTCAGTTCCGGCGAGGGCGTGGAAATCCTGTACACCCCCGATGACCTCCCCCAATTCGACTACCAGGAGGCCCTGGGCTACCCCGGAGAATATCCCTTCACCCGAGGCATCCAGCCCACCATGTACCGGGGTCGGCTGTGGACCATGCGCCAATACTCCGGTTTTGCCTCCGCCGAGGAGTCCAACCGCCGCTACCGCTATCTGCTGGAGCAGGGGCAGACCGGCCTCAGCGTCGCCTTCGACCTGCCCACCCAGATCGGCTATGACTCTGACCACCCCCTGGCCACCGGGGAGATAGGCAAGGTGGGCGTCCCCATCGACTCCCTGGAGGACGTGGAAACCCTGTTCAGCCAGATACCCCTGGACAAGGTGAGCACCTCTATGACCATAAATGCCACCGCCCCCGTGCTCCTGGCCATGTATATCGCTCTGGCCAAGAAGCAGGGCGTTGATCCTAGTGTCCTGGAGGGCACCATCCAAAACGACCTCCTCAAGGAATATATAGCCCGGGGCACCTATATCTTCCCACCCCGCCCCTCCATGCGCCTCATCACCGATATCTTCAAATACTGTAAGGACACGGTGCCCCGCTGGAATACCATCAGCATCAGCGGCTATCACATCCGAGAGGCAGGCTCCACCGCTGCCCAAGAGGTGGCCTTCACCCTGGCCAACGGCATCGCCTATGTCCAGGCCGCCATAGACGCTGGTCTCAACGTGGACGATTTTGCCGGCAGGCTCTCCTTCTTCTTCAACAGCCATAATAACCTCCTGGAGGAGGTGGCCAAGTTCCGGGCCGCTCGGCGGCTCTGGGCCAGAATAATGAGGGAACGCTTCCAGGCCAAGGACCCCCGCTCCTGGATGCTCCGCTTCCATACTCAGACTGCCGGCTGCACCCTCACTGCCCAGCAGCCCTTGAACAACATAGTCAGGACAACCATTCAGGCCCTGGCCGCGGTGCTGGGGGGCACCCAGTCGCTCCACACCAATTCCTATGATGAGGCCTATGCCCCCCCCTGTGAGCAGGCGGTGACCGCCGCCCTGCGCACCCAGCAGATCATAGCCTATGAGAGCGGCGCTGCCGACAGCATTGACCCCCTGGGGGGCTCTTACTTGGTGGAGAAGCTCACCAACAACCTGGAGGATGAGGCCCTGGCCTATATCGAAAAGATAGATAGCCTGGGCGGGGCGCTCTCCGCCATTGAGCAGGGCTTCCAGCAACGGGAGATCCAGGAGAGCTCCTACCGCTACCAGAAGGACATCGAGACGGGCCGGCGCACCGTGGTCGGGGTCAATAGATTCATATCCCCCTTCCCCAAGATCGAGGGCCTGCTGCGGGTGAATCCCGAGGAGGCCCGAAAACAGCTCCAGCGCCTGAGCCGGGTCAGGGAAAGCCGCAACCAGTCCCGAGTGGACGCTGCCTTGAGGGGCCTGGCCGATGCCGCCCGCGGCGACGGCAATACCATGCCCTGGTTCCTGGAGTGTGCCGAGGCCTACGCCACCCTGGGCGAGATGTGTGATGTGCTCAGGGGCGTCTTCGGCACCCAGCGGGAGCTCCTGGTGGTCTAAATGGTTTGACCATGGGCCGCAGCCTGTTCCGAGGAGGTTAAACAGCGGAGGAGAGCATGATCAAAAGGATTCACCACGTCTGTATCGCCGTTCATAACCTGGACGAGAGCCTGGAGCTTTACTCCAGCCTGTTCGGCGTCCGGCCATCCAAGATCAAGGAGTTGCCGGAGCAAGGGGTAAGGGCTGCCCTGATGCCCCTCAGCCAGGGCGGCGAGATCGAGCTCATCGAGCCCCTGAACCCGGAAAGCGGCACCGCCAAGTTCCTGGAGAAGAGGGGCGAGGGCATCCACCACTTCTGCCTGGAGACGGATGACACCGACCAGGAGCTGTGCCTCCTGGCCGACAAGGGTGTGGAGCTCATCGACAAGAAGGCCCGCCGGGGCCTGGCCGGGCTTGTGGGCTTCCTGCATCCCAAGTCCACCAAGGGGGCGCTCATCGAGATCGCCCAAGAGGTTCCCGACTAAAAAGGAGGTCCGCAGTGGCAGGGGACACAATTCGAGTCCTGGTGGCCAAGCCCGGCCTGGATGGACACGACCGGGGGGCCAAGGTGGTGGCCCGCGCCCTACGAGACGCCGGCATGGAGGTGATTTATACCGGGATCCGGCAGACCCCGGAGATGATCGTGGAGACGGCCCTGCAAGAGGATGTGGATGTGGTGGGCCTGAGCATCCTTTCCGGGGCCCATCTGGAGCTCTTCCCCCCGATCATTGAGGGGCTGAAACAAAAGGGCCTGGGCGATGTCATAGTGGTGGCCGGGGGCATAATACCGGAGGAGGACAGGCCGGCGCTGAAGCAGATGGGCATTGAGGGCATCTTCGGCCCTGGCACCTCCACCAGCGATATAATAGAATTCATCAAAAAGGCCTATGCCGAAAGGCAGGGCCGTACCTAGTTTTTGCCCCCCACCCTCTGAGGCAGCTAGTCTGAGGCCCGGCCCCTGAGGCTGCGCAGGTTGTGGATGTGGACATGTTCGCCCTTTTGGATGTCCCTGGTGGCCTCCCCGATGACCTGGCCGTACTTGATGATGTTCTGCCCCCTCTTTATGTCCTCCAGGGCAAACTTATGTAAGAACCTGATATCGCTTTGCACCGCCACCTCCCGCTCCTCCCCGCCAACCCTGACCATTACCCTCTCCCCGGCCCTGAGCTCCCTGATAGCCGTGGCCACATTGTCCCTGTCTTTGATGACGATGGCCGCCGATGGCTTGGTCTTCATCCCATCTCGTCCTAAAGCTCGGTAGTGGTTCGCCACACGGAGAATTGATTTTCGCCCAGTATCTCCGCCTTTGTCTTCTGGCCGTTGGCGACCTCCAAGATCATGTTGTATATCCGCTCCCCCACCTCCTCTATGGTCTCCTTTCCCTCCAGGATGGTGCCGGCATTGATGTCTATATTATCCTTCATCCTCTCGTAGGCGGGGGTATTGGAGATGACCTTGATGACCGGGGCCACGGCAATCCCCACCGGCGTCCCCAGGCCGGTGGTGAAGACTATGATCTGACAGCCGCCGGCCACCAATCCGGTGATGGAGGTGATGTCGTAACCCGGGGTATCCATGAGCATGGGGCCCCTTTGGCCGGGGATCTGGGAATATTCCAGCACCTCCACGATGGGCCTGGTGCCGATCTTCATGGCGCAACCCAGGGACTTCTCCTCGATGGTGCTCAGGCCGGCCTCGATATTGCCTCGGGCGGGCTGCCCGGTGCTCAAATCGGCGCCATACATCCTGACGTGGTCCTCAAAGCGCTTCACCACCTCCAAGATCCTTTTGCCCACTGCCTCGGTCTTGGCGTTGGCTGCCATCAGCATCTCCGCCCCGATGCACTCGTCGGTCTCACCGATGATGGCGGTGCCCCCCTCATCCACGATCCTGTCCACCGCCGCCCCCAGGGCGGTGTTGGCGGTCAGCCCCGAGGCCGCATCTGAGCCGCCACACTCCAGGCCCACCACTAAATCGGCCACGGCTGCCGGTTCTGTCTTCAGGGTGGAGGCCTGGGCCATCATCTGCTGGGCGACCCTCACGCCCTCCCGCAGGGTATTGATAGTCCCCCCCACCTGCTGGATGTTCAGGTATCTTACCGGCTTCCCGAACCTCTCTATCTCCGCGGCCGCCCGCTCCGCCGAGATGGGCTCGCAGCCCAGCCCCACCACCAGGGTGGCGGCCACATTGGGGTTTCCCGCGGTATTGATTATGGTGCGGGCATACACCTCATGGTCTTTGCCCAGCAAGGCGCAGCCGCTATCATTGGGGACGGTGATGGTGCCTGGCACCTCCTGGCTGATTCTGTGGGCCACATTGCTGCTACATATGGTGGTGGGCAGTATGAGCACGTGGTTCCTAAAGCCCACCCTGCCATCGGGCCTCCTATAGCCTCTCAAATCCATACCTCGCCTCTCATTCCCGAACTCGTCTCCTACAATACTATCGCCCGCAGTTACGCCCTGCGCTTCCCCGCCCAGATGTGCCAGGCGCTCCCCAGGGCGATGAGCGCCAGAGCCACTGCCAGCAGGCTGAGCGCCTGGCTTTTGAGGCCGCCCACAAAGCTATCGATGGCGTTTTGAGCCATGGTGACACCCTTGTCGGCCAGCAGTGCCTGGAACCCCTCGGCCTGGCTGACGGCCCCTGTCAGCGCGTCATCGATCTTGGGTTGGGCCAGGGCGGAAAACAGGGGGCCAAAGATGGCATAGGCTATGATGGCCATCAGGGCGAGCACTGCCGCCGCCCACACCAGCCTGCTGCTCCACCTTCGGCCACCCAATGCCCCGATAGCCACCAGGATGAGGGCGGGCATGACCCAGGCTGCCATCTTCCAGCGCCGCCCCGTCCCCAGCTGGGAGCGCACCTCGTCAAAGGCCTGCCATTGCTCATCGGCATCCCCGTCCATTCCCCTTATCCAGTGGCGCAATTCCTCCTCTGTAAAGGTGAAGCCGCTGGCAATCCATTGCCGAACCTCGTCCAGCGTTTCGTAGTCCGCCCCCAAATGGGCACGGAGGTCTTCATCAGTATAGGTCAGGCCCCTGTGGAGCCACTCCTTGGCCTGACTGAGCATGTCCTCATCGCCCTGGCCTCCCGATAGCTGGCGCAGGTCGGCCTCGGTAAAGGCCAACTGATCCGGTATCCACATATTCACAAGTGGCGTGAGCATCGTGCCGATGTCGATGCCCAGCAATGCCTTAAACTCTGCGTACGACATATCCGGGGGCCGACATAGGGGGAGTCCGTTTAAGGGTGGGCTGGTTAGCAGCTCCTGGAGCTGCGCCTCCGTGCATACCGGGAGGGAGTCCACCAGGCTCTCCAGCTTTCGGTCGACCAGTTCGCCCAATACCCTGGCCACCACGGGCTTACGGTCGGTTAAAGGTATGACCACCTCTGAGCTGTCCTGCGTCCCCCTGAAGTATGAGAAGACCTGCCCGACGATCTCGGTGACCCGTGTCTGGTACCAGTCCAGCGGCAATATCTCCTTCACTGCCCAAAGGATTTCCTCGTCGGTCAGTGCCACCCCTATGGGAAGCTGGGTGACCTCTTGGATATTTTGCTTTATGGCCGGCGCCACCACATCCTCGAAGAGATGATCATAGATCTGCGGCCCCTTGAGGATGTCGGCCACGACGGTCTCCAGGGCATCCAGCCGCTCTATTATGTTTACCCGCACCGTGAATTGCTCTTTTTCCTTGGTCAAGTAGGGCACCACTTCATCGATGGCACCCTCTATTTGCGTCAGGATCCACTCCGGGGGCAACACCGTGCGCACCATCGACTCCAGCTCGTCCTCGCTCAAGGCGAGGGGCGGGGGCAGACCCCCCATATTCGGTATGGCCTCATCGAGGATGCGGTCCATGGCCTGGTCATATAAATTGGGGAACACGTCCTCCTTATGCAGGGTATCCTTGACCGCCTCGGCGGCGGCCTCCACCCTGTCCTTGAGGGGGATATTGACGGTGAAAGCCTCGGTATCTCCCAGCACATAAGGCAATGCTCGGTTGATGACCTGCTCGACCTGGGTCTGAAGCCACTGCGGGGGCAGCGTTTGCTCCACCATGCTGAGGATGTGGGGCTTCATCTCAGAGATGTCGATCACAGCCCCCGGGACATCTCCAAGCTCCGTCTCTTCCAGGGCAGCGGGCAACACATCGTCGTAGATGAAGTTATAGATGTCAGCCTGGCGCAACTGGTCAGTATAGAAGTCGGGGTTGCCCAGGGTGCCATTAATGCGGAAGATGACCAGCATCAGGATAAACAGGATGATGAAGGTCAATGCCAGGGGTAAGGCTATGAGCCTGCGTAACCAGATCATGGCCGTCTAAACCTTGGCAGATGCCTCAGCCAGCCATTTTAACTACTGGCGGCCTCGAATGTCAAATAAGCGTTGCGGGCCTCCCAGGTTTCAACGCGGCAATCTCAAAAAGGCCCCCAGCCCATCAAAGGCTGGGGCCCTTTTGAAGCAGGCTGACGGTCACCTCATCGGTGAGAAATCAGCCGCTTGCCGCTGGCTTCTTCCCGCGCACCGCTATTAGCCTGGTTATCGCCAGGTAGAGCAGAATGATAGCCAGGATAAAGAGGGCCACAGCAAAGCAGGCCAGGAGATAGTTGGCGGCGGCTATCGTTTTGAGGAACAGGACCACCAGTGCGGTCAAGGTAACCGCAAACATGAAGATCATGGGCAAAACAACAAACCTGTTGCTTCTGCCCAGGGTGGCCAGCCACACCGCCACCGCCAGCAGAGCCAGGCCGGCGAGAAGCTGGTTAGCGGAACCGAACAATGGCCAGATCTGCTTCCAGGTACCGGACAAGGCCAGGGCACCGGCACAGATCACGCAGATTGCGCCGCCCACATAGCGATTGGTAAGAATCGGCACAATGCGGTCGACCACGCCGGCTGAGACTGCCTTTCCTTCCCTCTCGGCCAATTCGGCAAACACGAACCGGCCAATACGGGTGGCAGTGTCCAGGGTGGTCAGGGCGAAAGCGGAGAGAACCAGGGCACCGAAGCCCTTTCCGACCGCCAGCGGAATCCCTATACCGGTCAGGAAGCCACCAACACCCTTGGCGAAGGTACCTCCCCAGCCCAGGTCTTTCAGGGTTTCCTTGTAATCGCTCATAACCAGGACAGCCACCGTGCTCAGAGCGATGACCGCCAGCAGGCACTCCAAGAGCATACCGCCGTAACCGATGGGCCTGGCATGGGCTTCGTTACTCAACTGCTTGGAGGAGGTTCCTGAAGAGACCAGGGAATGGAAGCCGGAAATGGCGCCGCAGGCCACGGTGACGAAAAGTATGGGGAAGAGGTACCCAAGGTTGGTCTCAAAACCGGTAAAGGCGGGCAACTTGATGGATGGGTTGGTGGCCAAGATGCCGATAACAGCGCCAATCAGGAACCCGTATAGCAGGAACGAGTTCAGGTAGTCACGGGGCTGCAACAGGATCCATATGGGCAGGCAGGAAGCAACGAAGGCATACACCAGCAGAACAACTACCCATACCTTGAACGGGAGGGTGAAAGGAAACAGGACCCCCAGCCCTACGCAACCACACAGAAGGGCCACACCGGCTACGCTGGTCACGGCCAGGGGGGCACCCCGCTGGTAGACGGCGAAACCGAACACAACTGCTAGGACCACAAACAGCGAGGAAGCAGTTGCCGCCTCCGGCGTGCCTACAAACATCTTGGCAATGACCACAGCAAAGACGGCCAGAACCAGAATCAGGGCGAGCCAGGCAAAGGCGGCAAAAAGCTTCTTGCCGCTGATGCCGACATTCTCCCCGATGATTTCGCCGATGGACTTGGCGCGATGCCGGATGGAGCTAACTAAGGCGGAGAGGTCATGCACGGCGCCAATGAAAATGCCGCCCAAGACGATCCACAAAAATACAGGCACCCAACCGAATGCGGCCGCCACTACGGGACCCACAATTGGACCGGCACCAGAGATGGAGGCAAAGTGGTGACCCAGCAGAACCGGGGCCCGGGTCGGCACATAGTCTATCCCGTCCTTCATCGTCTGAGCGGGGGTTGGTCTCTGAGGGTCGATCCCTAACCTTCTAGCAACGTAGGCACCGTACGTCAGATAACCAACTATGAAGGCGCCGATGGCAATGACCAATAATATTATCCCACTCAAGTTATTCTCCCCCCTTTCTGTCTAGAATTTGGAAACGAAACACTCCCTGCTCTCCTGGGACACGGGCTTTGGCTGATAGCTCTTCATCACCTCCCTTCCGTTAGGACTGGCATAGACCTGACCTGATGAGAGGTCAACCAGCAGCAGACAAATTGAGTACCATCCGCAGAGCCCAAACCTAAAACTGCGGCTGTGTTTGAACCTTGTCCCGATACGGATGGCCTCAGGGTCGAACCCCCGCTCAGCAACCAATACCCCGGTTACAAGGCTGGACATGTGTTCCGCGTGGGGTTTGACCAGTTCGCCGGCGGCCCTCACCAGGAATTCGGTGAAATCTTGGAGCTGGGATGGGTAGATCTTAGCGGGGTGACCCTCGACCAGGCAGTGTTCGTTGGTCTCCCAGGCGCCTAGGGTCACCTTTTTGGTGAGGAAAAACTTTTCGCTCCTGACGTGGGAGCGGGCGTAGAGGTCTAACCTGCGGCTCAGGATGGGGTGGTCGAGGTAAACATCAAAATAAGGCTCGTATTTCCTGCGCAAGATGTCCAGATATTCTTGTAGTTTCACTGGCCTTCCTTGCGGTCTTAAAAAACGCTCTCCCAGTTTGAGCACCTTTTACCAGATTTTACTACGAATGTCAATAGCCTTTGGGCCTTAACTGCCCAAATCGACAGGAAGGTCGGCAAAAAAGTCTTGGTCGCGGTATCAGTCCAAGCGGTTCAGCTGAGGAAGATGTCTGCCTTTCTGAGCAGAGCTGGTATGTCAAGCTGAGAGGGGCAATTCTCTATGCATAGCTGGCAGCTTGTACACATCTGCACTTGAGGTCTAGACACCTCTTTGTAGGCGGCCCTAGCGTATTCCTTCATGCCGTAATGGCGAGCTAGCACTTGCTGCTTGAAGACCCGAACAATGTCAATAGAGTAGGGGCAAATCTCAGCGCATCGGGCGCAACCGTCGCAGGAGGTGTGGGCCGCCATCCGAGCCTGCTCCTTGAGTCGGGCCTGCTGCTCCGGTGACAGGCTCTGCACCTCATATCCCAAAGGGACGTTCGCCTCCACCTCAGCGACGTTGGTCATGCCCACAACCACGGAAGTGATCCGGCGATTAGCCAGCGCAAATCGGAGTGCTGCCTCGGCAACACTGGTGGCTCTGCCGTTCAACTCGAACTCGATCATTTCTCTGGGGACAGCCAGGGAGCGGGCGTCGAGAGGCTTGATGGCTAGGATCCCTATATCCAGTTCTTCAGCCAGCGGGAAAAGGCTGTAGTCGGCACCGCAATTGAGGAGATTATAGGGGGTCGTCACCACGTCAAACTCCCCGGTCTTTATCGCTTTGGCCAGCACCTCCGGCCGGTGGCCGCTGATGCCTATGAAGTCCACCTTGCCCGACTCCCTCGCCCGCTTCATAGCTTCGAGGGCACCGCCTGGGGCGAGACGCGCTGTCAGGTCCTCCTCTCTGTCCACGCCATGCATTTGGATCAGATCCAGCTTGGAGACCTGGAGCTGGCGCAAACTTTCCTCTATGCTTCGGGCCACCTCCTCCCCGGTGCCGAGACGGCTCTTGGTGGCGACGAAGACCTTGTGCCCCACGTCCTTCAGTGCCTCGGCGATAATGGCTTCGCTGTCTCCATAGGATCGGGCGGTATCTATCAAATTGACTCCCAGTTGGATGGCCCTCCGAAGTGCCTTTACCCCCTCCTCCCGGGTAGGTCGCACATAAGGCCCGCAGCCAAATCCGATCACTGAGGCCTCGAAATCCGTGCGGCCCAGTCTTCGTTTCAGCATGCGAGCCCCTCTCTGCATCTGATCATGTGAGCCTCGCCGAAGGAATGACCGTTCTCCTGCTAGGAGGCCAGAACGGCGTCTTTGAGCGTTTCGACCACCCTGTGCACGTCTTCCTCGGTCATCTCGGGCCAGAAAGGCAGGGACAGAAGCCCCGCGGCTGCATCCTCGGCGACGGGGAACTCTCCGTGACAGTGTCCATATGTCTGGCGGTAGAAGGGCTCCAGGTGCACTGGCCTATAGTGAACGCCAACGCCGATCCCCTTCTCCTCCATGATATGGGCCACCCGGTCTCTATCAACCCCTTTAATCTTTATGGCATAGATGTGATAGGAATGCTTGACGTAGCTTCGCGGTCGCAGAATCTCCAGATGGGCATTCAGCGGTTGGAGCAGGGCCTCATACCATCGCGCTATCTCTAGTCTCCTATGGTGTCTCTTCTCCAGTCTTCGCAGTTGCTGTAACCCCAAGGCGGCCTGGACGTCCCACATTATGCACTTGAAGCCGAGCCTCGTCATTTCGTAATGCCTGAACTCGCCCGTGCGGTATCTTGCCCAAGCCCCGGGGCTCATTCCGTGGTCGCGCAGGCACTGCGCCAGTGTGGCTACCTCGATGTCATCGGTTACCAGCATGCCCCCGTTGCCCGTAGTCAGGTTTTTGGACGTATAGAAGGAGAAACAGTCCACATGCCCAAGGCTGCCGACCTTTCTCCCCTTGTACTCGGCCTCGATGGCGTGGGCACAGTCACCGATGACCTTTAATCCGAAGCGGGTGGCAATATCCATTATCTCATCCATCTCGCAGGGATGCCCATATAGGTGAACCAGCAGTATCGCCTTGGTGCGCTCTGTTATGGCATCCGCGATCCTCCTTGGGTCAATGTTCAGCGTATCGGGCTCCACATCCACAAATACGGGCCTGGCCCCCGTGTAAACTATGGAGTTCGCCGTCGCCACAAAGGTCATGGGCGTGGTGATGACCTCATCCCCGGCGCCGATCCCGAGCGCCAGGAGGCCAAGATGCAGGGCGGCGGTGCAGGAGTTGGTGCCAAGGGCGTGTTTCCTCCCCAGATAGGCGGCGAATTCCCTCTCAAACCGCTCGGTTTTTGGCCCAGTAGCAAGCCAACCGGAACGAAGGGTATCGATGACCTCCCTCTCCTCCTCCTCGCCGATGAATGGCCTCGTCAGGGGCATAAACTCCACTCATCTCCTCCTTCATCACCTGTGACATGGACTCCGTGGAGGCTCGAAATCCAAGAAAGCCCCCTATCTGGTAGGCCGTGAAGGATTCGAACCTTCGACACCCTGATTAAAAGTCAGGTGCTCTACCCCTGAGCTAACGGCCCACAAACGGGGGACAGTCCCATTCTATCAAGTCCCGCTTGGCCCTGCAAGATTATGGCGAGGCCGAAACCGGGTCATGGCTTTATGGCAGTAACAATATCCTGATCCAGGTGGGGGAACTGGGCCAGCCAGCTCAGCCTTTCCTTCTTCAATGCCATGGATATCTGCTCTAGCTGCTCACCGCTATAGTAATTCTTGGCCTCGAAGCGGTCCAAATCCACGCCGGGGATTTCCAGGGGCACCTCATAGCCCCAAAAATCGTCCCTTTGCCATTCGATCCGGTCTCGGGCTATCATCTCCATGATCTTTATCGAGTCCTTCAGGGTGATCTTTTGCCCCCTGACCGTGCCCCCCACATGGCCTGTATTCAGGATAAAGCACTGGATGCCTGGATTCCGCCTCAGTATGCTGAGGAACATGTTCCCCTCTTCGGCATAGGAACCGATGATGAAGGGATTTGTCCCCACCACCCTCAGCGACCTGCCGGCCTCGGACGGGTCGCCCGCCGAGGTCTCCACCGACTCCCCCAGCATGAAAGCCGCCGCTGCCCATTCCGGCGTGAGGCGGACGATGGGGGGCAGGATATCGTGCCTTCTGGTGATGAAGAGTATGAAGTCCGCCCGCCCCAGGTCTATTTGGTTGTCAGTGAAGGCGATGTCCCTGCGCTTGACCATGGCCCGGCCGTTGGAGGTCAGGGTGGTATCGAAGAAGTCCACCCTTCCGGTCCCCGGCTCGACGCGCACATTCTCCAGTATGGCCCTGGGGCTCAGGGCAGCGGCGTAGAGGAGGGGCTGGGAGTCGGGCTCCAGACCTTCCGTCTTGATGTAAAAGGAGTCCTCAGTGCCCAAAGCGCCCCCATCCGGTCTCAGTATGACCACGTCATCCTGGCGGATGACCACCGTTTCCGGGGGGTGCAGCCAGTGGGAGTGGCAGGATAGGGATGTCTTCCCCGTGCCGCTGAGGCCGAATAACAGAAAGCCAAAGTCCCTCAGCCGGTCTCCGCGGTACACCCTCAGTATCTTGCTGGCGGCATGGACTCCCAGGCAACCCTCCTTCTTGGCCCAGTACATAACCTGGCGCAGCATGGCCTTCTTGTTCTCCCCTTTGTAGTCGCTGCCCAGGATCAGGGTCAAGCCCCTCTCCGGGAAAACGAGAACCCGCTTCTCTGGCCACTCCGGCACGGTTAAGGCCACAAAATCGGGCTCTTTGCCCTCCGGGGGGAACAGCGTGTTGCCCCACATCAGGGGCAGCCGAGCATACTCGGCGGTGACATATAGCCGGCAGCTCCTCTGGTAGCCCGGCGTGGCGCACATGGTCCTGTCCAGCATTATGACCTCTTGGCCCTTCAGGTAGTCCAGAACCTGGTGAATAAGCGCCACATCCTCCGGGTCGGGGCGATCCATTATCACCTCGGTCAGCCTGGCCATTCTATGTCTCACCCTGGTGGTCACCGACAGGTTGCCGAACTGGGTAATGGCTCCCCCCTGCTCCAGGGCCCGCTGCCGCAGATTTTCCTCTGTGGGATTGTCGATGATTTTCCGGGGCTGAAAGGCTTTCCCAAATATCTCCCTCATCGTTCCCCGCCTATGACTTGGAGGCTTATAGCCCGGGCGAATAACCGGGATGGGGTTATTCCCAGAGGTCTGTGCTCAGATACTTCAAACCGGAGTCAGGGATGAGGACCACGATGGTCTGCCCCCGGTGAACCCCTTCTAGCAACTGAATGGCGCCAGCCACATTGGCCCCGGAGGAAAAGCCCCCGAATATCCCCTCCTCCCTGGCCAGCAGTCTGGCGGTCTCGATGGCCACCCGATCCGAGACCTTGAGAAAGCCGTCGATATGTTGGCGGTTCAGCATCTCAAGCTCCGGCATGGAGTAGCCGCCACCCTGGATCCTATGATTGGGATTGGTTACCTCCTCCCCGGCCAGAACAGCTGCCCCCTCCGGTTCGATGACATAGCATTGAATCTTCGGGTTATACTCCTTGAAGGCGGCGGCGCATCCGGCGAAGGAGCCGCCGGTGCCCACGAAATCACAGAAGGCATCGATGTGGCCCCCGCACTGCTCCAATATCTCGGGGGCGGTATGGAGGTAGTGGGCGCGGAAGTTTCCCCTCAGCCTAAACTGGTCGGCGCGAAAGGCCCCCCTCTCGGCCACAATGCGCCTGGTCACCTCCTCGGCCAGCATTATGTCCTGTCCTGAGACCTTGCCCGGGGTGGAGCCGGGTGCCTGTTCCACCAGTACTACCTCGGCGCCCAGGGCTGACATCATCCGAGCCCTTTCCGGGGTGTTGCCCCGAGACATCACCGCCACAAAGGGGTAGCCCTTGATGCCACAAACTATGGCCAGACCCGTGCCAGTGTTGCCACTGGTGAGCTCCACCACCGTCTGGCCCGGCTTGAGGCTGCCGTCGGCCTCCGCCTCCTCGATGATCTGTCGGGCAATGCGGTCTTTCTTGGAAAGGCCGGGATTGAGGTACTCCAATTTGGCGAGGATGCGACCCTGCAATCCCCTGGTGAGGCGGCTCAGCTCCACCAGGGGGGTAGGGCCAATGGCCTCAAGGGCGGATGGCAATAGCCTATTCTCTCTGGAAACCATGTCACCCCCGAAGGCAGGGCCGGTGGCTTGCTTATTCCCCACCCTCTACCAGCGTCTCAGTGTCCTGGACACCCTGGATGCCGCGGATCTGGCTGACGACCAGTCTCAATAGCTCATGAAGGGTTTTAGCTTCTGCCGTAGCTATGGCATCCCAACGGCCAAATACCAGGTTGACTTCTAGAACCCCGGGCGTGGATCGAATCTGCGACAGGGCTTGCGACTCGAAACCAGGCACCAATTTGGTGAGAATGTAACCCTTGATCATTTGTCCCCATTATAGCGCCCCTAAGGCTCAGGGGCAAGACAGCTCCGGGCAGCGATTTCTTGCCCCTTTGACGGTATGCCCGCCCGGTGTTACGATGTCCCCGGAATGGCCTTGATTCTGGTCACCGGTGGCACCGGTTTTGTGGGCAGGCGACTGGTCAAGGCGCTTATCGCCCAGGGCCACGAGCTGTGCTGCCTGGTGCGCCCCACTTCCCAAACCTCGGCCCTCGCCCATCTGGGTGTCCGGTTTTATCGGGGCGATGTCACGGATCCCGACTCCGTGGAGAGGGCGGTGGCCGGGGCGGAGGCCGTAATCCATCTGGCAGCCATCATCCGGGAGAGGGGCAAGGCCACCTTCCACCGCACTAACTATGAGGGCACTCGGAATGTGGTGGGGGCGGCGGTGAGGACAGGGGCCAAGCGGCTTCTGTTCATGAGCAATCTGGGGGCGGCCCCCGACCCCGCCTTCCCCTTCCTTCACTCCAAATGGCAGGCCGAAGAGGCGATAAAGGCCAGCGGCCTGGACTACACCATTTTTCGGTCCTCGGTGCTCTTCGGGGAGGGCGATGGCTTCGTGAGCCCCCTGGCCGGGCTGATAAAGCGCCTGCCCCTGGTGCCCGTAATCGGCTCAGGGCAGACCCGCTTTCAGCTCCTCTCCGTGGACGAGGTGGTCACCTGCCTAATTATGGCCCTGGGGGATGACAAAACCATAGGCCAGGTCATGGAGCTGGGCGGCCCAGAGCACCTCACCTATGAAGAGATCGTGGACCTCATTATGGGGGTGCTGGGGCGGAGGCGGCCCAAGGTTCATATTCCCGTGACCCTGATGCAACCCCTGGCGTGGCTCATGGATAAGCTCCTGCCCCGGCCCCTGGTCACCCCGGGACAGCTGGCCATGCTCCGCCGGGACAACATCACCGACCTGGATGTGGTGGAGCGGGCCTTTGGCTTCAAGCCCATTTCTCTGAGGCAGGGCCTGGACTATATTGTCCGCTAGTCGGCTTGTTCAGCCCCCCGGGCCAGTTCTTGCAAACGGGCCACGACCTCGGCTATAGCTTCATCTGGGGTGGAGGTGCCGGCGGTGACCCCCACCCTGTGCTTCCCCTCGAGCCAGGAGGCCTGGATTTCGGCGGCGGTCTCAATGAGCTGGCTGGGCACCCCGGCGGCGGCGCAGGACTCGGCCAGTCGCCGGGTATTGGAGCTGTGGCGCCCCCCCACCACTATCATCAGGTCGGCCCTTTGGGCCAGCTCCAGGGCAGCCGCCTGGCGCTTGCGGGTGGCATCGCAGATGGTGTTGACTACGCGCAGCTCCAGCAGTCGGGGGAGATAGCTCCTCACGGCCTCCTCGACAAACCGGGCAAAATGGGTTGGGTTCTGGGTGGTTTGGGGGAGGATGCCTAGGCGGCGAGGGAAGGGCTCCAGCTGGGCCAGCTCCCCCGCATTCAAGACGGCCCTGCCCTGGCAATGGGCCAGTATACCCTTGACCTCAGAGTGGTCGGCCTCGCCGAAGACGGCCACACAGAATCCGGCCCGGGCCAGTTTGCGGGCTGCCACTTGGGCGCTGCGGACAATGGGGCAGGTGGTGTCCACCAAGACCAGGCCCCGTTGCTGGATGGCCTCTATAAGCTGGGGACTGGCGCCGTGGGAGGGTATGGCCACCACCTTGCCCTTGGCCTGGTCCAGGCTATGGATGGTGCCGATGCCCTTTCGGGCCAGCGAGGCTACCACCTGATGGTTATGCACCACCGGGCCCAGGGTTTCCAGGCTGCCATACCTTTGGGCCGCCTGGGCCAGCATATCGATGGCCCGCCGCACCCCGAAGCAGAAGCCAATCTCTTTGGCCTTTTCGACCTTCAACCGGTGCTCCCCAAATCTGATGGCTTGGCATCATCGGTGGTGGCATAGATGCCTTGGTAGCTGGGGGGGAGGAGCTGGGCGATCTGCCTCATGATGATATCGGTGAGGCTGGCCAGTTGTTCCTTGGTTGGCTTGCCCTGGCAGTGGGGCAACTGAAAGGGCCGACCGATGTTGACCGTGATCTTAGGCCTCTTCCACAGCCAGCTCAGCCCTCTGATCTGCTCGGTGCCGCTGATGCCCACAGGCAGGAGGGGGCACCCCGACTGATGGGCGATGAGGGCAGTGCCCAGCAGCCCTGGCCCAAGGCTGGCGGTGGGGCTGCGACGGGCCTCGGGGAACATGCCCAGGACCTGGCCCTGGCTGAGTACCTGATGGGCCTGCCTCAGGGCATTCCGGTCCAGGTGGCGGCGGCGCACCGGAAAGGCGCCATAGCCCCAGACCAGGGGGCCCTGAATGGGGTGACGGAAGGCCTCCTCTTTGGCCATAAAGGTGATGCGCCGGGGAATGCTGGCGGAGAGGAGGGGGGGATCGGCCAGATGCAGATGGTTGGCTACCACCAGCAAAGGGCCTTTCCGGGGTATATTTTCCTTGCCCCGGACCTGCCACCGGGCCAACAGGCAGAGTGCCAGCTTCATCAGGAGATTGCCTGGGATATAAAAAAGGGCAAGTGGCCGCCTCAATGTCGTCTCCTCGGGCCAATTATAGCCTAAGGACCGACCCGGGACAATCAGGTGGCTGATGCTGTCTCCTAACCCATAGCCCCAGGGCAAGACACAGGACGGATAAAACGATAAGATAGGGCACTGCCCAGCCGGCCCAGGGGGCCTGTCCGGTGGCGGGTAGCGGCGGAGATGGGGCTGCCCCCGGGTCGGGGGTTGCCGGCGGTGAGGCGTCCTGGGATGTCGGCGATGGGTTTGCTGTGGAGCCTGGGGCGGGGGATGGGGACAGCAGGGGCTGGGGGGCTGGCCCGACGAGGCTCAGATTATCGAACCAGACGCTGCCCTGTCCTGAGGCCGTGGCCACTCCCATGGCCCGGGCCTTAACGGCGCGTTTCGGGGCGGTGTGCACCCCGGTGCTGAGAAGACGGTACTGGTCGGAGTCCTCGGTTATGGAGGGGGAGCTCACCTCCACGATGAGGTTGCCCGCCTCGTCATACCAGCGGATACGCAGGCAGACCGCAGCCACATCGCCATCGTTCTTGCGCACACTGCCGCTGAAGGCGTAGTCGCCCCCGCCCTGGATGGCCACATCCTGATACACCCAGCCCACAGCGGCCGGGGGATGGATGGTGAGTCTGGCTGCCCCACCTTCCCAAACGAGGCTGGTCTGTCCCGGTGGCCATGTCTGCCAGCCCACTAGATTGGCGTCGAAGGTGCCGTTGACCAATCGCTCATCCTGGGCCAGGGCGGGCGATGTCCCCAGCAACGGGATTATGCAGACCGTCAGCGCGGCAATTATGGGGAGGGCACTCTTGGCTGTCATCGGGCTTGACATCCACTATCTTAACCCTGGGCGGGCATCTGTCAAGCAGCCGCCGCCATTGTGCAGCAGCTCTCCCAGTTGCATCCCAACTTGGGTCGAGACTATAATGAGGCATTGCCTGGTGAGAGCCTATGGAACATCTGTTGAGACAGGTAACCAAGCCGGCCCGCTATACCGGTGGCGAGTGGAACTCGGTGGCCAAGGACTGGGAAACCACTCCCATCAAGATGGCTCTGGCCTACCCCGATGTCTACGAGATCGGCATGTCCAATATGGCCATACCTCTCCTCTATGAGTTGCTCAATGGGCGGCCTGAGGTCCTGGTGGAGCGGGTCTATGCCCCTTGGGTGGATATGGCCTCGGCCCTGAGAGCAGCCAGGGCACCCCTATGTAGCCTGGAATCCCGGCAACCCCTGGCCAATTTCGACATCCTGGGCTTCTCCCTGGGCTACGAGCTAACCTACACCAACGTGCTGGCCATGCTCGACCTGGCGGGCATACCCCTTTTGGCCTCGGAGCGGGACGATTCCCAGCCCCTTATCATCGCCGGAGGCAGTTGTGCCCTCAACCCAGAGCCCATGGCCGACTTTTTCGACCTCTTCATCCTGGGCGATGGCGAGGAGGCCGTGGTGGAGCTGCTCGAGGTTTACGCTAGCTGGAAAGGCGGCCGGGGCAGGCTGGAGAAGGAGGGCTTTCTCCGCGAGGCAGCCACTCTGCCGGGCATCTACGTGCCCCGATTCTACCAGGTGGACTATCATGCCGATGGTACCATCAAGGCCATCGCCCCGACTATACCCCAGGCCAGGGCCCGGGTCGAAAGGCGTATCGTGGGCAAGCTGCCCCCGCCCTTTGTCCACCCCCCCGTTCCCTATATTGAGGTGGTGCACGATAGGGGGGCGGTGGAGATTCAAAGGGGCTGCACCCGGGGCTGCCGCTTCTGCCAGGCGGGGATCATCTACCGACCGGTGCGAGAGCGCCCCCACGATGAGGTGGTAGCGGCGGTGGGGGATATAGTACAGAACTGCGGCTATGATGAGATATCCCTGGTGTCTCTGAGCACCAGCGACTACGGGGGCATCGAGGGGCTGGTGGGCAAGCTGGCTGCCAAATACCAAGACCAGAATCTGGCCATCTCCCTGCCCAGCCTGCGCACCGATAGCTTTTCGGTGAAGCTGGTGGATGCCCTCCCCTCCCACCGTATCACCAGCCTCACCTTTGCCCCCGAGGCGGGCAGCGAGCGGCTGCGCATCGCCATAAACAAGGGCGTCTCCGACGATGATATTATGGCGGCGGCCACCTCCGCCTT
>MTNP01000028.1 GCA_002011475.1 Dehalococcoides sp. JdFR-54
CACATCCCCCAGGTAGGCCCCGCCCCGGGCGGCGACAATGCCCGCCTCCAGGGCCCCCCGGGTGGTGGCCAGAAGCTCCTGGGCCTGGGGGCTGATCCGCCCCACCCCCACCGTGGCGGCGGCATCCCCCTGGAAGCCATCCACTATGGCCCCCACATCCAGGGAGACGATATCCCCCTCGCGGAGCACCCGATCGCCCGGGATGCCGTGCACCACCTCGTCGTTCACGGAGACGCATAGGTGGGCGGGGAAGCCCCGGTAGCCCTTGAAGGAAGCTATGGCCCCATGCCTCTCGAATTCAGCAGCGGCAATGACGTCCAGCTCCCTGGTGGCCATCCCGGGCCTGATCTCGGCTATTAACCTTTTTAAGACGCTGGCCGCAACCCTGCCCGCCCGGCGCATGATGGCGATCTCGCGGCGGGACTTGATGATAATGCCCACCTCCCGGAAGTTACCTCCGCTTAAGGATTGACAGCAATTCTCGGCTCACTGCCTCCACCCCCGGCGTGCCGTTCACCTCCACCAGCTTGCCCTGCCCTCGATAGTAGTTCAGGAGCGGGGCGGTCTCAGCCAGATAGACATCCAGCCGCTTCCTGATGGTCTCCTCGGTGTCATCGGGGCGCTGATAGAGCTCGCCCCCGCATCTATCGCATTTGCCGGCCACCCTGGGCGGGTTATTGACCATATGATATGGTGCTTGGCAGCGGCGGCACACCCAGCGCCCGCCCAGACGCCGCACCAGCTCCTCGGTGGACACCTGAAGGCAGACAACCTTGTCCAGGGCCAGCCCCTTCTGGCTCAGAGCCTCGTCCAGGGCCTGGGCCTGCTCCAAGTTGCGGGGGAAGCCATCCATGATGAAACCATCCCGGGCATCCGCTGCCTGGAGGCGCTCCAAGATCATCCTGATGGTTATGTCATTGGGCACCAGCTTCCCCTGCTCCATATGGGACTTGGCCTGGAGCCCCAGCTCCGTCCCCCTCTCCACAGCCTCCCGGAACAGGTCCCCTGAGGCGATATGGGCCAGCCCCAGCTCTGCGGCCAGCGCCGCCGCCTGGGTGCCCTTGCCAGCCCCCGGGGGGCCCAAAAGAACTAAACGCACTTTGTAAAACCCTCACCTGATAAAGCCTTCATACTGGCGCACCACCAGCTGCGCCTCCAGTTGTTTCATGGTGTCCAGCACCACCCCCACCACGATGAGCATACCAATGGCCGGAAGCTGCAGGGCTACCACCCCGGTAGCCTGCTGGGCGACGAAGGGCATTATGGCTACAGATGCCAGGAACAGGGCCCCACCCCAGGTGATGCGCTTGATCACCTTGTCCAGATACTCGGCAGTGGGCTTGCCCGGCCTGATCCCGGGCACAAAGCCCCCCTGGCGTTGCAGGGTCTGGGCCAGGTTCATCTGCTGGAAGATAACCATGGTATAAAAGAAGGCAAAACCCAGGGTCAACAGGAAGAAGAGCCCCCAGTACAGGCCCCCGGTAGTGCTGAGCCAACCGCTTATGTTGCCGGCCAGGTCGCCCCAGAAGCCGCCGGCGCCGCTGAAGTAGCTGGCTATGGTGGCTGGGGCGATAAGCACCGACATGGCGAAGATGAGGGGGATCATGCCGGCGGTGTTCACCCGCAGGGGGATGTGGGTGGAGCCCGACTGCCGGTACATGCGGCCGCCCCGAATGACGCTGCGGGCATACTGCACCGGGATACGGCGGTGGGCTTCGGTGAAGATAACGATGACCCCAATCAGGGCAATGGCCAGAAGGCCGAAGGCCAGGATCCCCCACATCTGTACCTGCTGACCGCTGATCATACCCCGATAGACCATGTCGGGCAAGCCGGCCACGATGCCACCGAAGATGATGATGGAAACCCCGTTGCCGATGCCCCGCTCGGTAATCCGCTCCCCCAGCCACACCAAGAACATGGTGCCCGCGGCCATGGAGATGACGGTAACGGCGGTAGGAAATAGGGCAGCGCCGCTCAGCCCCACCGGCGAGGTCAATAGCCCCTCTCGACTGAGCAGGACCAACTGCCCATAGCCCTGGATCATGGCCAGGGGGACGGTGAGCCAGTGAGTGATCTGGTTTATCTTGTGTCGGCCAGCTTCCCCTTCCTGAGACAGGGCTTGCAGCCGGGGGATAACCGGCACCAGGAGTTGCATGATGATGGAGGCGGTGATATAGGGGTAAACGCCCATGGCGGCCACACTGATATTGCGCAGGGCGCCACCGCTGAACAGGTCCAGCATCCCCAGGAGGGGCATGTCGCTCATCTTCTCCCAGATGTGGCGCATGGCCTCCAAGTCGGCGATGGGCACCGGGACATGGGCCACGAAACGGAATATCACCAACATGCCCAGGGTGAACAGGATCTTCCCCCTGAGGTCGGGGAGGCTGAAGGCATCCATCATGGCCTGGAGCAGTCTGGGTCTACTGGGCCGGCTTCTCATATCCCAATTCCTGTATTCTTCCTCCAGCCGCCTCTATCTTTCTCCTGGCGGAGGCGGAGAAGCGGTGGGCTGCCACCGACAGGGGCCGGCGCAGCTCGCCCTCGCCCAGGATCTTCACCGGGCGGTTCTTGGGCTTCACCAGCCCCGCCTCCCATAGGAGCTGCGGGGTAACCTCGGTCTCGGCCGAGAACTCATTGAGCCGCCCCACATTGACCTCAGCATACTGGGTGCGGAACATCAGGGTGAAGCCACGCTTCCGGGGCAAGCGCTTGATAAGGGACAACTGTCCCCCCTCGAAGCCAGGCCTGACCCCACCACCGCTGCGGGCCTTCTGCCCCTTGAGGCCCCGGCCCGAGTAGGTGCCATGGCCGCTGCCATCGCCCCGTCCCACCCGCTTGGGCTTATGCCGGGAGCCGGGGGCGGGGCGAAGCTCATGCTGGTTCATGGTCGTCCACCTCCTCCACCCTTACCAGATGAGGCACCTTGGCCAGCATGCCCCGGAGGCTCGGCGAATCCTGGCGCTCCACCACCTGATGGAGGCGCTTGAGGCCCAAAGCCCTGATGGTCCGCCTCTGTCGGCAGCTGTAGCCGATATAGCTCTTGACCCAGGTTATACGCAGCTTAGTCACTGCCGGTCGCCTCCTCGGCCTGGGGCAGTCCCTTACGGGCGGCCACGGCCTCCCGGGGATGCCTGAGGCGGCTCAGGCCCAGGAGGGTGGCCTTGACCACGTTGGTGGGGTTGCTGCTGCCCAGGGATTTGGTGAGAACATCCTTGGCCCCGGCCACCTCCAGCACCGCCCGGACGCCGCCGGCGGCGATGATTCCGGTGCCAGGGGCTGCCGGTTTGAGCAGCACCTTGGAGGCCCCGTATTTGGCCACAATCTCATGGGGGATGGTGCCTCCGGCCAGAGGTATCTGGATCAGGTTGCGCCGGGCCAGGGCACCACCCTTGCGGATAGCCTCTGCCACCTCCTTGGCCTTGCCGATGCCCAGGCCCACCCGGCCCTGGCCATCGCCCACCACCACCACAGCGCTGAAACTGAAGTGCCGGCCACCCTTCACCACCTTGGCTACCCGGTTGATGTAGACCAGCTTCTCAGTGAGGGTCGGCTCAACGGCTTCTACAGCTTCTACCCGTTCCATAGCTAACCTCAGAAACTCAATCCGGCCTGGCGCGCCGCCTCGGCCAGGGCCTTGACGCGGCCATGGTATTTATAGCCGCCGCGGTCAAAGACCACCTGGCTGATGGCCCTCTCCTGGGCGCGTTGGGCCAGGGCCATCCCCACCAGCCGAGCGGCCTCGGTCTTGTTCGCCCTGTTGGCCCGATCCCGAAGCCCCCTCTCCAGGGTGGAGGCAGCCACCAGGGTATGCCCCCGGGTATCGTCCACCACCTGGGCGTAGATGTGGCGGAGGCTGCGAAACACGGACAGACGGGGCCGCTGGGGCGTGCCCGATACCTTGCCCCGGACCCTTCGGTGTCTCCTCTGCCGCGCCTCGACACGGCTCCGGGTTGACATTACCTCCCCTTGCCCCCCGCCTTGCCTGCCTTGCCCGGCTTGCGCCGGATCTCCTCGCCCAGGTATTTGATGCCCTTGACCCGATAGGGATCGGGGATGCGCACCTTACGGATCCGGGCGGCGGTCTCGCCCACCAATTCCTTATCGATGCCCTGGACCCTGATCCGGTTGGTGCCCTCCACCACCAGGGAGATGCCGGGCGGGGGGACGATCTCCACGGGGTGGGAGTAGCCCACGGTGATGATCAGCTTCCCATCCGTTTGCTGGGCGCGATAGCCCACCCCGCTGAGCTCCAGCACCTTTTCGAACCCCTGGCTTACCCCCTCTATCATGTTGGCCAGGAGGGTTCGGCTGAGCCCGTGAGCCGCCCGGTGTTGCCGCTGGTCGCTGGGGCGGGAGACCAGAAGCTTATCACCATCCAGGCGAACCACCAGGTCAGGGTGCAGGCTGCGCCGAAGTTCCCCCCGGGGCCCGGTTACCGTCACCTGGTTGCCCTGGATGTCCACCCTAACCTCGGGTGGCACCTTTATGGGAAGCTTTCCTATTCGGGACATGATCCACCTCGATACCTACCACACATAGCACAGCAGCTCGCCGCCCACATTTCGGCGCCGGGCCTGCTGTCCGGTCATCACCCCCTGGGGTGTGGACAGGATAGCCACCCCCAGGCCCCCATAGACGCGGGGCACCCCCCGGCTCTTGACATAGACACGTAGCCCCGGTTTGCTCACCCGTTTCAGTCCAGAGATAAGGGGTTGCTTGTGGTCTTTATATTTCAGATGTATTTTGAGCATCCGCTGGGGTCGTGCCCGGAGCACCTCATAATCCTGGATAAAGCCCTCCTCCTTGAGGATTTTGGCGATGGCCAACCTGGTCTTGGAGACGGGCACCAGCACCGAGTCGTGCCTGGCCATCACGGCATTTCGGATTCGGGTCAACATATCGGCAATGGGATCGGTCAGGGTCACCTGGGCCTCCTCACCAGCTGGATTTCCTCACCCCAGGTATCTGGCCCTGGAGGGCCAGCTCCCGGAAGCAGATGCGGCACAGGCCGAATTTCCGGATATAGCCCCGGGGGCGGCCGCAACGGTGGCAGCGATTGTGCTGCTGCACCCGGTATTTGGGGGGACGCTGCGCCTTTACTATCTTGGATACCTTTGCCATCTCTTCCGCCTACTCTCAACCTCGAGCGAAGGGCATGCCCATGAGCTCTAGCAGCCTGCGGGCCTCCTCGTCGCTGCGGGCAGTGGTGACGATGGTGATCTCCAGCCCCCGGATCCTGTCCACCTTGTCATAGTCGACCTCGGGGAAGACGATCTGCTCCTTGAGGCCCAGGGTGTAGTTGCCCCGGCCGTCAAAGGAATTTGGGTTGGTGCCCCGGAAGTCCCGGATTCGAGGCAGCACCGCGTTCACCAGTTTATCGAAGAAGTCATACATGCGCTTGCCCCTCAGGGTGACCATGATGCCGATGGGCATCCCGGCGCGGAGCCGGAAGGAGGCTATGGAGCGCCTGGCCCGGGTGGTCACCGGGCGTTGCCCCGATATGGCGGCCAGGTCCCTCTCGGCGCCCTCCAGGGCCTTAGGGTTCTGGATAGCCTCTCCCAGCCCGATGTTGAGGCTGATCTTCTCCAGGCGGGGCACCTGCATCACGCTCTTATATCCGAACTCCTTCATGAGAAGGGGCACCATATTCTGTTTGTAATTCTCCCTGAGTCGGGATGACACCACTGGCCCCCTAGTCGATAACCTCTTTACACGCCCGGCAGATCCTCACCCTATTGCCCTCGGCCAGGAGGCGAAAGCCGACCCGGGCCGGCTGGTTGCATTTGTTGCACAGCAGCATGACCTTGGAGACATCTATAGGCGCCTCCCGCTGGATGATGCCTGCCTGGCGCATGATCCCCCGGGCCCGGGAGTGGCGCTTGACCATGTTCAGGCCCTCCACCACCACCCGGTTATCCTGGGGGAGGGCGCGTCGTACCTTGCCCGACTTCCCCCGGTCCTTTCCCTTGATGATGAGGACGTTATCGCCTTTGCGGATCTTCATGCCCCCATCCCCTACAGCACCTCGGGCGCCAGAGAGATTATCTTCATAAAGTTCTTGTCTCGGAGTTCCCGGGCCACCGGTCCGAAGATGCGGGTGCCTCGGGGGTTGTTCTTGTCGGTGAGGAGCACCACCGCATTCTCATCGAACTTGAGGCACGAGCCATCGGGGCGGCGCACCGGCTGGGCGGTACGGACCACCACTGCCCTGACCACGTCGCCCTTTTTCACCGCCGCCCCGGGGACGGCCTGCTTAACCGAGGCGATGATGAGGTCGCCCACCCGGGCATACCTCTTATGGCTGCCCCCCAGCACGTTGATGCACATCAACTGTCGAGCCCCCGAGTTATCGGCTACCTTGAGCCTGGTATAGGGCTGAATCACGGCCTAAGTCACCTCTTCGGGTTTGACCAGGGCCACCTCCCCTTTCTCCAGCACCTCAACCACCCGCCACCGCTTGTCCTTGGACAGGGGGCGGGTCTCCTCTATTTTGACCACGTCCCCCACCCTACAACTGTTGGTCTCATCGTGGGCCTTGAACTTGGTGGCCAGCTTGAGCGTCTTCTTGTACAGGGGGTGATGCCGCAGGGTCTCCACCCTGACCACCACGGTCTTGTCCATCTTATCGCTAACTACCCTGCCCACCCTGGTCTTGCGTCTGGTGTTTGCCATCTCCGTGCCTAGCCCTCGGCCAGCTCCCGCTCCCGCAGGATGGTTTTTATCCGGGCGATGTCCTTCCTGACCTTCCGGATCTCCCGGAAGTTTACCAACTGCCTGGTAGCCATTCGGAAGCGAAGGTTGAGCAACTCCCGTTGAGACTCCGCCAGCTGCTTTCTCAATTCCTCAGAGCTCAGGGCTCGGATCTCGTCTATTTTCATAGGGCTACCTTGCGTCCTCAATTTCTCGGGTAACGAATCGGGTGGCGAGGGGCAACTTATGGGAGGCCAGTCTCATGGCCTCCCTGGCTACATCCTGGCTGACCCCGGTCATCTCGAACATGACCCTACCCGGCTTGACCACGGCCACCCAATGGTCGGGCGAGCCCTTGCCCGAGCCCATGCGGGTCTCGGCCGGCTTCTTGGTCACCGGCTTATCGGGGAAAATGCGAATCCAGATCTTGCCGCCCCGCCTCACATGTCTGGTGATGGCCCGCCTGGCGGCCTCGATCTGCCGGGCGGTCACCCAGGCGGTGCCCAGGGCCTTGAGGCCAAAATCGCCGAAGAGCACCCGATTCCCAGACTGGGCCGTGCCCTTTCGCCTTCCCCTATGCACCTTGCGATATTTAACCCTCTTCGGTTGTAGCATCCTCCGTCTCCGCAGGGGCCGATTCCGCCTCGGGGGAGGCCCTGATTATCTCCGTCACCGTCTCCTCGGCAGGGGCTTCAGCCGGGGCCGCCTCCTCGGCGCGCCGGGATGGGTGGGGCAGGTCTCCCTTATAGAGCCAGACCTTGACCCCGATGCGCCCCAAGGTGGTATGGGCTTCGGCGAAGCCATAGTCGATATGGGCCCTCAGGGTATGCAGGGGAACCCTGCCCAGGAGGAGGCTCTCCCGGCGGGCGATCTCGGCGCCGGCCAGCCTCCCGGCGCAGATAATCTTGACCCCCTTGCTGCCGGCCTGCATGGTGCGGGTGCCGGTTTGCCTCATGGCCCGCCGGTAGGAGACCCGGCGCTCGATCTGGTCAGCGATGCTGCGGGCCACCAGGTAGGCATCCAGTTCGGGCTGGTGGATCTCCTGGATATTGAGGCGCACCCGCTTGCCAGTCAGTTTCTCCAAAAGCTGTCGGGTCTCCTCAACCCTTTGTCCGCCTCGTCCGATGACTATCCCCGGCCGGGCGGTATATATGGTCAGGGAGAGCTCATGGGCCTGGCGCTCGATCTCCACCCGGGAGATGCCAGCATCGTGGTAGCGAGCCTGGATGGCCCGCCGCAGCTCGATATCCTCCTTGAGGAGCTGGGCGAACTGGTTATCGCTATACCATTTGGCCTGCCAGTCATGGACGATGCCAAGCCTGAAGCCTATGGGATGAACCTTTTGTCCCAATCAGCCCTCCTCTTCTACCACCACAGTGATATGGCTGGCCCGTTTCAGGATGGGGGCCACCCTTCCCCGGGCCTGAGCCCGGGCCCGTTTCAGGCGCCGAGCCTCGTTGGCGTAGATGTCCACGATCCTGAGGTCGGCGGGCGTCATCTGGAAGTTATTCTCGGCATTGGCCGCCGCCGACTTCACCACCTTGCTCACCGCCCGGGCGGCCGGGGTGGGCACAAAGCGCAGTCGGTTCAGGGCCTCTTCCACCTTCAGGCCCTTTACCAGGTCGATGACCAGCCGCACCTTGCCCGGCGATACATCCACCTCCTTGCTCAAGGCCCGCACCCTCATGGGGCTCACTTCTTCCTCCTCACCTGGGTGATGCGCTCCGATTTGGCGACATGGCCCCGGAAGGTGCGGGTTGGGGCGAACTCGCCAAGGCGGTGACCCACCATGTTTTCGGTGATGAAGATGGGGACATGGCGGCGTCCGTCATGGACGCCTATGGTCAGCCCCACCATCTGGGGCATGATCACCGAGGCCCGGGCCCAGGTCTTGATCACCGCCTTCTGCCCGGAGCGCTGTAGCTCCACCACCTTCTTCAAGAGTTTGGCATCCACATAGGGGCCCTTTTTCACCGAGCGTGACATTTGGCCACCTGCCCTACTTTCTCCGCTTCACTATCAGCCGGTCCGAGGCCTTGGGCCGGCGGGTCTTCTGCCCCAAAGCTGGCTTGCCCCAGGGGGTTTTGGGCCCGGGCATGCCCACCGGGCTGCGCCCCTCGCCCCCGCCGTGGGGATGGTCCCGGGGGCTCATGGCCGAGCCCCGCACCGCCGGCCGCCAGCCCAGGAGCCGTTTGCGCCCCGCCTTGCCCAGGGAGATGCCCTGGTGCTCCACATTGCCTATTTGCCCCACGGTGGCGAAGCAGTGGCTACGAATCCGGCGTATCTCCCCCGAGGGCAGGCGCACCAGGGCATAGCCGTCCTCCTTGCTGATAAGCTGGGCGGAGGCGCCGGCACTGCGCACAAGTTGCCCGCCCTTGCCCCTTTGCAACTCCAGGTTATGGATCTGGATACCTACCGGGATGTGGCTCAGGGGCAGGGCATTGCCCGGCCTGATCTCGGCATTATCCCCGGCCAGAATGGTATCCCCTATACTCAACCCCAGGGGCGCCAGAATATAGCGCTTCTCGCCATCGACATAGTGGATGAGGGCAATGCGTGCCGAACGGTTGGGGTCATACTCTATGCTGACCACCTTGCCCGGGACATCCAGCTTGTCCCGTTTGAAGTCGATGATGCGCAGCTGGCGCTTGGCACCGCCGCCCCGGTGGCGCACGCTGATCCGGCCCTGATTGTTGCGGCCGGCCCTCTTTTTCAGGGGCACCAGCAGCGACTTCTCCGGCCTATCCCTGGTCAACTCCTCGAAGGTGGAGCCGGTCATGGTGCGTCTGCCGGGGGAGGTGGGCCGATAGATCTTCAGGCCCATGGGTCACCCCCAGCCCTGGGATGGCTATGTCCCAAGATCAATGCTTGCGCTGCCATCGCGTCCTCTTGAGCAGCTTGCGATGCTTCTGCTTGCTCATCTTCTTGCGTCGCTTCTTGATCACCGAGCCCATAGTCTAAAACCATTCCGTCCCGGTCATACGCCCTCGAAGAACTGGATCTTGTCCCCCGCCTTGAGGGTGACCACTGCCTTCCTCGATGGCGCCTTGCGCATATTGAACTTGCCGAAGCGCCTCCTTTTGCCGGGTATGGCCATAACCCGCACCGAGGTGACGGTGACGTGGAAGACCTCTTCCACCGCCTCCTTGATCTGGAGCTTGTTGGCCTGGGGGGCCACCTCGAAAACATATTTATTTTGCTCCTGGAGGGCGGTATTCTTTTCCGTGATCAGGGGGCGCTGCAATATATGGGATGGGTTCATGTCCCTCCCCTCCCCCAGATGGCTTGAGCCGTCTTCACCGCCTCCACGGTCATCACCAGCTTTTGATGGGAGAGCAGGTCCAGCACGTTGAGCAAAGGGGCGGGCAGGGCTTTGATCCTGGGCAGATTGCGTGCCGACTTCACCACGTTGGGCTCGGCCTGGGCGGTGACCACCAGCGCCGAGGGCTGGGCGCCCAGGGCGGCCAGGATCTGGGCCATCCGTTTGGTCTTGGGTGACTCCAGAGAGAGTTCGTCCACCACCTTCAATTGCTCCTCGGCCACCTTGGTGGACAGGACGCACTTCAAAGCCAGGCGACGCATCTTCTTGGGCATGGCCTGGCGGTAGCTCCGGGGGTGGGGGCCGAAGGCGACCCCCCCACCCCGCCTCAGCGGCGAGCGGCGAGACCCAGCCCGGGCCAGCCCGGTATGCTTCTGACGATATAGCTTTCGGGTGCTGCCCCGCACCTGGCCTCGCGTCTTGGTATCCGCTGTGCCCGCCCGACGGTTAGCCAACTGCCTCACCATAGCCTGATGAACCACGGCCTCATTGAACGGCACCCTGAACAGGGTCTCATCCAGCTCTAGCTGGCCTACTACCTGGCCATTGATGTCGTGGACCGGGACCTGCACCTCAGCCTCCACCTGGTTTCGCCTTCTGGATAAGCAATAAGGAATTGCGGCTGCCGGGCACTGCCCCCTTGAGCAGGAGCAGGTTGCGGTCAGCGTCGGCCTTGACCACCTCCAGGTTGCGCACCGTGACCCGGCGGTTGCCCATATGGCCAGCCATCCGGGTGCCCTTGAGCACCCGCCCCGGGCTGGTGGTGGCGCCGATGGAGCCGGGGGCGCGGTGGCGGTCGGATTGGCCATGGCTCTTGGGGCCGCCGGCGAAGCCATGCCGCTTCACCACCCCGGCGAAGCCCTTGCCCTTAGAGGTGCCGGTGACATTCACCAGCTCGCCTTCCCGGAAGATGCTGACATCCACCCTCTGTCCCACCTCCAGGCCAGAGGCATCCTGGAGCCTGAACTCGCGCAGATGGCGAAACAGCCCCAATCCCTTGAGATGACCCCGCTCCGGGCGGTTGAGGCGTTTGGCCGGGCCGAAGCCCAGCTGGGCCGCCTCATAGCCGTCCCGGGCGGCCGTCTTAACCTGGGTGACCACGCAGGGGCCGGCCTCGATGGCGGTCACCGCCTCCAAGGTGCCATCGTCGCGAAATAGCTGGGTCATGCCCAGTTTCTTGCCGATTATGCCCGGAATCATAGCTTGATCTCTATGTCAACGCCCGAGGGCAGGTTGAGCTTGGTCAGGGAGTCGATGGTCTTGGAGGTGGGCTCCAGGATGTCGATAAGGCGCTTATGGGTGCGAATCTCGAACTGCTCCCGGGAGTCCTTATCGATGAAGGGGGAGCGGTTGACAGTGAACTTCTGGATATGGGTGGGCAGGGGGATGGGGCCGGCCACCGCCGCCCCGGTGCGCTCTGCCGCCTCCACTATCTGAGCCGCCGACTGGTCCAGTATCCTGTGGTCGAAGGCCTTCAGCCTGATGCGAATCTTCTGCCTGGGCATGTTTACCCTCTAAGCCCTACTTTCCACGAGGATGCCCCGCTGGGCCATGATGGCCGGGGGCACCTCCTGATAGCGTTCAAACTCCATGGAGTAGGTGGCCCTCCCCTGGCTCAGGGAGCGCAGGCTGGTGGCATAGCCGAAGGTCTCCGCCAGGGGGATGAAGGCCTGGATCACCTTGATATCGCCACGGGTATCGATAGCCCGGATATCGGCCCGCCGGGAGTTGAGGTCGGCCAGGATATCCCCCAGAAATGCCTCCGGGGTCACCACCTCCAGCCTCATCAGGGGCTCCAGGAGTATGGGATCTGCCCTGCGGGCCGCCTCCCTGAAGGCCAAGGCCCCCGCCATCCTGAAGGCGATATCCGAGGAATCTACCTCGTGGTAGCTGCCATCGTAGAGGGTGGCCTTTATGTCGATCAGGGGGTAGCCGGCCAGGACCCCCCGCTCCATGGCCTCCTTCACCCCCTCCTCCACGGCGGGGATGAACTCCTTGGGGATGGCATTGCCTTTGATGCGCTCGCTGAAATGGAAACCGCTGCCCCTCTCAGCGGGCTGGACCTCGATCCAGACATGGCCATACTGGCCCCGGCCGCCGAACTGCTTGATGAAGCGGCCCTCAGCCCGGGCGGGCAGGGTGATGGTCTCCTTATAAGCTACCTGGGGCCTGCCCACCTTGGCCCCCACCCCAAACTCGCGCAGCATGCGCTCGATGAGCACCTCCAGGTGGAGCTCCCCCATGGCCGAGACCACCGTCTGCCCCGTTTCCGGGTCATAGCGCACCTTAAAGGTGGGGTCCTCCTCGGCCAGCCGGCGCAGGGCATCCCCCAGCTTATCCTGATCCGCCCTGGTCCGGGGCTCGATGGCCACCGCCACCACCGGCTCGGGGAAGCGGATGGCCTCCAGAAGAACGGGCTGATGGGGCTGGCACAAGGTATCTCCGGTGAAGGTATTCTTGAGCCCCACTGTGGCGGCTATGCCCCCCGTATCTACCTCGTCCACCTCTTGGCGGTGATTGGCGTGCATCAGCAGCAAACGGCCAATGCGCTCCTTGCGGTCTCGGGTGGCGTTATAAACCTGGTCCCCCGCCTTTACCTTCCCCGAGTAGACCCGGAAGTAGACCAGTCGGCCCACGAAGGGGTCGGAGACCACCTTAAAGGCCAGGGCGGTGAAGGGGGAATCATCTCTGGGAACTATGGCCACCGGCTGGCCGGTACGCGAGTCTATGGCCCAGGGCGAGGAGACCTCGGTGGGGGAGGGGAGGTAGTCGACGATGGCATTCAGGAGGTGGTGGATGCCCTTATTGCGCAGGGCGCTGCCACAGAGCACAGGCACCACCCTGTTGGCCACGGTGGCCCGGCGTAGGGCCGCCCTTATTTCGGGGGGGGAGGGGTGGTGGCCCTCCACATACCGCACCATGAGCTGGTCATCGTTTTCGGCCAGCTTCTCCACAAGGGACTCCCGCCTCTGGGCGGCTTCTGGGGCTAGTTGAGGCGGGAGTCCTATCTCCTGAGGCGGGATGCTGGCGTCTTCGGCGTAAATCCAGGCTTTCATCTCCACGAGGTCGATAATCCCGGCAAAATCGGCCTCGGCGCCCAGAGGCATCTGGATGGGGATGGGCACCGCCTTGAGGCGGGCCTCGATCATGGACACTGTGTGCCACAGGTCGGCGCCGAGGCGGTCCATCTTGTTTATGAAGCACACCCTGGGCACTCGGTAGTGGCTAGCCTGCCGCCACACCGTCTCCGATTGGGGCTCCACGCCCGCCATAGCATCGAAGACCACCACCCCGCCGTCCAGCACCCTGAGGCTGCGTTCCACCTCGGCGGTGAAGTCCACATGCCCCGGGGTATCGATGATGTTGATGCGGTGGTCTTGCCAGTAGCAAGTAGTGGCGGCAGCGGTGATGGTGATGCCACGGCGTCGCTCCTGCTCCATCCAGTCCATCACCGCCGTGCCCTCGTCCACCTCGCCCATCTTGTGGGTGCGGCCGGTGAAGAACAGGATGCGCTCGGTGAGGGTGGTCTTCCCGGCGTCGATGTGGGCTATTATTCCGATGTTCCTTACTCGCTCCAAGGGATAGCTTCTAGGCATTGTCTTAGCCTCTGCCCTAAGTGCCCCGGGCTTAGGGTCCCCTTTCTCACTCAGTTCGGGGCCTACCTCCAGCGTGGTCCTTACCATCGATAATGCACAAAGGCTCGGTTGGCCTCGGCCATCTTGTGGGTATCCTCCCGTTTCTTGATGGTGGCCCCTTGGCCCTGGGCGGCATCCATCAATTCAGCGGCTAGCTTTTCGGCCATAGAGTGACCCTGCCGGGCCCGGCTGGAGTTGATGAGCCAGCGCATGGCCAGGGCCAGGCCCCGGGCGGGCCTCACCTCCACGGGCACCTGGTAAGTAGCCCCGCCCACCCGCCGGGGCTTCACCTCCAGCAGGGGGGTGACATTCTGGATAGCCTGCTCCAGGACCTCCAGGGGGTTGCCCTTCCGCTTCGCCTTGATGAGCCCCAGGGCCTGATAGACAATGCGGCGAGCCAGGCTCTTCTTGCCCCTGAGCATCACCTTGTTGATGAACATGGCCAGGGTTCGGCTACCATACTCTGGGTCAGGCGGTATCTGTCTCTTGATGACTCTGGCGCGCCGCGGCATGATACTCCCCCTGGGGCTTAGGCTTGGGCCACCGAAGGCCCTTTGCCGCGCTTGGTGCCATAGAGGCTGCGGCCCTGTTTGCGGTCGGCTACCCCGGCACTATCCAGGGTGCCCCGGATGATATGATAGCGGACTCCGGGCAGGTCCTTAACCCTGCCCCCCCTAATGAGAACCACCGAGTGCTCTTGCAGGTTGTGCCCCTCCCCGGGGATATAGGCAGTGACCTCCATGCCATTGGTAAGCCGCACCCTGGCTATCTTGCGCAGGGCGGAGTTGGGCTTCTTGGGGGTCATGGTCTTGACCTGAAGGCATACCCCCCGCTTTTGCGGCGCGGGCCTTCCCCTCAGGATCCGGCCCTTCAGCGCATTGTAGGTAAAGCGCAAGGCCGGCGCTTTAGTCTTCTTAGCTATTTTCTGGCGCCCTTTCCTCACCAGTTGACTTATGGTTGGCATACATCCTCCCTGCCCAACGCTAGCGGATGAGCCCACAGGGGCTCATCCGCTTCAGAACCTAAAGAACCCGTCTCAAATCTTATGGAAGAAGGTAACCTTTTCCCGACCTGCCTCCTTGGGAATGTGCCCAGAACTGGTCGGGCACATTCTAAATTTCCTTAGGTTCTAAAGAGATGCCAAATACAAAGTTTATCATGCTTTAGGCTATCTGTCAACATTCTGAAGCGGAAATTCCTCATCCCCCAATCTGGTGCCGGGCCAGATGTGGCAGCCGGGCTCCAGCTCCAGGCCGGCAGATACGGTCACATGGTCGCTGAGGACGGCCCCCTGGCCGATGGTGCAGCCACTTCCCACCTGGCTTCCCTCGGCGATGATACAATGGCGCAGGGTGGCCCCCGCCCCCNCCCTCNCCCCCTGCCACAGCACCGACCCCTCCACCATTGCCCCGGCACCGATATGGCAGCCATCGCCCAGTGCGGTGGGGCCGATGAGCCGGGCCTGGGGCTCGATGGTGCAGCCCCGGCCCATGAGCACCGGCCCCCGGATCTGGGCGCTGGGGTCAAGGTGGGAGCCTTCCCCCAGAAGCGGCCCCTGGCCCAAAATAGGGCCACGCCGGGTGTTGCCCAGGAGCAGGTCCCGGTGCAGTTGTAAGTATTTCTCCGGGGTGCCCATATCTATCCAGTAGGCGCCGAAGGGATAGCCATATAGGGGCAGACCCATCTCCAGGAGTTTGGGGAATAGGTGGTGTTCGAACATATAGAACTGTTGAGGGGGCATATAGGAAAGGACCTCCGGCTCCAAGATATAGACGCCGGCATTTATCAGGTTGGTGGTCACCTCTTCCCAGCGGGGCTTCTCCACAAAGCGCTTGATCCTGTGCTCGGCATCCGTCTCCACTATGCCGTAGATGGTGGGATTGTCCACCGGGATCAAAGCTATGGTGCCGTGGCCCTCCCTCTCCTCGTGGAAGGACAGCATCGCCCCCAAGTCCAGGTCGGTAAAGATGTCGCCGTTGAGGACGAAGAACCGCTCGCCCTTGAGGTATCTTTCGGCATTCTTCACCGCCCCGGCCGTGCCCAGGGGGGCCTCCTCCTGCACATAGTAGAGCCTTATCCCCAGCCCGGCCCCATCGCCGAAATGGTCGGCAATGCATTCCGGCCGGTAGCACAGGGCGAGCACCACCTCGTCGATGCCATATCCCTTTAGCCAGAGGAGGAGGTGCTCCAAGAAGGGGCGGTTGAGGATGGGCACCATGGCCTTGACCCAGTTACAGGTGAGGGGGCGTAGCCTGGTGCCCTCTCCACCGACCAGGATGATCGCCTTCACGGCCGCCCCGTTTGGCCCTGGGCCCTCAGGGTAACCCCGAGCTCTTTGGCCAGCCGCTCCAGGATTTGCCGCTGGGCACGGTCAACCTCCGAGTCGGTGAGGGTGTGGCTGGGCGAGCGGTAGGCAACCCGGTAGGCCAGGGATTTCTTGCCCGGGGGCAGTTGCGCCCCAGAATAGACATCGAAGAGGACCACCTCGGCCACCAGGGGATGGGCCTGGATGAGGTTTTGCACCCGCTGGCTGGCCACCCCCGAGTCCATGACCAGGGCCAGGTCGCGAAAGATGCTGGGGAAGCGGGGCAGGGGCTGATACTTGGCCACGGCCACCGTGTAGGGCGCTAGCTGGGCCAGGTCTATCTCCGCAAGATAGGCCGCCCCCCTGATATGGAAGGCCTCGGCCACCTGGGGGTGGACCTCCCCCACCACCCCCACCTCCTGGCCGCCGACCACGATGGCCGCCCTCCTCCCCGGGTAGAGCCCATCGTCGGCGGTCTCCTCAAAGCTGGCCGCGACCCCGAGCTGCCCCAGGAGGTTTGCCACCACCCCTTTGGCGTCGAAGAAGTCCAGGGGCTCCTGGCGTGCCGCCCAGGAGAGGGGCTGGCGGGGGCCGCTGAGGATGGCCCCCAGCATCTCCCTCTCCTGCGGCAGGTCTCCCACTCGGGGCAGGTATACCCGGCCGATCTCGAAGAGGCGTATCGGCCCCGTTTCGTGGCGCTGGTTGGAGGCGAGCGCAGAGAGGAGCCCGGCCCTCAGGGTAGTGCGCAGACAATCCTGCTCGGCGCTCATGGGGTTAGCCAGCTTGACCACTGAGGCGCTGAAGCGATGGGACTGGGGGCTCACCTTGTCCAGCACGGGCCGGCTGGTCAGGGAGTAGGCGATGATCTCCTGCAATCCGCTGCCCACCAGGATGTCGCCAACCCTCTCCTTGAGCGCCATCATGGCCTCCGGCTGATGGCGGGGCATCTCGCCGCTGAGCATGACGGTGGGGATCTGGTCATAGCCGATGATCCGCCCCACCTCCTCCACCAGGTCGTCGTCCTGGCGGACATCGGTGCGCCAGTAGGGGACAGTGACCTCCAGGGCCTGGGGGGTGCTCCCCTGTCGGCACAGGAAGCCCAGAGAGCTGAGCACCTGGGTTATCCTCTCTATTCCCACCTCCATACCCAGCAGCCGGGCCACCTCGGCGGTGGTGAGGGTGAGGGTGAGGGGCCCCTTCTTGCCGGGGTAAATATCCATGATGCCCTTGGCCACCCGGCCCCCGGCTAACTCCTGAATGAGCCTGGTGGCCCGTCTCAGCCCGACCTCGGCCAGCTCAGCCCCCAACCCCTTCTCAAAGCGCAACGAGGCTTCAGTCCTCAGCTTCAGGGCGGTGGCGGTGCGGCGCAGGCTTATCGGGTTGAAGTTGGCCGCCTCCAAGAGGATATTGGTGGTCTGGGGCGTCACCTCGCTGAGGGCACCGCCCATGATCCCGGCCAGGCCCACCGGCTCCGTGGCATCGGCGATGACCAGCATATCGCTGTAGAGGATGCGGTCGGTGCCGTCCAGGGTGGTCATCGCCTCGCCGTCCCTGGCCCGGCGCACTATGATCTTGCGCCCGCCGATGCGATCGTAATCGAAGGAATGGAGAGGTTGCCCTAACTCCAGCATCACATAGTTGGTGATGTCCACCACGTTATTGATGGGGCGCTGCCCCGCCGCCAAGAGCCGCTCCTCCAGCCAGCGGGGCGAGGGCCCGATCCTGACCCCCTGGATGAGGCTGGCGGTGTAGCGGGGGCAGAGGTCTGGGTCCCATATCTCTATAGAGACGAGTTGCTCAATGGGCGGGCCCTCCTCGGGATAGTCTAGCGGGGGCAGGCGCAGCACCTGTCCGGTGAGGGCAGCTATCTCTCGGGCCACCCCCACCTGGCACAGGCAGTCGGGGCGGTTGGGGGTGATGTTCAGGTCGAGGATGATATCGCCCAGGTAGTCGGCCAGGGGCTGGCCCAGGGGGGCATCGGGGGGCAGGACCAGGATGCCGGTGTGCTCCTCGGAGATGCCCAACTCCTTTTCGGAGCAGGCCATGCCCTTGGAGACGACGCCCCGGATGGTGGCCGGCTTAAGGGTGGTCGGCTTCCCGGACTGGGGGTCAATGAGCCTGGCCCCCGCCTTGGCAAAGGCCACCTTCTGCCCGGGGGCGATGTTGGGGGCGCCGCAGACCACCGTCTCCTGCTCTGGGCCGATGGTGATGGTGGCCAGCTTCAGCCGGTCGGCGTTGGGGTGGGGGTCTACAGACAGCACCTCCCCCACGAAGATATTCTCCCAGCTCTCCCCCAGGACCTTCATGCCGCTCACCGCGGTGCCGGACATGGTGAGCCTTTCCGTCAGCTCCTTGAGGGGCAGGTTTATATCTACGAAATCCTTAAGCCATTTGAGTGATACCTTCACCCCAAGGTGCTCCTTTTACAGAACTGCCGGGGAATCGCCCATTTCGGTCTCCCTTTGCCAAATGCGCCCAGGTCAAAACTGCCTCAAGAATCTCAGGTCATTACTGTAGAAAAGGCGGATATCGTCGATGCCGTACCTCAGCATAGGGATGCGCTCCACCCCCAGCCCGAAGGCGAAGCCCGAGTAGATATCGGGGTCGTAGTCCACCCGCCGCAGGACATCGGGGTGCACCATGCCGGCACCCAGTATCTCGATCCAGCCGCTGCCGCCGCACAGGCGGCAGCCCTGGCCCCGACACACCAGGCAATCGATGGCCATTTCCATCCCCGGCTCCACGAAGGGGAAGTAGTCGCAGCGGAAGCGGGCCTGCCTATCCTCGCCGAAGAGACGGCGGGCGAACTCGTAGAGGGTACCCTTGAGGTTGGCCAAGGTTATGCCCTTGTCCACCGCCAGGCCCTCCACCTGATAGAACATGGACTCGTGGGTGGCGTCAGTGGCCTCATAGCGGTAGCACTTGCCGGGGACGATGACCCTCACCGGGGGACGGGTCTGCTCCATAACCCGGATCTGGTTGGGGGAGGTGTGGGTGCGGAGCAGCATGGGGTGCCGGCCCCGCTCATCGGTGTAGTCCACCCAAAAGGTGGCCCACATATCCCGGGCAGGGTGGTCGGCGGGGATGTTGAGGGCCTCGAAGTTGTAATAGTCCCACTCCACCTCCGGGCCCTCCACAACCTGAAAGCCCATGGCCTGGAAGATGGAGCATATCTCCCGCAGGATGCGGGTGGTGGGGTGGAGCCGACCCGTGACCACGGGACGGCCGGGGAGGGTGATATCCAGGCTGCCCTTTTCCAGAGAGGCCCGGAACTGGGCCTCCTTGAGTTCCTGGGCTCGGCGATGGAAATGGCTCTCCAGGGCGGCCTTGGCCTGGTTGGCAGCGGCCCCCGCCGCCCGCCTCTCCTCTAGGGGCAGGGAGGCCAGGCTGCGCAGGGCCCGGGTGAGGGGGCTTTTCCTCCCCAGGTGACGCACCCGCCACCCCTCCAGCTCCCCCAGGCTGGAGACCCTCTCCAGCTCCTCCAGGGCCTTTTGCTGAAACCCCTGAATGCTCTTCTCTAGACCCATTATCTTCGCCAAAACAAGGTGCGGTTCTGCAAACAACCGCACCTATTTAATGGCCAGCCCCTGGGCGGCTAACCTGCTACCTGGGTATCCGGCCTTACCTGGTTCAGGAGCTGGGAGAAAGCCTGAGGGTCGCGAACCGCCAGCTCGGCCAGCATCTTGCGATTGACTGCCACCCCGGCCTTGCTCAGGCGATCCATGAACTGGCTATAGCTCAGGCCCTGCCCCCGGACAGCGGCATTGATCCGGGCGATCCACAATCGCCTGAAGTCCCCCTTGCGCTGCCGGCGATGGGCATAGGCATAGCTCAGGGAGTGGAGCATAGATTCGTGGGCACGCCGGTAAAGCTTGTGCTTGCTGGCACGGTGTCCCTTGGTCAGCCGGAGGACCTTCTTATGGCGATGGCGACTGACCACACTGCTCTTGGTTCGTGGCATGGCAGCTCCTGACAGTTATCTCAAGCCGTAGGGCAATAATCTCCTGATCCTGGCCTTGTCCCGGCTGTGAACGGGGATCATCTCGTCGTAGAGCGCCTTGACCCGGCCCGGCTTTTTGCGCCGCAGGTGGCTCTTGCCCCCTTTGGTGCGCAATATCTTCCCGCTGCCGGTGATGTGGAAGCGGCTTTGGGCCCCCTTATGGGTTTTTAGCTTTGGCATCGGCAGTTCCTTTGGGCTCTCTGGCCGATTTGGGGGTTTTGGGCGCCAGGATCACGCTCATGAACCGCCCCTCCATGGAGGGCAGCTTCTCCACATGAGCGTACTCTTTGAGGGAAGTGGATACCTTCTGGAGGATCTTCCACGCCAGCTCGGGGCGGGTGATCTCTCGGCCCCGGAACATGACCGCTATCCTGACCTTGTCGCCCTCCTCCAGCAGTTTCTTCACCACCTTGGTCTTGCCCTCGAGGTCGTGCTCGCTGATGGCCACCCTCATCCGCACCTCTCGCAGGGTAGATACCTTGTGGTGTTTGCGGCTCTCTCTTTCCTTCTTGGCCTGATGGTACTTGTACCTGCCGTAATCCAGCAAACGGCATACTGGAGGTCGAGCGGTGGGG
>MTNP01000062.1 GCA_002011475.1 Dehalococcoides sp. JdFR-54
CCGGATCGGCGGCCAACTGGGGCCCATGCCACAGCGATAAAGCGGGCGCGGGATGACCTAAACGCAGGAGAGCCGGACAGAAGCCGAGGCTTGCACTATATCCTCTGGGGTAGTATACTACCATCAACGCTACGACCTGGATCAATGCCGTTTCCGCCAGGCAGGTTCAGCACATGATTCTTAGCCGCAAACAGCATCGAGGCCGGGGTAGCGGGAAGCACGAGGAGGCCAGTGATGGCGTTTGCGGACAAGACTTTGACCTGCCGGGAGTGCGGTGCTGAGTTCGTCTTCGCCGCAGGCGAACAGGAGTTCTTCCGCTCACGAGGGCTGCTCAATGAACCCGGACGTTGCCCCGCCTGTCGCGCCACCAGACGCAGGGGGCTCCTGTCAAGGCCGGAGCAGCAGTATTATGAGGTCGTATGCGATTCCTGCGGCAGCCAAGCCAAGGTGCCCTTCCAGCCCCGGGGCGATCGCCCCGTCTACTGCAATGAATGCTTCGCCAAGCTGAGGGGCAGGCGTTAGCCCCCTTCAATCTCTATCCCAAGCTTTGCTAAACCTTCTTACAATCTGTTCCAATTTCTGTCGGTAGTATTTAAAGTTCTCAAAACTTATATCCCGAGATACTAAGTGGTCAAGGGTAGGTATATAGCCACCGTGTTGGAGCATGAAAGGAACTTTGGCTTCCAGCTCCCGGTCAATGGCTTCTTTGCCCTGGGCAACTGCCCTCTTATCAAGGCCACCTATAATGCCCAGCTTGGGAAACGCCTTACGTACCTCCACGATATCCATGCCCGCTGCGACCTCAAAGGGATAAAGGACTGTTACGCCCCCCTCCACCCACAGAGGGATCAGCTTCCAAATATTGCCATCAGAGTCCACATTGATAATCTTCACCCCGTATTCCCTCAAAAAGCTGGTCAGCTTCTTATAACCCGGCAAGATAAACTCCCGAAACATGTCAGGCGATATTAGGGGCCCCCCTTTGTAGCACATATCCTCCCAGATAAAGACCGCATCCACCTCTACTTGTCTGAGCACGCCATCGAAAAGAGCGATCCAAAAGTCAGCCAGATAGTTGTTAACGTCTTTCATCATCTCAGGATCGTCATAATACTTTATGAGCAGCCCCTCAACGCCCATCAGATAGCGGGGCGTGCCAAAGAATCCATGAAGTTGGCCAAGCCCTAGGGGGTAATCCCTCCTTTTGTATTCCTCCAGCAATTGGGGCCAATTGGCGGGCAACCTGTCCTCTAAAGTGGGCCGCAGTCTCTCGGCCTTGTAGCGTTCCCAGTCCTCTCTGGTGGTCACTGGCCAACCGACGATGGACGGTAGGGTGCTCTTGTCTTTAGGCTCCTTCCGCAAGCAGCCGTCCGGGTCTTGCCAGATATGCCACTTGCCGTGGTCCTCGATGATTTTCTGCTCAAAGGGGGGACATGCCCCGATATTCAAAGGCACCCGCACCAGATAAGGATCCATTCTGAAATAATCATGGACATCGTAGGGGGTGTAGCGGCGCAGAGGGACACCGGCGCATTCGGCAAAAAGGCCAAGGCCCTCGGCAACATCTTCTGGAAGGCCCTTAATTAGGGGTAATCCCTCCTTATACCAGCGTCGGACCGTCCCACCCCAGTAGCCAAATTCCCATAGAAAGGTCCGATCCGGCTCTTGAAAGGTCATTATAGCCAAATAGCGTTCTCGGGTATCCATTGTTGCAGCCTCCTGGGAATATATTAACCGCACCTGGTGGCCACAGCGATAGCCTTGAGGCGTCCTATGTTGGAAATAGCCAACTCTACCCTATGGGCGCTGATTTTATCAGGCGGTCAGCCTCATCCACCGCTGAAGCGCAGTCATCGGCGTAGCCCTCAACACCTACCTCGTCGGCGAACTGGCGGGTGATAGGGGCTCCCCCTATCATGACCTTCACTCTATTCCTGAGGCCGGCTTGTTCCAGAGCCTTTACCACATCGGGGATGCTGACCATGGTCGTGGTGAGCAGGGCCGATATAGCCACTATATCGGCATTCAGTTCACGGGCTGCCCTGACGAAGGAATCGGCTGGGACATCCACCCCGAGGTCATGCACCTCGAAGCCGTTGCTTTCCAGCATCAACTTCACCAAGTTCTTCCCGATGTCATGCATATCGCCCTCTATAGTTCCCACAACCACAGTCCCTCTTTTCGCCACGGCTTTACCGGCGAGGAGTGGGCTTAGCTTCCCAACCCCGCTCCTCATCGCCCGAGTGGAGATCAGTATCTCGGGCAGATAGGCCTCACCATCCTTAAATAGTTGTCCTAATGCCTGGATGCCCGGTATCAGCCCCTTGTTCAGAATCTCCTCAGGTGCCAAGCCGGCATCCAGGGCCTCGGCCACTGTTTGGGTGACCAGTTTCTCATCGCCACTTTGCACCGCCCGCGCAATCGTATCCAGGTAGTCTGACATGTTCAACCTCCTGCCATAGAATACCCTACTATCATCCGGCGTTTGTGATTATCTGAATGGTATCACAGGGCCACCAATGTTTGTCAATGCAAAATGGGAAGCAGAAACACAGCATTGCCTGTAGTAACTGGCCATGTATTGCCTCCGGCTAGGTATGGTGGTATCATCTAAACGCGCTTATAGCGTCCACGGTCTTTCCTCTATGGGTGGTGGGGCCCGATCCTGGTAGCAAATTTGAGGTGAGGTATGCGTGACCACGGCAACAATGGAATAGTCGCCGGCTTGCGGCCAGAGAAGCTGCCTCAGCCTTTGCTGATCGACCTGCTCAAAACGTACTGCCGACTGTATTACGCCATGGATGGCTTCTGGTATCTGTCAGTGAGGAACCGCTTTGGCGATGATTCAGCCGTGGAACTCGACCTGTGGGTGTGGCGCAAGCAGGCAAAGTACGAAATGGACCATCTCACAAGGCTGCTCGGTATACAGGGCGACGATGTGGCCTCCTTCATGAAGGCGTTTGGAGCCAGCCCCTGGTTTATTAACCTGGAATACGATGTGGAACTCGATGGCAAAGACCGCGCTGTATTTTCGGTGACTCGATGCCCCACGCTGGAGGCGCTGGAGAAAGAGGGAAACGGACGCGAGAGCAGGCATTGCCAGACAGTTGAGCCGGCTATCTTCAAGTTCTATGCCGATTATTTCAACCCGGCAATCGAGGTGAGAGGCCTCGTGGTACCGCCAAGGAAAAACAGAACTGGTCTCTGCTGCAAGTGGGAGTTTAAGCTGGAACGTGGCTGAAGCCTCTCCCACGGGGAGCGCGCTTCCCGCACCTTCACGGCGGAATAGCTGGTAGGCCATTGGCAGGGCCGAATAGATCAATCGGAGGTCAGAATGTCGAGCAAGCTGTATTCTTTAGAGGGAAAGAAGGCCTTGGTTACGGGAGCCAGCCGGGGCATTGGGCGCGCCATTGCCCTGGGTCTGGCCGAGGCGGGGGCAGATGTGGCTCTTTGTAGTCGAAAACAACCCGACCTTGAGGTCGTGGCCCAAGAGATCGCCGCCATTGGCAGAAAGGCTCTCCCTGTGGCGGCTAACGTGCGTATTAAGGAGGAGCTTTATCCCATGGCGGAGAAGGTCCTCTCCGAGTTCGGTCGGATCGATATTCTGGTAAACAATGCTGGCACCAATCCCGTGTATGGCGACATCATTGACCTTGAGGAGCGGGCCTGGGATACCGTCATGAATGTCAACCTGAAGGGGGTTTTCCTGCTAAGCCAGTTTGTGGCCAAGAACAGCATGATCCCCCACAAGGGTGGCAGCATAATAAATGTAGCCTCGCAATCTGGATTCAGGCCCGATCCCGGGATCGGTGCCTATTGTGTCAGCAAGGCGGGCCTCATCATGCTCACCAAGGTGATGGCCTCGGAGCTGGGCAAGTACCACATCCGGGTCAACAACATCGCTCCTGGATGGGTAAAGACCAAGCTATCGCAAATAATGTGGAGCGACCCGGAAAGGCTGGCCAAGGCCGAGGAGCAATCTCCCTTGGGCAGGGTCGGCATGCCAGAGGACATCGTGGGGGCTGCCGTTTATCTGGCCTCCGATGCCTCCAGCTATGTCACAGGGGCAACCATCGTGCTTAGCGGCGGCGCCTTTATGCATTGATTTCATAGCCGGCCCCCTTCACTGTGCCCCAAGATGGGATTCTTCGGACTCCTCGCCGCTGCGCCAGCTTTTGCGGAAAGACGAGAGCCCGGACAGGAGAACACCGTAGGAATGCCATAAGATGCAGACCATCTCCACCACGCCACATCGAAATCCCCGCCCCAAATTCTTTGGAGCGGGGCAGATAATGCCCCTATTCTCATTCGTCGTCGCCTTCCTACTGCACCTTCTACTTTTCGCCACAGCGCCCATGGTCACGGTGATCATGGAGGAAATGGATCTATCTCATGCTGAGTTCGGCTTCGCCTTCTCAGCCGCAATGATAAGCCTCATCCTATTCAGGATACCCTGGGGATTGATAGGCGACAGAATAGGCTACCTGGCTGCTCTCAGAATAGCATTGCCCATGGCTGCGACCTTCGCCGTGCTGAGGGCGTTTTTGCCCAGCTACCCCGCCCTCCTGTTAAGCCAATTCTTCCTCGGGCTGGGCCTGGCCGCGGTGATACCTTGCCTGGCCCTTTTGGTGAAGGAGTGGTCACCCAGGACACTCGGTCTTTCGACCGGGATCTACATCTCAGGTTTCGCCGTCGGTAACGCCACGGCCCTTGGGCTTACGCCCCACCTGCTCGAGATGATGGGCTGGAGACAAGTGCTCCTCATCTATGCCGGACTGGCCGCAGTTGTATCCGGGCTCTGGTGGTGTCTGGCAAAAAGCGCTATGAAAAGCACATCGGAGTTCCAGCTGAAGAACTTCGGAAGGGTTCTGAAGGACAGGTATACCTGGGTGTTGCTTTTCTTCGTGATAGCATCCATGGGAAGTTATGACACCCTGGCCACTTGGATGCCAAAGGTCCTGGAGATGAAGGAGCTCGACAAGGCGCTTGCATCTCTGCTGCCCCTGGGATTCTTTCTGGCAGGGCCCATCGTCGGCTTTGCCTCAGACAGGTTTCAGGATAGAAAGAGGGTGGTGACCCTGCTGGGGGCGATTGCGGCCACATCGATCATCGGAATAAATTACGCCCCCTTTCCCCTCCTGCTCCTATGCCTTTTTCTTTCGGGGTTCACGATCATCGGCGTGCTCACCATCACCCTTGCGGCGCCGGCAGAGCACGAGCGCCTGTCGGCTTCTGTGGGGGGTGTGATTGGTCTCGTCTCCTCACTGGGCAACGTGGGACCACTGGTGATGCCCGTCGTCTTCGGCTTCCTGATCGACGTCACAGGCACATTCCACGCCTCAGTGCTTGCCGTTGCGGTCTTGGCGGGCGTCACCTTCATCCTGGGCTCGAGGGTGAGCGAGTGAAGCGAAACCTTAATTGCTTTCCCGCACCCTTGACAACCGCAGAGAATGGATTTAGAATTATTTTGGTTTCTTTGGAATAACCGGGCAGTTCTCGGAGGAAGGGGCTAGTCAGACCATGGAGCTTACTTCCAGACAGAAGGCCTTCCTGGGCAAGATGCTCGACCTCTATCATGAGATGGGCGAGGCCTTACATTATTCGGTGCTGGCCAAGAGTCTAGGGGTGAGCAGATCCACGGCCTACGATATGCTGAGGCTGCTGGAGGGGAAGGGAATGGTGAGCTCCGAGTATGCCACCCCCAAAGACGTCCCCGGCCCGGGGCGGTCAAACATCTTGTTCTTCCCCACCACTAAGGCAAGGGAGCTCTTCTCTCGCCTGGCCGGAGATGCTGCAGAGCAAAAGGAGTGGGAAGAGGTGAAGGCGCATATTCTGGCCAGTCTCCGCCGAGGCAAGGCCTCCGACTACGATGACCTGCTTCGTGAACTGCTTAACCGAATGCCAAGGGCCCGTTCCCCGCTGGCATACTGTGCTGAGCTTTTGACGGTCCTTTTGATCGGAGTCAGGAGGGTCAAGCATAAATTCGGACAGCGGAACCCAATAGCCAAGTTGGTGGAAACGCCTGTCACCAAACTGAACATGAGCATTCTGGCGGGTGCAGCCCTGGGGTTAGCCCTCGCCGATCGCCTGACCCGGCGGCTTCTGGGCAGTTTTGACGAATACGCCAGGAGGTATGAGGAATCTCTGGACAAGCTGAGCACCGAGAATCTGGGGGCCCTGCATGAGCTTACCCGAGAGGTGGCGGACACCCTCGCCACGGTGAGCTAATTATTTTTGGCAAATTATTTGGTTTCCTAGGATTATTTTGTTTTAGTCAACCTTCCAAGGGGGTAAAACGTTGGAGGTAACCGAAGGCGTTCACCTCATCACGGGGGTCAGGGGCTGCAACTGCTATCTGATAACCAAGCCAGAACTCATCCTGATAGACACGGGTATGCCCGGCCAGGCGGGCAAGGTCTTGGACTATATTTCCGACCTGGGCTACAGCGGCCGCGATTTGAAACGGATCGTCCTCACCCACCATGATGTGGATCACATAGGGAGTGCCGCTGAACTCCAACGCCTGACCGGGGCCGAGGTATGCATGCATCGTGCCGACGCGGACTGTGTGGTGGGCAGGTCACCCCGCCGCCCCTTCTGGAAAGCCTGGCTCTCGGGGTTGGCGAAGGTATGGGGCCAGTTCCAGCCCCCTCAGATAACCCGCTTTCTCGATAATGGTGAAACCGTGGGCCCTCTACGGGTGATTCATACCCCCGGCCACTCAGCAGGCAGCATAAGCCTGTGCTATGGCAATGTGCTATTCGTGGGCGATCTGCTTCGCTGGGCTGGGCCGCTACGGGAGGTGCCCCACCCCGCTCACCAAGATAATAAATTGGTCGGCGCCTCGATCAGGAAAATAGCTGAGCTCGATTTCCTGATCCTATGTCCGGGTCATGGCAAACCGATCTTCGACGCGGCCGAGGAACTAAGGGGCTGACATCCGATGACACTGAGAAGACGTTTCCCTATGGCAATTTGCCCAGAGCATTACATACTACCGATGCATCATGCTTGGAGCTGTCACGGCATCGACGTCCTCTGGGGAGATGCCTGGCAGCTTTCCTACATCGTCTATGCTCAGCAGGAGTGAATTATCTGGTTGCGCGGTCTGAGAAAACTGTGCCGGGTGAAAAGAACGTATCTGAACGTTATGGCCAGCATTGTCTGAATGATGCGCGGCCATCGAAGCCAGAATGACAAAAATCGCCGATATTCTTGCGACCTTTTTCTTGCCGCCCAACGCAACCACCGTTCCGAGTCCCCCCTTAAATAATTATAGCATCATCGAAGAGCACCTGTGAACAATCCGACCCAACCTTTTATCACCGGCGAAGGGTTTGAAGCCCAGCGTCGTGACCGATATAATGGCGGCCAGACACCAAGTGAGGTGCTTTCGTGTTCATAAATGAGCCTGGGATTTACCGGGACAGCATCAGAGATAGCGACCTCGTCTCCTTCCAAGTGAATATCGAGGAAACGAGCCTGTATATTAAGGCGCGGAGTAACTTGTGGAACATGGCATTTAGAGCGGCCTTGAAATATCGAGCCTCGTTGGAGAGCTATATCGCCGAGCACCCGGTCTTCCCCATTTCCCTTGAGCCTCTGCCCGCGGACGAGGAGGCGCCCCAGATAGTGCAAGACATGACGAAAGCGGGAACCACGGTGGGCACCGGTCCGATGGCAGCGGTCGCCGGCGCTATCGCTGAGTATGTGGGAAAGGAGCTGCTCCCGTTTTCTGCAGACGTGATCGTCGAAAATAGGGGGGATGTGTTCCTCGCCACCACCAGGAGGAGATTCATCGGGATCTATGCGGGCGACTCCCCCTTCAGCGGCAGAATCGCCCTGGAAATAGAGCCAGAACAGACGCCCTTGGGGGTTTGCACCTCCTCCGGCACCGTAGGGCACTCCTTGAGCTTGGGCAAGTGTGATGCCGTAACCGTGCTCTCCCCCTCTACCTGCCTGGCTGATGCCGCCGCTACCGCCATCGGCAACCTCATCAAGAGGAAGGATGATATCCCGAACGCCATCGAATTCGCTCGGCGGCTGCCGGGACTCACGGCCGTGGTGATCATCGTGGGCGATAACATAGCGCTCTGGGGGCGGGCAAGGGTCGTCAAAGTCGAGGCGGGATAGAGCGTTTTTCCCCCACTTTTCGCCCCAGTAGGGTCAGACTATTGCACTATGACATCTTTTTCAGGGCACGTCTCGCCCTCATTTGCAGGCCCTTGGCCAGGACCAAGGGGATCACCACCGATGCCACCAATATCGCTATGAGCGCGGAGGTGCTCAGGGCAGCGAATCCCCCCACCGTGATCCACAGCACGGCGGACAGCCCGCTGCCGATCCCGGCCATAACGGCCTTGCCCATGAACTTGCGGGCAAGACCCCTCACCTTGACCAGTTTGGCGTTCCTCAGCGTGGCGATAACGTCGGTGCCCAGTCTAGCGCTGATCCCCAGCCTGGAGCAGAGTTCATCCAGGGTAGCTACCTCGCCGCTGGCAAGCAGCTCGGCCCCCTGGATGGCGAGGGCCCTCACCTTTTCTGCGTATTCGTTCCTGACCTCCTTGGCCGATCTCTTGCAAGTATAGCAGTGCCCATGCTTGAGGCGGGTGTCGCAGATGGGGCATCTCTCCTTTACGATCAGCCCCCTGGCCGCCTTGGCTATGTTCCCCATCACCCTGCCCGTGGCAGTGGGTTCAAGCCGGTCCAAGGCAAGGTCATAGAGGTGTGGACGGCATGTCACCGATGTGCCCGCCGGCATGGTGGTGCCCGCTGCCAGGCTGGGGGCAACCAGTGACCTGGCCAGCGCCAGGCCAGTGGCGGCTGTGGCCAGGCTCACCGCCGCCGCCGCGGCCCCCACCGGCGTGCTCAGCGGGTTGCCCGGGATCCTGATATTCTTCGATGTGCTCCAGATCTTCGACCGGCCTGCGACGACATATTCTAGCTTCACCCGGGCATGGTATATACCTGTAACTAGGGTCAGGTTGCCGAGCTTGAGCACCTCTTTGGGGCTTACTGTTATGCGCTCCCTATACTCCCTGCCCGCTTTTATGCGGAAGTCCAGTTCCTCGCCGAGGGTGACGACCGTTTGCCCGGCGAAGGTCACCACCGCCGATACCCTCTTCAGCGTTATCTCCCTGGCCACATCGAAGATACGGAGGTCAATGGTGAGCTCTCGCTCCGGATCGATGACAATGGTCTCGAGCTCCGAGATGTCCTGGCCATTCACCTTTAGCTCGAGGGAGAAGTCACCATTGACCTGGGTTACGGCATACGCCAGCAAGGGCGATATGACGGAAACCGCCAGGAATGCTGCGAGCAGCGCCAAGCGTAGCCGTCGGCTCATGGCGTACCACCAACTCGTTGCCTCATCCTACCACATAGAGGCCAGGTCGGCAACGGGATAAGCATTGCAGGCAGAATATTGCTAGCCATAAGGAGCCAAAACCGTGGCGTTTTTGACAATCCCTCCCCACCAGTTATAATTGCTTATCATCCCATCAGGAAAGGAGCGCCAGCCGTGATCACCTCCGAGGAGTACAAAGCCCGCCTGCGCAAAATGAAGATCAACATCATTGTCAACGGGGAGAGGGTGGAGGATGTCACCACTCACCCTTCCTTGGCCTTGGGCATCAACACCATCGCCCGCACCTATGATTGCGCCCACGAACCCGAGTTCCGGCACCTGGCTACCGCCACCTCCCACCTTACCGGGGAGACCATCAACCGCTTCGACCACGTGAACCGAAGCCGGGAAGACCTGATGACAAAGATAGAGCTTGTGCGCGCCCTGGCCAGACAGGTGGGGGGATGCAACCAGCGTTGCGTGGGCACCGATGCCCTGAACGCCGTCTCCGTGGTGAGCTATGCCCTGGACCAGGAATACGGCACCGAGTACTTCAGCCGCTTTGAGGAATATCTCAGGTATGTCCAGCAAAATGACCTCTGCTTGGCCGGCGCCGTCACCGATGTGAAGGGGGATCGGAGCCTTAAGTGCCATGAGCAGGCCGACCCCGACCTGAACCTCCACGTTGTGGAGAGAAGGCGGGACGGGATTGTAGTCCGAGGCGCCAAGATGCACATCACCATGGCCCCTTACGCCGACGAGTTGATGGTGATCCCGACCCAGTTCCGTGGCGAGGCCGATGCCGACTGGGCAGTATGCTTCGCCATACCGACCGATGCCAAGGGGATCACCCAGATCTGTAATGGTGGCCATGTCCGGCCGAGGCGAATGGAGAAGCCCTTCAGCTCCAGGTATCAGGGTTCTCACTCCATGGTGGTCTTCGACGATGTCTTCGTCCCCTGGGAGCGGGTGTTCATGTGTGGCGAATGGAGGTATTCCGGGTGGCTGGCCCGGCTCTTCGGCGACTTCCATCGGCATACCTACTGCGGCTGCAAACCCGCCTACACCGACCTCATAATGGGGGCTGCCGCTCTGGCCGCCGAATATAACAACTTGGAGAAGGCATCCCACATCAGGGACAAGCTCTTCCAGCTCATCTATCATGCCGAGTCCATCTATGCCTGCGGCGTGGCCAGCGCCACCCTGGCCCAGAAGATGCCCTCGGGGACTTATCTGCCGGATGTGACCATCGCCAATATGGGCAAATACCATGCCGGCCTGTCCATCCATGAGGAGATAGCCATCCTACAGAATATAGCCGGGGGGCTCTCCTTCACCGTCCCCTCCGATGCTGACTATTTCGACAACCCCGTAAGCCATGCCTACATCGAAAAATACCTGAAGGGCAAGGCTGATGTAGCCACCGAAGACCGGCTGCGTTGCTTCCACCTGTGCAATGACCTGTGCCACTCCGAGGTAGCCACCTTCACCATGAACGCCGGCGTTATCGGGGCCGGCCCCGCCCAGGCCCAGAGGATAACCGTCCTCGCCGACTATGACCTTGAGTCCAGAAAGAGGTGGGCCAAGGAGATCGCCGGGATCAAGGGCTAAACCCGGCCCGGGTCTGACATTTGCCGGGATATTTACGGAAACCCGCCGCTCCCGACATTCGGTGTGGGATAGGTTTGACAAAACACCGCGTCTGTTCTATTGTTAGAGCCGCAGACAGCGGTCACAGGTATCCATCTGCAAGTCTCAGATAGGATGAATTCGATGACAAGATTTGAGGACGACCACGCCCAGACCATTGTGAAGTTTGTACAGGCTCTCGTCCTGGAGAGCCCCCAGAATCGATTGGAGTATCTGGACAATAGTCCCGTCTCCGAGGAGCCCCTGGTGGGCTTCGCCGATGCCAACGACCCCCTCATCGCCCGGTTCAAAGATGCGGTGGGCACTTTCCACCTCAGCCCTCAGGAGCTATGGCGGCAAACCTTCCCTGAAGAGGAGCCTGAACATCTGAGCATCATCGCCTGGGTGCTGCCCCTCTCCAAGACCATCAGGGATAGCAACCGTCGCCGGCGTCGCCAGCCTTCGCCCCATTGGGGACACGCCCGTTTTTACGCCGAGGTTCTCAACAACCAGACACGCTCCGAGCTGGTCTCCTTTTTGACCGAACGCGGCTACCGGGCGGTGGCCCCCGCCCAGTCCCCTCACTTCAAGGTGTTTTGGGATAAACCCGAGGGCCCCGTTTCCAACTGGTCGGAGCGGCACTACTGCCTCGCCGCCGGACTGGGCACCTTTGGCCTGAACCGGGGACTCATCACCGAGAAGGGTCAGGCCATGCGCTGCGGCACCGTGGTCACTGACCTCAAGCTTCCGGCCACGGAGAGGAGGTTCAGCTCCCATACCGCCTACTGCCCTTACCTGGAGGTGGGGGCTGCGGCGTGTGCCTCAAGCGCTGCCCCGCGGGCTGCATCACCCCCCAGGGCAAGGACAACATCAAGTGCTTCAACTACTTATCGAAAAACTTGGGCCACCTCACTGCCAAATACTTCCCCGAGGAAGTCCTGCGCCATCCTGGGGGAAAGGTGCAAGGCGCATTGCAATTCTGCGGGCTGTGCCACACCGGGGTGCCCTGCGAGGCGGGGCCACCCGCGGAGCGCTTCTTCAAGGGCAAAAGGGCGAGCACAATCAGGCCAGGAAAAACATCAGGGCCATGACTCCCCCGGCGAAAAGGGGGATAGTCAGGTTGTCATTGATGGGCAAGGGCGCTGCCTCCATAAGAGCGGCACCTGCTGAGCCGACCAAGATCAGGGCAAAGGGGACATCCAGGGCTATCCAGGACAAAATAAGGCCGATGGCGAGGCACGAGGCAAGGCAAGCCAGGTCGCCGGCCAGGGTCTTGCCCAGCAGCCTCCTCCCCCCCAACCTTCGGCCTATGACGGCAGCGGCTGCATCCCCCACCGCCAGGAACGACAGCGCCAGAATTGCCACCTCCCTGGGGAATGCCAAGAACACGATCACAGCCGAGACCAGAAAGTAGCTGCTGCCAGTTGGTCGGGAAGCCTCGTCCTCCCTCAGCAGCCACCTGAAACGCCGAAGAAACCACCTGTTTACGGCTGAAGCCCTGAGCCTGGTCAATTCGAAGCATAGAAACATGATGGTTCCGCCGGCCAAGGAGCTGAGCAACAGCGTTCTGGGCAGAACCAGGGCAGCTGCCACAACCGCCAGGCCACTGCCCGTGTGGAATAAGGCCCGCTTCAGCCAGGCTGCATCCTTCATGGCCATGAAGTCTCCCCGATAAAAGGAGTTCCCAGCCTTTACCAGACTATATCCCTACCAGTCCTCCAGGGACAGGCCCATCTCATTACATAACTTGGCCGGCAGGTTGATGGGGCATCCGGTCCCCCGCTCATAGTCCTTCAGGGTTCGCCGCATGATCATGGCCATGACCTTGGCATGCTCCAGGCTCATCCGCACTATGGCCAAATCCTTAGGGGGGCGGCCTGGTTCGGGGTGGGGTGGTCTTATCCCCAGGGTAAGGGCAACCCCGAAGGCCCCTGAGCTCAGGCGGAAGCTGTCCACATAATATTCGGGGACCTCGGCTGTAGTTTCGGGATCGGCCACCTGACGCCTCCTTTCTTCGAGAAGTCCATTGTCCCCAGTTTTGCTCCCCAGGTCAAGAGGGAATTCGTCCTTGAGGGGAGTCTCGCCTTTGTGCTACTATAATCTCGACATGGAGCAAAGGTATATACGGAATTTCTGCATCATCGCCCACATAGACCACGGCAAGTCCACCCTGGCCGACCGTTTCCTGGAGCTTACCGGCACGGTAGATAAACGGGAGATGCAGGAGCAGTTCCTGGACCAGATGGAGCTGGAGCGGGAGCGGGGCATCACCATTAAGGCCCAAGCGGTGAGGATGGAGTGGCTCGCCCCCGATGGCCAGCGCTACCAGCTCAACCTCATCGATACCCCAGGGCATGTGGACTTCAGCTACGAGGTCTCCCGCAGCCTGGCTGCCTGCGAGGGGGCCATCCTGGTGGTGGATGCCTCCCAAGGCATTCAAGCCCAGACCCTGGCCAATGTGTATCTGGCCCTGGAACACGACCTGGCCCTGATACCGGTGATCAATAAGATAGACCTGCCCATCGCCGAGCCGGAGCGGGTGGCTGAGGAGCTGGAGGGCGTCCTCGGTTTTTCCCGGGACGAGATAATTCTGGCCTCGGCCAAGGAGGGGGTAGGAGTGGCGGAAATCCTCCAGGCCATAGTGGAGCGCATCCCCCCACCCCGGGGACAGGCCCAAGGCCCCCTGAGGGCGCTCATCTTCGATTCCGTATATGACCCCTATAAGGGCGTGGTCACCTATGTGCGGGTGGTGGACGGTGAGGTCAACAGGGCGGGGCGGCTCAGGCTCATGTCCAGCGACCGCACCATAGAGGTCCTGGAGCTGGGCGTCTTCAAACCGGGCCTCACCCCGGTGACCTCCCTGGCCGCGGGAGAGGTGGGCTACATCGCCACCGGCCTCAAGAATGTCCGGGAATGCCAAGTGGGGGATACTGTTACCTCCGAGGCAAGACCCGCCCCGAGCCCCCTGCCCGGCTACCAGCCCATCAAGCCCATGGTCTTTGCCGGGCTCTACCCGGCGGAGGGGGGCGATTACCCCCTGCTTCGGGATGCTCTGGACCGGCTGCGTCTCAACGACGCCTCCCTAGTGTATGAGCCGGAGAGCAGCCTGGCCCTGGGCTTTGGCTTTCGCTGCGGCTTTCTGGGGCTGCTTCATATGGACATCGTCCGGGAGCGCCTGGAGCGGGAATACGGTCTCAGCCTCCTCATCACCGCCCCCAGCGTCGCCTTCCAGGTGCTCAAAACGGACGGCTCTCAGATAACGGTGGAAAGCCCGGCATCATTGCCTCCGCCCCAGGAGATAAGCCAGATCCAAGAGCCCTGGATGTCCTTGAGCATCATTGCCCCCAGCCGTTACATTGGCACCGTCATGGAGCTGGCCACCCAGCGCCGCGGGCAATATCGGCGTTTGGAGTATCTGGTGGGGGCGAGGGGGGAGGTGCCCTCGCGCGAGCCCCGGGTGCTCCTGGAATATGACATCCCCTTGACCTCTATGCTGGGGGGCTTCTACGACGAGCTCAAGTCCCGCACCCAGGGCTACGCCTCCATGGACTACACCTTTTCAGGTTACAGGCCCGGCCGCTTGGTCAAGCTGGAGATACTGGTCAACAACCAGCCCGTAGATGCCTTCTCCAGAATAGTACATGCCGACGAGGCCTATGCCCAGGGAAAGGCGGTGGTGGAGCAGCTGAGGAGCCTCATCCCCAGACAGCTCTTCGATGTCCCCCTTCAGGCCGCCGTGGGCCAGCGGGTCATCGCCCGGGAGACGATACGGGCACTGCGCAAGAACGTGCTGGCCAAATGCTACGGCGGCGATGTCACCCGAAAGCGAAAGCTGCTCCAGAAGCAGGCCGAGGGCAAGAAGCGCCTCAAGAAAATAGGTCAGGTGGAGGTGCCTCGGGAGGCCTTCCTGGCGGTGCTGGGGGCGGGGCGCCGCTGAGCGGCTAGCGCCTCCGCTTCAGATACTCTGTAAACTCGGCGCCAAGGACGGGATGGCGTAACGCCAGTTCCACCGTGGCCTGGAGCCAACCCAGGGGCGAGCCGGCATCATAGCGGACGCCGTCATAACGGCAGGCATAGACAGCCTGGTGCTCCAGCAACAATTTCAAGGCATCGGTGAGCTGGATCTCCCCCTCCTTCCCCGGGGGCGTCCTCTCCAGCATATCGAAGACCTCAGGGGTCAGGATATAACGCCCCACTATACCCAGGTTGGAGGGGGCCTCCCCCTTGGCGGGCTTTTCCACCAAGTCAGTTATTTGATAGACGCCCTTTTCCAAAGATTGGGCCTTGATTATGCCATATCGGGGCAGGTCTTCCGACCTCATGGCCTCGACGGCCAGGACACTGCCCTGATATTCCTCATAGACCTCCATGAGCTGTTTCAGGACAGGGACCTGACTGCCAAAGATGTCGTCGGGCAGGAGAAGGGCGAAGGGCTCCTGGCCGACGACCTGTTTGGTGGTGAGGACGGCATGCCCCAAACCCAGTTGCTCCCTCTGCCGAATATAGCAGATATTGGCCATGCTGGATATGAAGCGCACCTGCTCCAGTAGCTTGGTATCTCCCCTTTGCTCCAGAAGATGCTCTAGCTCGAAGGAGCGGTCGAAATAGTTCTCTATGGAATGCTTGCCCTGGGCAGTGACGATGATTATATCCTCTATCTCCGAGGCCACTGTCTCCTCCACGGCGTAGTGGATAAGGGGTCTGTCCACTAAGGGCAGCATCTCCTTGGGCTGAGACTTGGTCATAGGGAGGAACCGAGTTCCCCAGCCGGCGGCGGTGATGACCGCCTTGCGGATCCTGGCCTTGCCCGTCTTCATACCTGGGCCTCCTGTCTTGGCTTATTTTACATCCCATCCCCTGCCCAAGACAAGCCCCGGAGTTGCCGGCCATGGCTTAGCTTGACAAGTCAAATCGGCTTAAGGTAACATGGCAATGGGTCGTGCTAGGTGGGGAGCTAGCGGTGCCCTGAACCCGCAACCCGCTATAGCGGGACCGAATTCCTGTTCGAGGCCTTCAGACCCTTTGGGACTGCCGCTGCCGAGGGGCGTTGAAGGCCGGGTCCTGCGCGGCGGAGGGCTACGAACCCCGTCAGGTCCGGGAGGAAGCAGCGGTAAGTAGATGTCTCCGGGTGCCGCAGGGCAGCCTGGCCGGAGCTGATTGGCACGGTAAGCCAGGGGGTTTGGGTCGACAACAGGTGCACGACCCATTTTATCATATGGGGATGGCCAGGCTGCCAGCACGAGACGATCAGGGCGACCTTGGGGAAGAGCTATCCGTAGCTCAGACCAGGCGTTGGCTGCGTCGCCTGGGTCACCGGGCGAGGGAAGGTTGGGGCCAGCACTTCCTGATCGACCGCAGGGTGCTGAGGGACATAGTTTCAGCGTCGGAGCTAACCCCCACAGATATCGTTGTCGAGGTGGGGCCGGGGCTGGGCATCCTCACCCTGGAGCTGGCTCGTCGGGCAGGACGGGTCCTGGCCGTGGAAATAGACCCGAGACTGGCAGGCCATCTGAGGCGCCTCTTGATTCGCCATCCCAACGTCGCCGTCATCAATGCTGATATCCTATCCCTGAGTCCCCTTAGCTTACTCAAAGATTATGTTGAGGATAAGGCCCCTCAACCCTCATATAAAGTAGTGGCCAATCTCCCCTACTATATAACCTCGGCGGTGCTGCGCCATTTCCTCTCGGCACCAGCCAAGCCCAGCCTCATGGTGGTCATGGTCCAGCGGGAGGTGGCCGAGGCTATTATCTGTGGGCCGGGGCACCTCAGCCAATTGGCCATAAGCGTTCAGGTCTATGGGAGCCCCCAGGTGGTAGCCAGGGTACCGCCGCGAAGCTTCTATCCCCCGCCCAAGGTGAGCTCTGCGGTGTTACGCATCGAGCCCTGGCCGCAACCCAAGGTGGCCCCGGAGGCTGAGGCCGCCTTTTTCAGCCTGGTGGAGGCCGGCTTCAGTGCCCCCCGGAAGCAGCTTCATAACTCCCTGGCCCTGGGTCTGGGAATGGCCCCCGACCGGGTGGCCGAGATGCTGAACGAGATCGGTATAAACCCAACCCGGCGCGCCCAAACGCTGAGTCTGGAGGAATGGTCAAAGCTATCCTCAAAATTGGGGAAATCCCTGGGAAAGGAGGGCAGTCATGTCCCAACGACAGGTGCATAGCCTGGAGTTCGAGATCAAAACGGGCAGGACGTATTCTGGGGCGGCCCGGAAGGGCAACATGGTGTTCATCAGCGGCATGGTGGGCAATGACCCGGCTACCGGACGAATCGTGGCCAAGTATGATGTGGTGGCTCAGGCGCGACAGGCCTACACCAATATCAAGTACCTGCTGGAGAAGCTGGGCGCCACCATGGGTGATGTGGTGAAGACCACAGACTACATCGTGGCCGAGGCCCTGCCCAGCTACAAACAGACGGCGCAGGTCCGGCGGGAGTTCCTGGGCGACCAGCCCCCAGCAGCCACCGGCATCGTAGTGCACAGGCTGCTCGACCCGGATGCCCTCATCGAGATCGATGCCATAGCTATAGTCGATTAGACCCATCAATCTGCATGCTTTTGGTAACGGCACCGGCCAAGATCAACCTCACCCTGGAGGTTCTGGGCAAGCGGCCCGATGGCTATCATCAGGTCAAGAGCCTCTTCCAGACCATCGCCCTGTGCGATACCCTATTCTTCGAGCCCAGCGGGGAGCTGGAGTTTTCCTGTACTCGGCGTGACCTGGAGCATCCGGGGAACCTGGTGGTGGAGGCATCCCGCCGCCTCCAGGAGGCGGCGGGACGCGAGCAGGGGGCGCGAATTCACCTGGAGAAGCGCATCCCGGTAGCTGCCGGGTTGGGCGGCGGCAGCAGCGATGCTGCCGCCGCCCTCATCGGCCTCAACCGGCTCTGGGGTTTGGGTTGGAGCCGTGACCAGCTCTGGCCCGTGGCCTGTGCTTTGGGCTCCGACGTGCCCTTCTTTCTGTATGGGGGGACCGCCCTGGTGGAGGGCCGGGGCGATGAGGTGACCCCACTGCCCGCTTTGCCCAGGCAGTGGGTGTTGTTGCTAAGGCCCCCCATTGGTGAGATAATGGGCAAGACGGCACAACTTTATGCTGCCCTGAAGGAGACATACTTTACCGAAGGTCAACACACCAGCCAGGTAGTAGCCAGGCTCAGGGCTGGGGGCGCATTTGACCCTTCTACAGTGTTTAACGTCTTCGAGAGGGTGGCTGCCGAGGTCTTCCCCGGACTCGACTATTTTAGGCAACAAATGGCGAAGGCGGGAGCTCAGAGGGTATACTTGGCCGGCTCTGGCCCCACCCTGTTCACCCTCATGTCCCAGCGGGCCCGGGCTCAGAAGGCATATCATTATCTCAGGGGACAGGGGGTCGAGGTTTACCTAGTGGAGACGATGGAGGCGAGGTCATAGGTGCCGCTACCCAGTCGCCGGGATATAGCTGGCCTCTTGCATTTGATATGGGACCGTCTCTACGTCCCCCGGGCCCGGGGGAGATGGGCCCGGGCCAGGAGAGGGTTGGAGGTAGCCGCCTTCTTCAGCGCCTTTGGCGGCTTCGTTTATCTGTTTCTCCGGCTCTTCTATTTCCTTCAGGCATATCTGGAGAGGCCTCTGGAGGAGTATTCCTTTTATGCCTACGTGGCTGTTTTCCTGATCACGCTCATCAGCAGTGCCACCGTCCTGGTTCCGGCGCCGGGCCTGGCCTTCGTCCTGGCGGCGGCCGCCAAATGGAACCCAGCCGTGGTAGCGGTGATGGCCAGCCTGGGCAGCACCCTGGGAGAGATCAGCGCTTACTACGTAGGCTATGGTGGAAGACGCCTCATCCGCCCCGAGCGTTCCCAGTATTTTCAGCGGGCGGAGCAATGGATGAAGCGCTATGGGAGCGTTACCATATTCTTCTTCGCCTTCATCCCCTTCCTCATGTTCGACCTGGCGGGCATCGCCGCCGGGGCATTGCGGCTCCCGGTGTGGAAGTTCCTGCTGGCTTGCTGGCTGGGCCGAGTGCCCCGCTCTTTCCTGGAGTGCTATCTGGGTTGGGGCATCATTTGGTTCTTGACCCCCTTTCTCTTCAAATAGAGCCGACAGGGCCATAGGTAGGCCGAGATGGACGAGACCCTCATCGCCCTGGACCTGGAAACCACCGGGCTGAGCCCGGAGCAGGACGAGATTATCGAGGTGGCCGCCGTCAAGTTCCAGGGCAGCAGCGTGCTAGACGTTTACCAGTCCCTGGTAGACCCGGGCAGGCCGGTGCCCTATAGCATTGAGGTGCTCACCGGCATCAGCTCCAGGGAGCTAAGGGAGGCCCCGCCCTGGCCCATAGTCGCCGCGGAGCTGGAGGCCTTCCTCGGCCCCCAGAGGATAATAGGTCACCATATCGCCTTCGACCTGGGATTTCTGGCCCAAAAGGGCCTGGCGTTGGCCAATCCCGCCTACGACACCGAGGAGCTGGCCTGGGTGTTGCTCCCCCGCCTCCCCGACTGCCGCCTGGTCACCGTGAGCCAGCACCTGGGCACCTCCACCCGCC
>MTNP01000010.1 GCA_002011475.1 Dehalococcoides sp. JdFR-54
CACAAGGCCGCCCGCCACAGGCGCCACCCACCCATAGACGAGGATGGTGATGGAGAACATGAGCGCGGTGCTGCCGCGCCGCCCCCAACCAAATTCCTCCACGATGGCGGGATAGAAGACGGAGAAGGTGTTCCTGAGGGCATAGCCGACTGCCATAATGACAAAGGCTATGGCCAGGACGGTCCAACCATAAAAGAAACCCCGCCTTTGTTTCAAGCTGTTCCTCCTTCCCGCAGCCGGCGATTGATATACTGGAATGCGGCCTTTATGGCAGAGACGGAAGAGCTCCCAACCATTCGGGGCTGGTGGTCCTAGCCGGCGAAAACGACGTAACTGGTAGTTTACCAATTTCCCCCAAGATAGACAAGAGGTTAGACTTTAAACCCATCGGGCCAGGGGAATATAATGCAAACACGAGGCACAATTTCCAATCCGAGGGAAGGAGAGGACAAAGGATATGGTGAGGATTGTCGATCTCAGCGTACCCATTGAGGAAAGCCCCAGCGACCCATTGCCGGTGGAGCTCGTCCACGAGAGTCACGAGAAAAGTGCGGCAGCTATGGCCCGGTTCTTCGGTTGTAATGAGTCCGACATCCCGCATGGATTGGGCTGGGCCAATGACTATGTGAAGCTCCATGCTCACGCGGGCACCCATGTCGACGCCCCATGGCACTATTTCCCCACCGCGGGTGGGAAGCCGGCAAGAACCATAGACGAACTGCCCCTTGAATGGTTTTATGGCGACGGCGTGGTTATAGACATGAGGCATAAGTCCAAGGGTAGCGTCATCACTGTGGCAGACCTCGAAGCAGCCTTGCGGAAGATCGGCTATCAGATCAAGCCAGGTGACATCGTATTGATTCATACTGGTGCTGACAAGTATTGGGGGAAAGCCGAGTACTTCGATGCCGGCTGCGGCATGGGCCGAGAGGCTACGCTGTGGCTTATCGAGCGCGGGGTGAGGGTGATGGGCATAGATGCCTGGGGCTGGGACAGACCCTTCTGGGCTATCAAGGAGGAGTTCGCTGAAAGCAAAGACAGCGGCATCCTCTGGGCCGCCCATCGGGTCGGCATGGAACGGGAGTATTGTCACATGGAGAAACTGGCTAACCTAGATAAACTGCCCCGGCCGTTCGGCTTCAAGGTGGCTTGTTTTCCCGTCAAACTAGCTGGGGGAAGTGCCGGCTGGTGCCGAGCAGTTGCTATCTTAAACGAATAGAAGGCGACAACCCTGGGCTAGGGCAACCCTTTGCGGCCTGCGTCATAGCCATAGGTCCCACCTCTTCTTGTGCCTGGCTGCACATTTTGCCCGCGGGCTCTTAATAAAGCTCGCTTTTCGGCATATAGCGCCTTCCCCAGTTCGAAGCCCCTCCTCAGGGCTGCCTCATTGAGGAGGCGGCTTTTCCCGGAGAAGTGTTTCCTCAGGGCAGCACTGAGGGCCCCCAGGGAGACGGACTTGGTTAGTCCCGAGATCACCCCCAGGCGCCACCAGATTGATAGCCATTGCCGACCCTGTGACCTCAATGGCCATCTCTTTCAGGGGAAGGCGTTCGATGTCGGCGTCCTCAACCTCGGTGGCATCCACCAACGAGGGGTCTACGAGGATAAGCCCGCCCTTTGCCATTTGCCGGCTATGCCGGTTGAAGGCGTCCTGGGTCAATGCCAGGAGCAGATTTGCGGCCAATATCTTGGGGTAATCTATTTCGCCATCGCTGAGGACAAGCTCGGTCTCGGTGAAGCCGCCCCGCTGCTGGGGGGCATAAGCCTGGGTCATGACCACATTTCGTCCATCATAGATGGCGGCGGCCTCCGCCAAGATAGCGCCGGCCAGGATCATACCCTGTCCCCCCTCCCCTGCCAAACGTATCTCGTAACGCTGGCTCATCGAGCGCCTCTCTCATTTTGAAGGCGAGTCAGCAGCTTCTGGTACTCCTCAGTGCATTCAGGAAGGTCGCGGTCTACCAGTATCCCTCGCAGCAGTTTGCCCCGGTACTTGCCCTGTGCCTCAGCTACGGTCATAGTGTTGTCCCGATACCATCTCAGCATCTCCACTGCGCCGCCCATTTTGTTGGCCCTGCCATAGTGGATAGGGCAATCGGAGAGCACTTCCACCACGGAAAAGCCCTTTTTCTCGATACTACGGGCGATAAAGCCATCGAGTTCCAGGGCATGATAGACAGTGCTGCGAGCTACAAAGGCTGCCCCCGCCGCCTCGGCCAGCTTGGCGATGTCGAAGGCCGGCTCCAGGTTGCCATAGGGGGTGGTCACAGAGGTGGCCCCAAGGGGTGTGGTGGGGGAATGTTGGCCGCCGGTCAGGCCATATATGCTGTTGTTGATGACGATGGCCGACAGGTCTATATTACGCCGGCAAGCGTGGATGAAGTGATTGCCGCCGATGGCCAGGGCATCACCATCGCCCATGACCACAAGGACTTTCATTCGGGGCTTGGCCAGCTTGATGCCCGTGGCGAAGGCCAGGGCCCGTCCGTGGGTGGTATGCACGGTGTTGAAGTCCACATAAACGGGCATGCGTCCACTGCAGCCAATGCCGGAAACCATGGCTACCGAGTCCTTTTCCAGACCCAGCCGAGCCACGGCCCTGATAATAGCCCCCAGGACTATACCTATGCCGCAGCCGGGGCACCACACGGTGGGAAATTTCTTGGAGGCTCGCAGATATTTGTGTTCATCGGCCAGTATTCTGGACATTTAGCTCTCCACAGCGCGCAGGATATCTGCAGGATTCACCATCTCGCCATCAGCTCGCAGGACCCCTTTCACCTCTGCCTGGCCGCGGACGACGCGCTCCACCTCGCGCAGGATCTGCCCCCGGTTCATCTCCGCCACCACGATCCGCCTCACATTCCAGCTCAGGTTCTTGATTATCGCCTCGGGGAAGGGCCACAGGGTTAACAGGTTCAGGAGGCCCACCGCCCTGCCCTTGGTTCGGGCCTCCTTCATAGCGTGGCGAGCGGAGCGGGCGGTGGCCCCGTAGGCCACTATCACTGTCTCCGCGTCCTCCAGCTGCTCCTTGTGCCATTGCAATATATCGTCAAGGCCTTCCTCAATCTTGTGAAATAGCCTCTTGAGCCATGGGTCGATTTCATCGAGGCGAGTAGTGGGGAATCCAGCCTTATCGTGAAAGAGCCCGGTAACATGGTACCGATAGCCCTCCCCGATGCTGGCCAGGGGAGGCACATTGCCACTGGCCTCGTCATAGGGAAAATACCACTCCGGCGGCACCGTGACCCTGGGCCTGGATATCGGCTCGACCGGGGGGAGGGGCAGGACTACGCGTTCTCTCATGTGGGCGACTACCTCATCCAGGAGCAGGATTACCGGGGTGCGATAACGCTCAGCCAGGTCAAAGGCCCGGGCGCTGAGTCTATAGGCTTCCAATACGGAACTGGGGCATAGGGCGATTATGGGGTGGTCCCCGTGAGACCCCAGCGGGCCTGCATCACGTCCCCCTGCGAGGGTTTGCTGGGCAGACCTGTGCTGGGCCCCGCCCGCTGGACATCCACAATAACACAGGGTATCTCAGCAGCAGCGGCATAGCCGATACTTTCCTGCATCAAGGAAAAGCCAGGGCCGCTGGTGGCAGTGGCCGCCTTGAGTCCCGCCAGGGAGGCCCCCATAACGGCACAGATGCTGGCTATCTCGTCCTCCATCTGGATGAAAATGCCCCCCTCTCTAGGGAGCCTCTGGGAGAGCACTGTGCAAAGTTCATTGGCAGGGGTTATGGGGTAGCTGGCAAAAAAGCCCAGCCCGGCAGCCAGAGCACCCTCGGCTGCGGCTTCATTGCCCTGCAGGAGCCGTATTTCTAGCCCCTTATGACTGCCCTTGGGTCGGCGAGGCATGTATCAAAAACCTTTGCCGTCTGACTTCTTAAAAGGTGACGCTATAGGTGCCATATACGGACACCAACTAGGTCTTGGCGTGTCGGGCGGGCACGGCAATGGCAAAGTCTGGACACAGCACCTCGCACAATCCGCAGCTATTGCAGCGTTCCGGCTTAGACAATACAGGATCGCCCTCTGCTTCTACCTCGATAGCCCCTTGGGCGCAGAAGGCGGCGCACAGGCCACACTGCTTGCACCACCGTGAGTAGAAAATGACAGGTTCTTCAGCTGATGTGGTACTTGAAGCTGAGCCCGGGGCGATTTGAGACGGGGATGCTGCTACGGAGCCTTTCCTTTTCGTAGCCTCATCGGCGAACACTGCAGATACTGTCCTCGAAACAACGATCTGACTGCCGTCCAAAAATAGTATATCACAGGCCATGATGAAAACGAAACTATAGCGGCAAGAGGCTATCGGGTTGCGATTTTCCTGCCAAAAAAAGGCTACCCTGAAACCATAGGATAGCCTTTTTCTGCCTCGAGGAACTAGTCAGCCTTGTCTACTTCCTCGCCTTATTATGTTGAAGAAATATGGTTTCCATTCAGCTCTTCGACAACCATTTCGGCACAAACGGGGATCGCCCTCATTACCTCAGGTGTGCACTCCTCGCCAAAGGTGCTGGCATCTGCCACCTCGATGGCAAAGATAACGATCTGCCGGGGCAAAGCCAACCCGAGCCTGCTGCCAAGCTCGAGAGCAGTAGCCAAGTTTACATCGTGGGGTGGGGCAGCATGCCGGGTGAAATGGAACGCATCCGGGGCAAGGCGATAAATCTGGCCCGCTTTTCCTCCCACCGTCTGAATGGCGTCAATGATGATAGCCCTATCATAGCCAGTCAACAAATCCAATAAGCCCAGACCAACCACGCTGGTCTCCATAACCGTCACCCCTTGTTCGTTGAGCCGACCTTCGAGGGCCCTGGCAACACGAAGACCCACACTGTCATCGCTGAGAATGGGGTTGCCCAGACCCAGGATCAACGTCTTCATTCCCCAATCCTTTATATCCCCAGCGGTTTCGGGTGCAAGTGTTGACTCAGCCTTTTCACCACGTCTCCCCGGCTGTCGCGGATAACCACCTCCAGCGGCATCTGCCCTGGCAGGCTATGGGTAGCGCAGGCCATACAGGGGTCATAGGCGCGAAATGCCATTTCGACCATATTCAATAGCCCTTCAGTCACCTTCCCCTTCTTGATCAAACGCTGCGCCGCTTTCCTGATCGCCATGTTCATGGCTGGGTTATTGTGGGCTGTAGCCACAATCAGGTTCACCTTCTTGATGAGCCCCCTGTCATCCGTTTGATAGTGGTGAAAGAGGGTGCCACGAGGAGCCTCGACTACACCAACCCCTTCGTCCGGGGTAGCCGTGGGGAGGATTCGGACACCGGGGTCCGTGATCTCCCTGTCCCGACAGAGCTCGAGCAGTCGCTCAGCAGCATATAAGAGCTCGATGAGCCGCGCCCAGTGAAATGCCAGCGTGGCATGAACTGGCTTGCCTCCGAGAGCCTGGTACATCTTCTCGTACTCGGCTTGAGCCAAGGGGGTTGCCATGCCGTCGGCCACATTGAGCCGGGCCAGGGAATTGACGCGATAGACCCCGCTTTCTCTGCCCTCGGCCAGCCCCTTCCAGCCAACCCTCTTTAAGAAGGGGAACTTGAGGTAGGACCAGGGCTCGGTGTGTTCAGCCACGTGTTGCAGGTAGTCGGCAGGCTTGAACTTGGCAAACTCCTTTCCCTCGGGGTCTACAACCCTTATATCGCCGTCATAGAAGTTCACCTTGTTGTTGGCATCCACAAGGCCCATATAGTAGCTGCTCATAGTGTAGACATCGCCCACGATCAAATCCAGGTATTCTTTGTTAGCCAGGACGACATCGTCGAACAGTTTCAGCGAGAATTTGGCAAACTCGACCAAGCTCTTAGCCTTTTCTTCGAAGTCGCGGCGTTCCTCCTCGGTGAGCGCCTTGCTCATCCCTCCCGGCAGGCCACAGACCGGATGGGTTGCCTTGCCCCCGATGGCCGCCTGTATATCCTGGGCATAAGCACGGTGTTTTATCACCTCCCTGCCAACCTCGAGCCCAACCCTAGCTATCAGACCCAGGATGTTCCTCTGGGCGGGGTCGCTGGCAGGGCCCAAAACGAAATCGGGGGCAGCCAGGGCATAAAAGTGGGCGATATGGGAGTGTATCATGTGTGCCGAGTAGAACAACTCCCTGAGCTTCTTCGCCACGGGAGGGGGGTCTACGTGGTAAACCGCGTCGGTGGCCTTAGTGGAGGCCATATGATGGGCTTCGGGGCAGACGCCGCAGATCCGAGGGGTTATCCGAGGCATCTCCTCAAGCGGCCTTCCCTCGCAGAACCTCTCAAAGCCGCGAAGCTCCGGTATTTGAAGGTAGGCATTCTCCACATCGCCCTCTTCATTCAGGAATATCTCTATCTTGCCATGCCCCTCTAACCTGGTTATAGGATCAATGGTGATCTTCTTCATGGGTTACCCCTTGCATTCGTTTCCTTCTCAACATGGAAGCCGCTAGCCCAAATCTATAGAAGGTGCCCGCAGGATCGACTATCTCCTCAACCATCCTGGCGACCTCTTCCTCACTATTGGTCTGATAAATGGAGGCGATAGCGCTAACCAGCTTCGCCCCCTGGTCGAGAACCCCCATCGGTGGTCCGAAGCAGCCGCGGCAGGGCATATTGGTCTTGATGCATCTGAGGCCACAACCTCCCCTGGTGGCCGGACCACAGCATATTATCCCTTGCTCCAGAAGGCATCTCTGGGGGTCGGGGATGATCTCGTGAGGACGATAAATCTTGGAGATCTTCTTCTCCTCCTTCGCGCGCTCACATTCATCGCAGAGCGTCTTATCCGAGGCGATCACCGCACCAGGAGGGGGCAATTGTCCGGTGGCAAGGGCATCTACCACCTTCAAGATGAGGTCCGTTGGCGGCGGGCAACCCGGCATGAAGTACTCCACATCCACCACCTGCGCCAGGGTCAATACCGTATCGAAGAACTCGGGCAGTTCCAGCTCTCCCTCTTTGACCTTTGTCTGAATTTGAGGCAAGGTTCCATCTCGGTTATCGTTTGATGGTGCCTCGACGTAGGCCCGCTGGAATATCTCAGCCCGGTCGGTGAAATTGCCCAGCGCTGGTATGCCGCCGAAGCAGGCGCAAGAGCCGAAGGCAACCAGCACCTTGGACTTAGCGCGCAGCAATCTGGCCATCCTCTCCTGCTCCGAATTCCTTACCGCGCCATTAAACAGGCAGACATCGATAGCCTTGTCCTCCATCGCTTCAATATGGTGGTATTTGAAGTCCAGCGCGATCGGCCAGAGCACGATATCTGCTATCTCAGCAACATCGACGATCTTCTCGTTGATGTCGAGGACGGCGACGTCACAGCCACCGCAGCCGGCGGCCCAATATAGAGCCAATTTCAGCTTAGCCATTCTATCCCCCGCCATTAGGGCTGAAAGGCCCCAGCCCCTTTATTTGCTCCGTCATCTCGTTGACGATAGAGGCGAAGCGATCCCCCTCTGAAGCGGAGACCCATTCCAGACGCACCCGCTCATCCTCGATCCCTAATTGAGCTAGCATCCTCTTGAGCAGGGGAATGCGCCGGGCCGCCTTGTGGTTCCCTTCCGAGTAGTGGCAATCACCAGGGTGGCAGCCACAGATCAGGACGCCATCTGCCCCGCTTTGGAAGGCTTTGACCACAAACATGGGATCCACCCTTCCGCTACACATTACCCGCACCACCCTCACATTAGGGGCATACTTCACCCGTGAAGTGCCCGCCAGATCAGCGCCGGCGTAGGAGCACCAATTACATAAGAAGCTTATGATCTTTGGCTCGAAGCTCATACCAGCACCCCCTCGATCTCCGTCATAATCTGCTCGGTGGTGAAGTGCTTGCCGATGATGGCTCCGCTGGGGCAGGCGGCAACGCAGGCGCCACAGCCCTTGCACATTGCTTCGTTGATAGAGGAAACCCCTCTCTCCGCGTCAAAGGAGATGGCGTTATAGGGACAGAGGCCGTTACATATTTTGCAGCCAGCGCAAAGCTTCTCATCGATGACCGCCGTGGCGGCCTCGATCTCGACCCTTCCTTTGCTGATCGTAGCCAGCGCTCGCGCCGCCGCTGCTGAGGCCTGGGCTACTGTGTCAGGGATGTCCTTCGGACCCTGGCAGCAACCGGCAACAAAGACACCGTCGGTCATGGTAGCCACTGGGTCCAGCTTAGGGTGCTTCTCCAGGAAGAAGCCGTCTGCGCTCCTGGAGAGGGAGAAGGTCCTGGCGACTTGGTCTGCATCGGGGCAGGGCTCCAGGGCAGCGCTGAGGATGACCATATCGACGGGGATGCGCCGCTGACGGCCGATCAGGGTATCCTCACAGATCACGATAAGCCTTCCCTTCTCATCAGGCGTCTCCGCTAAATCAGTGACCTCAGCGGCGCGTCCCCTTACGAAGTTAACCCCTTCTTCCTGAAGCCGGTTATAAAACTCTTCATATCCCTTGCCAAAGCAACGGAGGTCGATATATAGCTGATAAATATCAGCCTGAGGAACCTTCTCCCTCAGCAAGTGAGAATATTTCAGCGAATACATGCAACAAACCCGCGAGCAGTATTTGTGGTAGTTCTGGTCACGGCTTCCCACGCAGTGCAGAATAGCTACACTCCGCGGTTCTCGACCATCAGCGAGGACAACCTTCCCCCCAGTCGGCCCTGAGGCGTTGGACATCCTTTCAAACTGCAGGCCGGTGATGACATTATCATAACGCCCGTAGCCATACTGGTGGATGACCGAGGGGTCAAATTGCTGGAAGCCAGTGGCCACAATTATGTTGCCCACTTCGACCTCAACGAACTCATCCTGCATTTCGTGATCGATGGCCCCAGCCTCGCAGAGCTTTACGCACTCCAGGCATTCTGAACATGCTGCGCAGTTCAAGCAGCGCTTAGCCTCCTCAATAGCGGCCTCTTCGTTAAGGCCTAGCTCGACCTCAGCAAAGGAGCCCGCCCGTTTCCCCGGATCGAGCATTGGCACGGCAGCCCTGGCTTTCCTCTGTACCCCCTCCTTTGGCACCTCTTTGACCTTGATAATTTCCTCTTTTATGTAGTCAATCTCGTTATCTAATACCTTCCCAGGCAAACGATACTCAGGGATGCCGTAACGCAACAGGCCACCGGCCAGGGGGAGGGCCTCAAAGACGGTCACCGGGTAGCCCTTCTTAACCAGGTCATAAGCACAAGCCAGGCCGGCCGGTCCGGAGCCAATAATGGCCACCTTATCTTCCTTGGTCCTCTCGATGGGGGGCGCCTTCTCTCTGCCCACCCTAAGCCAGTAGTCAGCCGCAAAGCGCTTCAGGGCCCGGATGGACAGGGGTTCATCGACCCTTCCCCGCTCGCAGTCCACCTCACAGGGGTGGGTGCACACCCGGCCACAGACGGCAGCCAAGGGCATGGCCCTCCTCACCACCTCCAGGGCCTCTTTGAACTTGCCTTGGGAGATAAGGGCAATATAGCCTTGGGCATTGACGCCAGCGGGACAGGCAACCCGGCACGGTGGGTAGCCCCGTTTATCTACAACATACTTATTGGGCACCGCCTGGGGGAAGGGGATGTAGATAGCCTTGCGCTTGCTCAAACCCTCCTCAAATTCGCTCCTCACCTCAACGGGGCAGGCTTTAACGCATTCGCCACAGCCAGTACACCTGTCCTCATGGACATAGCGTGCCTTCCTCTTTATTTTGACCCTGAAATTGCCTACATAGCCGGAGACATCCGCCACCTCGCTATAGCTCATAAGCTTGATGTAAGGGTGCTGCCCTACCGTGGTCATCTTAGGGGTCAGAATACAGGCGGCGCAGTCTAGGGTGGGGAAGGTCTTATCGAACTGGGCCATGTGCCCACCGATGCTGGGTTCCCTTTCCACCAGGTAAACCTGGTGCTCGGAATCGGCGATCTCCAGGGCTGCCTGAATCCCGGCAATACCCCCGCCCACGACCAAGACATTCGGGTTAACCGGGACCTCTTTTGTTTCCAGGGGCTCCTGGTAGTAAGCACGCCTTACTGCGGCGCTGACCAGGGCCTTGGCCTTCTCCGTGGTCATGTCACCATCCCCGTGCACCCAGGAGCAATGCTCCCGGATGTTAGCCATCCCAAAGAGATACTGATTTAGCCCCGCCTCCTGGCAGGCACGGCGGAAGGTGGCCTCATGCATCCGGGGCGAGCAAGAGGCTACCACCACCCGATTAAGCCCCAACTCCCTGATATCTTCCTTAATAAGATTCTGCCCAGGGTCGGAGCACATATACCGATAGTCCCGAGCCACCGCCACCGAGTCCAGCCCGCGAGCAAACTCAACTACCTTGCCAACGTCCACTGTGCCAGCGATGTTGGTTCCGCAGTGACAGATATAGACGCCGATTCTTCGCTCCACCCTATCCTCCTTATCGCTCGATATACTGTGCCAGCACCTTTTCGACCGGGACTATGCCTTTCTTCAAACCCAAGTCCTTGCCCTCGATCCCGAACGCCACACCCATCAATTGGGTGAAGAATAGGATGGGCAGATTAAAGTTGGTTTTAAACCTCTTATTGATCCTGCCCTGATAGATATCCAGATTGGTTTGACACAAGGGACAGACGGTAACAATGCACTCAGCGCCGTCGCTTGAAGCGCTGTCCAGGAGCTTATGGATCAACCCCAAAGCCAGATCCTCTTCAGATATGATTAAAGACCCTCCGCAACAGCGGCTCCTCAAAGGGAAGCGAGTGGCCTCTGCCCCCAGGCTCTCTATCAAGCGATCCAGCGATTGGGGCGATTCGGGGTGATCAAAGCCTGGTTCAGGCCGGACTACCTGGCAACCATAGTAAGGGGCTACCTTCAGTCCACCAAGGCGCCTTTTGACTTTGGATGCGATCTCGTCATAGCCGATGTCATTTGCGAAAATATCGAGGAGGTGCCGCACCCTAACAGTTCCATGATACTCTAGGTCACCGGCTGCCAGGGCCTCACCTACCTTGGCCCTCAGCTCAGGGTACCCCTTTACGTACGAATTGGTTCTGCTCAGGATGACATAGCAGGCGCTACAGGGTGTTACCAGATCGAGCCCTCTTTTTTCGGCCAGGGCCAGGTTGCGAGCCGAGGTGCAAAAGGAGGCTAGCTCATCGACAGAGGTATATGGCGTAGAGCCGCAGCAGTTCCAATCCTCCAGCTCGATGAGCTCCACATCCAAAGCCTTGGCCACAGCCTGCGCAGACCACCCATATGCCTTTGCGCCCCCCTCTGAGGAGGAGCAGCCGGGAAAGTAGGTATAATACCTCATGACAACCCTCCCAGTGCCTCAGCCCTGTCCAGAATCGCTTTAAGCTGCCGCTCTGCCTCTGGCCTCAACCTTCTGGCCTTGAGGGATATGCGCCCATGCTTGAGCAAGCTCAGCATCACTGGAATCATCCTCAGGGCGCGCAAGGGATTAGTCAGCAGGTAGAACCAAATCATGAATCCCATTTCCGGCACCCTGCCGATGCTATATACAAAGTCGCTAAAGCTTCTATACATGATAGGGGTGCGCGTTCGCGCAGTGCTCAGGTGCTGACGAACAGCCAGGCACTCCAGAGCATGCATAAGGTCAGTCTGCTTAATCCCCCTGGGGCAGCGCACAGTGCAGAGGTAACAAGATAAGCAAAGCCACATGGAGTTGCTGGATAGGACCTCCTTCCCCATGCCGGCCCGCACCATGGCAATGAGCTCCCGAGGCGTATGCTCCATTCTGCTGGCATTGGGGCACGATGCGGTGCAAGTCCCGCACTGGATACAGAGGCGGATGCCTTCGCCCCCAGGGATGGCGCAGATCTCTTCCACCAATTTATCCATCAAGCCCTCCTCCTCCCATTGTCAGTTTCCGCCCGTCAAAAGCCGTGGCATGTTAGATGTGCCGGAATGACGCCCTCAAATGGGCCCAAGGAGCCGGCCTCAGCCCTTCGTGCCCGCCTTCTTTAGCGGGCCCGGTTCCTATTGTTTCGCCGCGTGTCACGAATGACCTGATACACACCACTGACCACCATGGCCCAAACCAATGTAGGTACGAAAAGCACAATGGCCACCCCGAACACTAGCGCTACTACGAGCTGCCATTCCATAACTTCACCCCCTAAGCTCAGGTTTTTTGTTCCGTGCCGCTATTCCGCCCAAAACATGTCCCATAATTTCTGGGTCTGGATTCCCCTCACCGCCGCACTCTGGCCTGTAGCAGGTCACATTGACAAAGGCGCAGGTCTGGTCGCAAGCAGGGCATTTGTGAGGTGGCATATCCCCGTCCAGCCCCAGGTTCACCAGGTAGCCACACTGGCGGCACATGAAGTATGCCATCCTTCCACCTCCTTCAGACGAAGTCAACCTATTACATCTTGGGCAAATATCTGAACGGGTTCAGCCCCCTCTGCCTTGCCAGCTTCTCAATGGTCGCCAGATCATGTCCCTTTTGGAGCAAGTGGCTAATGAAAGTGCGTCGCAATAAGCCTCGGCTCCGCTCATATCTAGCTATACCCGCTCGTTCCATCCACTTACGCACCAAATAATTGATGACCTTCCCGGTAAGCGCCGCTCCCTTAAAGCTCACGAATAGCCGTCCCTGGGCCGTGTGAGGCATTGCCCGCAGGTATAAACCCAGTGTGGAGACCATTTCGTCATCCAGCGGGATAGAATCGGTGACCCCTTCCGATGCCTTAACCTTTAGCCTTCTCTGCTCCAGTTCAACATCGTCAATTTTGAGGCCTGCTACCTCGGCAGCGGTCAGGCCCCCGCGCAGCATCAACAGCAATATGGCCCTGTTGCGGTCGCTCAAGAAACCGTTTTGCCACCTGGATTGGCTTGCCGCTAGCACCCGCGCGCATTCCGCCTCGGTTAACGGAGCCGCAGCTTGCCTCTTCGCCCGGGGGGCTCGCACCCTGGCCGCCGGATTAAAGGGGATGCTGCCAGCTTCTACCAGATGGTCGAAAAAGGATCTTGCTGCGGACAGCCTCGACACTATCGTAGCGGGGGCGTTGTGCCGCTCGCGCCAGAGGTACTCCGCAAACGAGGCGATGTCCTGGCGTGTGACCTCATTTGCCCTCCGCCTTCCCCGTTTTTTGAGAAAGGGCGCCAATTCCCCAAGTAAGGAAAGCCGGTAAGCCTCCACCGAATTGGGGGATAGCCGATTCGCGGAAACGAGGTGAATGAGATAATGGGCTACCTCCCGCTCAATCCCGTCGCCGTCCCAAAGGGCAGCCCCACCGCTGCTCATGCATGCTTTGGATGGCGCAGAACCCTTTGCCATAAGGCTTGCTCCTTGTGCTCCGGTCCAACCCATGTTCTCGAGACCATCGGAAAAAAATCGACGCCCCGATTTATTTATCGGGCACTTTAGCCTTCTCTTTCAGGGACCTGAAATAGGCATCAACGCCCCTGTTAAAGAGCTTTATCTCTATGAGCTTACCTTGGCCGTATTTCTTATAAACTCGACACACTTGACATACGCTAGTATCCTTGCCGTCGGTTCCGTCATCGGTTAGCTTCAAATATGTGCCCTCGATCTCCCAGCAGGGATAGGATGGATACTTGGGCGCTGGGCACCCATTCTTTATGCTTTCGGGGCAGTGGCACATCTGCCAACAGGGCGTCTTGTCGTGCCAAAAATCGAGAGCGGGCTTCTCTGTCTCCACCATCTTCCGACTTTTAGCTTTTTGTTCCCTTTTTCTTCGTTGCCGTCAGCCTCTTATATTGAACTACATTTGGTGGCCCCCTCCATCCGTAAGTACCCCCTTTCTCTTGTAGGGGAAACCCTATAAGAAGTTCCATCTTGATGTGGGTTTCACCGCTTCTGATTGCGGTTTTCCCCCGAAAGTGATATATTCAGCAATGGAGAAGCCAAGACTGAGTATGGACAAGATCAGGATCCTACTCGCTGAAGACCACGTTGTAGTGCGGGAGAGCATCCGTCAGCTTCTCGGCCGGGAGCATGACCTGGAGGTAGTTGGCGAGGCCAGCGAGGGCGAGGAGGCAGTGCGACTGACCACCCAACTCAAACCTGACGTGGTTGTGATGGATATCGCCATGCCCAAACTCAATGGCATTGAAGCAACGAAAAGGATCAAGACCCTCTGCCCCGCTACCGCTGTGCTTGCACTCACCGCCTATGATTACGACCAGTACGTCTTCGCCCTCTTGGAGGCCGGTGCTGCCGGCTACCTGCTAAAGGATGTGAGCGGACAGGAGCTTGTGGAGGCTGTCCGGCCGGTGCACCGGGGGGACTCAGTGCTTCACCCCACGGTTGCTCGCAAGGTGGTGGAGCAATTCAGAAAGCCTGCGATCAAGCCCGGTGATGATGCCACATTAAGCCTCCTCACCGAAAGGGAGGTCGAAGTGCTCAAAAGGGCAGCTAGGGGGATGAGCAATAAGGATATCGCCGGGGAGCTTTTCCTCAGCGTGCGCACCATCGAGGCCTGTCTCGGAAGCATCTTCAATAAACTGGGGGTCGGCTCGCGCACCGAAGCGGTTGTCCATGGCCTTAAAAAGGGATGGTTTACTTTAGAAGACCTCGAGATAGAATGAGTATCCCGTCCAGCGAAGAAGGGTATCTTGAACATGGCTTTAGCGAAAAGGGCTATCCGACTGAAAAAGGCGGTGCGGAGTGTCCATTTCTGGCTCATCCTAGCCATATTGGCGGTCCTTTCCGTCCTTCACTATGCTGAATATCTGGGCATAGCGAGCACAAGTGCTCCCAGCGCCCACTTCGGGTTAACCCGACATGCGCTGGATCGGATTCTGTTCCTGATACCCATAATCTATGCCGGATATATCTTCGGGCTAAGGGCAGGGCTGGCAACCTGCTTTGTTGTGTTACTCCTGGTGTTGCCGCGCGCCCTTTATATTTCCCCAGGCCCTCCAGATGCTTTGCTTGAGTCAGCAGGCGTCCTCCTCGGTGGTGCCCTGGCCTGCTTCTGGTTCAAGGCCCAGCTGAGGGCGAAAGAGCAAAGCCAGCAGGTAACACAGGTAACAACAGAGCTGGAAACGGTGCAACAGGACCTTCAGTCCCATATTAGACTTTCGCGGAGCAATGAAAAAAGGCTGGCCACCCTTAACGCCATCTCCGGCATGCTCAGCCGCTCCCTGGAGCTGGGACAGGTTTTGCGCGACGCCCTCGATATGGTCATGGAAGTGATGGAGGTGGAGGCTGCCCTGATATTCTCCCTGGATAAAGAGGCCCAGGAACTCAGGCTTGTGGCTTATGAGGGGGTATCTGATAGATTCGCCCTCGATGTAGACCGAATCAAGCTAGGGGAAGGCTTCAATGGGCTGGTGGCTCAGACCGGGCAGCCATTGCTGGTGGAAGATGCCTCCCACGACCCAAGGCTGACCAGGCAGATGGTGCGGCGAGAGAAAATCCAGGCCCAGCTCATCGTCCCCCTGAGAGCCAGGGGATTGGTTACAGGCACCCTTTGTGTGATGAATCGCCGCCCGCGCCAATTCCTTGCCGAAGAGGTAGAGTTGCTCACTGCCATCGGAAGTCAGATCGGCATCGCTGTGGAAAACGCCGATCTTTACCAAAAGCAACTGGCAATAGCGGCACAGTATCGAGACATCTTTGAGAACGCCAGTGATGCTATCTGGGTTCACGACCTGGAGGGCAACATCCTGACGGCCAATGATGCCTGTAGAAAACTCACCGGATATGCCCCAGAGGAACTGAACAGCATGAACTCCGCAAGGCTGTTCCCAGAGAGGGACTTGGAGAGCATCAGAGATATAGAAAGCAAGCTACTAGAAGGCAAGGCTCCTGACCGCCCTTGCGAGGTGAAACTGGTCAAGAAGGATGGGACGGAGGCGATCGTAGAACTGACAACGAATCTGCTCATGACCGCTGGCCAGGCCCCAAGCTTCCAGCATATTGCTAGGGACGTGACGGAGCAAAGACGAATGCAGGAGAACTTGCACTTCTATATTCAGCAAATCACCAGGGCCCAAGAGGAGGAAAGAAAGCGCATCGCCCGCGAGCTCCATGACGAGACTGCTCAGCAGCTTATCGCCCTGTCTCACCAATTGGAGGACTTTACCCGCAATAATGAGCGCCTATCGCCAGACGACATCCAGCTGATAAAAGGCTGGCGTGATCGGCTTAGGGATACCCTGCAAGGGGTGCGTTTGTTTAGCAGAGATTTGCGCCCGCCCATGCTGGATGATTTGGGTTTACTTCCAGCGCTAGAGTGGCTGGCCTCCGATATGGCCGAACAGTCAGGGATAGCTATGGAGGTCAAGGCACTTGGCGGTGAACGACGACTCCCCGCTGAGGTGGAGCTGGTGCTGTTCCGCATTGCCCAAGAGGCATTGAGGAACGTGTTGAGGCATTCTCAGGCAACCAGGGCTGAGGTCATAGTGGAGTTCGACGAGGGGAAGGCCAGGATAACCGTCAGCGACAACGGCAAGGGGTTTGACCCTTCGCAGACACTGGGCGATCTATCCAAGGCTGGTAAGCTTGGCCTGGCCGGGATGCAGGAGCGAGCCCAGTTACTGGGTGGTGCCCTAACGGTACAATCCGAGTCGGGTAGCGGAACAACCGTAACTGTGGTAGTACCGGTATAGCGGGTTCAGGGCATTGAAGACAGCAGGCCCAAATCGGTGCGCAAGCGCCCTCAGTGGGGAAGGGGGGATTCGAACCCCCACGCCTGAGAGGCACATGATCCTAAGTCATGCTCGTCTGCCAGTTCCGACACTTCCCCATGCCCTTCGATTGTAGCATACCCGGGGCAGGTGTCAACCGCTCTCCTTCTGTGTTTTGACACCTCGATCTTACGCCGCTACAATCTCCACAAAAGCGGAGGAGGAAGACCATGGCCCTGAAGACCCCTGAGCAATATAAACAGAGCCTGCGCCAGATGAGGCCCAATGTTCACAAGTTCGGCGAGCTCATCCAGGATGTGACCNCCCACCCTGCCACTCGGGGCTGCATCGAGGGTCATGCCCAGACCTTCGCCGCCGCCCTCGACCCAGAGCATGCTGCCCTGGCTGCCACCACCTCCCACCTCTCCGGCGAAAGGATATCCCGTTACCTCTCCATCAACCAGAGCGCCGAGGATATGATCGCCAACTGCAAGCTGAAGCGACTCATGTTCCACCTCACCGGCACCTGCACCGGGGCCCGCTGCGCCGGCTGGAACGCCCTCAACTCCATGTGGGCCACTACCTACGAAATGGACCAGGAGCTGGGCACCGATTATCACCAGCGCCTCAAGCAATGGCTCCTCTATGCCCAGGCCAACGACCTCACCGTGGCCGGAGCCCTCACCGACCCCAGGGCAACCGCACCCTGCCCCCCTCCCAGCAGGAAGACCCCGATATGAACCTGCGCCTGGTGGAGGTGCGGGATGACGGCATCGTGGTTCGCGGCGCCAAGATAATGATCGCCGGGGCGGCCGCCGCCAACGAGGTCTTCGTCCTGCCAGGGGCGGGCTACCGGGAGCCCGACAGGGACTACGCCATTTCCTTCGTCATCCCCAAGGACGCCCCAGGGCTGACCATCGTCGAGGCCCGGCACCCCAGCGATACCCGGGAGCACGAGGAGGGCTTCGACATCCCGGTGAAGATGGGCGGCATCACCCAGGGCTATCTCTTCTTTGAGGACGTATTTGTGCCCAGGGAGAGGGTCTTCATGTGCGGCGAGTACAAGTATTCCCTCAATGCCGTGATGAACTTTATCATGCCCTACCGCTCGGCTATCGGGGGCTGTGTGGCGGGGCAGGGGGGATGTCATGGTCGGCGCCGCCGCCCTCATCGCCCGGGCCAATGGCATCCCCACCAGGGCCTTCGCCGAGAAGTTCACCAAGATGTACATGAACAATGAGACCACCTTCGGCATGGGGGTGGCTGCCTCAGCCCTGGGCCAGCGCCACCCCTCTGGGGCCTGGCTGTGCCACCCCCTGCTGGCCAATGTGAACAAGGTCTATGTGGCTACCCTGCCCTACGAGACCAAGGTGCTGGCCCAAGAGATAGGCGGGGGCATCGCCGAGACCGGCTGCATGCCCTCGTGCCGGGACTTCTACGACCCCAACTACGGCCATCTGGTGCAGAAGTATCTCAAGGCGGTCTCCTCGGCGGAGGCCAGGGCGAAGATAGCCCGCCTCATCGAGTGGCTCACCCTGGGCGCCGGCGTCCCCGGTTGTATGCACGGGGGCGGCTCTCCCGAGGCAGCCAAACTGGTGATCCGGGCTACCGCCAATCTGGAGCGATGCGTGGCCCTGGCCAAACGCCTCATTGAGCTGGAGGAGGAGATAGAGGAACCAGCGCCAGCCAAGAAATGAACACAATCTCCAGGGGCTTG
>MTNP01000066.1 GCA_002011475.1 Dehalococcoides sp. JdFR-54
TCATGCTTCAGACCGACCGCTGGTGGGCCGATGTCTGTAAGGCCATCGGCCGGGAGGACTTGATAAGCGATGCCCGCTTCGATACTCACGAGAAGAGATGCAGCAATAGCCAGGAAGCCATTGCCATCTTGGATGAAGTGTTTGCTACCAAGACCAGAGAGGAGTGGGCACAGATCTTCGACGAGTACCAGTTTGCCTGGGCGCCCCAAAGCTATACCACTGAAGTCATCTCCGACCCCCAGGCCCTGGCCAACAACTATTTCCCCGAGGTGGAGCATGCCTCCGGGAAAAGGGTCAGGTTCGTGGCAGCCCCCTTCCAATTGACCAAGACACCGCTGAGGATAAGGTCGACAGCCCCGGCCCTGGGGCAGCACACCGAAGAGACCTTGTTGGGACTGGGATATACTCAGGAGAAGATACAGGAGCTTAGAAGCCAAGGGGTTATTCTATAGCAGGCCCAAAAGGGATAATCGGGGGACTGCACTGCCAGAACTCATCACCGGCTTTTCTGTCGGGCCTCCTTTTCGGCCAGGCACACCTTCAGCCAGTCATCCAGCTTGGCCTCGAATTCGGCCTCGTTGTGCTTCTCCATATCCTGGGCCCAGCCCTCGATGTAGAGGTTCTTGATGCCCAGCTCCTTTTCCACCCTGTCTCCCAAGACCCTGGCCAGGTTGTTGCAGGTCTCACACCCCGGCTGAAGGAAATGAATCAGTCCCTCGATGCCCACTTGCTGGCAGCGCAGGAGTACCTCTCGGACACGCCTCTCGCCGGTAGCTGCCCAATGGTTGCACAGGATGACGCCGGCCTCCTCCTGCACCGGGTTCTCCAGCTTGCGCCCGAAGAACCTGATGGCCGACCCTTCGTCCCCCGGGACGTGTTTGTCGGGCACCCCGGGCCCCTCCTCGTAGAGGGGTATGGCGCACCCCCGCTCCTCTAAAAATCCAAAGGGGTCTTCGTAGAAAGGGGCACTGCACATCCAGAAGACGCGGAACTTCTCATCGCCGTCCTTGACCACGCTCTCGCCCCTGTCCAGGCGATTCCTGAGTTCGTGGTAGAGGATGCGGAAGTACTCCGGATATCTGGGGTCAGCGTAGAGGAGCCGTGGCGGCATTCTCAGGGCGTTGCGCCCAGCCACGGCGCAGGGCTTGTGTTTGCTGATGAGCAGGATCTGGCGCTCCAGGGCCGCAGCCTCTCGATACCAGGCCTGCATCTGGCGCAGCCTTGCCTCATCGTATTTGATGCCCGGGAACTCCCTTTCAGCGAGATGCACCATCTCCCAGAGCTGCTCAGCCACATATTCCACGGCCTCGAAGCTCTGCTCAAAGGGGATATCCAGGCTGGTGGTGGGTACCCGCCAGTAGCGCCCGGCCCAGAGAGCGGCCTGAGCGCCCGGGTCGCAGTCGCTGAGCTCACCCACCACCATGGATGGGGGTGGGAGGTGGCCACATATGCCCATGGCTGCCATGGCCTGCACCCGGTCGCAGGTATTGTCGGGGAAGCCCAGGTTTCTCACCAGTTGCAGGTAGTACGGCGCCTGTTCCCGAGTCAGGTAATCGCTGAAACAGTCCAGCACGTAGGTGTGAAAGCCACAAGCCATCCACAGGCGATGAGCAGCGTTGCCCACCGTATAAACAACGGGCATAGGTCTCCCCGACTCCCAAGCCTCCAGCTCACGCCGGCAGTAGTCCCGCATCATCTCATAGAGGAGTATGTTGCCCTTGAACATGCCCGGCCTGGGGTTTTCGGTTATCTTCCTGACCCGCCGGTCATACTTCTGCGCCCATTCTCTGAAGAGCTTGCCGCCATCTACTTCCCTGTTTTTCATACTGCCCCCTAAAATCTTGCCATATATTGTCGGGAGAGGTCCACACGAGGATCATCCTGGCCGAGCCCTGGCCTCGAGGGTTTCCAGGAAGGCACCTATCCTGGTCTTGAGCTGACCCACATTGGCCAGGTGGTATTCCCTGAGGAAGGTCATCACCGGGATGCCCAACTCGGTCAACCTCTCCAGGAAATAGGGGTTGCAGCACAGGCGATCGAAGCTGCCCATATGGGGCAGGTGGAGGACGCCATCTATGTTGTATTCCTTAACCCACTGGGCCACCTGCTCCACCTGCTGGTCGAAGAAGAACATTCGGGGGCAGGCGGGCTTGGAGATATATCTCCTCGCCAGAACATATAGTGGGTCGCTATCGCTACCCGCCGTCTGCCAGAAGTAGCGGGAGCCCGTGTCCAGGTCGTCCATGGCCACCACGGCCCCCTCCTCCTCGATGAGCTCCATATAGCCCAGATTGTCCAGCCGGTCGCTGGCCACCAGCAACCGATGTTGGGGCCGCTTAAGGCTCGTCTGGCGGCTCTCCAGATAGTCCATCAGGGACTCGAGTTCAGCCACATACCGCTCTTTGGGCATAAAGAAGGCGGCCAGGACTATGCCCAGTGCCTCGGCGCCGGAGACCGGTGGCGCCTCCCGCTTGCGCCACTCATAGAGCTTCATGAGGAGGCGGCGCATCTTGTCGTAGATTTTGATGGCCTCCCACAGGGCATCGTCGGTTACTTTTACCTCCAGGGCGGTCTCAAGGTCCGAGATGAAGCGGCGCAGGCTCTTGGCATAGTAGTTATAGGCCAGTTCCGAGTTCTGGTGAGGCACGTGAATGATGTAATTAAAGGCAGGCTTGCCCAGGTGATGACTAACATCATAGAGGCGCCGCTCATCGTCATCCCAATCGGTAAAGACGAGGCCATCCAGGAAGTCCAGCTCGCCGGTGAGGAGGGACTCCAGGACGTGGTTACAGTATCGGCACACATCCACCGGTCGCCATAGGTGGGCATTGGGGGTATCCGCCCTGTGGCTCGCGATGATGCGATAGGGCAGCATTCCGGCGGCATAGAAGATCTCCTCCGGGATGAGGCAATCCAGGGTCCCCACCACCCTCCTCCCCTGCCTTCTCCACTCCAGGGCCCACTGGTTACGGTTCTCGGGCAAGTGGACTCCGATGAGCCACTTCAGTTTGGCTTCGGCATCGGTTGAGGCCATTGGCTTGGCTGCTCCTTTCCTCAAATAAGGTTTAAACGGGGCGTGGTCCTCGGCTATTCCCGGCTCAGCTTGAAGCCGGCTCGGCGCCGGTCCCAGGTATCTGCCGTCACCGCCTCCTTCTCCAGCCCGGCCTTGATGATCCTCATGGTGGGGGTCTTCTCGAACTCCTCCACGAAGCGCACATAGCGGGGCACCATATAGTAGGGCAGGTCTTTTTCCACATGGCGGAGCAAGTCGGCCGGATCTAAAGCCATTCCCTCCCGCGGGCGCACCGCCACCATCACATCCTGCTCCTGGCCGGACTCATCGGGGACGCCGTAGGCGGCACACTCCAATACGGCGCTATGCTGAGAGACCACCTTTTCCACGTCTGTGGTGGAGATAAGAAAGCCCCGGAACCGGATGCACTCCTCCTTACGCCGGATGAAATAGAGGTTGCCCTCGGCGTCCATCTTGCCCAGGTCGCCGGTGTGCCACCAGCAGTGGCGAAGGCGCGGCGCCGTTTTCTCCGGCATCTTGTAGTACTCCTCCATCATGATGTGGGGCCTCTTGGGTCGGACCACGATCTCGCCTTCGGTGCCGGGGGGCACCTCATTATCGTGTTCGTCGAAGATCTTCACCTCGTAGCCTTCCACCGCCCGGCCCGCCGAGCCCATTACCGGGTTATGCAGGTCGCGGTAGGTGACGATGCCAGTCTCGGTCTGGCCGAAGATCTCTACCATCTGCACATTGAACCGCTTCTCGAAGCGCTGCTGGAAATCCACCGGCAGGGGGACGATGTATATTTTCTTCAAGGGGTTATTGGCGTCGTCGGGGCGGGGTGGCTCCTTCTCCACTAAGGAGAGTATCCCTCCCATGGAGACGAATTCAGTGCAGTTATATTTTCTGATGTCATCCCAGAAAGTTCTGGCGTTGAAGCCCTCTGCCAGGGCGAACTGGGCATCCCCTATGAGGGCAGCCAGACAGGTCTCCAGTTGGCCGGTGGGGTTATACATGGGCAGGCAGTTATACATCACGTCTCCGGCTGTGGTCTCCATATGGAGCGCCTTCTGTTCGGCGAAGTAGATAAAATATTCATGGGAGACCACGGCCCCCTTAGGTGGGCCGGTGGTGCCAGAGGTATAGAATATGCACTCCGGGTCCCAGTTGAAGACAGGCACACCAGGCGAGTCTGCCGAGGCTGTCATAAGGTCAGCCAGCGCATACGAGTTGAACTTGAGGCCGCGCTCCTCGGCAGCCGGCGGCGCCTCTTTCAGGCTATGGGCCACCACCACCTGTTCGATGTTGTCCAGATCATCTTGAATGGCCCGAAACCGATTCAAGAACAGTCCAGCGCCCACAACGGCTAGCTTGGCATCACTGCGATTGACTACATCGACCAGGGCCGCCCCTCGGTAATTGTTATTGATGGGGACCTCCCAGGCGCCCAGTTTGACAATGCCCCACCAGATATAAAGGTACTCCGGGAAATTAGGCAATATGGTTACCACCTTATCGCCCTTTTTCACCCCCAACTCCCTGAGGGCATTGGCCACACGGTTTGATCCCTGGTGAAGATCCTTGTATGAATACCGATCGTCCTTGAAAAACAAGAAAGGGCGGTCGCCGTGGGTGATGGCCTTGTCCTCAATCAGGTGGCCTACAGTCCTTTCCTCTGCAGCCTTATAGATTTTCATGGCATACCACCTCGCTCACCCTTCCCAGAACTAGCAATGAATGTTATATGACTCACGATGAGCCGTCAAGAGCTGCATAGTTCCGGATTGCCGTGGTAGAATGGAATCAATTGAGGGCTGCCTGGTCAGGAGAGATGAAGTTTCGACCTGCCGGGTGGTTCTGGGGCGAGGCGTTGAATTTTAACCATTTGATAGAAAGGAGTCATGGCCGCATATGAAGTACTTACCCTGTGAAGACGAAGAGGTCCACAAGCTCATACAAGAGGAGCAGGCGAGGCAGGAGCAGACTTTGAGCCTGATCGCGGCGGAGAACATTGCGCCTTTGTCGATATTGGAGGCAGCGGGTTCGGTATTCATCAACAAGACCGTAGAGGGCTATTCGGGAGCACGTTACCACGCGGGAAGCCGATGTGCCGATGCCCTGGAGGAGTTGACTGTGCGCAGGGCAAAGCAGGTCTTTGGCGCGCAGTATGCCAATGTGCAGCCTCACTCCGGCACGAGTGCCAACCTCGCCGTGTATCTCGCGGCCCTGAAGCCGGGGGACACCGTACTAGCCATGAGCTTATCCGAGGGGGGCCATCTCTCTCATGGTCATCCGCTAAACTTTTCGGGACAGGTATACCGTTTCTACCACTACGGCGTCGATCGGCACACCGAGGTTATCGACTATGACCAAGTGGAGATGCTTGCCCTACGGCATCGACCGAGGCTCATTGTAGCTGGGTCCAGCGCCTATCCACGGCTGATCGACTGGCAGCACTTGCGCTCAATCGCAGACAGGGTTTCGGCGCATCTCATGGTGGATATGGCCCACATCTCAGGCCTGGTGGCGGCTGGGGTGATACCAAGTCCAGTTCCCCACTCAGACTTTGTAACCTCATCACTATACAAAACCCTACAGGGCCCTCGGGGCGGGTTTATCTTGGCCAGGCAAGAATTCGGCCCCGCATTGGATCGCGCCGTTTTTCCGGGCTGTCAGGGTACGCCCATCCTGCCGCTGCTCGCGGCCAAGGCGGTATGTTTCAAACGAGCCACAACCCCGCAGTTCGTACAGATGCAATACCAGGTGGTCAGGAACGCGCAGGCCCTAGCCCATGCACTTGGAGAGCACGGGCTTCGGCTGGTGACTGGAGGCACCGATAATCATCTGGTGCTGGTAGACCTCCGCAACATCGGGATAAAGGGCAACGAGGCGGAGGCGGCTCTGGAAAGCGTGGGCATCGTGGCTAACCGGAACCTAGTCCCCTATGACCCCGAAAAACCGACGATAACCAGCGGACTCCGACTGGGCACGCCAACCGTTACTAACCGAGGCATGGGCGAGGGGGAAATGCGGGCGATAGCCGATCTTATCGCAGAGACTTTGACAAACATGGGCGACGACGCGGTAATATCCAGCGTGAGGGACAGGGTCCGGGCTCTGTGCTCACAGTTTCCCATGCCGGGCTGGGCAACGCTGCCCGGCGCCGCCTGGGCCAACCTGAAACCGTAACCCAGTGGGCGGTATTGGATTTGAACCAATGACCTCCTGCGTGTGAAGCAGGCGCTCTTACCACTGAGCCAACCGCCCCGACTGTGTCTATTTTAGCTCAAAAGCGCACCTCTGTCTAGAGTCACGGGGCAGCTGGCTTTGACAAAGTAAGGGCCGCTGGTTAAGCTATAGCCAGCATGGCCAAGGCCCAGCCAAGATCGGGAGAACGAGGCAACCTGAGAGAGCTGTTTCAGCCTCGTTCTATTGCTGTAGTGGGAGCCTCGGCAGACAGTAGGACACAGGGCTACCGCTACGTGCGCCTTCTCCTGGACTATGGCTTCGACGGCCCGGTATATCCCGTCAACCCTAACCTCTCCCAGCTTCTGGGCCTGCCCTGCTATCCCAGCCTAATCCATATCCCTGGCCCTGTAGATTATGTCATCAGTTGCATCCCCGCCTCCGGGGTGCTGGAACTGGTAGAACAGTGCGCCCAGAAGGGGGTGGGGCTCATCCACTTCTTCACCGCCCGCTTCAGCGAGACCGGCCGACAGCCCGCCGCTGCCCTGGAACAGGAACTCCTGGCCCGGGCACGGCGTCACCACATCCGGCTCATAGGACCCAACTGCATTGGGCTGTACTACCCCCGGCATGGCCTGTCTTTTCGCTACAACCTGCCTCGAGAGTCAGGCCCGGTGGGGCTCCTGTCCCAGAGCGGGGGCAATGCCGCTCTGATAGTCCAGGGGGCCGGCACCCGGGGGCTTCGCTTCAGCCAAGTGATAAGCTATGGCAATGCCCTGGACATCAATGAGGCCGACCTCCTGGAGCATCTGGGCGCCGACCCGGAAACCCGGGTCATCGGCGCCTACATCGAGGGGGTCAAAGAGGGGCGACGCTTCTTCCGCACGCTTCAGCAGGTGACCCCCCACAAGCCGGTGATCGTCCTCAAGGGGGGGCGCACCAGCCCAGGAAGACGAGCCACCCAGTCCCACACCGCCTCGCTGGCCGGCTCTGAGGGGGTGTGGCAGGCGATGCTGCGCCAGGCGCGAGCTGTAGCTGCCGCAGACTTGAAGGAGCTTATCGACCTCCTGGTGACCTTTGCCTGGCTACCGCCGACCTGCGGAGTTCGGGTGGGTATAGCCGGAGGGGGTGGTGGCCCCACTGTTGAGGCCGCGGACCAATGCCACGAGGCAGGGCTTGAGGTGATACCCCTCCCCGATGACATCAGGGGAGCCATCAAGGACAGGGCCCCATTGGTCTGGGACTGGGTGGGCAATCCCGCCGACCAGTCCATTCTGCTCCAGACCGGCATAGAGGCCGAGGACGTCCTGAAGATGATGGCCCAGAGCCCGGAGTTCGACCTGCTCATTGGCAATGCCACCACCGATAGCCCCTTTGAGCCCCATCTGGAGGAAAGGTTGCTGCACAAGGAGCTATCGGCCTGGCTCGAGATACGCCGCTCCTCCAGCAAACCCCTGGCCGTGGTCATTGGCGCCACCGAGGGTAGCAGCCCATGGCGACAGCAGATGTTCACCCAGCTTCAGACCCAACTGGGGGCTGCCAGGATACCCACCTATCCCAGCATGCGTCGGGCGGCCAGGGCCCTGAGCCGCTTTATCCAGTACCATCGCCTCAATCGCTGACTATGGGGCAAAGGCTGGCTTGACATTCGCCACAAACCTGTTCTATCATTTATCGTGAAGGCCCAGAAACCTTCAAAAATATCCATAGGGAGATGGCATATGAGATAATGTGTTATCATCTGGTTTTAAAAAACTATAAGGAGGAGCGGGGTGAGAAGGAAAAAACTAATTGTAGCTATCGGTAGCATATTTTTGGCCCTAACTATAGCGTGCATGGCATGTGTCTCGGCTTGTGCCCCGGCAGCAAAGACAATTACAGAGACAGCCACAGTTACACCCGAGCCGGAGTACAAATGGCGATTCGGGACCCCGTGGACACAAAAGACGAGGAACGAATCCATCGCCCTGTTCTGTGACCTGATTTACGTCTACTCCAACGGAAGGATAAAGGTGGATTTCTACCCGGATGGCCTGCTCGGTAGCCACACCGAGATATTCCATGCTATGCAGGAGGGCACCATCGAAATGGGGGTTTTCGCCCCCTATGTGGACATTGTCCCCGGTGGAATGCTTAACTGGATGAACTGGACCGTGGAGACCTACGAGGAAGCGGCCTTAGCCTATAGCCCCCCCGATGGGATACTGTACAAAGTGATGGACAAGGCCTGGGAGGAGGTTGGCGGCAAGCTCCTCTGGAGTTCCTACTTTGGCCCCTATGGTCTTGGCAGCAACGTCAGGCCGCTCATAACGCCCGACGACTTGAGGGGTCAGAAGATGAGGGTTTCCGCCTCCCTCGGCTATGTGAGGTGCATGGAGAACATGGGCAAAGGCACCGGCCTGACCTTACATACTATTCCCTGGGCCGAGCTCTACAGCGCCCTGGAGAGGGGGGTTGTAGATATGTGCTGGAGCCTGTGGCCTTCCTTGGTAGAGGAGCGGCACTATGAGGTGCTGAAATACTATACTGCCCTTGGTTTTGGCTGGGACGCCGGCAACATAGTGATGAATAGGGAACTGTGGAACGGATTGCCTCCGGACCTCCAGGACGCCATAATGAGGGCTGCCAAGGATGCGGAACTACGCGATGCCGAGGCGCACCGCCGAGTCAACACGGAGTATAAGCACTTCTTGGCAGAGGCCGGCCTCCAAATCTACTACCCCACCGCAGAGGAAAGGGCAGTGTGGAGGGAAAGGGCAAACATGCCCGCAATCTGGGAAGAGCTGTGTACGCCCTGGCTTGAGAAGCACTACCCCGGCCAGAATATGACGCAGAAGATCCTGGATGAGCTGGATCGGATAAAGGCATATGTAGCGGCAGCGGGAGGCTAAGGCCAGCGGCGAAAGCGGCCCTTTGCTTTGATATTATGAGGCCGATTGCTTAGAAATCTGTGGTAGACCTTATCTTTGGCAGCCTCGAGGCTGCCAAAGATAAGGTCTACTAATAAGCAAATCGCCCACCCTCACCAGCCAATAAAGCTTCCCCAAAGCTCGGGCTAAATGTTCCATAGCCTTATGTAATATCACTATGGAGGACGGTTCTGGTGAGATACGCTAGGTCGATATTGAAGTGGATGCTATCCGGGGTACAGACGGCCCAGGTGGCTGTTTGCGTTGCTGGGCTAATCATAACCACTTTGCTGGTCTTTATTGAAGTGCTCAATCGCTACTGGCTGCACATTGAGGGGATGTGGTTCAGCGACCTGGCACTGTATTGCTTTATCTTTTTTATGCTCGTCGCCGCCGCAGTAACTACCTGGCGAGAGGGTCATGTAGCGGTAGATTTCTTCCGCGAGAGGATAGTGAGGGGGAAGCCCACCAGGGCTGCCATTTACCGTGTTTTCCTGGTCGTTTTGTCCATCGCTGTATTGTGCGTCTTGCTCCCTGTGGCCTATCAATTCATGTTGCGGGCCATGAAATACCCCGAATATGGCACGCTGGTGCGCTGGTTTAATATGAGCTGGCTACAGATCACTCTGTTTGTCGCCTTGGCCTTCGTATTGGGCCACTTGCTGGTCATCGCCCGGAGAGACATCAGCGACCTGATAAGGAATTGCCTGGCTAGGTCTCGGAGTAAGAGGGAGTAAAAAGGCATAAATGGAATTCGGGATCATTGTCGGGCTACTGCTGTTCTTCGTAGGAATAATAATCGGGCTTCCCCTGTGCTGGGTCTTCTTGGGATGCACAGTGGTGGCCATAATCCTCATGGACGAGTCACTAGTATGGCTGGCCGGAACAGCCTACTCTGCTATAGATAGTTATATCCTTATGGCCATAAGCTTCTTCATCTTCGCCGGCAATTTGATGGCCCAGGCAGGGATTGCTGACCGCCTCATTCGCTTTGCCTATGCCCTGGTGGGGAGGATAAAGGGCGGACTAGTGGACGTGGGCATAATAACCATCCTGTTTTTGAGCGCCTTGACCGGCTCATCGCTCCCCACCATAGCCGCTACCATTCCCCTTTTGGTCCCCCAGCTGGAAAGGTTCGGATACCAGCGAAGGTATGTCACTGCCGTCCTGTGTTGCTCCAGTTTCCTGGGATACCTGATACCCCCCAGCGTCCCGGTGCTGATTTACTGCCTTGTTGCCGGGCAGTCGGTGGCTGCCGTCTTCCTGTCCACCGTCTTCCCCGGCCTTCTGCTCGCCGGGGGCTATATGATGGTAAATACCTTTCTTTGCCCCCGCTATATGCTGCCCAGCAAGGATATCCCCGAGTTACCAACAACGTTCAAGGCATCGGTAAAGGAATTGGGGGCAGCTACCTGGGGCGCGTTGCCAGCCCTGGCCATCCCCCTCATCGTGTTGGTCGGGATTTATGGGGGTGTATTCACACCAAACGAGGCGGGTTCCATTGCCGTCGTGGTCACCCTGATCGTTGGTATATTTATCTACCGGGAACTGCGAGCGAAGAACTTCTGGACGGCTTGCCAGACCACGCTTACCACACTGGGGATGATTACGCTATTGCTCGGCTTTGGCACGGTCTTTACCAGACTCATGATTCGAGAAGGGGTGGCCCAGAGCATGGCAGAGACCATGATCGGGGCATTCGAAAGCAAGTATTTAATACTGTTTATGATGAACATGCTGATACTGGTCTTGGGGATGTTCATAGATGGCATTCCCATTCTGATAATAGCCGTGCCACTGATAATGCCCCTGGTCACTCAAATAGACGTGAACCTTGTTCAGTTGGGGGCCATAATCGTGGTCAATGTCGGTCTTGGGGTGACTACACCACCATATGCTATCTCCATCTTTGTGGGCTCCCGTCTGGCCGGCGTCCCCTATGAGCGACTGGTGGCGCCTATGCTGATATTCGTGCTCGTCATCGGTTTACCGGTTCTATTCCTCACCACATATATTCCGGCGCTTTCCTGCTGGCTGCCCACTGCGGTGGTGGGTCCGAGGATAGTAGGGCCATGGTAAAAAGATAAAACTGGGGGGCGAGATGTTTGATGTATTAATAAGGGGTGGCACGATCGTCGATGGGACGGGGAATGTTGGCTTTAAAGGCGATGTCGCCATAGAGGCAGACCGACTAAAGATCCTGGTGGGCGACACTTCATCGGTGCAGGCGGCAAACACCATCGATGCCTCGGGCTGTATAGTAGCTCCTGGCTTCATCGATGTTCATACCCATTCTGACCTGATTGCCCTATCGGAACCGCTAAACGAGCCCAAGATAATGCAGGGGATTTGCACCGAGATAGTGGGGCTTGATGGAATAGGCTATGCGCCGCTCTCAAAGAAGAACTTGGAGATGATGTTGCTGCTTTATTCGGGGGTGGATGGCCGCCCCAAGCTGGACTACAACTGGAGTTCGGTTGCCGAATACCTCCAGCAATTCCGCCACAAAACGTCCGCAAACATCGCTTACCTCGTCCCCAACGGCTGTCTTCGAGCGGAAGCAGTGGGGTGGGAGGGGCGTCCCGCCGCCGAAGACGAGATCAGGAAAATGCAGGATATGATACGGCAAGGAATGGCCCAAGGGGCCATTGGCCTTTCCACCGGACTGCAGTATCCCCCCGGCAGTTGGGCCACCACAGATGAACTGGTCGAACTGTGCAAGACCGTGGCCGAGTGCGGTGGGGTTTATGTAACCCATGTGCGGTATGACCTGGGAGATGGCGTTTTCGACGGGTTCAGAGAAGCCCTGAGGATAGGGATACGCAGTGGTTGCCCGGTACATATCTCGCACTACTTCGCCACAATACCCCTCCGGGGACAGACGGCCAGGATGTTACAGTTTGTGGACGATGCCAGAGCGAGTGGGGTTGATCTCACCTTTGATGCCTACCCTTATGAAGCCGGAAGCACCACAATGCATATAGCGGTGCCCCAGTGGGCCCATAATGGTGGGCCCCATGAGCTCCTGAGGCGACTCCAAAATAGGAATGATAGGGATAGGATGCGCGGCCAGTCCTCCAAGATTCTGGGGCAAATAGAGGGGATGGTGATAAGCGCAGTCAAAACGGAGAAAAATAAGTGGTGCGAAGGCTTAACGGTGGCGGCGACTGCCGATAGGCTTAACAAAGACCCTTGGGACACAGTATGTGACTTGATGATAGAGGAAGACCTTGAGGTGGCCTTTTATACCTTCGGCGGCGATATGAATGACGTGAAGGTCATGATAACCCATCCGGCACACATGTTCTGCTCGGATGGGCTGCGAATTGGTGGCATGCCCAATCCCCGAACCTATGGCACTTATCCCAAGATACTGGGGCAGCTGGTAAGGGACGAGAGGGTCCTGACTATGGAACAGGCGATCAGAAAAATGACCTCCTTCCCCGCTCAAAGGTTTGGGCTGAGGGATAGAGGCATCTTGCGGGATGGCATGAAAGCCGACATCGTGGTCTTTGACCCGGTTACGGTGAGCGGCGTGGCCACCTTCGCCAATCCGAAGCAGTTCCCCTTGGGCATAGAGTACGTCTTTGTGAATGGGAAAATGGTGGTAGAAAAGGGAAAGCACACTGGTGCCCTTCCTGGGGAACCGCTGACTATGAGAGGCTATGTAGGAAGAATTTGACTTATGGAGGCTTTACGTGTTACCAGCGGTTGAAAAGCTGCCGCGAATAAGATTGGGCCTTTACCCAACCCCGCTCACCGAGGCGCGGCACCTATCCTCGATCCTCGGTGGTCCGCGCATCTTCATCAAGCGTGAAGACCTGAGCGGGCTGGCACTGGGGGGAAACAAATGCCGCAAGCTAGAGTTTATCTTGGCTGAAGCTAAGAAGCGTGGGGCCAATGCGGCAATAAGCACAGCCAGCTCGCAGTCTAATTTCTGCCTCCAGTTAGCTGCGGCAGCACGCCGACTGGGGATGAAACCAAGCTTTGTGTTGATAAAGGGCGTTCATATTGAGACCCAGGGGAATCTCCTGCTACATAATATCCTGGACTCCGATGTCGAGATACTTGAACTTACCGACATACGTGACGCCTTTGGAGATATCGTGTCTGAAAAGATGGAGAGGGTTGCCGACGACTTGCGGGCCAGGGGCTACAACCCGTTTATTATGCGGCATACCATCCCCGACATCTCAGCTATATTGGGTGCCGTGGCCTGGGTCGATGCCGCTGATGAACTCATAACTCAGTTAAAGGAACAGAACATAGACGCCCAGTATGTGGTGCTGGCAAATGGTGGAGGGGGGACCCAGGCCGGTCTGGCGTTGGGCTCAAAATACCTGGGGGCAAGCTATGAGGTTATGGGCATATCCGTTTTCAACCATACGGACGCCGCCGTGGCAGCGGTCATAAAGAACACTGATGCCGTGTCCGATTTCCTGGGTCTCGGTGTCAGAGTTGTGCCGGATGAATTGGAAATCAACGACTCATATATAGGCGAAGGCTATGGGATACCGACCAAAGAATGTATAGATGCCATCAAACTGGTGGCCCAAACCGAGGGCATATTCCTCGACCCGGTATACACGGGCAAGGCCATGGCCGGGCTTATTGATTTGGTTAAGAGGGGACGCTTCAAGTCAACAGATACGATCGTCTTCATTCATACCGGTGGCATTCCCGCTCTGTTCGCCTACCATCAGGAAATCGCCAGATAAAACAGTAACGAAGAGGCTTCACAGATGAAGAAGGTTTTGTGGCAAGAACTGCGGCGACCCGAATTTGAAGAGGCTGTCAAGGCCGATGCCATAGTCATTATTCCAGTGGCCTCAACCGAGCAGCATGGAAATCACCTGCCAGTCAACACCGATGCCAATTGCTGTTTTGCCATCGCCCAACGCGCAGCCCAGGCCATAGACGAATTCCCGGTATTGGTGTTACCCCCGATCTGGACCGGGTACTCCCCCCATCATATGGATTACCCGGGCACCATTACGCTCAAATACCATACCCTTGTGGAACTGCTAACCCAGGTTGCGGCTAGCATTCATGCCCATGGATTCAAGAAAATACTCTTCCTCAACGGTCATGGTGGTAACGCCGCCGTCGTGGCCGCGATGCAGCTCAAGTTGGCCGATGAGGAGGGCGTCCCTTCACTGGGCTACACCTATTGGGATATGCCAGCCGTCCCTGAGCAAATGAAGGCGATTAGCCAGTCTGACAAAGGTTCCATCGGTCACTCCGGCGAGATGGAGACGCCCTTGCAGCTTTACCTCCAGCCAGAACTGGTCGATATGGCTGCCGCCACCTGGGTTCCGGGCGTTATGGGCGACCCCTCCGCCGGGACCCGTGAAAAGGGGGAGCGCATAGTCAATGCCGCCGTAGATGCCCTTGTAAAGATACTTCGCGACTATCACAGCGGTAGCCTTGAAGATAGACTGATATGGCGCAAGGAGATCCTTTAAAATAGGGAGCCCTTGACATTCGCCTGGGACCGAGTATGATGTGCCTAGGCAGAGGGCTCAAGAGGAAGCTGCTGGCTTAGAGCCTACATCGTCCCTGCTCATATAGCTGCGGGCCGCAGAGGAAGGGGTGCGGGGCGGATAACCCACCTACTTCAAGGCAGTGGCGTTATAGCTGCTTCAGCCTCGTTTGCTGGAACGACTATAGTGCCCCCGGATAGGTTTTTGCCGGCGAAGACCCCGGCGCATACTATCTTGGCGAAGTCGCTGGTCAATAGTCTTTGTGCCCGGGCCAGCCATCCCGGGGCAATGCTGGCTGACCCATATCAAGGTTGGGAGGGATACAATGAAGAGAAGGGGTATCGCCGTATTCTTTCTTATCGCCTTTGTTTTGGTGGCCTCGATTGGTCTCGCTGCCTGCAAGAAGCCAGCGGAATTCGAGGTAAGCTCTCTCAAGATCACGCCCTCTGAGGTGGTGGCTGGGGAGAGCATTGTCATCACGGCAGACGTGGCAAACATAGGAGGCACAGAAGGTACTTACGTGGCCACGCTCCGGGTCAACGGGATGGAAGCGGCCACGAAGGAGGTGGTGGTGGCACCGGGCGTGACGGAGACGGTGTCTTTCACCTTGGTTGAGGAGACACCAGGAACCCACACTGTGGGGGTCAACGGATTGACGGGAACCTTCAAGGCGCTGAAGCCGGCAAAATTTGAGGTTAGCTCCCTACTGGTCATACCGTCTGAGGCGGGAGCGGGGGAGACGATCACGGTAAAGGCGGAGATCACCAATGTGGGCGAGGTCGAGGGTACCTATAGCGCCAGTCTGACCGTCGGTGAGAGGGTGGTGGAAACCAAGGAGGTCACCGTTGGCGCTGGGGGCAGTGAGACGGTGTCCTTTACAATGACCCAAGACACTGCCGGAACCTATGACGTCACGTTAGGCAACGCCCTTGCTACGTTAGAGATATGGCCCAGTCCAGCCGAAATAGCTGGCTATGCTCAGCAATCATGGCAAGGGGTAAAGACTTATCAGGCGGATATGGCTGTGATAATGAACATGATGGTCAAGGGCGCCGGACGGGCATTTGAGTGGAAGATGCAGATGGACTACGACATAACGGTGGACAAGGAAGCTAAGCAAATGAAGGCGATTATCGCCGTGATAGCTGAAGCGCCCCAGGAAGGGACGGCACAAGCGACAATGGAATGCTATCTGCTGGGCGATATGTTCTACGCAAAGGTGGAAGTCCCAGGAGAGCCCGTCAGCTGGCAAAAAGCGGAAACGCCCGCAGGCACCTGGGAGACCGCGCAACTGATTCAGCAGCAAGTGAATATCCTGGAGGGCGCAGAAATCAACCTGTTGGGCACGGAGGAAATGGAGGGCGTGGATTGCTACGTCCTAGAGGTTATCCCCACGACGGAAAAATTCTTGGAAGCAATGCAGGCACAGCAGCTATTTGGCGAGCAACTGGGCCAAGAGCCCCCCGATCTTACGACGCTCTCGAGCCTGTTCGGCGAGTTCATGAACATTTCTGTAGGGCAATGGGTAGCCAAGGGCACCTATTTCTTGCGGAAAGCCGAAATGGCCTTGGACTGCTTTTTAACGGCCGATGACTTCAAGGAGCTGGGTCTCCCAGTGGCTGCGGATTTTGAGCTGGCCATAGAAATGACATTTTGCCTGACTGCCGGCAATTACAACCAGCCCGTCTCGGTCGAGCTACCCCCGGGGGCGGAGGCCGCAACGCCTTTCCCCACGCCCACAGCGGCACCACCCCCCATCCCTGGGGAATGAGGCTGGACCCACCTGCTCGCAAGTACGACTTTGGGAGCCCCCTCTCGTAGCGGCGGGGTAGGCCGTAATCGGTTGGTCGCCCGCTTCGGAGTGAGCCGCCGAGGACTCGAACCTCGAACCCGCTGATTAAGAGTCAGCTGCTCTGCCTGTT
>MTNP01000054.1 GCA_002011475.1 Dehalococcoides sp. JdFR-54
GGACCGGGTGCGGGCCGAAGGCCCGGGCCCGGTCCTGGCCGTGGCTTCGGATTGCCCCTTGGCGGCGCCGGACAGCAATCTGGAGCATGCCCTGGGGGCGGGGGCGGCTGCCTTCGTCCTCGGCGAGGGCGACCCTGTAGCGGTGATGGAGGCCGCCTTTTCCTATGCCCGCGAGACCCTGGGGGAGCGCTTCCGGCGGCAGGGTGAGCCCTATACCCGTGACCTGGAGTTAAGGGTAACCCACTTTGAGGAGGTGCTCCAGACCGTCATCGATGGCCTGCTGAAGAGACTGGGCAAGACCGCGGCCGATATTGACCAGGTGGTATTGCAGCAGCCCGACGCCCGCAGGCCGGTCCGGGGGGTGGCCAAGTTCGGGTTTGCCCGGGAGAAGATGAACCTGGGCCATTTGGTCCCCCTCACCGGGGATACCGGCGCCGCCTCAACCCTTCTGGGGCTGGCCGCCGTTTTGGACCAAGCCCAGGGCAGCCAGCGGGTGGTAGTGGCCTCCTACGGCTCCGGCGCCGGCGATGCCCTTAGCCTGCTCACCGGGGAAGGCCTTAGCGCCCGGAGGGGCCTGGCCCCTACTGTGGCCGACTATCTCCACAACAAGAGCTATGTGGACTATGTGACCTACTTGAAGCTGCGCCGTATCCTGAGCACGGCCGCAGGATGAGGTAAAGCTATGGCAGCCTACATATCCCTCCCCACCTACCTCAATACCATCGATGCCAGGTACCGACTAGTGGGCCAGAAATGCCGGGCCTGTGGCCACATCAGGTTTCCCCCCAAGCCAGCCTGCGGCCAGTGCGGCGCCACCGATTTCCAGGGAGTCCAACTCAGCGGCCAGGGCGAGGTCCATACCTTTACCATCATCGCCTCCGGGGCTGCCCCCACCGAGTTCGACGACCTCCAGAATATGACCGGCGAGTTTGCCGTGGCCTTGGTCAAGCTGGAGGAGGGGCCCGTGGTGGTGGGCCAGATGACCGATTGCGACCCCCATCAGGTGGAGGTGGGGATGAAGGTAGTGGCCGTCATCAGAAGGCTCTATGAGCAGGAAGGCGTCATCCGCTACGGTTACAAGTTCAAGCCCGTCCGTTGAGGGCTGGTTTGCCTTCCTGGACGTGGACAAACTATGAGGAGGGATGCCGATGGAGTTTGAAGATATCCTCTACCACAAGAAGGACGGCGTGGCCAAGATCATCATCAATCGCCCCCAGGTCTATAACGCCTTCCGCACCAAGACCGTCGAGGAATTGTATCGGGCGTTCCAAGACGCCGAGATGGACCCCCGGGTGGGGGTGGTGGTGCTCACCGGGGCGGGGGAGAAGGCCTTCTGTGCCGGCGGCGATGTCACCGAGGTGGTGGACGGCGCCGGCTATACCCCGGAGTTGCTCTACTGGGATGTGATGCTGCACCGCATCATCAGATTTATCCCCAAGCCAGTCATCGCCGCTGTCAACGGCATCTGCCTGGGCGGGGGCAACGTCTTCGCCACATTGTGCGACATCACCATCGCTGCGGAGACGGCCCGCTTCGGCCAGGTGGGCCCAAAGGTGGGCAGCTTCGATGCCGGCTTCGGCGCCGCCTACTTGCAACGGCTGGTGGGGGCCAAGAGGGCCCGGGAGATGTGGTTCCTGTGCCGTCAGTACTCGGCCCAGGAGGCCCTGGAGATGGGGCTGGTGAACAAGGTGGTACCCCCCGATAAGCTGGAGGAGGAGGTGGACCACTGGTGTCAGGAGCTGCTGGCCCGCAGCCCCACCGCCATCAAGTTCCTCAAAGCAGCCATGAACGCCGATTCCGATGCCATTCACGGCATCGAAAATATCTGGGAGCAGGCATTGCAGCTCTACTACCAGGGCCAGGAGGCCCTGGAGGGGCGCCGGGCCTTTATGGAAAAGCGTAAGCCAGATTGGGATGCCTTCCGCAAATAGAGCCAGGAGATGCGAAGATGTTCATAGAATTTACCCAAGAGCAGACCATGTTCCAGGGGGCCATAAGGGACTTCGCCGAGAAGGAGATCGCGCCCCTGGTGGAGGAGGCCGAGGAGAAGGAGAGATTCCCCGTGGCGCTCTTCCCCAGGATGGGGGCCCTGGGCTACCTGTGCGTCTCCCACCCCGCCAAGTACGGGGCCGGCGAGCTGGGCAAGGTAGGGGACTGCATAGCCGTAGAGGAGATAGCCCGCATCGCCTCGGGCATCGCCTCAGCCATAATGGTGCAAGGGGGCATCGGCACCGTGATCCTGGTGAGGCAGGGCACCGAGGAGCAGAAGCAGAAGTACCTGATCCCCGCCATCAAGGGGGAGAAGATAGCCGCCTTCGCCCTCACCGAGCCCAATGCCGGCTCCGACGCCGCCGCTATCCAGACCACGGCGGTCAAGGAGGGCGATAGCTATGTCATCAACGGCACCAAGATGTTCATCACCAACGGCCCCATAGCCGATTTCGTAGTGGTGATGAGCTATACCGATAAAGAGGCTGGCCCCAGAAAGGGGATGAGTGCCTTCGTGGTGGAGAAGGGCACCCCCGGCTTTACCGTGGCCCGGAAGTTGAGTAAGGTGGGCAATCGCTCCGCCGAGACGGGAGAGCTGGCCTTCCAGGACTGCCGTGTGCCTGCGGAGAACCTGCTGGGCGAGGCGGGGGAGGGCTTCGGATACATGTTAGCCACCCTGGCCCGGGGCCGCGTCTCCCATGCCGCCCGCAGCCTGGGGGTGGCCCGGGCAGCATTTGAGGCCTCGCTCCAGTATGCCCAGGAGCGGGTGCAGTTCGGGCAACCCATAGCCCGCTTCCAGGCCATCCGCTTCAAGCTGGCCCGGATGGCCACCGATATCGAGGCAGCCCGCTGGCTCATGTATCGGGCCGCCTGGCTGGTGGACAACGGCCAGGAGAGGATGAAGGAGGTGGCTATGGCCAAGTTCTTCGCCAGCGAGGTGGCCCAGCAGGCGGTCACCGAGGCCATGCACATCCACGGCGGCTATGGCTACATGTCGGAGCACCCGGTGCAGCGCTACTACCGGGATGCCAAGCTGTTCACCATCACCGAGGGCACCTCGGAGATCCAGCAGACCATCATCGCCCGGGAGCTGGGCATCTAGTCCAAGAGCTCGATAACCCTGTCCAGCTCGCTGTCGGGCACGTTGAAGGTGCCCTGGTTGGGCGGCAGCGCCTCCTCCTTGAAGAAGTGGGGCAGTCTATCGGTGGCTGGGCCCAGGCCAGCGGCCCGGTTGAAGGCCCTCTCCTCCCTGAGCACTGACTTGCCCAGGGCGGTCACCTCCTCTACGTCCCACTCCCAGCCATAGAAGCCACTGGCCAGCTTGGCCATCACCTCCAGGCTGGGCTCCGTCATCTGGCATAGGCCCATGGTATCGCAGACGGCCGTCTTTATATGATTTAGCCTGGTAGCCTCCACCATCTGCTCCAGGCTATCTGCCCTATAGATTATGACCCCGGTGTGGTCGGCGCCCTGGGTGCTGGTGGCATAGCCGATGCCAGTGCCTATCTCCACCCTGGGGTCATGGGCGGGCATGCCCTGCCCCTTTACCGCTGGCACCCGGCTGATGCCGAAGGTGCGGGCGGTGACCACAACCCCCTGCCCCAACACCCGGCCCAGGGGGGGTGCCTTGGCCGACCTCCTGAAGCAAGGCCAGGGCTCGCTGGCTGTCGCCGAAGGTGTAGAGGCCAGCATCGGCGGCTACCCCCAGGGCACCACCGATCTCGATGGTGTCCAACCCCAGGTCATCGCACATCCTTTCCAAGGCGAAGAGGTCATCCCGGTTGTCGATGCCCAAATTTGAGCCCAACATGGCCCCCGACTCAAATTCGAATCCAGCGGTGACGAAGTGGCCGTCCTTATCGTGGATGGTATTGGAGCAGCGCACCACGCAGCCAGGCATGCATACCTGTCCGAAGCTGCCGCCGCGACTGGCGTTGACCTCAGCCACGCCCTTGCCCCCGATGGCGGAGTCGCCCTCGAAGGTGCCACAGGTGAAGTTCCGGGTGGGCAGGCTCCCCCACTTGCTGAGCCAGACCAAGCCGCCTATGGTCCCAAACTGGGAGAGGAGGCTGGTGGCCTTCCTCTCCAGTATCTCCCGAACAAAGGCCTGGCATGTATCCCGGAAAGCCTTTTTGTCTCTAGCCTCCAGGCCCTCGGTGCCCTCATCGTCTATGATGATGGCCTTGATCCCCTTGGAGCCCATGACCGCCCCCATACCGCCCCGAGCGGCGTGGCGGGCGGGGCGGCCCTGGGGGTCGGTGCAGGCCACGCTGGCAGCAGCCAGCCTCGTCTCCCCGGCGGGGCCGATGCAGATGATGCCCGCCTTGTCGCCATGTTCATGAAGCAATCTTTGGGCGGTGGCATAGTTGCCCAGCCCCTTAAGCTCCGGGGCAGGCAGTATGGTGACACCTTCCTTGTTTATCTTTATCAGATAAAGGCTGTCTCGGGCGGGCTGTCCCTCCAGTATTATGGCCTTGAGACCCAATCGGGCCATCTTATGGCCCGGGGTGCCCCCCACATTGGCCTCCTTGATGCCCCCGGTGAGGGGGCTTTTGGCGCCTACGGAGAGGCGGCCCGAGCTGGGAGCGGCGCTGCCGGCCAGAAGCCCCGGGGCCAGGATCAGCCTATTGTCTTTGCCCAGGGGGTGGCAGGTGGCGGGGACTTCGGAGTAAATGATATGGGAGCTGAGGCCACGCCCACCCAGTCGGCCGAACTCTGATGGGGGATCCTGGAATTCGGCCTTCAGGTTGGTCATATCTATCCTGAGGATTCTGCTCATCGGTAGCCCCCCTTCCCTTGAGCGAGTTAGCCTCGCAAAAACATAGCAGAGGGAGGGCAGTTTGGCAAGGTTTGCCCATCGGCTCAATCAGGGGCGATTTAGAATTCCCGATGCCCCGCTTTGGCACCTCCACCGGAGGCTGCCTCTAACGGCATAACGGCCTATAAATTAAATCTTGGTCAGGTGGCCTGGGTCTTTGGTCCGGCACGAACGTGAGGCGATTGCGAGGTCTATAAAGAAACTGAAGGTTACTGGGGGGCAGGATGGTGGGCGATAGAGGACTCGAACCTCTGACCTCCTCGGTGTAAGCGAGGCGCTCTCGCCATCTGAGCTAATCGCCCTTTTCGACCCGGGGCTTTTGTTCCCCGATGATTTCTTTCATTTATAAATAGGGTTCCTGCTATCTACAGGCCCCTTAAAGCCAAAAAGGCGCGCTTGGCGGGCCTCGAACCCACGACCTCAGCCTCCGCAGGGCTGCGCTCTATCCCACTGAGCTACAAGCGCCCTTCTGAAATCCTAAGTGGTGCCGAGGGGGAGATTTGAACTCCCACACCCTTACGGGTACTACGCCCTGAACGTAGCGCGTCTTCCATTCCGCCACCTCGGCTTTTTCAACCCGAGCCTGGGTATCTCAGTTATCGCTGTCCCTCAGCCTTCTATGTGGATTATACCGTATGAATGTCTCGCGGTCAACCGTCCCGGGCTGGGCGAGACCGATTAACCCAACGCTATATTTTTATAATAGACAAAAGGGCTGAATACCCCTTATAATTGGGGGCAGTACTTAAGAACCGCTATAAACACATACGCGCTGTCCTCATCAAGTAGAGGGGGTGCACAATGTGGAATCATGGGGCGCATACCATCCTGGGACTGCTGGCCACGATCTTCCTCATTGGCGCTTTCCTTTCTCTGGCAGCAGCCCCAGCCGCCACCGCCCGAGTTCAAGGGCCCACTGATGGCCTAGCCACTGCCTCCACCCAGCTCTCATTTGAGCCTGCTAGAATTCTCCCTTTGGAGCAGGGGGCTGGGCACGTTGCGGTTGGTGATTTCAACGGGGATCAAATCGTTGATATTTGCGCTAACTTTAATATTGGAGAATACCCCTATAATCCCTCGCGGTTTGCCGTCTTTTTGGGGACGGGCGGGGGGACTTCACCTCGCCTATAGTTTATGATCCCGGGCCCCAATGCTGGGCAGGGTTTGAAGCGCTTGAGGTAGCGGATCTAAATAGCGATGGATTCCCGGATCTGACCATGACCCACGGCGGAACCAACAACTATTGCTTTGGAAACAAGGTGACGGCACACCTTGGCCCAGGCGTTGAGACCCTCACCTTAGAGCTGGAGACGGCGACCATGGTTTCTTTAGGCTCTTTTCGAACCTTAACCTTGCAAGCTGGTGATAAAGTGGTGCAGTTCACCAGGGACGATGTGACCATTCCCCCAGGCGGCGCTACAGGCTGGTTCCTGACTTTAACCGTTACTTCTTACCCTGTATCAGGGGACCTGAGCGGCACCCTATTAATGGAGGAAAATTCCATATCCTTAGACTTACCCCTCGCAGCCACTCAGCGATTGGAACCACCCGAGGGGCAGGAGCCCTTAGCCGAGGTTGACGCCTTCGGCCTCAGCGTGATCAAGTTCAAATTTGACGATGGCTCAGGCAATACCTTCAGTGGTGTTATGGCTTTAGACTGGGACGTAGATTATATGGGGGCTGGACAGGAGGGCATGGTCAGGGGCTATCTGGTGAGCACAAAGGAGACCGGTGCTTTCTCCGGACAGAAGCTGATCGGCATACTGGCGATGAAATACAGAATGCCCGATTTTGAAATACTGAGGGCAACTATCACGCTCAGACGCTACTTCGCCGACCAGATTACCCCACTGGGCACGACAGGATTCGAGGGCACGACAACCACAAGCCCCCAACGCTCAATCCCAACCTCAGCAGGTGATACGCTCCTTCAGTTCACAAGGGACAATGTCGCCGTTCCAGGCGATGATAACACTGCATTCTGGAGCGAAGGGGTGTCCGCAAGCATAATCAGCGGACCGCTAACTGGAACAATGGGCAGCGAGGTGAACGTCGTGGGCTACCACGATGGGCTAGATGTGGACTGGGTAGCCGGTAAGTTCAGCATTGTGGATGGAGATGACGCCATATCCGGTGTGGTGCTCATCGACATGGCGCCCGGCGAAGGATACATGTTCGCCCTCTCCGGGGACACGACCACAGGCAAATATGCCGGGAATGAATATTTCGCCACCCTATCAGCTTCGGCGGAAGAGGGCGTGTTCACAGGGAGCGCAGAATTCGTGGAACTCTCGCCCGCTATCACAGATACAACCTCCCCAGCGGCCATAACCGACCTGGCAACAAGCAACCCAACCTGCGACTCGATAACCTTGACCTGGACAGCACCAGGTGATGATGCCGATACCGGCACCGCCTCCCAATACGACATCAGATACTCCACCTCAACCATAACCGATGCCAATTGGGATGCGGCCACTCAATGTGCCGGCGAACCTTCGCCCCAGGCTGCTGGCTCAAGCGAGAGCTTTACAGTTACCGAGCTCTCCCGTGGCACAACCTATTACTTTGCTATAAAGACAGCCGATGAGGTGTCTAATTGGTCAGGGCTCTCCAATGTTGCCAGCGGGACTACGCTAGTGGCTGATGCTAATGGGGACGGCAAAGTAGACCTCCTCGACCTGGTGGCTGTGGCTGTCGCCTTCAACACCACAAGCGGCGATCCAAGCTATAACCCAAATGCCGATCTGAACAGCGATGATACGATTGACATTTTTGACTTGGTATTGGTGGGCATCCATTTCGCCGGTATAGGATGAGGAATGGTAGGCAGCTACGATAGCAGGGTGCAAAAGGCGGCGGGTAATCCGCCGCCTTTTGCACCCACGATGTCTTAGGGTCAGCCTGCAACCCGGAAGACCTGGAAATGGCTTAGCTCGTAAGCATCATACGTAACTGCTGGATCTGCTCCGGGGAAGGCATTTCCCCACGAAGTTGGCGATAAGTCGCCGTGTAAAAGTTGATGGTAGCGTCCACCGCGCCCGATACCCCCTTGTGGGCATACCTCCGCCTAAATGTAGTGAAATACTTCCTCAGACCCTCTTCCGGGACCCCCAGGTTGATGAGCCTGTCTTCTCCCGCCTCGGCCGACAATAGGCACCAGCCCTGGTGCCTCCAGGCATACCTCGCCTTTCCCTCCCTGGTGACCAAGTGCTCAAAGAGAAACCCCCTACCGGCATGCCCGCACTGGCGGCAGCGCCGACCTTCACCCTCTGTGACGATCTGCTCCGAGCCACAAGCCGGACATCTCAGCGCCAACCGCAATTCTTTCATCCCTGGCTATCCCCCAACGGTACCAAACCTTCACACCAGCTCATATTCGAAGTCGGTAACCTCGCCGGCTCGCTGTTCCTTGTAGACAACCCTGACCCTGGTGCCGACCCTCAGGCTCTCCGCGGCCCTGTTTAGGTCCGAAAAGTCGAGACCTCGCACATAGTTTAGCATAGCGGTATCGGCGCCGTCGAGCTGGACATAGGCCACGGCGAAGGGGGGATCGGGGTTGCCCTCGAATTTCTCCACGGTTATGGTGAAGGCCTGGATCGTGCCCTCGGGGCCGACTTCCACCCACTCCCCAGCCGGGGCAAAGCACCTCTCGCAGAAGCCACGGGGTGGCATCATAACCCGGCCACACCGGGAGCACTTGATGCCCATCAACCTTTTATTGTCCCTGAGCTCCGCAAAGAACTTGCTACTCACCTTGCCGGCGGCATAGTTGTAGGTGATGTCCCACCGGCCCGGAATGAACACCAACTCTTCAGCCATTGGCATCCTCCTCGGGTCACAGTCGATTGGATACTACCATTACGGTGTGGAACTGGAGGGTGCCCCCTATGGCGGTGGCCACGGCCGTCCCAGCACCGTCCACCTGCCTTTGCCCGGCCTTGCCCATCACCTGGAGGGCTGCCTCGGCCACCCGAGCCAGCCCGGTGACGGCAATGGGGTTGGAGGCCAGGGCACCCCCTGAGGGGTTGGTGGGCAAATGCCCATCTATATCCCACCAGCCCTTCTCCTCCAAGGGGCAGGCCTGTCCCTTCTCGCAGAAGCCCAGCGCTTCCTTGGCCGCCACCTCGCAGATGGTGAAGGGGGCATATATCTCGGCAACGTGGATCTCGTCGCCGGGCTTGGTGATGCCCGCCTGCTTATAGGCGTGTTGGGCAGCCAGGGCCAGCTCATCCCAATCGCCGTGCTCATTGAAGGGGAGCCCGCTGAGCTTATCCCCCATGTAGTAGGTGGTGGAGGTGGCCCCCACCCCCCTGACCCAGGCCACGGGTTTGCCCATTCCCTTGGCCCTCTCCTCGGAGGCCATCACGATGGCACAGCTCCCCGAGGAGCGGGGCGGGCAGTCCAAGAGCTTAAGCGGCCAGCACAGCATACGGGATTTCATCACATCGGCCACAGTGTGGTTGGCCCTGATGTGGGCATAAGGATTGTTTAAGGCATTGCGTCGGCTGCGCACCGCCACCAGGGCCAGTTGCTCCTGGGTGGTGCCATACTTGTGCATGTGGCGCACCGCCTGAAAGGAGGTCATGCTGATGGCATTGAGCCCGAAGGGGAGCTCGTACCTGGGCTCCATGATCCGGTTGAGGACTAGCTGGGCGTCTGGCGTATCGCCCTGTTTTTCGGCGCCCACCACCAGCACCGTATCGAACAGGCCCGAGGCCACGTGGAAAAACCCGGCCTGGGCCGCCGAGCCACCGGTGGCGCCTCCGGTATGCACCCTCATAACGGGCTTACCAATGGCCCCCGCCGCCCCCACCACCCACCGCTCCGGGTGGTCGATGCCGAAGAGGGCCTCTGGGGCCTGGGAGATGACCACAGCATCGATGTCCTTCAGGGTGAGTTCGGCATCCTCCAGGGCTATGCGGGCCGCCTGGTGGATCAGCTCCTCATAGGTCTCCTCGTTTCGGGCAGTGGTATATTTGGTCTGCCCGGTTCCCACTATGGCCACGTTTCTGGGCATGATGGTGTTCCTCAGACCCCGGTCATTCGCCCAGGATGAAAACGCTGTTGCCCTGGCCGCAGAAGCCGTAGCTGCCGTGGGCCAGCGCCCTCTTAGCGCCCTTTACCTGCCGCCTTCCAGCATCACCCCGCACCTGAAGGGCGGCCTCAGCCAGCCTCACCAAGCCGGTGGCGAAGAAGGGGCTGCCAGAGAGGGCGCCCCCGGACGGGTTTACCGGGAGCCGGCCGCCCATCTCGGTTACGCCCTCCTCCATCAGCCTGGCTGCCTGCCCCCAGGGGCAGAGACCCAGGGCTTCGTAGGCCATAAGCTCATGATAGTCGGCGATATCGTGTATCTCGGCCACATCCAGCTCCCGGAGGGGGTTGGTGACCCCTGCCATAGCGTAGGCACGCCGGGCAGCCACCTCCAGGGAGGTGAGCCGGGAGAGGTCTCGCTCCCCCAGGTAATAGGTCTCGGTGGCCCAGCCCATCCCCTGGATCCACACCGGGGGCTGGACCATACCCCTGGCCCTCTCCTCCGAGGCCAGGACCAGGGCACAGGCCCCGTCGCATAGGGGGGCCATGTCCATAGCCCTTACCGGCCAGGCCACTATCCTGGAGCTCAGCACCTCCTCGGTGGAGACGGGTGTCTGGTAGCAGGCCAGGGGGTTGTTGAGAGCGTTGCCGCGGTTCTTGACCACCACCTTGGCCGCGGCCATCTCGGGCAGGCCATACTTTGCCCGGTAGGCGTTGACCATGAACCCTGTGGTCGTGATGTAGTTGAGGCCGAAGGGGCGGTGGAAGAAGGGCTCAGCGCCATAGTTGCTGACCCTGGTCACCGGGACCTCCGAGCACTTGCTCCAGCTCACCACCAGGGCTGAATCGAAAACCCCAGACATGATGCGCAGGCTGGCCAGGATGGCAGCATAGGAGCCCTCCTCCGTGGTCTTGATCTCGTCCTTGAGATAGGCCCCGGCGGGGCAGGCCTCCAGCATGCTGGAGATGGGCCGGCCATCGATCTGGTCGGCGGCGGCGATGGTGATGCTATCCACCTCCTCTCGGCCGATGCCGGCATCGGCCAGGGCCTTTGAGGCAGCCTCGAAAATGACCTCATCGAGAATCTGGTCAGGCTTTTCGGTCTCGAGCCTCGTCTGCGCTATGCCCACAATGGCCACTCGTCTGGTCATGACCTGCCTTCTTTGGCCTTCACCGCCTCTGCAATCTGGGGCTTTCCATCTCAGTTGCTATTAAGCCCGGGGCAATGGTAAAGCCCCACCCTCGAACTGTCAAGGGCCCTGGGAGGCCCGCCCATTTCCTATTGACAAGCATACCCAAACCTGTTTTATAATTGGAGGCAGCCAGACCAGGTGTAGATAAATATAATTGTCTACTGTAGAGCCTGGCTTGGCCGCAAAAGGAGGTGATGGTACCGGGCAAACAGGGGAGGCGGTGTTGGGCCAATCATTAAAAGGAGGTGATTAAGAGGTGAGCGGGGTAGGTAACAAGTGGCGTATTGGGTTATCAGTGTGCTTGATGTTAGTTTTAGTTTTTTGTATGACTGCCGTTGCTTGCAAGCCAGCGCCGGAGAAGCCCACCATTAAGTTCATCCTGTCCCACCCCATGGTCCTCGAGCATATTAACCACCCCACCTCGGTGAAATTCATGGAGAAGCTGGATGAACTGTCTGAGGGACGACTCCAGGTTGAGTACCACCCGGCGGGCGAGCTGGGGGACTGGGTTGTGCAGTATGAGCAGTGCATGAAGGGCGCCATCCCCATGGTCATGACCTGGGGGGCCTCGGAGTACGACCCCAGGCTCGACCTCACCTTCCTAGCTTACATCGTGGACAACTGGGAGGATGGCACCAAGATCTTCGGGCCGGGAGGCACCATGATCCCGGTCTTCGACGAGATAGTGGAAGATATGAACATGAAGCTGCTGGGCACCATACCCACCGACTTCGGCAGCATCGCCATACGCAAGGGCGTGGGTAAGGTCCCTACCAAGTTCCCCGACGATGCCAAGGGTATCAAGATAAGGGTGCCCCCCATCCCCATCGGCATCAAGCGCTTTGAAGCCTGGGGGTTCTCCGCCGTGCCCATCCCCTACGCTGAGCTCTACACCGCCCTCCAGCTGGGCACTGTGGACGCCCGGGCCTTCGGCCCACCCGTGGAGATATGGGAGATGCGCGATGTTCTGGAGACCTACATCCTGACCCGCGACTACTTCGAGTTCGCCTTCTGGCTGGTGAATGCGGACTGGTGGGCCACCCTGTCGGCGGAGGACCAAGCCCTCATCCAAGAGGCTGTTGACTATGCCCTGGAGTGGGCCTGGGCGGAGGCTCCGAGGCTCGGCCTGGAGTGGATCCAGAAGGTCAAGGATTACGGGATCAAGGTGGTAGAGCTGACGCCGGAGGAACTGGCCCAAGCCAAGAGGCTGTGCTACGAAAACGAGTGGCCGTGGATGGAGGAGCAGGTTGGTAAGGCCTTGATGGACAAGGTCAAGGCAGCCTGCGGAATGTAATGGACATCGGGTTCCCCGCCGCCACCGGCGGCGGGGAACCCATTATTGACCGGTCTGCTAGCCCCCTTTGACTTTCGCCGCAATGGGGGCATCCTTTAATGTCTTACAGGAACTGTGCCCTTGGCTAATACAATCAATAAAGTTTTGTCCACGAGTGAGACGGGGCTCTCCTTCTTACAAAGGGCTCTGATCATCGTTACCGCCCTAGCGCTTTCCTTCCTCATGGTGGCCGAGGTGATCCTGCGTTACTGGCTGGAGATGCCCTTCTTGGGCATCGAGGAGACCTCGGTGCTCCTGGGATTATGGCTCTATTTCTTGGGGGCTGCCTACACCACCCGCCAGGGGAGCCACATTAAGGGTGGCATAGCCGCCCTAGTCCTCAAAAACCAGAAGACCCTGGGGGCGGTCAGGTTCGGGGGGTCCCTGCTCTGCACCGTCGCCGGCGTGGTCTTTTGCTACTACGCCACAAGTTATGGCATGTATATCTTCAGCGTTCACAGGGAGAGCACTTATCTGAGTTGGCCCACGATTTTCTGGGTGAGCAGCATGCTCGCCGGTTTTGTCCTGATGACCCTCTATTTCCTTATAGAGGCGATGAGACGGTACCGAGAGCTGAGGCAGCTCTAGGGGGATAGTCAACTTTGCTGACATTGGTTCTGATCATACTCCTGGTGGTGGTGCTGCTGCTGGCAGAGGTGCCGGTGGCCTTTTCCTTCGGCATAGGCGCGTTCCTGTATGTTGTCATCGCCGGCAGAGAGATCTCATACCTTCTGCCCCATGCCTTCTGGCTCCTGGGGGGCTTTGCCCTGCTGGCCCTGCCCCTTTTTATCATAGCGGGCGCCCTGATGGAGGCCAGCGGGATCTCGGAAAGGCTCATCCGGTTTGTGAATTCCCTTGTGGGACGGGTAAGGGGTGGCCTGGGGGCGGTGACCGTAGTCACTTGCGCCCTGTTCGGCGCCATATCGGGCAGCGGGTCATCGGCCATCGCTGCTATCGGCTCCATCATGATACCCAGGATGGTGGAGGGAGGTTATCCCCGGGGCCATGCCACCGCCTTGGTGGGCTGCTCCTCCGTCCTGGCACTGCTCATCCCGCCCAGCATTCCCATGATAGTTTTCGCTCTGACGGCGGGGCTATCAGTGGCAGCCTGCTTCCTGTCCACCATAGGGCCGGGTGCCTTGGTGGTCATCGCCTACTGTGCCCTCAATTTCTGGTATCTGCGCAAGGTCCCAGGCATCAAGGTGGCGCCCAGGATCGGCTTCGTTGCCCAGAGCAAGGAGGCAGCGGTGTCCACAGGACAGGCCTTTTTCGCCTTGCTCATGCCCGTTATCATCCTGGGCGGGATCTACAGCGGCATGTTTAGCCCCACTGAGGCGGCTGCTGTAGCTGTGGTGTATACCCTGCCAGTCGGCTTCTTCATTTATCGGGGCCTTACCCTTCGGAAGATGGCACAAGCCTTGGTGGAGGGGGCCATCAGCACTGGCGCTATCGCCATCGTCCTTTTCTTCCTATTTATAATGAGCCGAGCCATGATATTGGAGCAGATCCCCGGCACCCTGGCCAACCTCCTGCTGGGCATCTCCGAGAACAAGTATGCCATCCTGGCCATGATAAATGTTCTGCTCCTCCTCATCGGCATGCTGGTGGACGATGTCTCGGGTAGCATCCTGGCTGCGGTCATCCTCATGCCCGTGATACGGGAAATCGGTGTCCACCCCATTCACTTCGCGGCCATTGTGGGCACCAATCTGGGGCTGGGGAATGTTACCCCACCCTGTGCGCCCCTCCTCTACATGGCGGGGGGCGTGGGCAAACTGTCTCTGGACAAGTATATCGGGCCAGCCCTGAAGTTTATGCTCTTTGGGCATCTGCCCATGGTGTTTGTGGTCACCTATTTTCCAGCGCTGGCCTTATACCTGCCCCGGTTGATCATGGGGATAGATTAACCAGGAGGTGGCGATAAAGGCAGCCTTAAACTGGCCCAGTAGAGATTTCTTTTTAAAAATCAAGCAGGAGGCAGGCAATGAAGCTGGAGACGGTCATTTACGAGAAGAAGGACAACATCGCCATCATCAAGCTCAACCGCCCTCAGGTGCTCAACGCAATGAACCCCCAGTTGGTGGAAGACCTCATTAGGGCTTTGCAGGCAGCCAAGTCAGACGATGGGGTGAGGGTGGTCATCCTCACCGGGGAGGGCAGGGCCTTTTGCGTGGGCGAGGATCTCAATGTGCCGGGTAGCATGGGCACAGTGGAGGAGTGGAGTCGGTACATAGGCCGAACTCAGGACATTCAGCGAACCATCTTAGAGCTGGGCAAACCCCTGATCGCGGCGGTACGGGGCTACGCTGTGGGCGGCGGCTGTGAATTCGCCCTGAGCTGCGATATGAGGATAGCCTCCGAGAATGCCAAATTCGGATTCCCCGAGGTCAGCGTTGGGGGCACCATAACCACTGCTGGCACCAAGCTCATCGCCCAGGTCGTGGGCCTGGGGAGGGCCAAAGAGATGCTCCTCACCGCCGAATTTATAGACGCCCAAAAGGCAGAACAGTGGGGGCTGGTAAACAAGGTGGTGCCCGATGCCGAGCTGGAGAAGGCCGCGCTGGAGATGGCGGAAAAGATCGCCAGGAACTCGCCCCTGGCGGTGCGGCTGACCCGAAAGGTGACCGATCAAGGATTGTCGACCGGGTTTGATGAAATCCTTGAGATCGAGCACAGACATATTGTGGAGTGCTTTGCCGCCGGCGAAATACAGCGGCGCATGGAGGCACGGCTAGCGGAGATAAAAAAGAAGAAATAACCGATCAGCCCCGGCCAGTTTACCAGGAGACGCCAAGAATGAAATCGGCGCTCAGCGGTATAAAGGTTGTAGACTTCGCCACTTGGGTCATGGGCCCGGCCACGGCGGCCATCCTGGCCGATTGTGGTGCCGATGTAATAAAAATAGAGGACCCTGCCGGGGGCGATGCCATTCGCGGCTTGACGCGTACCGGGGTTTTCCCTATCGCCGCTGTGAATTACCCCCTGGAGCTGGTCAATCGCAACAAGCGGAGCGTCGCCATAAACCTAAAAGCACCAAAAGGCAGGGAGGTTGCCTATAAGCTGGTGGAGAGGTCCGACGTCTTTGTCACCAATATGCGCCATCCCGCCCTGGAAAAACTGGGTATGGACTATGATACGCTGTCCCAAATAAATCCTCGCCTCATCTATGCCCACGGCAGCGGCTACGGGCCGGCAGGCCCAGACCGGGATCGGCCCGCTTTTGACGAACTCGCCTTCTGGGCCCGGAGCGGCATCATGTCCGTCCTTGGCCAGCCGGGCACCCCTCCCGTCCCCCTTCACGGGGCCATCGGTGATCTCATCAGTGGCGCCATCATGTGCGGGGGCATTTTGGCCGCCCTCTTTCACCGGGAGCGCACCGGGGAGGGGCAAAGGGTGGACTGCTCCCTCTATTCCTGTGGCATCTGGGCCGCTGCCTTCGATATCCAGCCCACCCTCCTCAGCGGAGAGGACGCCACCCGAATGTCACGGAAGAACACCGGGAACCCCCTCTACAACACCTACCAGGCCAAAGACGGGAAGTGGTTCCAGTTCGTCATGCTTCAGACCGACCGCTGGTGGGCCGATGTCTGTAAGGCCATCGGCCGGGAGGACTTGATAAG
>MTNP01000035.1 GCA_002011475.1 Dehalococcoides sp. JdFR-54
GAGCTGGATACTCTCCGGGCCCTTCGCCACCATGATCCTATGCGATTTGGGTGCCGAAGTGATCAAAATAGAAAGGCCGGGCAGCGGTGACATGGGTCGTGGCAACGGGCCTTTTATCGACGGGCTGAGCTCCTTCTTCCTCAGTCTCAACCGGGATAAGAAGAGCCTCACCCTCAACCTGGCCTCGGAACAGGGCAGGGCGCTCTTCTTGCGGCTGGTGGAGAGGGCGGATGTGGTGGTGGAGAACTTCATCCCCGGGACCATGAAGAGGCTGGGCCTGGATTACGAGGTCTTAAAGGAACACAACCCCAGGCTCATCTATGCCGCCTGTTCCGGCTTCGGCCAAACCGGGCCCTACGCCCAGAGGCCGGCCCTGGACATAGTGGTACAGGCCATGGGCGGCATAATGAGCATCACCGGCGAACCGGGTGGCCCCCCTATAAGGCCGGGGGCATCCATGGGGGACATCGCCGCCGGCCTGTTTCTGGCCATCGGCATCCTGGCCGCCGTGCACGAGAGGAGCCTCAGCGGCCAGGGCCAGATGATCGACGTCGCCATGCTGGATGCCCAGGTAGCCATAGTGGAGAACGCCTTCGCCCGCTACTTCGCCACCGGCAAAGTGCCGGGGCCTTTAGGCACCAGACACCCGCTGACCACGCCATTTCAGGCCTTTAAGACGAAGGATGACTATATTGTGGTGGGCATTGTGGGCAACCAGTGGCCACTCTTCTGCGCTGCCATCGACCGGGTGGACCTCATCGATGATGAGAGGTTCGCCGATGGCGAGATGCGCACTAAAAACTATGAAGTCTTGGAGCCGATACTGAGTGCCATTATGCAGACCAAGACCGCCCGGGAATGGCTCGACGAATTCCAGCGGATGGGCATCCCCTGTGGCCCTATCAATAATATCGAGGCCGTATATAGGGACCCGCAAATAGCTGCCAGGAACATGATTGTCGAAGTATCGCATCCCAGGGCGGGCAAACTCAGGGTGCTCAACTCGCCCATAAAGTTCTCCAGGACGCCGGTGCAACCCCAAAAGGCCTGCCCCGAATTGGGGGAGCATACCGAGGAGGTCCTGAGCGGCATCCTGGGAATGGGCCCGGAAGAGATCCAAAGCCTGAGACAAGCAGGGGTGGTGTAGCCCGCCTGCGGGATTTGATTGCCCTTGCCCTTTGGGGATATTATTGAGCTATATCGGGGATGGTGCGGGGGCTATTTGATGGGCGTTGCTATAGAGCTGTTCACCGCTGGCCTGGCCCTGGGGGCAAGCCAGTGTGTCATCTCCTGCATTCCAATGTTGACCCTATATATAGCCGGGACCAGGGAGGGCTGGCGGGAGGGGCTAAAAGCCACCTTGATATTCTCCTTCTCGCGTCTGTTTGCCTATGTTTTGCTGGGACTTGTGGCCGGCCTTTCTGGCACGCTCCTCACCGATTTCTTTCAGAATCCGGGATTCGGCTCGTATCTCTGGATCTCGGCGGGGGCATTCCTATCTTTGCTGGGGGTCCTGATCATGCTGGGCAAGGAGCCCCGCCTCCACCTCTGTCGGGCCTTGAGCCGGCATGCCGTCGGCGACAGCACCAAGAGCATGGTTCTATTGGGTTTCCTGGTGGGGGTGGCCCCTTGTGCCCCCCTGCTGGGGATACTCACCTATGTAGCCTTCTCGGCGAAGAATTGCCTGCTGGGGGCCTTCTACGGCTTTTGTTTTGGATTCGGCACCGCTATAATCACCCCAATAGTGGTCTTGGGCGTCTTGGCCAGCGTGGTGCCGCGCCTATTGTTCAGAAACCCCAGGCTCTTCGACATCTTCAGGCGCTCTTGTGGCCTGCTGCTCCTATTCTTTGGGGCCCGATTGATCGTGGATGCTATGGCTCCACTCGTTTAGCCCGGGAGACGTTGGTGAAATCGAAAAACATACTCCTGGCTATTAAGGTGATCTTATTGCTGCTTGTGGGCCCGATAATAGTTATTGGCAGCCTGGGCCTGACTATTAAAGGCGGCCTTTGGGCTTGCCCCTTCCCGCTGCCCTTCATCATGTGCAATGTATGCCCGGTGTATTGCACCTTTGGCCAAGTCAGACTATGGTTGTTTTATGGCATATTGGCCACCGGGCTCGTCATGGGACGGCTTTTCTGCGGTGCTGGCTGCCCCCTGGGCATCGCCCAGGAGCTGGTCAATAAGGTTCCAGTGCCAAGGTTCACCATGCCCCGAGGCCCGGATCAGGCCTTTAGATACCTGAAGTATGTTCTGGCCCTCCTGGTCGTCGGCCTGGTAGTCCATGCCACCGGCCTGTGGACTGGGCTGCCGCTCATGGGGCGGGCATGGTCCTTCCTGACGGTGCACACCGATGAAATGCGCGTCGCCCGTCTGCTCACCGCCCTGATCTTCCTGATAATAGCCCTATTTATGGGCAGGGCTTGGTGCAAGTATCTGTGCCCCTTCGGCACCTGGATATCCCCCTTTAACCGATTCAGCCTAGTGGGGTTAAGCCGCAACCCCGAGCAATGTGTCGAGTGCGGGGTTTGTGAGCGGAAGTGTTCCAAGGCCAAGGATGCCGGTGGCAGCGAAGATATCTGGGACTCCATAGAGTGCCTCCGCTGCCTTCAGTGCTACACGGAATGCCGGGGAAAGGCCTTTCGCTTTAAGATCAGGTTGCGTGGGTGATAGGAGGAAGCAACGGATATGAAATGCTGGAAATCCAAGCTAGGAACAGGCATCCAGTTGATGGCTCTCCTCGCCTTCATCGTGGTGGGCGCGATGATTATTTTGCCCCGGGCCCTGCCTCCCCCCGCCCCCGAGGGGGAACTCACCGAGGCGAGATACTGGGTGAGGATGGAGGGGAACACAGTTCAGTGCCGGCTCTGCTTCAGAAACTGCATCATCCCAGAGGGACAGAGAGGTTATTGCACAGCTAGAGTGAACCAAGGGGGCAAGCTATATAGTCTGGTCTATGCCATGCCCGCAGCCATTCAAGTCGACCCCGTGGAGAAGGAACCGCTGCTCCACTTCCTCCCCGGAATCAGGACATTGTGCTTCGGCACCGCTGGCTGCAACTTCAAGTGCAGTTTTTGCCACAATTGGCACCTGGCAGCAATGACCCCAGAGGAGGTGGCCGGCAGGCCCCTATCCCCTGAAGAAGCGGTCAACAAAGCTATGGAGCTGAATTGCGAGGCAATTTCCTTTACCTATAATGAGCCAACGGTGTTCTATGAGTGGGTTTATGATGTGGCCAAGCTGGCTCAAGAGAGGGGGCTTAAGACCTATTTTCATACCAACGGGGCCATAAATCCCGAGCCTTTGAGGGCGCTCCTGGAGCATCTGGATGCCGTTTGCGTTGACCTGAAGGCGTTCACCGCCGAGTTTTACGAGGTAACCTCCTTTTCAGAACTGAGCCCGGTGCTCACCACCCTGAAAACCATAAAAGAGGCAGGGGTTTGGTTTGAGATCACCAACCTGGTTATCCCCACCCTGAATGACGATATGGAAAAGATAAGGGAGATGTGTATCTGGATCAGGGACAACCTGGGAAAGGGCGTCCCATTGCATTTCAGCCGCTTTTTCCCCGCCTATAAGCTGACCAGACTGCCGCCGACCCCTATTGAGACCTTAGAAAAGGCAAGGGAGATCGCCCTCGAGGTGGGGCTGGAGTATGTCACCATCGGCAATGTCCCGGGGCATGAGGCCAATAGCACCTTCTGCCCCCAATGCGGCGAGACCTTGATCGAGCGGGTTCATTTTGAGGTACTCGCTAACCACATAGAGAATGGGAGGTGCCAATTCTGTGGCCACCCCATCCCCGGGGTATGGCAATGAGATTGAAAATCCTGGGCTGCATTTTGCTCATCTTCGCCCTAGCCATCGCCTCAGATGTTGATCCTAAGGCTGCCATAATCAAGTCCGGTCAGGAACTGGCTTCGCTCGAGATGAGGCACGCTGCGCTGAATATCTGGTGGAATGTTTATATCGCCCGGGAAAGGGTGCCTTATTACGAAGCCCCTCTAATCATAGACCGAATTGAACATTACAAAAGCCGGCTGCAGGCGCTAAATACTGAGTTGATACAAATCCACGCTCCGGGTGAATTAGCATATGTAAGGCAATTGCTTTCGGAGGTGTATGCCAAACGGCTCACATACTGCACCCTGTCAATAAAATATTACAGCCTTCGTGACGAACAGGCGCTTTCGGAAGCAGATAGGATAATTGACGAGGCAAATCACTTGCATGGAAAGGCCCAAGAGCAATTGCTGAGCGTCCTTGACAAATACGGGATCAGTTTAGAAGAGATTATCCAAAGGGGCTTAAAGCCCAGGTTGGTCGAATGAGACTGAGGCTCGCGGTTTTCGCCCTGGTGGGCATGGTTATCTTGGGGTCTGCTGTGGCCACCCTAGTAGGCTCCGACTGTGAGCGCTGCGGCAGTGGCCAGCTCGAATGCCCGGCTTGCTCAGGACGCGGGGTAGAGCCCTTGGTCATCTATGTGCTTTGTCACTGCGGCGGGTTTTCCTTCTGCCCCCTGTGTCACGGGCTGGGGCATTATCCTCACCCCACCACCACCTCCTGCCAAAGATGTGATGGCGAGGGCTGGATCCCCTGTCCCACCTGCGGCGGCGATGGGAAGAGGAGCCTCATGGAGAGGTTGCCCGACCTGTGGAGGGGAAAGCCGGGCCCGCCAGAGGGGGAACAGTAGGGGGGCACCTTGAGGGCAAGCACCTGGAAATCGAGGCTGAGGCTGGGGCTCCAGTTAGCCGCGCTGGGATTGTTCGTGGTGATCGGCTCCATGGTCATTTTGCCCCGCACCCTCCCCTCCCCTTCCCCGGCTGCCGAGGCACTGACCGAGGCAAGCTACTACATCGCACTGGACGGAAAAACGGTGCAGTGTCAGCTCTGCCCCAGGAGATGCATCATAGGCGAAGGGAACAGGGGCGCTTGCCGGGTCAGAGAGAACAGGGGCGGCAAGCTATATACGCTGAGCTACGGCAAGCCCTGTGCCCTCAATGTCGATCCCATCGAGAAGCTGCCTTTATACCATGTAAAGCCAGGGAGCCTGCGTCTCAACCTGGCTACCGCCGGCTGCAATCTCAGTTGCCGAAACTGCTTTAACTGGTACATCTCCCAGCGCCCGCCCGAGGAGGTGAGGAGCTTCAACCTATCCCCGGAGGACATAATCGAAAGGGCCAGGGTGGAGGGGGTGAGCTTCATCTCCTTTACCTATACTGAGCCGACCATTTTCTACGAGTATATGTTGGACATTTGCAGATCGGCCAAAGCTGCCGGGCTGAGAACCCTGCTCAATACCAATGGCTTCATCAATCCCAAACCCTTGAAGGAGCTCCTTCAATACCTGGACGCCGTTAACATCGACCTTAAGGGGTTCACCCCCGAGTTCTACGCCGAGAACTGCTCCGGTGAGTTGGAGCCAGTTCTGAGGTCACTGAAGCTGGTGAGGGGGGAGGGGGTTCACCTGGAGGTTGTAAATCTGGTTATCCCCACCCTCAACGACGACATGGACAAGGTGAGGGAGATGTGCCTATGGATCAAACATAACCTGGGAACAGATGTCCCCTTGCACTTCAACCGATTTTTGCCGGCCTATAAGCTGACCAAGCTCCCCTTTACCCCGGTGGAGACCCTGGAGCAAGCCAGGAGCATCGCCTTGGAGGTGGGGCTTGAGTATGTTTACATAGGCAATGTGCCCGGACACCCGGCCGCTAATACCTTCTGCCCCGGCTGCGGAGGGAAGCTAATCGGCCGGCGGGGGCTTACCATCACCCAGGATAACCTTCGAGAGGGGAGGTGTCCAGCCTGCGGCTATCAGGTCCCCGGGATTTGGAAATGACCGCTAAGCCCCCCTTCGGGCATTGGCCAAAGCGATGAGCAAGGCGAGGCTGGCCGCATTGAGCATAGCGATTACGAAGCAGGTCTGCGGGACGCCCAGGACGGGGACGAGGAAAACACTGGCCAAGATGGCTCCCAAACAGCCACCCAAAAGGTCGGCAGCATAGAGGCTGCCCGCTACTTGCCCCACCCGCCCCCCGCCCCCCAGATATATCTTGTTGGCCAATGGGAACTCCAGACCCGCCAAGAAGCCGGCGACGCAGTTGAGGATGGACAGCAGGACCTCCGTCGGTAAGAAAATCGGCAGCCTGGTCGCTCCGGCAGACATCGATGCCAGGATGAGGGCAACTAGCACCGAATAGACCACGATGGCGGCCTCGATCTTGGCCAGGGCCAGGACCTCCCTCCTCAGCCTATACATTATGCGGTTCATATAGGCCCCGCCGAAGGCCAGTCCCAGCATGAAAGCAGCGATTATAATGGCAATCCTTTGATACAGGTAGCCCTCCAGGGTCTGAAGGGCCAGCAACATGACGATGCTAAAGGTCATCCCGGCCACGCCCGTGGTAACAACAGCCGCGGTTACCGGCATGAGTCTGGGTTTTGAGACCCTCCTTCGGAATCCTATTCCCATGGGAATGAGCACCAACAAGGCCGAGGGCACGGCAAACCACCATAAGTCCATCCCCGAAACCCAATGGAAAAACCCTTGGGAGCGGGGATAGAACATGATGTTCCAGAGGGCTAGGTCATAGTAGCAGCCTATGGGGTGAAGGTCTCTATTGGTCAGCACATCGTTGCCGGCCAGGATGGGCGCCGATAGGCGCTCCATCCTGGCCGGGTTCAGTTTGTACCTGATGTATTCTATAGTTAAAAGTCTGGTGTCGAGGTCTCTGGCTTCAAATCTGCGGCCAATGGCATCAGCCCCCTGGCCAAGTAACCCAGCATCGTCGGATGCCAGCAAGATGTTATAATCGCCGGGGATTATCAGGACGCTGCCGAATGCCTGCTCGAGTGTTTGGTAGAGGCACCTGTTCTGGGCTATCATCTCCCTGCTCAAGTACGCCTCTGAGGATGGTATCACGGCGGAGAGGATCCCCGACGGGTTCAGTATGCTGGCCACCTCGTCGAAGAATTCCCTGGTATAGAAACGGTTCAATTGAAGGGTGGAGGGGGAAGGGAGGGTTACAATGACAACGTCGTAGGTTTCGCCGACGGTTTTGATGAAAAACCTGCCGTCCACATGCTTGACCCTCACCCTGGGGTCCTCAAGGGCACGAAGGAAGGGCTGGGGGCTATATTCCCTGGCGGCGTGGACGAGCAAGGGGTCCAGCTCCAAATAGTGTACCTCGCTTACCGGGTGCTTGAGGACCTGCTCCAGAGTCCCCCCGATACCCCCACCGATGAGCAAAACCTTGGCAGGGGAAGGATGATAGAGCATGGGAAAATGGGTTACCTCCTCGTTAAAGGCTATGTCCGGGTTGGGCACCGAGAACAGGGGCAGCCCGCTTTCATAGAAGTTAAATTGCTCGCCCCTTTGGGTGATGCTGATGTTTCCATAGATCGAATTCTGATAATAGACCAGGTTATGCCCCTTCCACTGCCATCGTGCTGAGAGGTCGTGCAAGGTATCGATGGTGCCGGCGGCTAGAGAATGGGCGCCCAATCCCAGGGCCAGGATGACCACGCAAACCAGAGATTTGGCGGCCTGCTCCCCTCTTGTTCTCCAGGCAATGGCCTCGGGCCTGAGTAAGAGGAGGGCTGAGGCCAGATTCAGCAAGCCCACCCCCAAGGCTATTTCCAGGGGGTGAAGATAGTGGACTAGCAGGTAGGTGAACATGATGCCGCCGGCCATACACCCCAGGGCCTCCGCGATATAGACCTTGCCCACCGCCGCGGCCGGGGCATCGCTGCCGGCGGCCAGGATCCTGGAGGCCAGGGCAAACTGAAAGCCGTGCAATACGCCCAGAGGCGCCAACACGATGAGGGAACAGTAGAAGATGGGAAGCAGCCCCACCGCTTCCCCGGGCTCAATGCCCACCAGGTTGTTAATGGAGCGGGCGAGGAGGATCTGCGATGGCAAGATCGCCGAGACCAGAATCTGTGTCACAATAAAAACGACGACCCTTCCCAGCAGCCGGTCGGCGAGCCTCCCCAGCCCCCAACTGCCCAGGGCCAGTAAGAACATCCAGTTGGCCAAGATCACGCCCAGGGAGAGCTCAGTGCCCTGGAAATTGATGATGAGCTCCCTTATCAGCAGCACCTGGATAATGTCGGTCAGCCCTAATATCAGAAAGGCGAAGATAAAGCGTCCCATCTCCCACCCGGGCGAACAACCACGCCCTCACCTCAAACCCGTCGCCAAATCGCACGACGGCTTCTCACGCCCTGAGAAGCCAGCCGGCGACAAAGCCCCACAATGCCCACCTCGCCCCATTCTACCACGGGTACCACCCTTTGGGTAAGCGACAATTCAGAAGATCAGATATAACCGGGTGTGAATACGGGGGCGGGGAATAACGCTACCCGCTTGACGGGGTAGCCGATATGGAAGACAATACAGGCTGTCTGAAAAGGTGTAACCAACCGGGCGCGTGAATTTTCCGAATCCGCCTTTTGCCCTCAAAGTGGGGGAGAATCTTCTCAGGAAAGGAGACGAAGCAATGGCCTGGATCAGATTACCTCGCGAAATCGCCTTTGGATATGGGACCATCAACCATCTGGCTGAGATGGACATGAAACGGGTGGCAGTCATCTGTGGCGGGGCATCTACCACCAGGCTGGCGGAGGAGAGGATACTTCCCCTCCTAAAAGGGTCAGGCAAGGAAGCGGAATTGATGCCAGGGGTACGCCCAGAGCCTCCTATGAGGCAAGTGGTGGAGTTCAAAGAGAGGCTGCTCGAGTTCGAGCCCGATTGGATTTTGGGCTTTGGTGGCGGATCCGCCATAGACTTGGCCAAATCAGCCTGGGTGTTCTATGAGCAACCGGAGCTACCCGTGGAGGAGAAGATCAAGGAGTGGGGGACGGGCCCGATTCATACCCTGCCTCCCATAAGGCGCAAGGCCAGACTGGTAGCCATAGAGACCACCAGCGGCACCGGCACGGCGGTTACTAGGGGCTCCGTCATCATCGATGAGGTGGGCAAGAAGAAATATCCGGTGAGAAGCTACGACATTGTCCCCGATGTGGCCATCTATGACCCCGAGGTTTGCCTGGCCATGCCTCCCCACATTACAGCCAATACCGGAATGGACGCCTTGACCCATGCCATCGAGGCCTATGTCTCCACCCAAGACAACGCCCCCGCCGAGTGGCTGGCCCTGAGGGCCATCCAGTATGTTTTCCGGTATCTGCCCAGGGCTTATGCCAATCCTGTTGATCGGGAAGCCAGGGAGAAGATGCACGAAGCCAATCTGATGGCCGCCATAGCCTTCAGCAATGCCTCGCTGGGCATCACCCACGCCCATGCGCACTCGCTTGGGGGCCACTACCGCATGCCCCACGGTCTTGCCAATGCGGTGATGCTGCCCTATGTGATTGATTTCAATATCCCGGCAGCCGAAGCGAAGTACGCCGAGATCGCCCGCTTTATTGGCCTCGGGGGGCTGCGCGATGCCGACCTGGCAGCCGGCCTCATCACCGAGGTGCTACGGCTGGAGAAATTGGTGGGCATTCCCGGCCTCAAGGACGCCCTGGGGGACGATCTGGATGACTTCCTGACAAACCTGGATTCGGTCGCCAAGGATGCCTTCGACGACCCTACGGTAGCTACCAATCCGCGGAAGGTCTCATCGCCGGCAGATACCAAGGCCATCTACCAAAACGCATTGCAGGGGCGGCTTATCCATGGCTGAGAACGGCCTACCTGTCGAAGCGCGTAGGTAGCCAGGTCTCGGCCAGCCTCTTTGCCGCAAAGGGGCCCTCCGTGTACAATAGTTCCGGCGGAATAGTGGTGATATGATGTTGTTGGGGGTCAGGCGCTTTGCCGATCGGTTTTCCCCGCTGAAGCGAAGTCCCAAGAGCCATGTTGTCCCAGCAGAATAGGCCTAAAAGGCGCCTCCGATGCCTGGTGGGGTTGGCATTGGCAGTATTATGCCCGCCGGCGTTCTTGGGGATTAGTTCGGTGCTGCCCAGCGGCTCAATGGTGGTGGCGCCGGGATCTCCTATGGAGATAACCTCCCTGCTCAACATACCTCCCGAATACCGAGAGGAGGCCGGCCAGCTCTATCTGACCGGGGTAGAGATGGAATCGGCCAGCCTGTTCGATTGGCTAGTCGCCCAGTTCAGCTCCGACAGGGAGACGAGGCCCAAGGGCGCGGTGCTGCCCCAGGACATTTCCGAGGAGGCCTATGAGGAGATGCTGCGGCATTTGGTTGAGGAAAGCACGAGGGTGGCAATCGCGGTGGCCCTTGGCGAGGCGGGCCACCAAGTCCATATTCGCCAACGAGGAGCCAGGGTGGAGGACGTCCTGCCTCAAAGTCCTTCCCTGGGCAAGCTCAGAGCGGGAGACATTATCGTAGAGATGGACGGGACCAAAATAGAGGACATCACTGAACTGATGAATCTGGTCCAGGGCAAGCAGGTGGGGGAACCGGTTAGCCTGACCCTGATCAGGCGGGATGCGACCATAAAGGTGGAGACCAAGACCATGGGGTCGTCCGCAGAACCTGGCCAGGCTGCCCTGGGGATTATTGTCTCCAATCACGTCACGGAGATAATAGACCTGCCTTTCCCCGTCGAGATCGATACCACATATGTGGTAGGACCATCGGTTGGCCTCATGTTCGCCTTGGCCATATATGACGGAATTACCCCTGGAGACCTTACCCGCGGACATGTGATCGCCGGAACAGGCACCCTCTCCATCTCAGGAGAGGTGGGTCCGGTTGGCGAGGTGCGCCTCAAGGCGCTGTCTGCGCAAAGGCATGGGGCGGAGTTCTTCCTCTTTCCCAGGGCAAACTATAAGGACTTGGAACAAGAGGCCTTTGGCAAGATGCAACCGGTGCCCGTAGAATCGTTCGCCGAGGCAAAGGAGTTCCTCTCAGCTCTGGATTGAGCCCTTGACAATAGGGCATCATGCGGCCGACCGTTCGGCCATCAATTTATTTGGCTTGCAGGCCGGGGCTCAATCATGCCGGTCGTCATCGCTATGGGTGTGGACGCAGGCTATAAACGATGGCATCAAGTAGGCGAATGTCCCGTTCCCACCACGACTCCCGTGTCCAGCCTGTGGCCACTACAAGTACCTTTTCGGTCACCAAGAATAGCTCCTTCTTCTGCCATTTGAACTTTACACCCTCCTCGAAGCGGGCAAACGGGGCAGCGATGTAGATGATCTCCCAGGCTTGAGACCCGTCACCAAGTGTTACTGGGTGCTTTTCTATCAATGCAAAATGCGGGTCCTGCCAGTCGAGCCAATCGACCCACCAATCCACGTAGCTTTCGAGGGAGGCGGTTTGCCATGCCCCCTGCTCATCCACAAATACGGTAACGAAGGGCCCGTCTTCCAACGCCTCCGCAGCACAAATCCAAACATATTGCTCGCTCGTGGGCCTGAGGAACCAGGGCTTGGGATAGGCGATTGAATAGCCATAGGTGTAATTGACATAGGTGGTCGTTGCCTCGGTCAAGGCAACGGGAGGCGTTGCCGGCCCAGCGCAACCGCAGAAGATGAGGAGGATCGGAACCAGCACAAGGATGAACTGCGTGCCCACCGACGAGTAAATCCCGCTACATTTGCTTGGGGGAGAAGCGCCTTTTTCTTTTTGGGGGCCGTCTCCTCGCCGAGGATATCAGCCACAGCAGACCTATAACGCCGAAGAAGGGGAAGAACCTTGCCCCAGAATCCCCTGAGGACTTGGTCACCGTTGTCGCCGTAGCCGCCGAGGGCTCCCGTTCGGCTATAGCCTCCATCGTTATCTCCCGCGCCACGAGCTGGGCAGCGGCGTAACGCTCAGGGAGCCAGCCAAAGGGGTTGGTTCGGCCCGTTGGCTCAGTCCACACCCACCCCTCCTCCCCGGCTATTTGCAGAACCCGGGCCGCCTTGCGGTATCCCGGCAAGTAAACGAGGGTGGCCAGGTGGCCGGGCGCCAGCACCACGGCAGAACGGTAGCCAGCAGCCTTATACATGACCGCGAGCAAGATGGCACTATCCTCGCAGTCCCCCAGAGCCAAGCCCTTCTCGGCGATGGCCTCAGCCACCTCGTCGGCATTCTGAGCAAAATCCCTGAAGCCAAACTGGTCGGCATCAGAGGTATAAATGACCTTATTCCTGACAAAGTAGAAAATGCTCTCTGCCCTCTGGTGAGGGTCGGGGTATTTTCGGGCAAATTCCCGCCCCAGCTCCCAGGCCAAATCAATATTATCCCCCAGACTCTCCTTGGCTATGAGGGGGTCAAAGCCCCTCCGGGATAGTTTCAGGAAGCCATCGGAACCCTCAGCCCTGGTGCGGCATACATTCCAGCTATCGAAGATATGCCCATCGCGCTGGTAAAACCTCTCCGAGGGGGAAGCATGGGAGGGAGACGCCATAAGCAGCCCCAGGAGAAGAGGGGCAAAAGCGGCGAGGATGGCTTTCTTTGCCTTCACAGCAATGCCTCACAGGGGCGATGTCAGGGCAGCATGGAGAACGAGTCCGAAGAAAACCAGGTACCCAAAGACATACGTGCCGATAGCGTTGGGGCTGTTCTCAATGCTCATAAAGGGTATCTTGGGAGTCATCTTGTTCAGGATGAGGAACATAGCCACCACAACCAGCAGGCTGACAAAGAAGCTGGCCGCGATCAACCCCAGGCGACGGAAATCGATGAGGTAGTCGAGGAGTGGACCCCCCACCACCGCAGGGGCGGTCGCTGCGCCGTGGATCACCAGCCCTATCAGGATAAAGAAGCCAGCTATGAAGAGCCCGATGGCAAGGGGGCTTTCCCCAATCCTTTGCCGCTCGTGGATGTGGGGGGTGAGGACATCCAAAGCCCTGACCCCCAGCCAGGCCAGAAAGCCGCATACGAAGGCCAGGAACACGGTTTTGGCCAGCCAGAGGAGGAGCGTGATGTAGAAGGGATGCACTGCGCCAATTTCACTCATGATGGAACTCCGGCTCGTCTGCGCTCTGCCCTAGTCTAACACCCCGCATCCCGGTTGGCAACGACGAAGGGTGAAAGCCCTATCGGACCCGAGGCCTAAACCTTCTCACGAATTTGCCAGTCCACACCACTTGCACAAGAATATGCCGAGTGTTTTGCAATACGCTGAGAGGGCCGCTAACTCAACACGCTCATCGATCCGGTGGATCCAGAATGCATCCCCTGGCCCGAAGGTCACCACCGGTATCCCTGCCGCAGAAAACCATCCGGAATCGACAATAACCCCCCGACCCCCCACAGTCAGGTCATTTCCGGTCGCCTGTTTGTAGGACTGCATCAGGGTTTGCACCCCGGGCTCGTTGACGTCGAGCTCGCAGGGTAAGAACTGGTAAGCCTCGGGATCCAGATCCCATTCTATGATGGGAGGGTATTTACGAAGCCATTGATCGGCCTGCGATACCCTGCTTATTTGATCCTCGACCTCTTTTTGCACCGCCTCCTTTTCCTCGCTGGGGAGATAGTAAACGGTGATATCTATGGTGCACTTGTCCGGTATGAGGAAGGGGTTTCCCCCTCCCGCGAAGTTGAAAACATTGATCATGGATTGGCCAGCTGGCATAAGCGGGTGTTTCTTGAAAATACCCCAGTGCCTCTCCAGGTCATTAAGGGCCGGGATGATAACGGTGGCCATTTTTTCAATACAATTCGCCCCCTCCCGACCGCCTCCCGTATGAATGAAGTGTCTCCTTTCCTGCAAGTGCAGGGTGTAGGGGCTTTGGATGGTGATCCTTCCGTTGGTAATGCCCACCGTGGGATAGAGCTCCTTGGCACCCTTGGCAGACTCCCCCACGATCGCGAAGTCAGCCCTATATCCCCTCTCCAAACACCTCTTGGTACCAGGGCCGCCCGTTTCTTCACCAATAACGCTTTCAAAGATCACATCGCCCTTAAACTTAACACCTTTGCGCTGCAGACATTTTATGACAAACAAGAATGCGGCCAGGGCTCCCTTCATGTCTGAGCTGCCCTTGCCGAAAAGTGCCCCGCCTTCCAGGTATGGGTCATAGGGGTCACGGCGCCATTTCTCATTTAATCGGTCCTCACAAACGTCAATGTGGCCATTTAATATGACCGATTTCCCCCCTCCTGTCCCCCTCAATACGCCGACAACATTGGGCCTATTGGGTAAGGCATCGAAGACGTCTACATGGAAACCAAGCTGTCTGAGTTGGTCGGCCATCCATTCCTGGGCTTCCTTCTCGTTCCCGCCAGGAGGGTTCGGTGTTTTGAAGCGGATCAAGGTTTTAAGAATCTCATATAGTTCCTCTTTCTGATCGTCCAGCTCTGCCAGGATTTCATCGACATTCCCCACCGGATTCGTCTCGTTGTGGATTCCCTTCATGGCCTGCTCCTTTCGATCTTCGCCCATGGAGGGCGAGGCTTGGTGCCCCATACTATAACATTCTGCCAGTCCTGTCTCAAGATACTCGAGCAGCCCACCGTTCTCGATGCTGACGACAACTATATCTCCTCGCCCCGGCCGGCAAAGGGGATACGGCAATGGGACGGATTAGAACTAGCGCATGGGGGATTCGAACCCCCGATCTCCGCCTTGAGAGGGCGGTGTCCTGGGCCGCTAGACGAATGCGCCCCGAGCATTGGCTGGGGAACTAGGATTCGAACCTAGCCTTCGTGATCCAGAGTCACGCGTCCTACCGCTAGACGATTCCCCAGCCTTGGTATATTTTATCACCGCCAGGCGACCTGTATCAACCCTTCCTTTCAGGAAGCCGATTTTGTGCTACAATTGCCCTAGCCGAGATGAACATCTCTCATCTTTCCCTGGCCAACTTCCGCAACTTCTCCAGCCTGGAGCTGGAGTTGCCTCCGGGCATCGCCATTTTTCACGGGGGCAATGCCCAGGGCAAGAGCAATCTCCTGGAGGCCATCTATTTCTTAGCCACCAGCCGTTCCCTGCGCGCCGAATCCGATACCGAGCTGATAAACAAGGCCGCCCCCGAGCCCTGCCTCCGCCTCTATGGCCGGGTGGAACGGGGACAGGACAGGGTGGAGCTGGAGGTCTCGGTGGCGACATGGGCAGGGGGCGGCACCCGCAAGAGGATCAGGGTCAACGGCATCCCCCGCCGCGCCAGCGACCTGGTGGGACGGCTCAATGTGGTGATATTCACCCCCGAGGATATTGAGCTAATTTATGGAGCCCCGACCCTCCGCCGCCGCTATCTGGACATAACCTGCTCCCAGGTGGACCACCGCTATCTCAGGGCCCTCCAGCGCT
>MTNP01000009.1 GCA_002011475.1 Dehalococcoides sp. JdFR-54
AATACCAGCAAGGCGATGACAGTGGCCGCCACCACCCAGCCCCGCCGCCACCACGCCCGGGGCGCTATCCGGGCGCGAGGCCTCTTGGCCTCGATAGCCGATACCAGATTATGTCTGGCGGCGGCTCGAAACTGGGGGCGTACCTGGTGGCTCCAGGCTGCCCTCAGGGAGGTGCTCAGCTTGAGCAGCGGCACCAGCTCCGCCTCATGCTCCGGATAGCGGGCTAGACACTCCTCCACCGTTTCACCCCGGTTGAGGCGTTCCAGGCAATCATCCAGGATATCTTCGAACTTTCTAGCCATAGTTTGCCCCCGTCGAAAGCCGCTTTCGCAAGGCGATCAGGGCGCTATGTTGCAGGGCCTTTATGGCACCCTCTTTCTTGCCCATGACCTTGGCCGTCTCCGCCGTGCTCAGGCCGCCGGCAAAGCGTAGCTCGATGACCTGTCGCTGAGCCGGGGTGAGCTCGGTCAGGGCCCGGCGCACTGCCTCCCAATCCAGGCTCTGCTCGGCCATCAGTTCGGGGTTCTCCCCCGAGGGGGTGGGGACCCCCTCGGCGAGGCTGGCCCTGGGCTTCGCCCGTCTCATATGGTCGATCACCTGATTGTGAGCGATGCGAAACAGCCAAGCGGAAAAGGGTATCCCCTTCCACTTGAAGAAGCCGATAGATTGAAGGGCCTTGAGGAAGACCTGCGAGGCGATATCCTCAGCATCCTGGGGGTCACCCACCCGGAGCCGGATATAGCTATATATCTTGTCGATATACATCTCATAGAGCTGGCCCCAGGCTTGCTCATCCCGGCTCTGAGCCCTTCGCACCAATGTCTCCTCATCCAGCACCGATAACCCCCGGTTATGGTGCCTATAAGTATAACGAAACGCGATCATCAAAGATAGTGTTGGCCCAAGCAGTATGGTAAAATTTCAATGGCTGGAGGCGGGCATGAGCTATTATATCGTGCGCCAGATGCAAGACAGGGATATCGACCAGGTGACCCGCATCGACCGCGAGGCCTTCCCCAACGATTGGCCCCCCACCCCTTATGGGCGGGAGCTGGGGAACCGCTTATCCTACTATATAGTAGTCTGCGAGGAGTCCGAGGCGGGGGAAAAGGCCAGCCCAGCCGCAGATAGCCCCAGGCCGGTCGAGCTTGGCCCAACCTCACCCCTGGGGCGCTTCACCTCCGGGGTGAGGCGCCTCCTCAGGCCCGAGAATCCATCGCCCCCCCAGATGCCCGACAGCCGGCCGGTGGTGGGATTCGCCGGGATCTGGGTCATGCTGGACGAGGCCCACCTGAGCGTGATCGCGGTGAAGCAGAGCCACCGCCGCCAGGGCCTGGGAGAGCTATTGCTCATATCAGCCATCCGCAAGGCCATGGAGTTAAATGCCAAGATGGTCACCCTGGAGGTGAGGGTCTCCAACCTGGGGGCTCAAGCCCTGTACGAGAAGTTTGGCTTCAGGAGGGTGGGGATCAGGCGGGCCTATTATGCCGATAATCGGGAGGATGCCATCCTCATGTCGGCCGATGATATAACCTCCGCCCCCTTCAATGCCCATTTGCAACGATTGGCGCGGGAGAATGCCCACAAGCTGGCCAGCCGACAAGCCCAGGTTGTAACCGAGCTATAACCCGCAAGACCAAGGATTCCCGGAGCTTGTTTAGCCCTCCCAGAAACCGGCCCCTCTCAGGCGCTTCAAAGCTTCCAGCTTTTCGGCGTTGCCCAGCTTGGCCTGCCTCAGGGCAGTGGCCAGCACCTCGATGCTTCGGTCATAGGTGGCCCGGTCTACAGGATAGGGATGGCCATCCTTGCCCCCATGGGCGAAGCTGTAGCGGGCGGGGTCCTGGAAGCTGGGAGGGACGCCATAGACCAGTTCTGAGATGAGGCTCAGCGCCCGGATGGTCTTGGGCCCCACCCCGGGCAGCCCCAGCAGCCCTTCGAAGTCCCGGGGCTGGCACCCATGGACGGCGAGCAGAACCTGCTGTACCCGCTCGGGGTGGATGTCGGCCAAGAGGATGTGCCCGCGGCGGGGCAATTCCAGGCTCTTCAGCCTCTTTAGCTCCAGGCCCAGCTTCTCCGGTTTCTCCTGGCTGGCTATCTGGGCGATGGTGTCGCGGGCCGGGCTGCTCTCCACAGCCACCAGGTTCAGCGCCTCCCCCCGGGCCTGAGAGCAGATGGCACTGTGGGGCTCGCACACGAAGTCAGCAACCGCCTCCCCCAGCCAGTGATAGCGCCGGGCGTAGCGGGTTGTTTCGTTCATGCCCTGCTGCACCACGGCCCATTGCCCTTGAGCGGTGAACAAGAAGGTGTGGTGGTAGAGCTGATAGCCATCCTGAAGGCCAGAGGTGTCCACCTTGGCGGCCATGCGGCTGGCGTAGACCAGGCGCGAGGGATCGGCACCCAGGAGGGGGCCGGCCTCCTCTATCTGAGACGGGGTCTGCCGCGAGGTACGGCCCTTGCCGCCGGCGATGAACAGACCCAGCTCCCCCTCCACACCCCTGATGCCTTCCTTGAGGGCGCCGCAAACGGTGGTGGTTACGCCGCTGCTGTGCCAATCGAAGCCCAGGACACAGCCCAAGGCCTGGAACCAAAAGGGGTCGGAAATGCGGCGCAATACCTCTTCAGGGCCGTGTTCAGCCACGATGGCGAGGACGATCTCCCGGGAGAGCCTGGTCATCCTCTCGAAGAGCCAGCGGGGGGTTTTGCCGCGGTGGAGGGGGAGGTGGGCTACCCCGGTCCTGGTGGCCGACCTATTTGACATTGGCCTGATCCAGTTGGCTCAGGTCGAAGCGCATGCCATCGCGGGCGGCGATGACCCTGACCCCGGTTTCCTGGGAGAGCCTCTGGGCCTGCTCCCAGGGACGGGCCCGCCACATGGTCATCCCGAAGTGGCTCAGGATGGCCACCTTGGGCCTTATCTCCTGGATGAGCCTGCGGGCATCGGACAGGGAAAGGTGGTCGAAGGGCCCTCCCGATTCATATCTTACCACATTTATGATAATGAGGTCGCCCTCATAGCGCTGGCCCAGCTCCTCGAAGTACAGGGAGTCCGCTATATAGGAGATGGTGTAGCTTGGGGAGCGGAAGATAGCCCCATAGGTTTCGACGCCGTGCCGGTGCCTCAGGGGCGTCTCCAAGGTGATTTCGCCCACCCGGTACCCCTGGCCTTCCTTGAGAACGTTTATTTTCTCCGGGTAGCCGCGAAGGTAGCGCAGGATGACGGGGTCAACCTCCAGGGCATCGGCGGGGGCGAACACCTGACCCCGACGCTTCAGGCCGCCATCGGTCATGGCCTCGATCATGACGCTGATGTCGCCGGAGTGGTCCAGGTGTTTGTGGCTGAGGAAGATGGCGTTGAGCTTGGCGGCATCGAGCTTGCGCTTGGTGGCCTGGACTATGCTTCCCGGGCCGGGGTCGATGAGGATTTGACCCCCCTCCAGCTCCAGCCATATCCCCCCCGAGGCCAGCAATTGCTTGGAGACCATGACCCTGGCGCCGGCGGTGCCCAGAAAGGTGAGGCTATTCACGGGTATCGCCCTACTTCAGGGTTTGGCGCAGTGCCTCGGCGAGGCGTTCATAGGTGGAATTGAGGGCCTCGGGGATGAGCCGGATATCGGCCAGCACCGACATGAAGTTGGTGTCGCCCTTCCAGCGGGGGACGACATGCATATGGAGGTGGTCGGCCACCCCGGCCCCGGCCACATCGGCAACGTTCATGCCGATGTTGAAGCCCTCGGGGCCAATGGCCTGGCGCAGCAGGGCCACGCTCAGCCCGGTGAGGTCGATAAACTCGTGGAGGACCTCGGGCTCCAAGAGCTCGGGGCTGGCTAGGTGGGCATAGGGGGCCACCATGAGGTGGCCATTGGTGTAGGGGAAGGAGTTGAGCATGATGAAGCCACTGCGACCCCGGTGCAGGATATAGTTTTCCTTATCCTTCTCCCGAGGCTCCTTGGACTTGAGGCAGAAGAGGCAGCCCTCAGGCCTTTCGCCCACGATATAGCCCAAGCGCCACGGCGTCCACATAGTCTCAGGCACGGCTGACCCCCGGCAAACCTTGTATTAGTCTACCACAAAGGGAGAAGGGTGGCTACGGTGCCGCAGCCACAATGCGGGCGCTATATCTGGATTTCGTCGCCGGAGCGGGGCTTTTTGCCCCGGAAGTAGTTCCTGAGCCGGCCCTCGGCCTCAGCCGCCCACCGCTCTGGGTCCATCTTGGAGAGCAATATCAGGTTATATATCTTGGTATTATGGGGCAGCTCCTGGGCCCTATCGGCGCAGGGGGCCAGCTTGAGGCAGGGGAAGTCAGGGCACTGATAGCAAAAGTCCACCCCCCTCTGGTTGGTGGCACAATCATAGGTGCCACAGACCGGCTCCCCCATGATCTTGATGTGCCCCTGGAGGGGCCGGCACCCGGCACAGCTAGCCGCCTCCAGCGGGATATTCTGGCGCTCGGCGATCTTCTGGGCCAGGGCAGGGTCGGTGGCAGCCTTGTAGAGGGGGCAGGCACCGCAGTACAGCCCGCAGGGGGCGATGAGTTCGCGATCGGCCACGTATTTACGACCTCCTTTGTCTGTTTATGGCCCAGTATACCACAAAGGCCGCCTGGCGAGTCACAAATGGGCGGCGCGCTCGGCAAGCCTATGGTAAAATGTTAACCACGAGCCGGGGTGATGAATAAGGCCCTATCGCCTCAAAAGGGATGTCGGATAGTCGAGGTCGAATGTAAATCAATACTGAATAAATCGGGCCTCGCCGACTGGACTGTCAACTGCTACGCCGGCTGCGAGCACGGGTGTCGCTACTGTTACGCCAGGTTTGCCACCAGATTCTTTCACCCCGGTGAATCCTGGGGGAGCTTCGTGGATGTGAAGGTCAATGCCCCCCAGGCCCTGGCCAGCGAGGTGAGGCGAAAGCGGGCGGGCAGGGTCTTCGTAAGCTCTGTGTGCGACGGCTGGCAGCCCAGCGAGGCCAGATATGGACTGACCAGGCAATGTCTGGAGATACTGCTCCGACATGGCTATCCCATAACCATCCTCACCAAGAGCGCCCTGGCGGCCCGTGATCTCGACCTCCTTGCCTCAAAGGGGGGAGTGGAATTTGGGGTGACCATCACCACCCTCGATGAGGGCCTGCGCCGGCTCATCGAACCCAGAAGCTCACCCTCCGCTGAGCGCCTGGCTCTTCTGGAGGAGGCCAGGAGGAGAGGCATCCGAACTTATGCCTTTCTGGGCCCCCTGATGCCCCATTTATCGGACACAGAGGAAAGCCTGACATCCCTGCTGAAGGCGGTCAAGGAGGTGGGCGCTGACCACTTCTATATCGACCGGCTGAATCCCCGTTACGGGGTCTGGCAGTCCCTCAGGGACCTCCTTCAAGAGCACTTCCCCCACCTCACCGAGCAGTACAGGCGAATCCTCTTCGAGGACCGTTCCCGGGCAGAGTATTCGAGAGGGCTTATGTCCACCGTCAATCGGCTAGCCAGAAGGCAGGGACTTGATGCCAGGATGAGACTATGCTTCTGAGGCCAGCACCCGGAGGGCGGCATCTCGCATCAACCTTCCCGACCTAGCCTTGCACCATTCGGGGGGAGAAGCCCCTCAGGCGCAGGGAATTAGCCACCACGGAAACGGAGCTCAGGGCCATGGCCGCCGCGGCCAGGATAGGGCTTAGCTGTATGCCCCAAAACGGGTAGAGGAGACCGGCGGCAATAGGGATGCTCACTGAATTATAGAAGAAGGCCCAAAACAGATTCTGTTTGATGGTCCTCATGGTCCTCTTGCTCAGCTGGATAGCGGTGACAACGCCTCTGAGGTCGTCCCTGATCAAGGTGATATCAGAGGCCTCCATGGCTACATCGGTGCCGGTGCCGATGGCGATCCCGATATCGGCTTGGGCCAAGGCCGGGGCATCATTTATCCCATCCCCCACCATGGCTACCACCCTTCCCCCTTCCTGAAGCCTCTTGATCTCCCTCGCCTTATCAGGGGGCAGCACCTCAGCCAGAACCTGACCGATTCCCACTTGCCTGGCGATGGCCTGGGCGGTCTTTCGGCTATCGCCGCTGATCATGATCACATCCAGCCCCAGATGGTGTAGCTGTTCGATGGCCTCTGGGGAGTACTGCTTGGGGGTATCAGCTACCGCCACAATGCCGCGCACCTTCCTGTCCACCGCTACCACCATAAGGGTCTTGCCCTCATGGGCCAAACGCTCGAGCTCAGTGGCGGGGCCGGGGATCCCTATCCCCTCCTCCTGCATCAGCCTCAGGTTGCCGAGCAGGACCTCCTGGCCATCGATGACGGCCCTGACCCCCTTCCCCGGTATGGCCTGGAATTCCTGGACCTCCACAAACGCCAGCCCCCTTTCCCTGGCCCGTCTCGTAATGGCTTCAGCCAGGGGATGCTCCGATTTCCTCTCCACGGAAGCGGCGAGCTTGAGAACCTCATCCTCATCGAGCCCATCGGCAGCGATGACATCGGTCACTGTGGGCTGGCCCCTGGTCAGGGTGCCCGTCTTATCGAAGACCACGGTATCGAGCCTATGGGCCCTCTCCAGGCTCTCCCCGCCCCTGATCAGCACCCCCCACTCGGCCCCCCTCCCCGTCCCCACCATTATGGCCGTGGGGGTAGCCAGACCCAGGGCGCAGGGGCAGGCGATGATAAGGACGGCCACGAAACTGAGCAGGGCGAAGATAAAAGCCTGGCCACCCAGAAGGTACCACATCAGGAAGGTGAGCCCGGCTATGGCGATGACCGCGGGCACGAAGACGCCAGCCACCCTATCAGCTAGCCGCTGGATGGGGGCTTTTGAGCCCTGGGCCTCCTCCACCAGCCTGATTATCTGGGCCAGGGCGGTCTCCCTCCCCACCCGGGTGGCCTCGAATTTGAAACTCCCTGTCCTGTTTATGGTGCCTCCGGTGACCTCATCGCCCACCCTCTTCTCCACGGGGAGGCTTTCGCCGCTCATCATGGATTCGTCGACAGCGGAATAGCCTTCCCTGACGATGCCATCTACGGGAATCCTCTCCCCGGGACGAACCACTACCAGATCGCCCCCCTTCACGGCCCCCACTGGGACATCTATCTCCTCGCCACCCCGGATGACCCGGGCTGTCTTCGGTTGAAGCCCCATCAGCCTCCTTATGGATTCGGAGGTCTGTCCCTTGGCCCGGGCCTCCAGCAGCCTCCCCAGGAGGATAAGGGTGATGATCATGGCCGCTGTATCGTAGTAGACCGCTGGCTCCTGTCCGGCCCGGGTGAGCGGGGCGGGGAAGAGGGTGATGGCCAGGCTATAGGCAAAGGCGGCCGAAGTCCCCACGGCGATGAGGGTATTCGTGTCAGCGGTCTTGCGCTTTAGCGCCGACCAGAATCCAGCATAAAACTGCCACCCGGCCCAGAACTGCACCGGGATGGTCAAAACGAGCAGGGCCATGAACCTGCTCTGCTGGGGGATCCCTTCCAGTCCGGGCAACCACGATGGGTGGCTTCCCAGCAGGACCAGAGCTGCCAGGATGGCGCTGGCCACGAATTTAACCCTGAGCCCCCGGTACTCGGCCTCCCTGGCCTCCTTTTCCCTATCCCGAAGCTCAGACTCGTCAGCCGATTCCAGAGGGGTGTAGCCTGCCTTCCTGATCGCCTCCTTTAGATCGGCGATGCCGACCTGAGCCGCCAGGTACTCCACGGTGGCCCTCTCGGTGGCGAAGTTAACGCTGGCAGCGATAACCCCCTCCACCCTATTCAGGGCCTTTTCCACCTTCTCCACGCAGGAGGCACAAGACATCCCCTGGATGGAGATGTCAAGCCTTATTCGACCCCTCCCGGCCTCCATATCCTCAGCCTGGGCCCTTGGGGTGCCCATCAACCCCCTCCTCGACTTCGCCCGCTGCCTCGATCCACCAGCCATATCCTCGCAAACCAAAGGACCACAACCCGCTTAGGAAGTGTTGCCAATATCGCGCCAGCAGGCTATCTTATTATCGACCATTTTGGAGCGAGGAGTCCAGTCCAGGGAGCGATGGGAAAGGAGGTCGGCCATGATCCTGGGGGTGAACCACTTCAGCATAACGGTGAAAGACCTGGACAAAGTTGTGGCCTTCTTCAGGGACCGCTTGGGCCTTACCCACATCTGGCCCACCTATGAGTATAAGGGGCAGATGATCGACAACGTCACAGGTTTGTCTGGGGCACACCTCAGAATAGCCAAGATCGAGGTGGGGGAGGTTATTCTGGAATTCATCCAGTATCTAGCCCCTCCGGGCAGAGAACTCAAGGGGAATACTAATGACGTGGGCTGTCCCCATATCGGCTTCGTGGTGGACGATATCGAGGAAATGTATAAGACCCTTACGGAGCAAGGCGTAAGGTTCAAGTCGCCGCCCCAGTGGAACAGAAACGAGGGGCACCCGATGTATGGCTGGGGGGGTAGCCTATTTATGGGGCCCCGAGGATATCACCCTGGAGTTGATGCAGGGGCCGAAATCGCCTCGCCTGCCGACATAACCAGGGCCACTCCTGATTAAGGCACGTCGATGGCCTCTCCGCTGAGGGGTGCCGACCCCTCGGAGGCCAGCATCAGGAACATAGGGACCAGGTCCTCTGGTGTAGCCACCCTGCCCAGGGGCGCTTCGGCCCCCCGCCTCCGCCAGCGCTCCTCAAAGGTCTCCCCGGTGAGCCGAGCCGCCTCCCCGTGCAAGGTGCGGGCAAGTTCGGTGTCAGTCACTGTCAGGGTAAGGCAGTTCACAGAGATGTTGTAGGCGCTGAGCTCCTTGGCCAGGGTCTGGGTGAGGGCGATAATGCCCGCCTTGGTAACGCTATAGGCCCCGAACAGGGGCAAGGGCCTCTTTCCGAGCACCGAGGAGACATTTATGATGCGGCCGCCCCCCTGCTCCTTCATCTGGGATATGACGGCCTTGGCGCATAGGAACTCGCCGGTGAGATTGGTGTCCAGAGTGCGTTGCCAGTCCTTCAAGCTCACCTCGGCCAGGGGTCCGACCGGGCCACCTATGCCGGCGTTGTTGACCAGGATATCTATTCGGCCATACTCAGCTATGGTCCTGGCCACCATTCGGTTTACCTCCGCCTCGTCGCTGACATCGGTCCTGATAGCCAGGGCACGGCGGCCCAGGGCCCGCACCTCCTGAGCCACACCCTGTATCTCCGATTCCGTCCGGGCAGCCAGGGCGAGACTGGCCCCCTCCCGGGCAAAGGCCAGGGCAACAGCCCTGCCGATGCCTCGGCCAGCGCCGGTGACCAGGGCTACCTTACCGTCCAACTTCATGAGCTGCCCTCCTCAGTGGCCAAAGAGAGGTTTTGAGCATAGCGTCAAAAGGCGCTTTTGTCAACCCATTGGGGCTGCATGACCCATGGGCACGAGGCTTGACAAAGGCCATGGGGGATGGTATCGTCCCTGCTGAGAACGTCAGTCATATAGGAGACAGGCGTGATGGCAGAGACAAAGCAATCGGACCCGGGGTTGGCGGTTTTCATAAGTATCGTGGTGTGGATCGTGGTGGCACTGATAGTGGGCGCTGTCACCCCCCGAGAGGCGACAGCCGGGCTGGCTGTGGCCATCTTTGGGGGTCCTGCGTGCATCTTTATCGGGGCATTTATCGATAGACAGATACTAGCCAAAAACAAGAGGCCTAAATAGCGCTGGGCACCCATAGCTTCACCCCAGCATGATCGAATACCCACCGTCCACGGGGAGCGCTGCGCCCGTTACAAAGTCCGAGGCGCGACTTGCCAGGAAGATGGCTGCACCAGCCAGGTCGTGAGGCTCGCCCCAGCGGCCAGCCGGCGTCCGAGCTAGCACACGTTCGTTCAGGCCAGGGATATCCTTCCGCGCCTGGACAGTCAGGTCGGTATTGATCCACCCGGGCAGGATGGCGTTCACCTGGATATTATCCGGCGCCCAGGCGACAGCCAGGCTGCGGGTCAGTTGCACAATTCCCCCCTTGCTCGTCCCGTAGGGGGCGAGTTTGGCGCCGCCAAAGATTGAGGTCATCGAGCCGATGTTGATGATCTTCCCGCCCTCGGCTTCCTTCATTGCCGGGTAAACGGCCTGCGAGCACAAGAATGCGCTGCGCAGGTTTGTCTCCAGAACCTCGTCCCACTCGGCTGTCAGGTAGTCCTGCGGCATCTTGCGGATATTGATGCCAGCATTGTTCACCAGGATATCGATCCGCCCGAACCTATCCAGCACCTGCGCCACCATGGCCCGGATCTGCCCCTCTTGGCGCACATCGACCTGCACGCCCAGCACACGCCTGCCAAATTCCTCCCCGATCTGTCGTGCCGCCTCGGCTGTCTTGGCCTGGTTCCGCGCTGCGATGGCGAGATCGGCTCCCATCGCCCCCAAGCCGCGCGCGATCCCCTTGCCGATGCCCCCGTTCCCACCGGTAACGATGGCCACTTTGCCCTCCAAGTCGAACAAATCCTTCATTTGTCACCTCCGAATTTTATTTTCTCAGACCTGGCACCAAGCATGAACGGCCTTGCATCAATCTACACCCCTCTGAATCGGGATGCAAGACCGTTGGGCGCAAATCACCCGCGACCCGAGGCGGTCGATTTATGTCAATGGCTTTGACCCTCTCCCCGCTTATGCTATAATAGAATCCTCTGCAATGGTCATGAGCAAGTCCAGAGAAGGTTTCCAAATCCTTGAGCACACCGCCGATGCCGGGGTCACGGCCTACGGCCAGGACCTGGGGCAGGCCTTTGCCAATGCTGCCGCCGGCCTGTTCAGCCTCATCATCGACCTGGATAGGGTGAGGGAAAGCCTGAGGCGGGATATAGTGATCACGGCCCCGGGCATAGAAAGCCTGCTGGTGGAGTGGCTCAACGAGCTCATCTACATCTTCGATGTGGACAATCTGCTGTTCAAGCGATTTGAGATAGCGCATATCGATTCCACATCCCTTCGAGCCAGGTGCTATGGGGAACGGGTTGACCTCTCCCGCCATCGGCTCAAGACCGGGGTCAAGGCGGCCACTTACCACCTGCTCAAAGTGGAACGCCACAATTCGGGATACAGGGCCCAGGTCATCTTCGATATTTAGGAAGGGGGTGAGGGGATGTCGCCTCGCTGGCAAGGGAAACTGAACAAGATAGACGACTACCGCTGGGAGATACCCCAGAGCTACAAGCCGGGGATGAATGTGCCCGGCCTTGTCTATGCCGATACAAACATGCTGGAGGTCATCCGGCAGGAGCAGTCCCTGGAGCAGGTGGCCAATGTCGCCTTCCTCCCCGGCATCGTGGGTAAATCCCTGGCCATGCCCGACATCCACTGGGGCTATGGCTTCCCCATCGGGGGTGTGGCGGCCACCAGGGTGGAGGATGGGGTTATCTCGCCGGGGGGTGTCGGCTTCGATATCAATTGCGGGACTAGGCTGCTTCGCACCAACCTCACCCTGAAAGAGATCCAACCCCTCATCCCAGCGCTGGTGGACGCCCTCTTCGTCCAGATCCCCTCGGGCGTGGGCTCCAAGGGCAAGCTCAAGGTAGACAATAAAGAGCTGGACAAGGTCATGCTCCAGGGGGCTGCCTGGGCAGTGGAACGGGGCTACGGCGACCAGCACGACCTGGAGGCCTGCGAGGAGTCCGGGGCCATGGAGGGCGCTGACCCCGCCAAGGTAAGCCCCAGGGCCCGAGAGCGGGGCATACCTCAACTGGGCACCCTGGGCTCGGGGAACCATTTCCTGGAGATCCAGGTGGTGGACGAGATCTTCGATGCGGCCATAGCCAAGGCCTTCGGCATCCAGGGCAAGGGGCAGATCTTGCTCCACATCCACACCGGCTCCCGGGGCTTCGGGCATCAGGTCTGCGACGATTACCTGAAGGTGATGAACCAGGCGGTGTCCCGATACAATATCCGTCTCCCCGACCGGCAACTGGCCTGTGCCCCCCTGCAATCGCCCGAAGGTCAGGCCTACTTCGCAGCTATGGCCTGCGCCGCCAACTATGCCTGGGCCAATCGCCAGTGCATCACCCACTGGGTTCGGGAGTGCTTCACCAAGGTGCTAGGCAAAGGGCGCTCTGAGCTGGGCCTGGAGCTCATCTACGATGTCGCCCATAACATCGCCAAGATAGAGGAACACACCGTCGACGGAAAGAGGCGTCGCCTGTGTATCCACCGGAAGGGGGCCACCCGAGCCTTCCCCGCCGGCCATCCCGATGTCCCCCTGGGCTACCGCCAGGTGGGGCAACCGGTGCTCATCCCCGGGGATATGGGGCGCTACTCCTTTGTGGCGGTGGGCACCACCCAGGCCATGGCAGAGACCTTCGGCTCCACCTGTCACGGCGCCGGCCGGGTGCAGAGTCGGGGCGAGGCCAAACGGGGCTTGCGGGGTGTGGATGTGGCCAAGGTGCTGGCCCAGCGGGGCATCCAGGTCAAGGCCATGAGCTGGGCCGGGCTGGCCGAGGAGGCTTCTGAGGCCTATAAAGATGTGGCGGAGGTGATTGAGATAACCCACCAGGCTGGCATCTCCTACAAGGTGTGTCGGGCCCGCCCCCTAGGGGTTATCAAGGGCTAGATAGCTGAGGCTAACATGATGTTGAGCCCGCAGGAGCGAGAGCGCTACGACCGACAGATGATGCTGGAGGGCTTCGGCGAGGCCGGCCAGGAAAGGCTTAAGAAGGCCAAGGTCTTCATCGCCGGGGCGGGTGGGCTGGGCTCCCCCGTCTCCATATACCTGGCGGTGGCCGGGGTGGGGCAAATCCATATAGTGGACAAGGATGTGGTGGAGCTCAGCAACCTCAACCGCCAGATCCTCCACTGGGATAGAGACATCCGGGTGGAAAAGGCCAAGTCGGCCCAGGAGAAGCTGAGCCAGCTCAACCCCGATACCGAGGTGAAGTCGGTAGTGGCCAATATCGACGATGACACCGTCCTGGACTTGGTGGGCGACTGCGACCTCATCGTCGATGCCATGGACAACTATCCCACCAGATATGTCCTGAATAGGGCTGCCCTGGCCAAGGGCATCCCCTTGTGTCATGGCAGCATCTACGGCCTGGAGGGCATGACCACCACTATCATCCCGGGCCAGACCCCCTGTCTGCGCTGCATCTTTCCCCAGGCACCTCCCCCCACCAAGTTCCCGGTGGTCGGGGTAACCCCGGCAGTCATCGGCTGCATCCAGGCCACCGAGGTTATCAAATACCTGGTGGGCCTGGGCGAGTTGCTCGCCAACCGACTCCTGATCTACGACGGCTGGAGCCTTAAATTCAGAGAGGTCAACATCAAACGAGACCCCCGCTGTCCTGACTGCAGCCACCTGGCCACCCCGCCCAGTGCCTAGGAGGTAGACATGGGTCCCAGCCCCGCCACCGAGCTACCCGCCCCCAGCCAAAGGGGAACCATCTCCGTGGAGGAGGCCATAGCCAGTCGCTATTCAGTCAGGTCCTACAGATCGGATGCCCTGTCCCTGGGCCAGCTCTCCCAGGTGCTGTGGGCTGCCCAGGGCCTGACCAAACACGGGGGCAGGGCTGCCCCCAGCGCCGGCGCCACTTACCCGCTGGAGATCTTCGTCTTAGTGGGCAAGGGCAGCGTCCAGGACCTGGCTGAGGGGGTCTATCGCTATTATCCCCGGGGGCACAGGCTGGATCGGCACCGGGAGGGGGACCTCCGGGCCGAGCTCTCCCAGGCTGCCCTGAACCAGCGCTTCATCCGAGAGGCCCCGGTATCATTGGTGGTCTGCGCCGACTACCAGCGAACCGCCCGCGGCTATGGCCGTCGTGCCGAAAGATATGTGCCCATGGAGGCGGGGCATGTGGGCCAGAACGTCCACCTTCAGGCGGTGGCCCTGGGGCTGGGCACGGTAATGGTGGGCGCCTTCCACGATGAGGAGGTAGCCCGGGCGGTGGGCGCTGGCCCTGACCTGGTGCCCCTTTATATCTTTCCCCTGGGAAAACCGCGCTAATTCCTCGGCTTAAGGGCTAACCAAAAGGCAGCCTGCCTCGTTTTAATTATTGAGACCAATAACCGAGGAGGCGAAGATGAAAAGGTTAGCCCTGGTAGCACTGATCCTGGCCCTGATCGTTGGCGCCAGCTGGGGCGGCTGGGCCCTGGCCAACGACGATGGCTCCGAGGCCGAGGTGCCACAGACCCAAGTGAGGGCGCCGGGCTGGCTGGGCATCACGGTGGATCCCATCCAGAAGCAGCTCGCCTGGTGGCTCGATATGGAAGGGGTCAATGGCGTCATCATCCTCAAGGTATCCCCCAACAGCCCCGCCGATGAGGCCGGACTGGAGCCCAAGGACATCATCATCGCTGTCAACGGCCTCTCCTTCGAGACGCCGGGGCAGATTATAGCCGCCCTCAGGGGGCTTAAGGCCGGGGACGAGATCACCCTCACCATCCTCAGAAATGGCGCTGAGCAGGAAATCACGGTAGTAGTCTCGCAACGTCCTGGGCTCCTAGGCCTCTTTCCCGAGCTTCAGGGCATAGCGCCCCAGGAATATTTCCAACACTTCCTTGGAGGCCAGTTCGGCTTCAGCGATGCCGATGGCAATGTTCACACTGTACAGCTCACCCCCGGCATCTTGGAGGAGTTGGGAGATGACTATGTGACCATAACCCCCAACGGGCAGACGGAGCCCAAGACCTTTGTCATCGCCGAGGAGACTATCATCATGCCCCCAGGACTGGAGGCCGGAAGCTGGGTAATTGTGGTCTGCGTGGACGATCTCGACCAGGCTAGGGCCGTGCTCAGCCCCATGGCCATGGCCAAGCTCCACCAGCTCCGAGGCGGGGAGCAACTGTGGCGATGCCTGCCTGAACTGAAGGGGCAGTGGCAGCAACACCTCCAGTCTCGGCTCTCGGAGCTTAAGGAACGGCTGCGGAAGCATATGCCCTGGTTTGGCCCCAAGGCGCAGCTATTTGGCCCCCACCGCCCACCTCAGGAGCCACCCCCTCCCCCCGAGATATTGGAGCCAAACACAGTTTAACAGTCAGCAGGGGTGGGGCGGAAAGGGCTGGCCTGTGGCCAGCCCT
>MTNP01000025.1 GCA_002011475.1 Dehalococcoides sp. JdFR-54
CCATGTGCTCCACTTCTTCATATTGTCGGGGCCCGACTTTGTGCTAGGCCCGGATGCCGATTACTCCATAAGGAATGTAGTGGGCATCGTCCAAAGGGCCCCCGATATAGCCAAGAGAGTGGTTCGGACCAGATTCTTGGGGCAGATGATGACGCAGATTCTGGGAGGAAAGGCCATCCATCCCGACGTCTCTGTCCCCGGCGGCTGGAGCAAGCCCGTGACCAAGGAGGAGGTCGAACGGCTCAAGGAGATGGCCAAGGAATGCCTGGATTTTGCCTCCTTCGCCATCGATTTCGCCAAAAAGGAGATATTCCCCAAATACCTTGATATGGTCAAATCGTTTGCCCCCATTACCACTGGTTTCCTGGGGACGGTTAAGGATGGGGCCTTGAACCTCTACGATGGCAACCTCCGGATGATGACCCCAGACGGGAAATACGAGGATTTCGCCGTTGAGGAGTATCTGGACTACATTGGCGAACACATCGAGCCCTGGACCTACTTGAAGTTCCCTTACCATAAGAAGGCGGGGCAATTCTCCATGGACCTTGCCAACCCTGTGGGCATATACAGGACCAACGCCCTGGCCAGGATCAATGTCTGTGACCGCATCGCCACGCCCCTTGCCAATAAGGAGCTGGAGGAATTCAGGGCGAGCTTCGGACGGCCGGCCCAATTAACCTTGCTCTATCACTGGGCCAGACTCATCGAGCTGGTCTACGCTGCGGAGAGGGCGACCGAGCTCCTGAACGATCCCGAGATAATGGAGGCCGAAACCAGGAAACCCGTAAGCCCCCGGGCAGCTCGGGGCATTGGGGTGGTGGAAGCGCCCCGCGGTACGCTCATCCACGACTATGAAACCGATGAAGCGGGTATGGTCAAGGATGTGAACATTATCGTGGGAACCACCCATAATAACGCGCCCATAAACATGTCGGTCAAAAAGGCGGCTCAGGATAACATCAAGGGGGGCAAGTACGACCAGGCGCTCCTCAACACCGTGGAGATGGCGATTCGCGCCTATGACCCCTGTCTATCATGCGCCACCCATAACCTGGATGGCAGAATCCCCGTCAAGATAGATATCTTCGATTCTGCTGGACAGCTGGTTGGGACAGTGATGGACTGACGGGCAAGTTTAGGTGCTCCCGGACGATTGCGTACCTGAATATTGCAAGAGCCGAGTGCTGGTGCTGGGCTGTGGCAATGTCTTATTTGGCGACGACGGCTTCGGCCCGGCTGTTGTTGAGCGCTTGCACAGTCATTACGCCATCCCCGACGATGTGTGTGTCCTAGATGTAGGGACAGGCGCCAGGGACCTACTGTGCACAATCGCCCTATCTCCGGTCAAGCCGCAGAGGATAGTGGTCATCGACACCGTAGACAGGGGCGGGAAGCCGGGGGAGCTGCTGATGGCACCCATCGAGGACTTCCCCCAGGTCCAGGGGGGGAGCTTTTCTCTTCACCAGCTGCCGACCTCTAGCCTCTTAAGGGAATTAAAGGACTCTTGCCAGCTGGATATCCTGCTCATCGCTGTTCAACCAGAGTCCATTCCGGAGACAGTGCGCCCCGGATTATCGCAGAAACTCGAGGCGGCTGTGGCCCCGGTGTGCAATTACATAGTGACAAACTGCCTGTGAGCAGATGACCTGGCGCGCGGATGAGTCGGTAGACGGCCCTCCCTGGGCGGGTTACGCCGCCCAGGGAGGGCCGGTAGCGTTTTTCTGTCTATGCCACGGTCAGGTAAAACCGGGGCGAAAGGCTGCCCCCACCTACATCGGTGGTGATGGAGTAGAAGCAGCCGCTATCTATAGTGACTTTGTACTCAGCGTTCCCCATTAGGGTGAAGCTCGCCTGACCATTGCGCAGCGTGATGAAAGTCTCAGGAATTGGCTCGCCGTTGGACCCAGATGCCTTCTCCCATCCCCCAGCCTCATTCCTGATATAGACACCGACCTCGAGGATCAGGTATCCGTAGCCACGGACGAGCTCCTGGGCGTTGGTGAGGTACAAGGTGAGCTGGATGTCAGCGGTGTATCCGGTGGCATCGATATAAAAGAGGTCGCCAGGGGTGGTGACGCCGCCTACCGTTTTGCCGGATGCACTCCAGGTTGGTAATGCCGAAGGCTCGGCGGCTTCTATCTGGATCGCCCCGTCCGCACCCATGCCATCACTTACATCATAGGCGTATGCCACGGGCCAGGGAGTGAGAAGCATCAGGGCCAAGAGGGCGAAAAGCAACTTTATCCTTTTCCTCATCACATCGACCTCCCATTCGCTCCACCTTGAGCTTAGGGAGGCCGAGTCACGAGCCCGTCACAGCACGGCCCTGAACCATCACAAAGAAATCACAAGTGGGGTCCAGATTCCGGATGGGGGAATAGAAAGGAGCCTTCCAATTTCACGAAGGCTCCTTTGACTGATATTGCGCCCCTTTGCGGCAAGGGCTACACGGTCATGTTTGTTTCATCAGGGCGTATCCTATGCCGGGTCTGGTCAGGATATATTTGGGGTTTTTGGCGTCGTCCTTTAGCTTCTGTCTGAGCCGGGCTATATTCACCTGGAGCAGGTGGGACTCACCCAAGTACTCCTCACCCCACACCCTCTCCAGTATCTGGTCAGGTGTGACCACCCGACCAGCATTGCGGGCCAGATAGGATAACAGTCTATACTCTGTAGCTGTCAGATTTACCTCCTGGCCGCCCAAGGTGACCCGGTGTCGGGCGAAGTCAATCGCCAGGTCGTTGAAATGGAACGCGGGCTCGGGACGTTCCTCCCAGAGCGCGGTGCGGCGCAGCACCGCCCTCACCCGGGCTGCCAGCTCTTTGGAGGAGAAGGGCTTGGTGACATAGTCGTCAGCGCCGGCATCCAGCCCTCGGACCTTCTCTTGGTCATTGCCCTTGGCGGTAACCATGATTATGGGCACCTGCGAGAACTCGCGGATGCGCTGGCACACGGTATATCCGTCCATGCCCGGCATCATGATATCCAGCAGCACCAGGTCCGGGGTCTCCTTAACGAAGGTATCGAGGGCGGCTTCGCCATTGCTGGCGAGGAGCACCCGATAGCCCTCCAGCTCCAGGATGCGCTGCATCAGGCGCAATATGTGAACGTCGTCATCGACTACCAGCACTGCTGCTTTCTTGGACGGCATGCTGACCCCTATTCCCGACGCAGGATTTGGGCAACAGTCTCCCGCAGCCTGGCTGCACTCAATGGCTTGACCAGATAGCCCACGGCGCCCATGCTGAGTGCCTTGTCTCGCTGCACCACTGCGGCCGAGGCGGTGAAAACGACTACAGGGATTGCTGAGAGGCCCGGCTCGCTTTTCATTTGTGTCAGCACTGCCCAGCCATCGCGCCCGGGCAGTCTCAAGTCCAGCAGCACCAGAGCCACCTGGCTCTGCCTGGCCAATTTCAGACCGGTATCGCCGTCTTCAGCCTGAAGAACTTGGTAACCCTCCAGCTCAAGCACCCGGGAGGCAAAGGTACGGACCTGAGCCTCGTCCTCAATGATGAGAACCGTCTTTGCTTTGCGTCTCTTCGCCATAGCTCTAGCTAGCGTTGTCTACAGGGGTAGGGTAAACCAACAGGTGCTCCCCTTTCCCTCCTCGCTTTCCATCCAGATGCGACCCCCATGTGCCTCCACCAGCCCCTTGCAGATGGCAAGCCCCAGCCCGATACCCCCTATTTCCGGCGTCAATCTTTGCTCGATGCGATACATCCTATCAAACACCCTCTCCAGGTCTTCAGGGGGGATGCCTATCCCTTGGTCGCTGACGCTGATGACCAGCTCCGACCCCCGCCGGCAGGCCCGTAACACCACCTCAGTCCCTCCCTCCGAGTACTTGGTAGCGTTATCGAGGATGTTATCCACCACTTGCCGAATGCGTCTGGCATCAACGTTTACCCTCGGCAACCTCTTCGCTGCCTTCAGCACTATCCTATGTCTGGGTGCCCTGAGCTGAGCCTCAAGCACTGCCCCTTTGAGCAGTGGTACGATATTGGTGGGCGCCTTTTCCAGCTTGAGCAGACCCGCCTGTAGCCGGGACATATCCAAGAGATGGTCGACAAGCTCGGTAAGCCTGTCGGCAGCTTTGTCTATCGACCTCAGGTACTCGAGTTTCTCATCATGCTTCAGCCTCCGGTCATAGTCCAGGAGCATGGTGCTATACCCCTTGATTGCTGCCAGGGGGGTGCGCAGCTCGTGGGAGACCGTGGAAAGAAGGTTAGTTTTGAGTCGACTTAGCTCCTCGTATTCAAAGATTTTCCTCTCCGCCTGCTTGCGCTCGATGATGCCCGCTAGCACGTCGGCTACGGCGCGGAGAAATGCCTCCTCTCGTTCATCGCGGCGGTGTCCCTCCTCCAGGTATAGGTTTATTACCCCGAGCACCTTGCCATCAGCTAGGATGGGGACACAGTAATGGCCGTGAGGGGAAATGCCCTCGTATCGATTCTCATGACGCTCATCGACACGGTCGGCGAACTGTATCCCACCTGATGATGCCGCCCGACCACAAAGGCATCTGCCAAAGGGAACCCGTGTACACATGGCCAGCAATGGCGCGGGCTGTTGGTGCTGGGCCTTCATCACTAGCACCTTGGGGTCATCTTCGACCAGAAAGATACAACCCCTCGACTTCAGCGTAAGCCAGGGGATGGCAATTATGTGCTTAAGGATTAGTTCTAGCTGTTCTTCGAGGGAAATGTCTCTCAACGAGATGCGCAACAGCGCGCTGAGGACAGTTTGAATTCGGTAATTGCGCAGGATCTCCTCCTCCGCCCGCTTGCGCTCGGTGATGTCCCTGATGAAAAGGAAAACGGCGGGCCGGCCTTCATACGGCATGGGCGGCGCAATGCTAAGCTCAACCGGGAGTCTCGTTCCATCCCTCCTCAGCAGGGTCGTTTCATATTGCGGCGGCTCCGCCATGCCGCGCAATCTTCTTCTATATCTTTCCAATACTTCCTCCCGAACTGCCTCCGACAGAAATGACTCCGCAGGTTTCCCAATGATTTCTTCAAGTTCATATCCAACCATCTCGGCGCTTCTGGCGTTGGCAAATACTACCTTCTCATCCTGGATCACGATATAGCCATCGTTGATGTCCAGGATGCTTAGCCACTGTCGGAGGTCTTCCTTTGGTTTAGCCCGGGACGGGGAAATAAGCCATGTATCAAGGGCATCGGCATAAAAATGCCATCGTCTCCCTATCTTGACAGCGGGTATTTGGCCAGAGGCTGCCAAGCGGCGGACCGTGCCAATGCCTATTCTCAAATAGGCTGCTGCCTCTTTGGTGCTTAGGACCTTGGATATTATCTCGTCTCCTCCGTCTGCGAGTTACATAATATCATATTTTGCGGGTCGTGTTTAGGGGCGACTAGGCTAATCCGTAGCGTTTGGGGTGCAAACGTATCTCTTCAATAAAATCTGCCACCACCTCGTCGATATCGGTGTAGCGAGGCTCCCACCCCCATTCCTCCCTGGCTTTGCTGTCATCAAAGACTTCCATACGGAAAGCCCGGTAGAACTCCATAACCTCGGGGTCTGGCTCATAGGTGATCCTGGCGTCGGGGATGAACTTCTTTACGGCAAGTTCCAGTTCTTTGGCCGTCCGGGCTGGCGCGATCCCGGACACATTATAGTTGACGGTCTGGATTTTCTCCTTGGGCGCCTGGTAGCATAGGTCAGCAGCCCGGGCGGCATCCTTGAAGTAGATGGCCGGAATCTTGGTCTCCTCGGTGACGAAGCATTGGAAAGGTTCGCCCAGCGCAGGTTTTTCGATCATCCAGGCGTTGTAAATGCTTACATGCTTGGTCTTGCTGCCGGGTCCGACCACTGAGGGGTAGCGCACGGAGCGGAAGTCCAGGTCGAACCTTGTGCGGTAAAACCTGCCCAGCAGCTCGCAATATAGCTTGCCACAACCGTACATGGTTGTTGGCCGCTGAATCGTCTCGTCTGTAACTACCCCGGAGGTTCCCAAACCATAGGTGGCGGCGCTGCTGGCAAACACTATTCTATCCACGCCGAAGAGACGGGCTGCCTCCAGCACATGCATGGTGCCCACCACGTTTATCTGAAAAGAGGCCCAGGGGTTGGCCTCCGAGGGGACACTCAACATCGAACCCAGATGGTAGATGCCCTCGATATTGTTTTCCTTGACGACATTGAGGACCTCGGGCCAGACCTTTAAATCCCCCGGGACCACTTTTGCCTTGTCTTTGATGCCTTCTATGCGTTCATAGTTCGGGGCCACATCGAACAAGATGATGTCCTCGCCACGCTCCACCAGCCTGTGCGCCAGCTCGGCCCCAATGAAGCCAGTTCCTCCGGTGATGAGTTTGGCCATGCCAAACGCCTCCTGGTTATAGGGCGCTACATCTGGCAGCGCAGTTCAGCAATGCCGGGCAGGACTCGCCCCTGCCCCCACAAGTATAGCACCTTTTTTCAGGAAATGGTGATTTATGGATCCCAAATTAGGTATCGTCGGCACTGATTGATATAGGCGAGGGCCTCCAGGGCGGGCTCCACCGGCAGGAAAACGGGCACGGAGTGCTCTTCGAGATATTGTTTGGCTGCTTCGTAGTAGCTTTTAGCCCCTGAGACTGCCACCATTACCACCTTATCGGGGAACTCCTGGCAGAGCTCCGGGATGAAGCTCAGCTTCTCTGGGTCGAGTTCATGGCTTCCGAACACCGTCTCCGGCGACAGGTTCATGATGGAGAGCACGGCATCGATCCCCTCATCCTCGAGGGCGACGCGCATCCCCTTTTCATAGGCTTCGTAAACGCCATGGATCATGGCAGCGCCCCAGATGTCAATGGGATTCCCCACGTTTACATAGCTGGGGAAGATGGTGCCGAGTTCTTGAAAGCTCTTTTGTGAAAGGTCGGCCATCTTTAGCCCCAGTCTCTCGCAGGCATCGGCGGCGATGATGCCCATGGCCCCTGAGGGGGTGAGCACCGCCACCCGATTCCCTTTGGGGATAGGTTGAAGGGCGAGGACTTTGGCGGTGTCTATTAAAGTGGTATAGCTTTGCACCCTGACTATGCCCGCCTGTCGAAAGGCTGCATCAACTATCAAATCGTTGGAGGCGAGGGAGGCGGTGTGGGAGGCAACCGCCCGAACCCCGGATTCCGTTCTGCCCGCCTTTAGGGCGATTATCGGCTTTTTCCGGCAGACCTGCTTCGCTATCTCGAGGAAGCGCCCGGCATTCTTGAATCCCTCAAGATAAATCACTATGGCTTTGGTTTCAGGGTCGCGGCCGAAATACTCCAGCACCTCGGACTCATCCACGTCGATCATGTTGCCCAGCCCGGCAACCCTGCTCACCCCGAAATGCTCTCCGGTAAGTATCCACTTCATGGTGTGCGTGGCGAAGTTCCCGGTCTGGGCCAGACAGGAGATGGGGCTCTTTCTGATCATTCCCAGGGGGAATATAGAGACCGAAAACCTGCTGGGTGTGCTGGTAATCCCGCTGGTGTTGGGCCCCATAATCCTCATACCCGCTCCCTTGGCCACCTCGAGGATCTGGGCCTGGAGCTTGGCCCCTGTATCGTCCACCTCGGCAAATCCGCTGGTGGTCATAACCAGGGCACTGACCCGTTTCTGAGCACAATCCTTCACCGCCGCCAGGGCAGCGGCAGCCGGCACAGCCATCACCGCCAGGTCGGGGACCTCGGGAATATCCCCCACCGTGGGGTAGCATTTGAACCCCAAAATCTCATCTGCATTGGGATTTACAGGATAGACCCTGCCCTGATAGCCGTTGGCGAGGATGTTTTCAAGCATGATGTTCCCCGCCTTCCCCGGGCTTCTCGAAGCCCCGATGACCATGATGCTTTTCGGGGCGAAGAATTTGTCCAGGCTGCTTGTAGTTTGCATGGCTTCCCTTCCCGGGGCCGCGGGTTCCCCCCGGCCCAAGCCGATATTATATCACCTCCCCAGGGTGTCAAGATACCCGGCATCAGAATCCAGGCCCGATTCCGCCTCCTAACAGCCCCTCTTCCCCGCCCCAGCTTGAAAAAAGACAGAGGAAGGGGTTGACAATATATTTCGAGCGTGCTATATTTGCGGCAACTAAAGCCCTGTTGGCGAAGCCCTTGCCCAATGAGGAAAGGGGGTGATGCAAATAGACGATCCAGAAATGCGATGTTTGTGGTTGCATACATAGCGTAGAAGGAGGAAAAGATGAGGTCTAAATGTGTCTATCTGTTTGTGGCGGTCACCGTGGTGATGGGGCTGTTGGCGGGGGCGGCCGCCTGCGCCCCTGCTGAGAAGACGGTAACAGTCACCGAGACGGCGCCAGCCATCACAGTGACCCAAACCAAAACAACAACGGTAACGGTCACAGTAACAGCTGCACCCGAGCCAATCAGGTGGAAGATGCAGAGCGCCTGGCCGGGTGGGCCAGCGGACTTGCATCACGTGTGCGCCGAGATGGTGGCTGAGAGGATTGAGCGGATGTCCGGTGGCCGGATACAGATCGACCTGAGTGTCGCCGGCACCATAGTGCCCGCCTTCGAGATCATGGATGCTGTGAGCACAGGCGTTCTGGATGCAGGGCATGTCTGGCCCGGCTACTGGGTGGGCAAAAACTCGGCCTTTACCCTGTTTGCCAGTGCCGCTGGCGGTCCTTATGGCATGGATGCTTTGGATTGGCTGGGGGNGGTTTTATAAGGGCGGAGGCCTGGAACTGTACCGAGAGCTTCACGATAAGATGGGGTACAATGTCGTGGGGTTTGCCACCTTCCCCGAGATCCCCGAGCCCCAGGGCTGGTTCGCTGAGCCGGTGACCACTCTGGAGCAGTTCAAAGGGCTGAAGTTCCGGGCCGCCGGTCTGGCAGCCGAGGTTTTCAAGGAGCTGGGCATGACGGTGGTTACCCTGCCCGGCGGGGAGATAGTCCCGACGCTGGAAAAGGGTGCCATAGATGCTGCCGAATTTAGCGACCCCAGCACAGACATGTCCTTCGGCTTCCAGGACGTGGTCAAGTATTACCATCTGCCGGGAATTCACCAGCCAACCGGGATGATGGAGCTTCTGGTCAACAAGGACGTCTGGGAGGGGTTGCCCGAGGACCTGAAGTGGATAGTTGACGGTGCCTGCGAGGCAACTACCCTGGCCGCCTGGGCCATGTGGATAAACCAGAACGTCATTGACCTGGAGTGGCTGGTGGAGGAGGCAGGCGTTATCCTGGTAGAAACGCCCCAGGAGATATTGCTTGAGGTGCTCAAAGCCTGGGACGTGGTAGCAGCCAGGGAGGCCGCCGCGAACCCCGACTTCGCCAAGATCCTTGAGTCCCAGAAGGAGTTCGCAGCGCGGAACGTTCCTTACCGGCGATGGGCCCATCCTGACTATGACCTGGCAGGCGAGTATTACTGGCCTAAGAAGAAGAAATAAGTAGGCAGCCAAAGGCTGGTAATAGGTTAGCGCCGGGTTTCAAAAAGATGGGCGCTCAGGGTTATACTCGGGTGCTTATGCCCTGAGCGCCCATCTTTGGGGCATAAATTGGTTCATTGGGGAGAAGGTGCCGCTACAGCTATATCTCAGGGTCACCGATACTATATCTGAGTGGGCGGGCAAGCTCTTTAGCTGGCTCATCCTGCCCCTGGTGGCTGCTCTATTCTACGAGGTGGTCGCCAGGTATGCCTTCAACGCCCCGACTGTCTGGGCCTGGGACATGAGCTATATGCTTTATGGCGCCCTTTTCATGTTGGGGGCGGCTTATACCCTTCGACTCGAGGGCCATGTAAGGGTAGATGTCTTCTATCGACTGCTTCGGCCCAGGTGGAGGGCAGTCATCGACCTATTGCTCTACCTGATTTTCTTTTTCCCCGCTATGATAGTGCTCCTGAAATACGGCATGGACTATGCCTGGTATGCCTGGTCGATCCAGGAAAGGGCCGCCGTGAGCCCATGGCGGCCGCCCATCTATCCCCTGAAGACGGTGATACCGGTGGCAGCCTTTCTGCTGTTGCTCCAGGGGGTGGCGCAGTGGGTTCGGAGCCTGACCATTGCTCTGAGGAGAGGATAACTTGACACCGGAACAAATGGCAGTAGCCATGTTTGGCGGTCTCCTGGTGGGGATTTTCACCGGGTTTCCGGTGGCCTTCGTCCTCATAGGCATTGCCCTGATATTTGGCTTTGTGGCCTGGGGTTCTGGAGTTACCCACCTCTTGGTCACCCGTACCTTTTACATAGTGAGCAACGATGTTCTGGTGGCTGTCCCCCTGTTTGTGTTCATGGGGTGCATAATGGAGAGGTCAGGCATTTGGGACCGTCTCTTTGGAGCCCTGCAAATAGCTTTGGGGCCCCTGAGGGGCTCTCTGGCCCTGACCACGGGGATAATCTGCACCATCTTTGCCGCTGGCACGGGGATAGTTGGCTCCGAGATCACCGTTATGGGATTGATGGCTCTGCCCGCCATGCTCAAGCGGGGATATGATAAAAAAATAGCCACGGGTATTATCCTGGCCGCGGGGACCCTGGGCATCCTCATCCCCCCCAGTATAATGCTGATTCTATACGGACTAATGGCCAGCATATCTATAGCCAAGCTGTTCACTGCGGGTATATTCCCCGGCTTGCTTCTCTCCTCGATCTACCTGATTTATGTAGCCACCAGGTGTTTCTTTCAACCCCACCTGGGGCCACCCCTCCCCCCTGAGGAGAGGGCCATACCTTTGCTGAAGTTGGCGGGAATGCTGTTGGTGACTGTGATCAGCCCCCTCCTGCTCATCTTCGCCGTTCTGGGGTCCATAATAGTAGGGATAGCGGCCCCCACCGAGGCGGCATCGGTGGGCGGCTTCGGCGCCTTGGTGCTGGCTATCATCTACAGGGCGTTCAGCTGGCAAATGTTGAAGGAAGCTGTTTACCGAACGGTGAGGGTCTCCAGCATGATTCTCCTGGTGGCCGTGGGCTCCAGTTGCTTCGCCGGTGTGTTTCTGCGTCTCGGGGGCGGGCTGCTGATAGAGGATTTTCTGCTGGGACTACCTATAGCTCCTATAGGTCTCATTTTGCTCATATTGCTCGGCATCTTCCTTATGGGGATGTTTGTGGACTGGATCGCCATCCTGTTTGTTTTCATCCCCCTCATTACCCCTGTGGTGGGGGCGGTGGGCTTTGACCCCCTCTGGTTCGCTCTGGTGGTCTGTGTATGTTTGCAGACCTCCTTCCTGACCCCGCCTTTCGCCGTTTCCATCTTCTATCTCAGGGGGGTTGCCCCGCCGGAGGTAACACTCCCTGACATTTTCCGGAGCGTGGTCCCCTTCATCGGGCTTCAGCTCCTCGGTTTGGCCATCATTATGATATTCCCCCAGATAATCCTGTGGTTGCCTTCTGTGGTATATAAATAGAGACCGCCGGGCACCGCGGGTTTGAGGCTGGCCACATACCGCTCCTAGGGGGCTGGCGGTTACAGTGGAGGAATCGGTCAGCTTTTATAGCCAGGGGGCAAGGCTTTTCGCCAATTTACACCTGCCCAGCGAGGGTGCCCCCTGTGTGGTTATGTCTCACGGGCTGGAGAGCAGCAAGGATGGCGCCAAGTGGCGAGCGCTCACGCCTCAGCTCTACGAGCAGGGCTTTGCTGTATTCCGTTTCAGCTACCGGGGCTGTGGCCGGGGGCGGCATAGAAGCCAAGGCAATTATGAAGATACCACCCTCACCGGCCGAATAGCCGACTACCGGGCCGCCCTGGCATTTGTGGAGGGGTCAGGGATTGACCGGGGTCGGGTCGGGGTGGTGGGCTCCAGCTTCGGGGGCATGGTGGCTATTGCCGCCAACGACTCCCGGATCAAGGCCATGGTCGCCCTGGCCACCCCGCTGGATTTCCCCCGGCCCAGCGCCGAGGAGATGGCCACAGTGGCCGAGCTTGGCTACTATGAGCTTCCCTCCGGCCGGAGGCTCAAACCGGGCTTCTTCGACGACCTAAGGGCCTATGATTTGAGGCAAAAGGCGAGTCAGCTCTGCTGCCCCCTCTTGATAATCCACGGTGAGCGGGATGAGGTCGTGCCCATATCCCACGCCTATGAGCTTAACAGGCTGGCGGGCGGGCCCAGAAGGTTGGAGGTGATAGCTGGAGGGAGCCATTCCCTCAATAGCCCTCGGCACCTGAAGGCGATCGCCCAGCTCATTATAGACTGGTTCAGGCGATACCTGTGAGCGATTGAGGCATTATGGGCTACCAACCTGCGATGGGGGAAATCAGACCCAGGCCGAAGTACAGTACCGACCTGGCTAGCCTGGAAAGGGAAACCGATGTCGAGACCTTCCGCAGCAGCAAGCCGGGCGGGCAGCGGCGGGACAAGGTGGAGACAGCGGTGCGCCTCCGCCATCGGCCCTCGGGGATTACCGTGGTGGCCTCCGATTTTCGCTCTCAGGCACAGAATCGAGAGCTCGCCTTCACCAGGCTTCGGGAGAAGCTGATACGGCTCAACCGTCCCCCGAAGCCCAGATTGCGCACCCGGCCGCCCCTGAGCAGCCTTCAGCAGATCAGGGAGGATAAAGAGCGCCTCTCTCAGAAGAAACGGCTCCGTCGCCGGCCGGAGCCTGTGGAGGAAGTATAGTCAGCGACCCGCCAGATTCCCCAGCTCCCTCTCGAAGACCTGGAAGGCCTGGGCATTATAGAGGCAGAAGACAACCCGGGCCAGGCCAGTCTTTCCCTTGAGATAGTCGGCAGTGGTGTGGAGCATGATCTGGGCGCACCTGTCCAGGGGAAAGCCGAAGACGCCGGTGCTTATGGCGGGGAAGGCCAGGCTCTTGAGCCCACGCTCATCGGCCAGCTTGAGGCTATTGAGAGTGGCGTTCCTCAGTTTCTCGTCCTCGTCGCCCTCGCCCATTCGGGGCCCTACGGCATGGATCACGTACCTCGCCTTCAAGTTGCCCCCTGTGGTGATCACCGCGCCCCCCACATAAGTACCCCCGATGCGCTTACACTCCTCCTGGATGCTGGGGCCGCCCTTGCGGGCGATAGCGCCGGCCACGCCGCCACCCAGGATCAGGGCCGCATTGGCGGCATTGACGATGGCATCGGTATCCAGCTCCGTGATGTCGCCCTGCACCAGCTCCACATCTGTATTGCCAAATCTCTGCCTCATCATCCCTTGCCTCCGCTATTGACTTCCCAGAATAAATAGTAGCCCAATCCGGTAGGGAGGCCGAAATCACTTGACATAATCTTAACCAATCTTACGCCGCCGGGCCCGCCACCGCAAGAGTATGGCCACGCTGTTGAAGGAAAGCACCACCGCCACCAGCACCAGGGCTACCCCCCACATGGTCTGCTTGGGCACGCCCGGGATGTGGGCGGCCACCGTATAGAGATGATAGGGCAGGGCCATGAACTGGTCAAAGGGGGAATGGGGCAGGGCGGGCAGGAAAAAGGCAGCGCCCACCACCAGGATGGGGGCCGTCTCGCCGGCAGCCCGGCTCATGGCCAGCACCGCCCCGGTGACGATGCCAGGGAGAGCCTGGGGCAGGACCGCGTGTCTCACCGTTTGCCACTTGGTGGCGGCCAAGGCCAGACTTGCTTCCCGGTACTCCTGGGGCACTGCCAGCAGGGCCTCCCTGGAGGCGGTGATGACTACAGCCAAGGCCTGGCAGGCCAAGGTGAGGCTAGCCGCCAACAAGGACATGCCGAAGCCGAAGGTGAGCACAAACACCCCGAGCCCGAAGAGTCCATACACGATGGAGGGCACACCGGCCAGGTTGACGATGGCCAGGTTGATGAGGCGGGTCACCCAGTTCTGCCCGGCATATTCGGCGAGGTAGACCGCCGCCAAAACCCCCACTGGGAGGGAGAAGACCACCGTGCCCACCATCAGATAGAGGGTGCCCACAATGGCCGGGAAGATCCCGCCAGCCTTGCCAGCTTGGCTCGGGGGCTGGCTGAGGAACTCCCAGCTAATGGCTGGGGCACCGCTTATTATGATTTTCATCAGAAGGGCGATGATGGGCACCACTATCAGCAGGGTACATAGCAATAGGAAGGCGAAGCCCACCCTCTGCCAGAGCAGGCGGGATGGTGGCAGACTGCCGGCCACTAAACCCATTGCCTGATCCTCGCTCTAACCCCCACCTATGTGAGAAACTTCCTCTTCTGTCTTTCCATCACCCAGTCAGCAACTACATTGATCAAGAAGGTCATTACGAACAACAGCAAGCCAATGGCGAACAGTGCCCGATACTGGAGCCCCCCCTGAACCGCATTGTTGATCTCTGCGGCGATAGTGGCGGTCATGGGGCGCATGGGGTCCACGGGGGAACTGGGCACACCAGTGGCCCCACCAGCCACCATGAGCACCGCCATGGTCTCCCCTATGGCCAGCGCCAGACCCAGCATCACCGCGGCTGTAATCCCTGAGATAGCTCCTGGGAAGCAGACGTGGATGATGGTCTGCCATTTGGTCGCTCCCAAGGCATAAGAGGCCTCGCGGTAATGCTGGGGAACTGCCCTCAGGGAGTCCTCGGAGATGCTGACGATCACCGGCACCTTCATAAACGCCAGCATAATAGCTGCCGAGAGCCCGCACAGGCCGGTGTTGAGGTGGAACATGTCCCTGATGAGCGGTGCCACCACTATGAGGCCGATAAAGCCCATCACCACCGAGGGCACCCCGGCCAAAAGCTCGATGAGCGGCTTCACTATCTCCCTGACCCTGGAGGGTGCCACCTCAGAAAGATAGGCAGCACAGCCCAGCCCAATGGGCACAGCGATAACGGCCGAGACCAGGGTAACCAGTAGGGTAGCCACAAAGAAACCCAGTATGCCAAAGGTGGGGGGGTCAGATACGGGATACCACCTGCGGCCTAGGAGGAAGTCCCAGGGGCTGGTATAGCTGAAGGCAGCTACCCCCTCCTTCACTAGGAGGGCGAAGATGGCCATCAGGATAACAATGGCCAGGATGCCGTTAAGGGCAATGAAGGCCTCGATGGCCCTTTCCCACAGGCGG
>MTNP01000007.1 GCA_002011475.1 Dehalococcoides sp. JdFR-54
TGAGCATATCCTGTCACAACAACATACCCCTGAAAAGGGGGCTGGGCAGCAGCGCCGCGGCCATTGTGGCGGGACTGGTAGCCGCCAATATGCTGCTGGGCGAGCCATTGCCCCAAGGTCGGCTCCTGGAGCTGGCCTGGCAAATGGAGGGACACCCGGATAATGTCGCCGCCTGCCTGCTGGGGGGCTGTCAAATAGTGGTGGCTGAGGGCTCCCGGCTTATCTGCTCCCGGGTGCCCATAAAAAGGGGCTGGTGGGCAGCTTTGCTCATCCCCGATTTCGAGATAGCCACAGCCCAGGCCAGGGCCATTCTGCCCCAGAGGGTCAGCCGGGCTGATGCCATCTACAACATCGGACATACCGCTCTCCTAGTAAATGCCCTGGTCAGTGGCAATGCCCAACAGCTCAAGGTCGCCGTGCGCGATAGGTTGCACCAGCCCTACCGTCGGGCCCTGTTCCCGGCCATGGACAGCCTCTTTGGAGCTGCCCTAGATGCTGGGGCCGATGGCGTTTTTCTTTCCGCCAGCGGCCCCGCGGTACTTGCTCTGGGCAGCAAAGAGCATGTCCCGGCCATCGCCGCCGCCATGCTAAAGGCCGCCCAAGAGGAAAAGCTGGCAGCAGTCACCAAATTGGCGCGGCCCGTAGACCATGGCGTACAGGTGATCAGCATGGCTTAACCCCCCAACCACCGCTTCTCCAGGCCAGCCTATCTCCTTGAATGGAGGCGACACCGCTGCTATACTTCAATAAAACCAGCTTGGTCGGGGGAACCTGGAGAACTCGTGAAGTATTGCATTCTCATAATTGATGGCGCCTCCGGCTGGCCGTTGCCTGAACGCGATGGGAAGACCTGCCTGGAGCTGGCCCACCTGCCCAACCTGAACACTATGGCTCAGCAGGGCCTATTGGGATTGACGCGGACAGTGCCTCAGGGTATGGAGCCCAGCAGTGCCTGTGCCTGCATGTCCATCCTGGGCTATGACCCGAAGGTCTATTACAAGGGCCGGGGGGCTATCGAGGCTGCCAGTATGGGCATATCCCTGGAGGAGGACGAGGTCGTCTTCCGCTGCAACCTGGTGGCCGTCAAAGATGGCAAGATGTGGAGCTATAGCGCCGGCTTCATCAGCAACGAGGAGGCCTATGCCCTAGTGGCCGCTCTCCAGGACAGCCTGGGCTCCGACGAGGTCCGCTTCTATCCCGGGGTCAGCTATCGTCACCTGTGCACCATAAAGGGCCATCGGGACACTCTCCAGGCCACCTGCATCCCGCCCCACGATATCAGCGATAAACCCATTGCTCCTTTCCTGCCCCGAGGGCCAGGCAGCGAGTTTCTGAGAGACCTCATGATGCGCTCCCAGGCGGTGCTCCAGGACCATCCCGTCAACGTCCGCCGGCGCGCCCGGGGAGACATCCCGGCCACTATGATCTGGCTCTTCTGGGCCAGCGGCGAGATACCGGCGCTGCCCCCCTTCCGGCAGCTCTATGGCCAGGCTGCCGCCATGACCTCAGGGGTTGACCTGCTCCGCGGCCTGGCCAAGATGGCCCAGGTCGAAAACCTGGATATCCCCGGCGTCACCGATGGCCCCGACAACAACCATGCCGGCCAGGTGGCTGGGGCCCTCGATGCCCTCCAAGAAAAGGACCTGGTGATTGTCCATATCGAGGCTCCAGACGAAGCCGCCCATACCGGCTCCATAGATGATAAAATAAGGACGATCGAACACATAGATAGAGAAGGGGTGAATCAGCTGCTATCCTGGGGCAATAGGGGCCTTCGGGTGCTGGTCCTGCCCGACCATTCCACCCCCATTCAGATCAAGACCCATTGCGCCGACCCGGTTCCCTTTATCCTCTGGGGTGAGGGGATCAGCCACAATGGCGCCCGTGCCTTCACCGAGGCCCAGGCCCAAGGCACAGGCCTTTTCATCGTGGAAGGTCACCACATTATGGGCAAATTGATAGCTCAATAGCCGGAGGGAGGCATGGCTCTGATCGTACAGAAATACGGGGGCAGCTCGGTGGCCGACGCCTTGAGGATCAAGGAGGTCGCCCAGCGCATCGTCGCCACCAAGGAGCGGGGCAACCAGATGGTGGTGGTGGTCTCCGCCATGGGCAGGACCACCGACCAGCTCATCGACCTGGCAAGACAGGTCTCCCCCCAACCTCACGAGAGGGAGCTGGATCTGCTCCTTTCCACCGGTGAGCTAGTCTCCTGCACCCTTATGGCCATGGCCCTGAGGGAGCTGGGGCACAATGCCATAAGCCTCAGCGGTGCCCAGGCGGGCATTCAAACCGATGCCACCTACAGCCGGGCCCGCATCCTCAGGGTCGACCCCAAACGTGTCCGCAAGGAACTGGACCGGGGATATATTGTCATCGTGGCCGGCTTCCAGGGGATCACCGAGGAGATGGATATCACCACCTTGGGCCGGGGCGGCTCCGATACCACGGCTGTGGCCCTGGCCATCGCCCTCAAAGCCGACCACTGCCAGATCTATACCGATGTGGAAGGGGTCTATACCGCCGACCCCAGGCTAGTCCCTGAGGCGAGGAAGCTGGACGAGATAGGCTATGAGGAGATGCTGGAGCTGGCCTCCTACGGCGCCAAGGTAATGCACTCCCGGGCTGTAGAGCTGGGGCAGCTATATAATATGCCCATCCTGGTGGCCTCCAGCTTCAGCCAGACAACGGGCACCCTGATTCACGGAGGGATGGCTATGGAGATGCGAAACAAAGTCAGCGGCATCGCTCACGATACCAATGTGGCCAAGATCACCGTGGTCGGCGTCCCTGACCGCCCCGGCGTTGCCGCCGCCTTATTTGAGCCCCTGGCCCGGGCCGGCATCAGCGTGGATACCATCGTGCAGAACGTCAGTATTGGCGAGAACATTACGGACATCACCTTCACCGTGGCCCGCAGCGACCTGCACCGAGCCTTGGAAGTGGTGAAGCCCGCCTCCCAGTCCGTAGGGGCCAGGGAATGCCTCACCGACACCACCTTGGCCAAGGTGAGCATCGTGGGCACCGGGATGCAGAACACGCCCGGCTATGCTGCCCGGATGTTTCGAGCCCTCTACGAGGCCGGCATCAACATCCGCCTCATCACCACTTCAGAAATAAGAATAACCTGCATCATCGATGAGAAGCTCATCCCTAAAGCAGTGCAGGCCCTACATAAGGCCTTCGAGCTGGAGAAGGTCTGAATATTAAGGAGAGAGCTATTTAGGGGCTAGGCTGCCACCACCTGCTTGACCTCGGGAACCATCTGCTTGAGAACCCGCTCGATGCCCATGGCCAGGGTCATGGTGGACATGGGGCAGCCACTGCAAGCACCGGTGAGCTTGACCGTAACCACCCCATCTTCTACATCTATCAATTCCACATCGCCCCCGTCAGCCTGGAGCATGGGGCGAACCTTGGCTAGAGCTTGCTCAACCGCCTGGCGCATCTTTATATCCCCTTTCAGTGAACTGTTAGCCAGCTTAGCATAATCCATGCCCCGTGTCAACTTGACTAGCCCCAGGGTTGGGGGGTATACTACGGACACACACCACTACACGGGGGAGACCATGAAGTTATCATGTCTTCAAGAGAATCTGAGTAAGGGACTAAGCATAGTGGGCAGGGCTGTGGCCACCCGGGCCACCCTGCCCATCACTCAAAATGTGCTCCTGGCTACTGACCAATCCCAGCTCAAACTGGTGGCCACCAACCTGGAGATCGCCACCACTTGCTGGATTGGGGCCAAGGTTGAGGAGGAAGGGGCCATAACCGTCCCCGCTCGCCTGCTCACCGAATTCGTCAACTCCCTGCCCAGCGAGCGAGTGGACCTGAGTCTGACCCCCAAGACACGCAGCCTTTCCGTGCGCTGTGCCCGGTTCGAGGGCCATATCAGCGGACAGGACGCCGGCGATTTCCCGCCCATCCCGGAGGTGACCGAGGGCGTGGAGGCCGCCATCGATGCCGAGGCGCTCCATGAGGCTATAACCCATGTCGTGTTCGCGGCCGCCACTGAGGACACTCGCCCGGTGCTCACCGGGGTGTACGCCGAGTTCAAAGGGAAGGCCCTGACCCTAGCTGCCGCCGATGGCTTTCGCCTGGCAGTATATAAGACCTCGCTGTCCAAGAAGGTGGCCGAGAAGCCCCAGGCTGTGGTCTCGGCCCAGGACCGTTATGAGGCCATCATCCCCGCCCGGGCCCTCCACGAGCTGAGCCGCCTCCTGACCGAGCAGGAGGAACCAATAGGGATAACCCTCAACCCCACCAAGGGACAGGTCCTGTTCAAGCTCAAGAATGCCGAGCTGGTCTCCCAGCTCATCCAGGGCACATTTCCCAACTATGCTCAGCTCATCCCCCAGAGCTATGTCACCCGCACCCTGGTGGACACTGCCGAGTTCCTCAGGGCTACCCGCATGGCCTCCATCTTTGCCCGCGATGGCAGTGGCATCGTCAGACTCCAGATAACGCCGGGGGGCGAGGCAGCGCCAGGCAAGATGGTGGTCTCAGCCCGGGCCGAGGAGATTGGCGACAACGTGGGCGAGCTGGATGCTATAGTGGAGGGGGAAGCAGCCAAGATAGCCTTTAATGGCAAGTACCTGGCCGATGTTCTGGGCGTCCTCCACGGGGGCCAGATAGCCCTGGAGACTACCAGCCCCTCCAGCCCCGGCGTCATCAAGCCGGTGGGCCGGGAGGACTATGTCCACGTGGTCATGCCCATGTTCGTTCAATGGTAGTTAAATCTGTGGGGATGGCGCCGAGCAGCTTCACAACAGCACCATTGACGCAGATTCGGACCTGAAGCGCAGACCCCTCTCCCCGGTTGAACTGGGCCAGGCATCGACCACCTGGCCGCATAACTCCTTGCTGCTTTCGTTCAAAGAATCCAACCCTCGCTTGATCGCATTCTGGGCGAAACCGGGGCCAAGAGCCCCTGAAGTTACTGACGAGTGCAATAATGCGACCATACCTAGGTCTATCTCTAGGAGTGCTGGCTGTCTCCTTTGCAGCGGTTTTCATCCGTTTAGCTGATGCCCCGCCATTGGTCATTGCTGCCTATCGCCTATGCCTCGCCTCTTTCGTCATAGCCCCTGCTGCCCTGGTGCGCTCCAGAAAGACGGCTGTCGGGTTTTCCAGAAATTGGGCGCTCCTGGCCCTGCTGGCTGGGGCCTTCTTGGCCCTCCACTTCGCCCTGTGGATAACATCGCTGGACTATACCACGGTCGCCAGCTCGGTGGTGCTGCTAATGGCCAACCCCATGTTTGTCGCCGTGGCCTCCCATTGGCTAGATGGCGAGAGGCTGACAAAGCATTTAATGGTTGGCATTGGGCTGGCTCTGATCGGAGCGATCTGTATAGGCTATGGCGATTTCGCATTAAGTGTGAGGGCTCTGCTCGGCGATGTGCTTGCCCTGCTTTCCGCTTTGGCCCTGGGCGGATATATGCTTATGGGTCGCCGGCTGAGGGCCCAAGCTAACCTGTTGAATTATCTTGCCCTTGTCTATACCTCGGCAGCGGTCATCCTGCTAATCTCAGCCACAATCGCCGGCTATGACTTCTTCGGCTATTCTGGCACCACCTACATCATGCTAGTGCTCTTGGCAGTGGTGCCCCAGCTTATCGGACACTCGTCACTGAACTGGGCTCTGCGCCTAATGCCGGCGACCTTCGTCACCGTGGCCATCCTCGGCGAGCCAGTGGGGGCTACATTACTAGCCTATCTCATTCTGGCCGAAGTCCCCACCCTGGCCGAGATGGGCGGTGGGTTGCTGATACTGTGCGCCATAACCGTGGCCTTCTGGCAAAGACCCGAGCAATTGACGAGGGGATCCCCAATGCGCTGAAGGCGTGGAGTGGTTGACCCCCAGCATCTGGGCGGCAAAACCTGGCCATATTAATTCTAATAAGGCAGGGCAACCTGCTATAATCGAGCTACGCGCTGCCTTGAGCAGGTTGGAAATAAATATCTGTAAACTCAAGAACGGAGGTAAGCAAATGGAATTCCCGCGGTGGGACCTATCCGGAAAGGTGGCTATCGTCACCGGTGCCAGCAAAGGCATAGGCAGGGGAATCGCCACAGCCTTCGCCAATGCCGGGGCCAGCGTGGTGCTGGCTAGTCGAAATGAGGAGCTCCTCCACGAGGCGGCTGAGGACATCAGGGGACGGGGAGGGACTGCCCTGGTTCACAAACTTGACGTGAGCCGCGAGGACGAGGTAGTGGCCCTGGTGAAGACCGTGGCCAAGGAATTTGGCAAAATAGATATCTTGGTCAATAATGCCGGCACCGTATTGCGCAAAAAGGCCGAGGAACTCACCACCCAGGACTGGGATCACGTCTTGGATACCAACCTCAAAGGCGCCTTCTGGTGCGGCCGGGAGGTGGCCAAGGTAATGATCCCTCAAAGGAAAGGGAAGATCATCAATATTGCCTCCATTTGGGCAACGGGGGCGCGGGCCACCATCCTGCCCTACGTGGTGAGCAAGTTTGGCATCTACGGGATGACCAAGGCCTGGGCGGTGGAGTGGGCACCCTATAACATAAATGTCAACGCCATCGCCCCCGCCTTTATTGAGACCGATATAAATGCCCCGCTCATGGCCGACCCCAAGATGATGGAATTCATCCTCAGCAGAACCCCTCTGGGCAGGATGGGAAAGGTGGAGGACCTGATGGGGGCTGCCATCTTTCTGGCCTCAGAGGCATCCAATTATGTCACCGGACACTGCCTCTTCGTCGATGGGGGGTGGACGATCAGGGGTTAATAAATCGGGGCTCGGGCCTGAGCAGCAACTGCCCTGGTGTAGCTAGCAAGCCTTTAGCCGCGATAAGGAGGCACCGAGATGAGGATTCTCAGGAGAGAAGATATTCGGGAAGCGATATCCATGGGCACAGCTATCCAGATCGTGAAGGAGGCCTTTGTGGCCCTCTTCAAGGGAACAGCCATTGTGCCGCAGAGGATTATGATTTGCCCGGAAGATCGCCCCGGCAGCTTTATCCTGTTCATGCCCGCCTATCAACAGGGCTGGGATGAAGTGGGGCTTAAGATAGTCGGTCTATACCCGGAAAACCCCAGCCGCGGTCTCCCCTTAATCGCCGGCTTCATGGCTGTTACCGATGCCCGGAGTGGGAAACCCCTAGCAGTGATGGATGGCACCTATCTAACGGCGGTTCGCACCGGCGCCATATGCGGAGTGGCTACCGATTTGCTGGCCAACGCCGATGCCAAAATGGTGGCCATCTTTGGCTGCGGACTGGAGGGAAGGTCTCATCTGGAGGCAGTTTGCCAGGTCAGAAGGATAGAGAAGGTAAAGGTCTACGACATCAGGGCCGAAGCGGCCACCGCTCTTGCCCAGGAGATGAAAGGCCAGGGGAGGATTCCGCAGCAGATTGAGGTGGCAGCCTCCCCCCGGGAAGCGGTGCGGGATGCCGATATTGTGGTAACCGTTACCAATGCAACCAGCCCTGTTTTTGACGGCGGAGACCTGAAGGCAGGGGCCTACATCCACGCCACCGGGGCTGGCACCCGCGAAATGCGGGAAATCGATGAGGCCACGGTCCAAAAGTCCAAGATCGTCATCGAATCGCCCGAGGTCTTCAAGGCCGGGGATCTGGCGATCCCCCTGGAGATGGGTCTCATCACCAAGGACGGCATCCATGCCCAGCTTGCAGAGGTCATCCTTGGCGAGAAGAGGGGACGCGAGAACCCCCAAGAGACCATCTTCTTTAAATCAGTGGGCAATGCCATCTTTGACCTGGCAGTGGCCAGGCACGTCCTCAAGGAGGCGGAGGGGAGGGGGCTTGGGATAGAGGCCGAGATGTAGCCATCCCAGCCTTTATACGCCCCCACCCCGCTATTTGCAAATCAAGTTTTTATCCCTGCCAGCCTCTTGGCCAGTCTCTTTACGGATTCCAGGTCATAGGCGTTGAGGATGCCTATCCTCTCCATCACCGGGGAGCCACCCCCGTGCAGGGCATCGATCAGCTTGTGACCGCCCCAGGCCGAGGACATCATATCCTGCAATAGGCGAAAGCACCGGTGCTGGTCCTCGGCAGAGATGCCATCCTTGCGCATGATGTACTTCTCCAGATACGGGCCGGTCTTGGGATTATAGAAATCCATCTCCGGGGGCAGGGTGGCGGGCAAGCCACCGGCAATCTCCGCCAGGGTTTCGTATTCTTTATAGATATTCGTGCCTGCTACATACCGCCCCACGTTGCAGAAAGTGACATCGGGAATGTAAGTCCCCGAAGAGGCGCGCCTGGCATTGACGGCGGCGGCAATCCCAGCGGCGAAGATAAGCTCAACTACGGCAATTAGCTCAGCTATCTTATGTCTTACGTGCTGAGAGCGGTCTATGCCATTATATTCAGCCACCAGGGCAGCAGCCCCGGCCACTATCTCGCTCAGGGCCGCCTTGCAGCCGGTGTAACTATGGCGATGATAGAGGGCGAAAAGCAACCCCAATCTGCCCGCAGCCTCCCATTCGCCGCACAGGAAAACCCGCTCCCAGGGGACAAAGACCTTGTCAAAGACCGTTATCGAATGGGAAACGCCCAGTTCCGCATAGGGAGCGTGGAGCTTACGGCGGGGACGAGGGGAATAGGCCGCATTGATCAGGGTCACCCCTTCCCAATCGGCGGGCAAGGCAAAGGCTACAGCCCAAGGCCCCTCCTCCGCAGTGAGGCGACGCGTGGGCAGGGCGATGATCTCGTCGATGTAAGCTGAGCAGGTGTTATGAGCTTTAGCCCCAGTAACTACGATGCCATCCGGCAGTTTCTCCACAATGCGAAGGTATAAATCGGGGTCGCTTTGTTCATGAGGGCGCTTCATTCTGTCGCCCTTGACATCGGTCTGGGCACAATTGGCGGCTAGGTCATTATCCTGGATGTACTGCAGATACTTGAGGAACCTCTGGTAATACTCAGTGTCGCCCTGCTGGTCTACCTCATGGGTTACCACAGAAAGGGCGTTCAGAGCATCCGTACCCATACAGCGCTGAATACAACCGCCTACCTCCTGGGAACACAGCCGGGTCATTTTTTGCTTTTTGAGCAAGTCATCCACGCTCTGATGGATGTGGGTGAAACGATTGATCTTCCGGCCATTGAGGTGAGAGGTGGCTGTGAGCACCTCTTCAAATTCCGGCTTATAAGCCAGGTCGTAGGTTTGGGACATTATGTTTATGCCACCAGCCAGGCGAGGGTCCTCACGACTGATGATATCCCCATCCATGTAGACATTGGGCTTCAGCTTTTTCAGTCTGGCTCTGTACTCTTGGGACGTTATCATCTTCCCCTCCCATATCGGACATCTTCGGGTATCCTGTATTGTAAGTGGTCTGTGGGGCCCTGTCAATTTACGCAGCTAGGGCTGCCTAGGGGCTGATGGGGGCCTCAATGGTTATCTCTTGGTTGAAGTTAGAGAACTCTATATCCACATAAACGGTGATTGGCTGCTCCTCAGTAAAGATGGCTTCCATAGTTATCTTACGGATCAGGCGATCCTCGCAGCCGATCCAACCCCACACTTCTGCCAGGGGCGTCTCCTCACCTACTTGCAGGTCGCTGAGCAGCCTGGTCTTGCCTCTAAAACCCTCGCACAGAACACCACCTACCTCCTTGGTGCCCATCCATCGAGGGTCCTCAATGTGGTGGACTTCCCTGGGCATATTCATGGGATTCAGGAAGAAAAGCTCCGTCAATTCGGAGGGGCCGGTCCACTCCTCAGTATGGGGGTCCTGCGTATACACCTCGTCCCCCAGTATTACCACTTCCATAGTCTCGAGGAGGAAACCAACTTGCAGGTCCATCGTGGCCCTGATCCTATCGGGCATCAGGACATCCCCGGTTATGGCCGCGCCCAGCACGTTGGCGGCTTGGAGTGTCAGTTGCTCCTCGAAGTGGAAGGATTTCAGAGCCAGCATTCTCTGTCTGGTGTCTTCCCAGGCAGAGTCGAAGCTGATCACCTCCACACTTGCCTGCAAGCCTCCGATCTCGATGAGGTGGGTGCCCGTCTTGTGCATGGTCAGGGTAAAGGATTGCTTCTCCGAGGCACCAGCCGCCAGGGTCAAGGTCTTAAAATAGAGCTCCTGATCGTCGACCTTGACCGATATCCTGTATCTGCCCTGGCCATTTCCTACGTTGGCCACATCCACCTCGGCGATGACCTCTCCCCCCACCACCACCCGGGCCGGGGTGATAACCAGGTTGCTGGTTTCGAATTTGGCCGATTTGCAGGCAGAGGGCACCATAACAAAGATGGCGGCCATCAGAGCCACGACCGCCAACCGAATGGTCGCTCTAGGCACGTCCAACCTCCGCAATAGACCTCATCGCTTCCGCAGAAGGCTCATTCTATACTACAGAGAAATGCCGCTGGCTGTCAAACGGGCCAATAGAGGGTGTCAAAGAGGCGCAAGGCTATTCCACCGGCTCCAGGGGCAGCGGGGGCTGGGCGCCCTCCCGCAATACCTCCTTGGCTGCGCCTATGAAGTCGCGGAATAGAGGATGGGGGCGGTTGGGCCGGGAGCGAAACTCGGGATGGAACTGGGTGCCCAGCATCCAGGGATGGTCAGCCAGCTCCGAGATCTCCACCAAACTGTCATCGGGGGAGATGCCGCTAGCCACCAGGCCTGCCTGGCTCAGCAGCTCGCGGAAGCGGTTATTGAACTCAAAGCGATGTCGGTGCCGCTCATGGACCAACTCCTGGCCATAGGCGGCGGCGGCCAGGGTCCCGGGCACCAAGCGACAGGGGTAGCTCCCCAGCCGCATCGTCCCCCCCAGATTCTTGATATCTTTCTGCTCGGGCATAAGGTCGATGACCGGGTAGCGGGTATCGAAATCGAACTCGGTGGAATTGGGTTCGTCCGACTTCAATACATGGCGGGCAAACTCGATGACCATAACCTGCATGCCCAGACACAGCCCCAGGTAGGGTATCCGGTTCTCTCGGGCATACCTGGCCGCCACCACCTTGCCCTCGATCCCCCGATAGCCGTAGCCCCCGGGCACCACGATGCCCTGGGCGGTGCGCAGCAGGCGCTCAGCAGCCTCATCCGTCTCCAAGTCCTCTGAGCGCACCCAAATCAGATTTATATCACGGTCGTGGTGGAGCCCGGCGTGGCGGAGGGCCTCCCGAACCGAGATATAGGCATCGGGGAGCTCTACATACTTGCCCACCAAGGCTATAGTCACCTGCTCCTTGGGCGCCTTCATCCGCTCCACCAGCGCCCGCCACTCAGTCAGGTCCTGCTCCTTGGCCTCCAGGTCGAGCCTCTCCACAATGAAGTCGCCCAGGCCGGCCTCCTCCAGCATCAGGGGCACCTCATAGCTGAAGGAGACGGTAGGCAGGGGGATGACCGCCCGCCTGTCCACATCGCAAAACAGGGCAATCTTGTCCTTGATGTTGTCGGCTATGGGGTGATCGCTGCGACACAGGATGACATCGGGCTGGATGCCGATGCGCCGCAACTCGTTGACGCTATGCTGAGTGGGCTTGGTCTTTAACTCGCCGGTGGCGCTGATATAGGGGAGCAGGGTGACATGGATATACAGGACATTATCCCGGCCCACCTCGTTGCGCATCTGACGGATGGCTTCCAGGAAGGGGAGCCCCTCGATATCCCCTACCGTGCCCCCCACCTCCACAATGACCACACTGGCAGCGGTGAGCTCAGCTACCTCCTTGATACGGCTCTTTATCTCATTGGTGACATGGGGCACCACCTGGATGGTCCCGCCCAGAAAATCGCCCCGCCTCTCCTTGGAAATGATGGCGCTATAAACCTGGCCGGTGGTGACGTTGGAGGCCATAGTCAGGTCGACATCGATGAAGCGTTCATAATGGCCCAGGTCGAGGTCGGTCTCAGCGCCATCCTGGGTGACGAAGACCTCCCCGTGCTGATAGGGAGACATGGTGCCAGGGTCTACGTTGAGATAGGGGTCGAGCTTCTGGACGGAGACACTGATGCCGCGGCTTTTGAGGAGGCGACCGATGGAGGCGACGCTGATACCCTTGCCTACTGAGCTAACCACCCCGCCGCTAACAAAGATGTACTTCGCCATCCGCCCCTAATGATAAAGGCTCAGCTTCCCGCTGTCAAGCTCGGCCACCAGACAAGATAAATTATGTCCCGCTCCCTTTTCACCCCAACCTGACACAACCATTGTTGGGGTCTCCTTTGGCCGGGGCTTGGCGGGGAACTGGCCTTATTTTGCGGGGGGCAACTAGCCACATCAGCCCCGCAGAGGCCACGAGGCAACCCAAAAGTATGAGGAAGGTCACGAAGTAGCTACCGGTTTTGTCATGGAGAAATCCAGCAAGCCACGGGGCAATGGCCCCACCTAAGGAGAAGCCCAAGATTACACAGCCCATGATGGACCCAAAGTATCTCCCTTGAAATATATCAGCCACGGTGGCAAATAACACGGGCGCGGCAGCCCCCAACCCCAAACCGAGACAGACGGCAAACAAGAAGGGCATCCAGGGCTGGGAGGTGTCCGTTATCAAGAATAGCAACGATACGGCCCCGGCGCTCAGCAAACAGCTCGCTATGAAGACCTTTTCCCGCCCCAGCCGGTCCGAATAGTAGGCGCACAGGTTCCCGACCACGAATACCACGCCAAATACACTGTAGATAGTGGCAGCCCGCATAGGCTCATACCCCACATCCCTGAAGAAATAAACCTGGTGAGCTATGGCTATCTGCTCGCCGACACCCAGGATGCAAAAGGCCATCAGAAAGAGAAGCCAGAAATGGCGGGTCTTCAGCGCCCATGCAAGTGTCCCGGCAGTACTAGTCCGTTCCCCACCCAAGCCGGCTGCTCCCTGAGGCTCGTCCAGGGGTTGGGGCTCGGATGATGTCTGAAGCAGACCATCGGGCAAAAGCCCTTTCTCCCGTGGACTGCGGCGCACGAAAAGGATACATAGTGGCACAATAAGGGCAATGGCGAAAAGCCCTATAATGACATAGGCAGCCTGCCAGCCGAAGCCAGAGATCAGGAATTGGGCGATGGGAGCCGCAACCAGGCTGACGCCGAAGCCGGCACTCAGGATGCCAAAGACTAAACCCCGTTTCTTAACAAACCAATTGGAGATTATAGCCATAAGGGGCGCGGCTCCTATCATGCTCAGACCGATGGCCACCATTACCCCGTAGAGGAGGTAGAATTGCCACTGAGTTGAGGCCAAGCTACACAGGGCGATGCCTCCCCCCACAATGCAGGTCCCCACCGACAGGACGAGCCTTGGCTCAAATCTATCCACAAGGCCGCCCGCCACAGGCGCCACCCACCCATAGACGAGGATGGTGATGGAGAACATGAGCGC
>MTNP01000002.1 GCA_002011475.1 Dehalococcoides sp. JdFR-54
CTTGGCCACCTCGGCCAGAAAAGGCTCGTCCAGCCCCAGGGTCCGCCCGAAGGTGGCCGCCCGCCGCAGCAGGCGGCGCAACACATAGCCTCGACCCTCATTGGTGGGCACCACCCCATCGGCAATGAGGAAGGTCACCCCACGACCATGCTCCACGACAATACGCATAGCCCGATCCAGGGCGGCATCCTCCCCATAGCCATGCCCGCAGAGCTCCGAAACCCGCTTCAGCAAGGGCGAAAAGAGATCGGTATCATATACCGAAGCCACCCCCTGCAACACCGCCGCTGTCCTCTCCAGCCCCATCCCGGTATCGATGTTGGGCTTGGGCAAGGGGGTGCGCTTCCCCTGCCGGTCCTGATTATACTGGGTGAAGACCAGGTTCCAGATCTCCACAAAGCGCCCGCAATCGCAGTTGGGCCCACAGCTATCCCTGCCGCAGCCGTAGGCCTGGCCGAAGTCGTAGTGGACCTCGCTGCATGGGCCACAGGGCCCCTCCTCCCCGGCCGGACCCCAGAAATTGTCCTCCTCACCAAAACGCCAGATGCGCTCCGCGGGTACCCCCACCCCCCGCCAATGCTCGAAGGCTTCATCGTCGTCCAGATAGACGGTGGCCCACAGGCGCTCCGGGGCTAAGCCCAGACGCTGGGTGCAGAACTCCCAGGCCCAGGCAATGGCCTCCTTCTTGAAGTATTCGCCGATGCTGAAATTCCCCAGCATCTCGAAGAAGGTGAGGTGCTGGGCATCCCCCACCGACTCGATATCGGTGGTGCGCACGCACTTCTGACAGGAGGCCAGGCGGGGGTTGGGGGGCACCGCCAAGCCCAGATAATAGGGCTTGAACTGGACCATCCCGGCGCTGGTCAATAATAAGGTGGGGTCTCCGCTGGGTATCAGGGAGTCGCTGGGCACAATGGTATGGCCCTTCTCAGCGAAGAACTGCAAATAAGCATCCCGAAGTTGCTCGCTATTCATATCCGCACCCTTTTATTACCCTCCGATTTTAGTGTAAGCCGCCCTAGCTGTCAATTCGGCTTGACAGGGTTTCGGGAGGTGTGCTACAGTGGTCTAGGTTTGACGATTTGCCTTGGCAATAACCCAAGGACTCCCTTGATTTGCCCATGGAAAGGGTGGCTTGGGGGCAATGGCGACGAAGCACGAGGGGAATGTAGCCCGTCTCCGCAAGCTATGTCAGGAAAAGCTGGGTCAGCGAAACATCATCCTAGCTAGCAATCGAGGACCTTTCGAATACCAGATCGGGGAGGATGGGAGATTACGGGTCCACCGGGGCAGTGGTGGGGTGGTGACCGCCCTCAGTTCGCTCAGCCAGTATGCGGAGCTTACCTGGATCGCTTCGGCCATGGGCGAGGGCGACCGAAAGGCGGCGGAGAGGGTTCAAGGCGGCCATTTTCGCGCCCCCCTCCTGGGCCAAAGCCTGTTTCTCCGCTTTGTGGTCAACCCCAGGAACGTCTACCACAAATTCTATAGCATTATCTGCAATCCCCTGCTCTGGTTCTTGCAACACTACCTGTGGAACCTGTCCCACAACCCCAATATCGATAGCGTGGTCTATGATGCCTGGAATAATGGCTATGTGGCAGTGAACCGAGCTTTCGCCCAGGCCATCCTGGCTGAAGCCGGCCAGATGCGCCAGCCCCCGGTGGTAATGCTTCACGACTATCACCTCTACTTGACTCCGGCCCTGGTCCGCAAGGAGATACCCGACCTTATCATTCAGCACTTTACCCACATCCCCTGGCCCACCCCCACCTACTGGCGGCTCCTGCCCAGTACCATGCGCACCGACATCATAGAGAGCCTGTGTGCCGCCGATATCGTGGGCCTCCAGACCCAGCGCGATGTGCAACACTTCCTCTACTGCTGCGCCGAATTTCTGAAAGAGGCCGATGTGGACTTAAAGGAGCACGCAGTATACTGCAATGGGCATCGTACTTGGGTCAAATCCTACCCCGTTTCTGTGGATGTCACCAGCCTCCACAGGATGGTATCCTCGGCCCGGGTCCAAGAGTATGAGCGAAAGCTACGCTCCCACCTGGGAGAGCAGACCATAGTCACAGTTGCCCGGGCTGAGCCCAGCAAGAACATTGTGCGCGGCTTTCGGGCCTTCCACATGCTCCTCAAAGCCTATCCCGAGTTCCTGGGCAGGATAAAGTTTCTGGCCTTCCTGGTGCCCACCCGCACCCACCTAAAGCTTTACCAGAGATATACCCAGGAGATAACGGAGCTGGTGAATACCATAAATAGCGACCTGGGCACCGAGACATGGCAGCCCATCGAGGTCTTCTACGAGAACAACTACCCCCAGGCCATCGCCGCCATGCGCCTCTACGATGTTCTCCTGGTCAATTCGGTAGTTGACGGCATGAACCTTGTGGCCAAGGAGGGCCCTACGGTTAATGCCAATAATGGCGTCATCATCCTCTCCGACACCGCAGGCGCCTGGGAGGAGATCGGCCAACACGCCCTGTCGGTGGCCCCCGCTGACCTGGAGGGGACCATGCAGGCCCTTCACCAGGCCCTGACCATGTCTCCAGAGGAGCGGGAGGCCCGGGCAACCGCCTTAAAGCAGGTCATCGAGGAGGCGGACATAACCCAGTGGCTCTTCTCCCAGCTATCCGACCTGGCTAGCCTATGTCAGGAGCAAGCCCTGCTCACCGGCCCGGAAGCCCCCCGCAACCTATAGCGGGGGGCCAGCTGGGCTAGCCAGTTCCCGCGGGGCGAACCTACCCCTGCTCGTGCTCGGAGATGTAATCCTTGAGGGTTTGCTTAGCATCCGAGGGCCTCGCCCCCGCCCTTTGAAGGTCAAACAGCCTATATTTCAGCTCCCTGATCTGGCCTTCCAGGTCGGAGATGAGCCAGTCCCGGGCCAGGATCATGTGGTAGGCCTTGAGATACAGTGATTGATCCTCCGGGGACGAGGTGTTTTGTGGTTTGGCGTTGGTTTCGGGGCGGGGCGACCGCCCCGGGCGCCCCTCATCCACGTACCTCTTCCGGAATTGGGATACGTTCTGTTTAGAGGTGCCCCAGGCTTGGGCGATGGTGGCCAGGGTCTGCCCCTGGGACAGTCGCAGCTTCAGATCCTCCACCCGCTGCCTTATCCTTTCCCGATCCCATCTCGCCATGCCGTTCCATCCTAAATGGTTTATGCTTCAGCTTGACTATACCACAGCAGGCGGCTTTTGTCAACCGTAAATTTTAAGGAGCAGCCTAATTGGTCTTCGGCGCCCTCTTCATCCGTGCGCCCAGGTCGGCCTCTATGGTCAGGGCGCCACACCTGGGACAGCGGCCCACGCCATATTCCACAAAGCCCCGGAACAGCTCCCCGGATACCTCCTTACAAGCCAGGCACTTCATGGCGGTGGGCAGGATGTAGACCTTCTGAGCCATTTTACTTTACCTCCGCTTTTTGATTTACATTATACACCTAGAGTAAACTTTTGTCAAGTACTTCTGGACACAATTTTGGCCCAAATCCGATAAAAAAGTGGGCGTAAAGTAATAAGTAAAGTAAAATAGGCTGGGCCGAAGGGCCAGTCGAGTTAGGGCCTGGTCAGGCTATGCCGAGGCAGCCTAGACCAGGCTCCTGGGCCGGTATTGCAGGGCCTCCGCCAGGTGGCTGGCATCTATGGTCTCGGCCCCGGCCAGGTCGGCGATGGTGCGGGCCAGCTTCAGCACCCGATGAAAGGCCCTGGCCGATAGATAGAGCTGGTTCATAGCTGCCTGGAGCAAGCCCTGGGCTGCCGGCGCCACGCGGCAGAACTCCCTCACCTCCACCGGCGTCATCTCGGCATTGCAGCTGAGCCTGGTGCCACGGAAACGCTCCCGCTGGATGTCCCGGGCAGCCGTAACCCGCCTTCGCACCGTCTCAGAGCCCTCCCCTGCCCTATCATCGGTGAGCTTCTCATAATCCACCCGGGGCACCTCGCAGAAGATGTCGATGCGGTCCAGGAGGGGGCCACTGATGCGCTTGCGATACCGGGAGACAAGATACGGCGAGCAGGTGCATTCCCGCACCGGGTCGCCGTAATAGCCACAGGGGCAGGGGTTCATGGCTGCCACCAACATAAAGTTGGCCGGGAAGGTGACGCTCCCCTGGGCGCGACTGATGGTGACCACCTTGTCCTCAAGGGGCTGGCGCAACACCTCCAAGACGCTGTGCCCGAACTCGGGGAGCTCGTCCAGGAAGAGCACCCCCCGGTGACTGAGGCTGATCTCGCCGGGGCGGGGCCAGCGCCCGCCCCCCACCAGCCCGGCATGGGAGATGGTGTAGTGGGGGGAGCGGAAGGGCCTGTGCCGGATGAGGGGCATATCTGGGGGCAATAGCCCGCTGACGCTGTAGACCTTGGTCACCTCCAGGGCCTCCTCGTTGCTCATAGAGGGCAGGATGGAGGGGAGGGCCCGGGCCAGCAGGGTCTTGCCGGCCCCCGGCGGGCCGCTCATGACCATATTGTGACCCCCAGCCGCCGCCACCTCCAGGGCCCGCTTCACGTGCTCCTGGCCCTTAATATAGCTGAGGTCGGCGGTGGCCCACAGGGGCACCGCCTCCTCCCAGACGCCGTCGGGCCGGTATTCCGGAATGGTCGTGTCACCCCGCAGATGGGCCACCAACTCCCCCAGGGTGGCGGCAGGCAGGATGGTGGTCCCCTCCACCAGGGAGGCCTCCCGGGCATCGGCGGCGGGGACGACCACCGCGGACAGCCCCCGCTCCCGGGCCAGGCTGACCATGGGCAGAATACCATGGGTGTGGCGCAGACTGCCATCCAGGGAAAGCTCGCCCAGGAACAGGATGCCGGAGACATCGGCCGATACTTGCTCCGAGCTCAGGAGGATGCCTATGGCGATGGGCAGGTCATAGGCGGGGCCCTCCTTCTTGAGATCGGCGGGGGCTAGGTTTACGGTAATGCGCTTGGCGGGGAAGAGGCAGCCAGAATTCCTGATGGCTGACCTCACCCTTTCCCGGGCCTCCTGCACCGCCGTGTCAGGCAGTCCCACAATGGTAAAGGAAGGGAGCCCCGGGGAGATATCCACCTCCACCTCCACTATGGCCCCTTCCAGCCCCACCACAGCGCAGCTGATCACCTTGGCCAACATGGTTCTCGCCGCCTAGCAATGTTACAATGGGCATGGGGCCCTGTCAACGAGGGGGGCCCTGGTTGACCCACCTCAGCAGATTTGCTATACTCGCCCCAATTGGTTCCGAGTTCTTATGGCAGACATCCTGGACCACCTCTACGTGGTGCTCCTGGCCATGACCCCTGTGGGCGAACTGCGCCTGTCCGTTCCCTGGGGCATCCACCAATTAGGGCAGCCCTGGTACTTGGCTTTTCTCCTTTCCCTCATCGGGAACATAGTGCCGGCGCTCATCCTCCCCTGGATGCTGGGGGGGCTGGGCAACCTGCTGCTCTGCTTCCCTAACCCCCTGGGCCGTCTCCTGAGCTGGCGCAGGGAACGCCTGCGCACCACCCATGGCCGGCGATTTCAGAAGTATGGGGCCCTGGCCCTGGTCCCCTTTGTGGCCATACCTTTGCCCTTCACCGGCGTGTGGACGGGGATACTGGCGGCCTGGGCCTTCGACATCCGTCCCAACACAGCCATACCCCTCCTTTGTCTCGGGGTGCTCATAGCAGGCATCATCGTCACCAGCCTCACCGTCGTCATGGGCGAGGCATGGCAGTTTTTCCTCTAGAGTGTCTCGCCCCACCAGATATGGTATAATAAGGGTTGGGGCAGGACATGATATCGGAAGCTATCAAGGCCTTGCGCCAGAACCATGCCCTGGAGCATGCCACCATCTCCCTACTGCTTCAGAAGGTGGGCTTGCACACCAGACTCATGGGGCAGGCTACTCCGGGCGGCTTCTATATATACGGCGATGTTCCCACTGAGATGGTGGCAGAGGCCGCCAGCGAGGCCCTGAGTCGCCTCCAGAAGGGGGAGGTGAGACTGGCGGTCTCGCCCTTTTGCGGCACCAATTTTGTGGTGGCGGGGATACTGGCGGCCACGGCCACTATAGTTGCCCTGGGGCGGAAGAACTGGCTAAGGCGGCTGCCCAACGCCATTTTGGCGTCGGTATTAGGGGTATTGGTGGCCCAGCCCCTGGGGGGGCTGACCCAGAGGTATATCACCGCCTCCACCGACCTGGTCAATGTCCGCATTAAGGGCGTCGTCGCCTATGGCAAGGGGCGCACCACACGCCACAAGGTAGAGACCCAGCACACCCTGGAAGAGGTCGAAATAGATTAAATTCTGCCCTTCGCCAGGTTAGTGCCTTCCCAGCCTGGGTCACATGGTTATGATGCCCCGGCGCAGCGCATACTTGATCAGTTCTGTGCGGTTGCGGAGGTCGAGTTTGCTCATCAAGCTGGTCTTGTAGCCCTCTACGGTTTTCAGGCTGATCACCAGCAAGTCCGCTATTTCCTGGGAGGTATAGCCCTCTGCCACCAGCTTGAGCACTTCCCTCTCCCTGTCTGTCAATCGCTGGTAAGGGTCCCCTTTCTCCCGCCCGGCAGTCCACTGCTGATAGTCCTCAACCAAAACCTTGGCTATAGAGGGAGACAGGTAGGAATTCCCCTGATGGATAGCCCTTATCCCCGTAGCCAGCTCTGAAGATGCCGCCATCTTGCTGATAAACCCCTTAGCCCCGGCCTCGATGATGGGGAAGACATAGTCCTTGTCGTCATACTGGGTGAGCACCAACACCCTGGTGCTGGGGAATTCCCTATGAATGCGGCGGGTGGCTTCCAGCCCGCCCATGATGGGCATAGCTATGTCCATCAGGACCACATCCGGCGCCAGCTCCCTCACCTTATCCAGGGCCTCCCGCCCGTTGGCCGCCTCATCGATGACCTCTATATCGCCGGCCAGGGCCAGCAGGGCGCGAATGCCATCGCGCACGATAGTATGATCATCTACCACCAGTACCCGTATCTTCAGCATCGGCCCTGCTCCAGGTGATGGGGACCTTGACCGTAACCATTGTACCATGTCCGGGCCGGGATTGAATAGTGCAGGTGCCGCCCAGCAGATTCACCCTCTCCTGCATGGTCAGCACGCCCATGGCCTCCCTGCGGGCGGCGAGCTGGGCGGTATCAAATCCCCTACCGTCATCCTCGATGGTAAAGATGACCTCATCGTTCTTGCCTGCCAGGCTTATGGTCACATTCCTGGCCTCGGCGTATTTCATCACATTGCTAATGGCCCCCTGGGCAATGCGGAATAGGGCTACTTCGACCTCCGAGGGCAGACGCTGGGGGGTGAGGTCAGATTCGACAGTCACATTGACGCCGTGGGGCTCGAGCTGAACCTCGGCATACTTGCGCACGGCGGCCACCAGTCCCAGCTCATCCAAAAGGGAGGGGCGGAGGTCATTTATGAGCTTACCTATCTCAGTGACAGCCTGGGCGGTAAACGCCTGTACCTTTTTCAGCCTCGTTTTGACCTCAGCCGCCTCAACGCCGGGCAGCTCCATCATCTCCATTATGACCTGCAGATTAAGGGCCAGGCCGGTAAGTGTCTGGCCGGTTTCGTCGTGCAATTCCCGGGCAATCCTTTTGCGCTCCTCCTCCTGGGCGAGGATAGACTGCTGAAGCAGCTGGCGATAGGTCTCGCTGGCCTTCCTCAACTCCTGGTAGAGCTTTGCCCCCTCGATGGCCATGCCCAGCTGGTGACCTATGGAGTCCAGAAGGTGCATATCATCTTCGCCAAACCGCCGCCTCAGGTAGCTGGCCACGTTCATCACGCCCAGAACCTTGTCCTTGGCCCGCAGGGGGACGCTGACAAAGGCCTTCAGGCCCTCGGTGCTGATCAGGTCGGGGCGGGCAGCGCGTTGGTCTGCCGAGATATCCTCCGTGAGCATGGGCTCCCCGCTCTGGGCTACTCTTCCGGCAATACCCTCTCCCAGCCGGAGGCGCATCTCGGCAACATATCTGTCGGACAACCCGCGGTGTACCCGATAAGATAGCGTCTGGGTACCTTCGTCCAAAAGGAGGATCCCCCCGATGGTGCCATCCACCAGCTCCAACACATTATCCAGGGCCACATTCAAAACGGTATCCAAATCCAGGGAGCCGCTCACCGCGGTGGAGATGCGGTCCAGGGCTGAAAGCTCGTGATACCGCCTCATGATCTGGCTCTCCAGCTGCCTCTGGGCGGTAATGTCTCGGCGGAGTTCAACTATGGCAGTGACCTTGCCATTGCTGTCCCTGAGGGGGGAGGCGATTACGGAAACATACCTGTCCCGGCCTGGCTCGGCATCGCGCATGTGCTCATGGTGGGTGACGACCACAGCGCGGCCAGTGTTCACCACCTTTCTCAGGGGGCAATCCCAAAGGGGGGCGCTGCACGGCCTATCCCTGCCCTTGAAGAGCTGGTAGCAGCGCCTGCCCACAGGCGAGCCAATGCCCTCGGGCAAGGCGCGCCGCGCTGCCGAGTTGACGAAAAGCACACAGTATTGGCCATCGATGACCAGCAACTCATCTTCCAGGCCGTCTATGATGTCCTGCAAGTTTACCTCAACGCCCATAACCCTGCCCTGTGAAGGACTTTATACCACTATTACAGCCCCGCAGCTCGCCGCTTGTCAAATCGGACTTCGATCACATTGCGGGCGCTGACCAGCTAAAAGCACCGCAGTGGAGACCATCTGGGGGCGACCCTAGTTTTGGCTACGGCCCCGGGCCCTCTCCACCAGCGCCTTGGTAGCGGAGGGGACCATGAAATACTCCCCGTCAAATACCGACCTGATGCCGGCTACAAGCTCAGAAGCGGCCGCCCTCTTGGGTATGAAGCCCCGGGCACCCTCCCGGGCACTGGTGAGGACATTCTCATCCTCCTCATACTGGGTCAGCACGAGGACCTTGATCCAGGGGCATTCCTTGCATATTTGCCCGGTGGCCTCCAAGCCATTCATCTTGGGCATGACTATGTCCATCACCACCACATCGGGCGAGAGCAGCCGCGCCTTCTCCACGGCATCCCGGCCGTCTATGGCTTGCCCCACCACCTCCATATCCCGCTGCAAGGCGAGCATGGCACAGATCCCCTCCCTGACCACGGTGTGGTCGTCTGCCACCAGCACCTTGATCCTGTGGCGCGCCCTGGCCAACAGCTTTTCCATTCGCTCCACCAGGGATGCCGGCTCCACGGGCTTAGCCACTAGGTCATCGGCCTCCAGCAGGCGGATCTCGTCCATCAGCCACCCCTTGAGGGTGCGTTTTTCCAGCGGGGCATCCAGTACCAGGATGGGCAAATCCTTGAACTTGGAGCTTTGTTTTAGCCACTGGTGCAATCGGAAGGCCTCGCCCCGGGGCATCAAGGTGCCCAGGATCAGGGCATCAGGCCTTTCCGCCCTGATCATCTCCTGGGCCTGAGGCCGGTTACAAGCGGTGGCCACCCTATAACCACTGCCCTCCAGCGTCATCTGCAAAGCCACTACAAAGTCCAGCTCATCGTCTGCGATCAGGATCTTGGGTTCGTTTGCCACTTTATCCCTCCTTTTTTCCCTCTTGCGGCAGCAGTCCAGCCGCTGCCAAGATATCCGGGACCACTTCCTCCCTGCCTATGGCCATGATATGGACGCCATCACAAAGCGAATCCCTCCTCAGGGCAGCGATCATCCGCCCGGCGATCTCGATGCCCTTTTTGAGCGCCTCCTCCTTGGGCACGCTGGACAATTCGTCGATGAGGTTCTGGGGCACGAAGATGCCAGGGACATTGTCGTTCATATACTTGGCCATTCTGGGCGAGACCAGCAGAACTATCCCCGCCAGCACCTTTACCGGGAATTGACGGGCATAGCGCATGAATTTGGCGAAATTATCCAGGTCGTAGATGGCCTGCGTCTGGAAGAACTCGGCGCCGGCCTCCACCTTCTTGGCGAACTTTATGAGCTGGGGCTCGATGGGCTGGGCCTCGGGGGTGACTATGGCCCCGGCGCAAAAATCCACCGCCCCATCCAAGTTGTTGCCCCCTAGGTCCTTGCCCGATTCCAGCAGACGAATGGCCCTCAGGAGTTGAACAGAGTCGAGGTCGAAGACGCCCTTGGCCTCCTTGTGGTCGCCCACGGGGACGGCATCGCCGGTAAGGCACAGCACATTCCTTATCCCCCTGGTATGGGCCAGAAGGAGTTCCGCCTGAAGGGCCAATCGGTTGCGGTCGCGGCAGGTCATTTGCAGGATGGGCTCGCCCCCCCGCTCTTTGATGAAGAGGCAGCCGCCCAGGGAGGGGAAACGCATCACCGAGCTTTGATGATCGGTGACATTAAGCCCATCTACCTTATCCTTGAGAAGGTCGATATGATGCAGCATCTTCTCGATATTGGTCCCCTTGGGTGGCCCGATCTCGCTGGTGACGACGAACTTCCCGGAATTGAGGGCCTCTCTCAGACTCCGTGTCATAGCTGCGTCTCCTGGCTCACAAGCTTGACCCCCCGCGGCCTGGGCACAACCTGAAAATTCCTGGGGGGATAATATTTGCGCATCAAGTCGAGCCTGCCCTGCTTGGCCAGGCGCTGGTAGATGAGGGTCCAAGCGCAATCCTTCTCGGGATCGACCTCACACTTGCCGTTGTTGGTGCCGCCACAAGGGCCGTTGACCAGTCCCTTGTGGCACAGGGCGATGGGGCAGAGGCCGGCGGTCTCCCCTACCACACACTGGCCACACTGGGCACATACCTCGTGGAAATGGCCCGGGCCATCCTCCACGCCGATAAACAGGGTATCCAGGGCAGGAATGACCGGGCGGTCAACATAGATGCCCACCCGGTGCACCCCCAGGGCACAGGCCATGACCAAGATACAGCCAGCGTCTCGAAGGGCGGCGCCATTTTCCCTGAGGGCCACCTCCGTCATCTCGTCGCAGGCGGTGGGGACCACCGTCCAGCCGGTGATCACCTTGCCCAGCTCCTGGAGACGCTCCTTCATCTCCAAGACCTCGTCCTTGCCGCCGGTCCTGGTCATAGTGGCACAGGTGCCGCAGCCGATGATGAAGGCCCGGTCGAGCTCCTCCAGAAGCTGCTGAACCTCAGCAAAGGGCTTCTGTCTGGTTATCGATTTCATACTTCATCCTCCCGCTTGGGCCAGTGACTTGGTGGCAGTCTGCCTAGCCTTCCGGCCCGATTATGTCTCCAGGTCGCACCGCAAACACCTCCTGGCCTCTTGCCTGGCCCTCTCTGCGGAGAAGCCCAGCTCTATCTCCCTGAAGCTGCCTTTCCTCTCCTGGGGGGGGAGGCTGGGCATTTCCACCCTGGGTTGCGCCTCCCAGGTTTCCTCCATCTCCTCGGAGACCAGCTCCCTAGCGCCCTGGACCTTCAAGTCATACATCTCTACGGGCGAGGTATCGCCTTTCAGATATTTGTCTATAGCTATGGCTGCTCTCCGGCCAGCGGCAATGGCCTCGATGACCATGCCAGGCCCGGTAACGAAGTCCCCCCCGGCAAATACCCCGGGGACATTGGTAGCCAGGGTATTGCTGTCCACCACCAGGGTCTCCCATCGGGTGCGTTCCAGGGCGCTGTCTGGGGGGAGGAAGGAGAGGTCGGGGGCCTGACCCACGGCAGCGATGACCGTATCCACCTCCACGAAGAATTCGGAGCCGGGAATGGGGATGGGCCGGCGCCGCCCGCTGTCGTCCGGCTCGCCCAGCGCCATGCGAATACAGTGTAGCCCGGTTACCTTCCACCCCTGGCTGGCAATGCGGGTGGGGCTGACCAGGAAGTGGAAGTTAACGCCCTCAGCCACAGCCCCCTCGTACTCGACCTCCGTCACCGGCATCTCCTCCCGCGACCGTCGGTAATACACGCTCACCTCCTCAGCGCCCAGGCGAAGGGCAGTGCGAGCGGCATCCAGGGCCACATTGCCGCCCCCGATCACAGCGATGTGACGCCCCACCCTGACCTGTCGGCCGATCCTTACATCCCTCAAGAACCTCAGCCCATAATGAAACCCTTCCACATCCTCCAACTCGCCCGGTATGCCCACCCGCTGGCTCCTTTGGGCCCCAGCGGCGATGAAGACAGCTTCATAGCCCTCTCTTCTCAGGTCGTCCACGGTGTAATTCATGTTAATGGGGGTGTTGTATCTTATCTCCACCCCTTTCTTGGCGATGTAATCGATTTCTCTTTCAATGACCTCCCGGGGCAATCGAAACTCCGGTATGGCCACGGAGAGCATGCCCCCGGCCACAGGCAGGGCCTCGAAAACCGTGACCGGATAGCCCATCTGGGCCAGGAAATAGGCACAGGCCAGTCCGGTGGGGCCAGCCCCCACTACAGCCACCCTCTGGTCACGGGTTACGGGGAAGGGTTCCGGTTCTTTGTACCCATTCTCGAAATACCAGTCGGCGGCAAAGCGCTTCAGCGAGCGGATGGATACCGGCTCGTCCAGCTCCCCGCGGCGGCATCTCACCTCACAGGGGTGATGGCAGATGCGGCCACAAATGGCTGGGAAGGGGTTGCGCTCCCGGATCACGTCTATCGCCTTGTGGTAATCCCCCTCGGCGATATAGGCCACATATTTGGGGATATCGATGCCCACGGGACAGGTATGCTGGCAGGGCGATATCATCAGGGCATCGCAGACGGCAGCCGGACACCTCTTCTCCTTGATATGTGCCTCATACTCACTTCGGAAGTAGCTGATGGTGGAAAGCACTGGGTTCGGGGCGGTTTGGCCCAGGCCACACAGCGAGCACTCCTTGACCACCTTGGCTATGGTCAGCAAGGCGTCGATATCGCTCTCCCGGCCTCTGCCCTGGGTGATCCTGGTCAGGATCTCCAGCATCTGCCTGGTCCCCAGACGGCAGGGAACACACTTGCCACAGGACTCGGCCTGGGTGAAACTGAGGAAGAAACGGGCTATCTCCACCATACAGGTGTTCTCGTCCATCACCACCATACCGCCAGAACCCATGATAGAGCCCACCTGGGCCAGGGATTCATAGTCCACTGGGCGGTCTAGGAAGCGGGCTGGGATGCAGCCTCCTGAGGGGCCACCCGTCTGCACCGCCTTAAATCGCTTGCCCCGAGGGATGCCACCTCCGATATCGAAGATGATGGTGCGCAGCGGGGTACCCATGGGCACCTCCACCAGCCCGCTGTTGGCGACCTTCCCGGTGAGGGCGAAAACGGCCGTGCCCTTGCTCTTTTCAGTGCCCAGGCTGGCGAACCAGTCGGCCCCCCGGTCGATGATAACCGGGACGCAGGCCAGGGTCTTCACATTATTAATATTGCTGGGCTTTCCATCCAAGCCAGACTGGGCGGGGAAGGGGGGGC
>MTNP01000011.1 GCA_002011475.1 Dehalococcoides sp. JdFR-54
AGCGGCGTGCCGAGCTGGCTGCCCAACCTGAGTATGTGGCTGAGGTAGCCGCCGATGCCGCCCGCCGCGCCAGCGACATCGCCGTGGAGACCATCACCGAGGTCAAGGAGAAGATGGGGCTCCTCCGCCGAGGGGCCTCCCCGTGACGCAACTGCCCCTCTCCCAGAGCGGGCGCACCGCTTTCCAAGTAGCTGTCGAGGCCGCCCACAGCGCGGGCGATATCCTCCTCAGCCACTTCTACAGCAAAAAGGAATTCCGGCGCAAGGGCCCGGGCAACATCGTCACCGAGGTGGACCTGCTTTCGGAGAGGGCTATGTCGGAGCTGCTGCGGAGGGAGTACCCCGACTTTGGGCTCATTGGGGAAGAATCCGAGGACCGGGCTGGCCAGTCTGGCTACTCTTGGGTCATTGACCCCCTGGATGGCACCAACAACTACACCTTCGGCATACCCCTCTTCGCCGTCACCGTCTGCCTGATAAAAGGGGAGGAGGCCCTCCTGGGACTGACCTATGCCCCCCTTCAACAAGAGCTTTTCCATGCCCAGAAGGGCCAGGGTGCCTTCCTCAATGATGTGCCCATCACCGTCTCCCAGCGGGACAGACTGGAGCATTCCCTCATCGGCTTTGATATGGGCTATGACCGGCAGCGGGGCTTCCAGTACCTGGAGCTAGCCCGCCGGCTCTGGCCCGGGGTACACAGCCTGAGGCTGATAGGCTCGGCATCCCTGGGACTGGCCTATGTGGCCGCAGGACGCATGGACCTCTACTTCCACCGCTGTGTTTACCCCTGGGATATAGCCAGTGGCCTGCTGCTGGTGACGGAGGCGGGGGGCATCGTCAGCAACTGGGGTCAGCCCATCACCCTCCGCAGCCGGAGCATTATCGCTGGCTCGCCGGCTATCTACCGGCAGTTCTGGGAAAAGGCCCAGGAGTATGCCTGGCCACCCTAGCCTTCTACCACCTCCGTGAGTCGCCAGCGATCCTCGGCCTCGCTGTAGCAGAGCTGGAATAGCCTGCCCTCATCGGTGAGCACCTGAAAGCAGCGCTCCCCCGGCTCCCGCCACGCCTGCCTAACCTCCCAAACCTGGTGCCACTGCCCCTCCCAGTAGAAGCGGTGCAGGGTGGTGGCGTAAGTATGTTCTGAACGACAGACGACCTTATCAGGTTCAAGGGGTATGCCCGCCCCCTCTTCGTTCACTGGCAGTCCTCCAGATGGGGCGTTCGCTTGTGCCAGTCGGTAGCCTGCTGGAAGGCGTAGCCGATGCGGAATAGGATGGCCTCGCTCAGGGGCTTGCCTATAATCTGCATGCCCACTGGCAGCCCATCGGCAAAGCCGGCGGGCACCGAGAGGGCGGGGATGCCGGCGATGTTCACCGACACGGCGCACACGTCGCTGAGATACATCTGAAGGGGGTCGCCCACCTTCTCGCCCAACTTGAAAGGCACGGTGGGGGAGGTGGGGGTGATCAAGGCATCGAACCTGTCGAAGAGGGCATCCAGCTCCCGGCGGATGAGGGTGCGCACCTTTTGGGCCTTGAGGTAATAGGCATCGTAGTAGCCGGTGGAGAGGGCATAGGTGCCCAACATGATGCGCCGTTTCACCTCTGGGCCGAAGCCGAGCCCCCGGGTTTGCTCCATAGCCTGCCATATATCGGCGGCCTCCGGGGCGGAGAAGCCATACTTGACGCCATCGTAGCGGGCCAGATTGGCCATAGCCTCGGAGGGGTTCAGGATGTAGTAGGCGGCCAAGGCATACTTGGTGTGGGGCAGGGACACCTCCCAGTCCACCTCCGCCCCCAGCCCCTCCAGCTCCCTGATAGCCGCCTGGATAATGGTCTTGACCTCAGGCTGTAGGCCTTGGCCGAAATATTCCCGGGGAACCCCCAACCGTATCCCCTTGAGGTGAGGAATGAGGGATTGGCTGTAGTCGGGCACCGGCTGGGGGAGAGAGGTGGAGTCGTGGGGGTCGTAGCCAGCGATGACCTGGGTCACCAGGGCGCAGTCCGCCACATCCCTGGTTAAAGGGCCTATTTGGTCCAGGGAGCTGGCGAAGGCCACCAAGCCGTAGCGAGATATCAGTCCATAGGTGGGCTTGAGGCCCACCAGGTTGCAGAAGGCCGCCGGCAGCCGGACGCTGCCGCCAGTATCGGAGCCCAGGCTGAACAGGGCCTCCCCTGAGGCCACCGCCACCGCCGAGCCCCCGCTGCTGCCCCCGGGCACCCGGCTGGGGTCCCAGGGATTTCGGCTGATGAAGAAGGCCGAGTTCTCGGTGGAGGAGCCCATAGCAAACTCGTCCATATTCAACTTGCCTATGAGCACCGAGCCCTGGGCGTTGAGCTTGGCCATCACCGTGGCATCGTAGGGGGGGACGAAGTTCTCCAGCATCCGGGAGCCACAGGTGGTGCGTATCCCTTTGGTGCAGATGATATCCTTGACGGCCATAGGTATGCCGGTGAGGGCCTCCCCCTCCCCCTGGCCCAGGCGCCTGTCGGCCCGCCGGGCCTGCTCCAGGGCCAGCCCCTCGGTGACGGTGATGAAGGCGCCGAGCCTACTGTCCACCTGGTGGACGCGCTCCAGGGCAGCCTGGGTCAGCTCCAGGGAGGAGACCTCTTTCCTGACCAGCAGGTCTCGGGCTTGATGAATGGTCAAATTATTGAGATCGAGCTTCATAACCAAGGGACCTCTGATAACACCGACCGAGGTCGAATCTCTACATCGCTTATATGTCAAGAAAGACGCCCGGGTCGAAAAGGGCTATTCCAAAATGGCCTTGACCCTGAAGAAGGCCTCTTCCCGGTGGGGGGCATTGGCCAGGATGTCCTCGGGCGGATAGGAGGGCTCGGCCTCGTCATCGCGGAGGACGCTGGAGAGGGCCATGGGGTGGGAGGTGGGGGGGACATCGGCGGTATCGAGCTCCTGGAGGATGGCGAAGTTCTCCAAGATGTGGGAGAGCTGCTGGCTGAAGCGCTCCAGCTCCTCCTCGGTGAGGCCCACCCGGGCCAGGGTAGCGATGTGCTTCACCTCTTCCCGACTTAGCTTCAAAGACCCGTCCTCACATTGGGGTGGGGTGGTCCTCAGGCAAACCCCGCAGGCGCCTCGAAGAACTGGATGGTGGCGTCGGGGATGACTGCCGTCTTGGCCCCACGGGGGAAATCGGCCTGGAGCATGGCCATAACCTCGTCCCAGGTCCTGGCCCAGTTAACGGACTCCAGGGGCACGATCCAGTCCACGCTGGTCTTGTCTTTGTAGGGCGCAAGGAAGATGAACTTCTTGACCCTGGGCGGCAAGGCGGCGGCCTTCCACATCCGGCCACCTATATGGTCGCCGAAGCGGCGCAGCAGATAGTGGGGCACCTCGCCCCAGGGGTTGTGAGATATCATGACCAGGGTGCCGCCCTCTTCGGGCAGGAGTGACTGGGCGACGAGGACGCCGATGAGGGCCTCATTGACCTTAGCGTTGCAGTTGGCCACCACCACCTCGGATTTATCTGGCATGGGGCTGAAGTAGTGCTCCTTGGCCAGCTTCACCCCCTCATAATATTGGGCGATGGGCTCGCCCACGAACAGGGCTGTGGTGTCCCGCTTGAGATTGACCACAGCGTCGATCTTGACATCCAGGCCCGACATCCGGCACACCTCTTCGAGGTCAAAGAGCATGGCATTATCCTCGTTCCTGCCCATACCCTCATTGCACTGGAAACGGGCCTCCCTGGCTGCCATGCGCACCGGGCCGTGGTTATAGGCAATGGTCTCTATGGCGGCCACGCCGGGCAGGATTATCTTGCCCCCGCCACCGAACCCAGACATGGGGTGGGGCACCAGGCAGCCTATACCTATCTTGAGGTCGGCGCTCAGGAACTCGGCATTCAGAGAAACAGGGGTGCCGCGGCTGGTCTTCCCGATGTAGGTGCAATTCTCGTAGGGGTTATGGTTATAGACGTGGAAGTTGGCCACTACATCCTCGCCCAATTTCTTTCGGAAATCGTGGGCGGTGAGGGCGCCATGGCAACCCAGGGCGCAGATGAACTGGATGTTATCATCGGCAACGCCGCCGGCCCTCAGTTCCTCCAGGAGGTAGGGCACTATTTCCGCCGTCTGGGTAGGCCGGCTCATGTCATCGAAGAGGATGACCACGTTTCTCTTGCCCCGGGCCAGCTCACGGATGGGCCTGGTGCCGATAGGGTTGGCAAAGGCCTGGCGGAAGCCCTCAGGGCTGAGCTTGGGGGCATCGTGCCCCCTCATATGGCAGGTGGTCACCTCCCAGCCATCGGGGAAGGGGAGTTCAGCCTCTATGTCCTCCCACCAGGCAAGCTGAGGGACCTTGACTACAGTGTGTGTCGGGCTCATCTCGGCCTCCTACCGGCACAATTCTGCGGGAATTGTAGCAAAAGATAGGCCCCCTGGCAAGCGGGGACTGGCCTTGACCCGAAACCCGGAAATGAGATATAATGATTTATCGAGGTCAATCAGGAGAGCTTTTCAATCGTTTGGCGGGCCAAAATCTGGAGGTCAATCAGGAAGCGCTGGCGACAGTTGCCAGTGCTTCCTGGTTTTTGAGGAGGGTGAAATGCAGTCCAGCCTCATCGGCAAGGTGGAAAAGGCGCGGCGCTATGCCCAGGAGCCAGAGCGCGTTACCTTCAGGGAGCTCAGCGCCACTTTTCGTGGCGAGCATGATACCTACACCGTAGGCTACAAGTCAGGCCGATGGCAGTGCACTTGCCGCTTCTTCGCCGGGTGGGGATTGTGCAGCCATACCATGGCCTTACAGCGCCTACTGGGCCAGATGTTGCCCAAGGAGGCCATAGCCGGCCAGATGGCCTAACCCGGCACCCGGTTGCTCTCCCATCTGGCTGCCCCCTCATATTCTATAGCCTCGGCCACCACGAAGAGCGAGCCGGTGACGCAGATGAGGTCATCCCCCTGGGCCAGGGCTTTTGCCCTGGCTAAGCCTTCGGACACGCTTTGGGTGATCGCGGCTGGGACATTCTGCTTGGCCCACTCCCCTTGAATCACCGAGGGGGAGGCAGAGCGGGGGTGGTGGGAGCGGGTGGCGATGACCAGGGGATCAAGCTGGGCCAGCTCGCGGACCATCCCGGGTATATCCTTATCAAAGGAGGTGCCCATAACCAGAATCAGCCGGCGGTGGGGGAAGTACTCCCTGAGGGCTATCCCCAGCCGCCGCGCCGAATCGGCATTATGGGCCCCGTCCACCACCAGCCACGGGCGCTGGCCCAGAAGCTGGAGGCGCCCCGGCCATCGGGTCCCCTTCAGCCCCTGGGCTATGTCTTTGGCTGAAAGGCTGGCCCCATACCCGGCCAGAACCTCCAGGGCGGCCACTGCGGTGGCCGCATTTTCGGCCTGATGGTCGCCGATGAGGGGGGTGGAAATCCTATAATGGCCTCTCCTCCCCCGAACGGTGAGCGATTGCCCGTGTCGGTCGGCTAGATCTCGGTGCCAGGTTATGTCATTGCCCACCTTGATAAGGGTGGCTTCGTGGCGGCGGCAGGCCTCCTCTATCACCCGGGCGGCCTCGGGCACCTGGGGGGCGCTGACCACAGTGGAGCCCGGCTTGATTATCCCCGCCTTCTCGGCGGCGATGGCGCTCAGGGTATGACCAAGGACATCGGTGTGGTCCAGGCTGATGGAGGTGATGATGCATACCTGGGGCGCCTCTATGATATTGGTGGCATCCAGCCGCCCCCCCAGCCCCACCTCCAGGACCTGATAATCCACCCCTTCCTGGACAAAGTAAATAAAGGCGAGAGCGGTGAGCACCTCGTAGGTGGTGAGCAGCCCATAATGGGCCTCCCGGTTCACCTTTTCCACCTGGGGCTGGAGGGCCTGGACGAGGCGGGCAAACTCAGACTCGGGGATCGGATGATTGTCTATTTGTAGGCGCTCCCTTATGGTGTGGAGATGGGGGGAGGTGTAGAGGCCGGTGCGGTAGCCGGCGGTGCTCAGGACAGAGGCCACCATGGCCGCGGTGCTTCCCTTGCCCTTGGTGCCAGCGATGTGCACCGCCTTTATGCCCTTATGGACGTCGCCCAGGGGTGCCAGCAACTCCTCCATGCGCCGCAGGTCGTAGTTTTCGGCGGTGTAGGCAGGGGGTGTTCGTTCGTAGTCGGTGAGGCTGAGGATGAAATCTACAGCGGCCCGGTAGTCCATGCTCCTTGCCCCTGCGGAGCTATGGCCGGTGGCGAAAGGGCGCAAGCCGGGGTTACAGCTTTCCCCGGTCACTGACCAATTTTGGCACCAATTCATCCAGCGCCATCGCCAGGGGGGCATAGGCCGAGCCCAAGGGTGGGGAATAGCAGGTATCGATCAGGGCCAGCCTTTCCGCGGGGATCCTCTCGGCCACGGCCACAGCCAGTTTATCGATCTGTCCCGCCACCAGCTCCTCGGAGACGACTTGAGCTCCGACCAAGGCGTGGCTGTCGCGGCGGGCGATGAGCTTGATATGGATGGGCTTGCCGCCAAATAGCCGGCGTCGGGTGGCGGTGGTGGTGCTGGAAACCACATCTAGCCCGTGCTCTCGAGCCTGCTTCTCGGTGAAGCCCACGGCGCCTACCTGATAGCCAAAGACCTCGATGATGAACGCCATGACGGTGCCTCGATAGGGGAGGACATTGCCCAAGACCAGGTTTCTGGCGGCGATGCTGCCGGTTCGGGCGGCATTAGTGGCTAGCTGGTGGCGCCTTTTGGAGCCAGTGATCATATCCCAATTTTCCATACAATCGCCAATAGCATATATATCGGGGTCGCTGGTTTGAAGGTATTCGTTTACAGCGATGGCCCCCGTCTCGCCGATCGCGAGCCCTGCCCTCCGGGCCAGCTCGGTGTTGGGCTTGGCGCCACAGGCGAAAAAGACGAAGTCCGCCTCCATTTCCCGCTGGGGAAGGGTTAAAACCTTCTTCCCTCCCTTGCTCGTTATGCCCTGGATGTTCACGGCCAGGATCAGCTCTATGCCCTTGTCTTTTATCCTCTCTTCGACCCTTTCCGCCATATCCTTGTCCAGGCATACCCCCAAGACGTTTTCCAGGACATCCAAAACATAGATGGGGTGATAGCCTTTTGCCAGGAGAGCAGCAGCCACCTCCAGGCCAATGGCCCCGGCGCCGACGATAGCTGCGCTGGTATACTTGGGGATGGCCTGTTCAAAGGCCCGGGCGTATTTCAGGTCGGTGCCCAACACAAACTCGTTCCAGCCATCCAGTCCCGGGATAGGGGGGACCCAGGGGGTGGCGCCCAAATCCAGGATGGCCTTATCGTATTGGTAGCTCTTCCCTCCAGCTACCAAGCGCTTTTCTTGTCTGAAGATGTCGGTCACCTCTGTGTTGAGATGGACGGTGATGTTTCGCTCCCGGTAGAATCCTTCCCTGAAGGCAAAGCTATCCTCCCAGGAGGGAATGGTTCCCCTGAGAACGAAGGGGATCTCACAGGGTATGTTCCCTATCTCGCCCCTATTGGTGAAGATGTCAATCTGGGCCTCCTTGTCCAGAAGACGGACGACATTGGCGGCATTGCTGGCGCCACCACCGCCGCCGACTATGCAGACCCTCATCTCTCCCCCTTGGCGTTGATTTGACTTTCCCTTGGCGATATTGCGATGTCAGTACAACCTCCGCGTCTCATTATACAGCTTTTAAAAATTTTATTAAAAACCATACCAATATCATTTGGCTTTACATTTGTTTCTGAACTATCATACTGGCATGTCTAGCATGAGCGTTGCCACGGAAATCCGCGCTCTGCTAGCTCGGGCGGTGGCTCTACATCGTCGGCGGACACGCCGACCGATTGCAGACGTGCTATAATTTAGCCGGGGGGCGCGCCATGGGTGTAAGACACAAGGTTTGCAGCTTTGTGCTTATTTCCTGCCTGCTGATCGGCTCCCATCCGGTGCTGTCAGGCCTCGGTTCTCCCGCTATGACCACCCATCAGGTTTATGCCGTTGAGAACCATATTCCTCATCGAACCTTGTCCCAGGAAGATATCAACTATATGCTGAATGTGGCCGAATGGCGAATCAAAGTATATGAGGGCTACGGACAGTGGGCGTATTTCTTTAGGTGGCATGCCCTTCATCCCAAGAGCGGTAGCGAGCTAACCTTCGCCGAGGTGCAGGCGGCTCAGTGGAATTCCTTGGGCGAAGCGGTTTCCGAGCTGGCAACGAAGTTCAAGGAAATCGCCGAGCAGAAGGCTGAGGAGGAAGGGTGGGATCTGGGAAACCTGACGCAGGAGCAGGAGAGCACGATCTGGGACATGATCGCTGAACTCGCCCCCGAGTTACTGAACCTCGGCATTCAATTTGTGGATGAGCTCATTGCCCAGGCAGGGAGGTTAGCCTTCAGGACGACCTTCACGACCTCAGCCGGGATCCTGACCAGCGGCCTTCTCTCCATTTTAGGCCTCGGGCTAGTGATGATGGAAATAGCTGAGCAATCTGGACAGGCTATCAGTCACGCTTTCCAGGAGATGCTGGATTTGGGCCTTGCCATGCAAACCAGCCTTTGCCGGGACTACTGGAGCTTCGATGACCACGGTTATACCGATGCCGCGGGCAACTTTTATCACCCTGTGGGCAACGACCTCAAGGACATGATCGAGAAGCTCAAAGAGGAGAAGGATAAGCTGGAGGAATTGAAGAATATGGCTGAGGCCGAGAGGCCGGAGTCCCAAGGTGAGCTGGTCGACATCTGGAAGGAGCAGGCGGACTTGACCGAGCGGATTACTGACACAGCACAGAATGCCAATGCCTGGGGTGGCAGTGACGTGGGGAACCAAATCGTTAACGACTGCTTCCGTCTGCTCTCCAACTACGCCGGCCTTGATCGCCTCCGCATTCTGATGTACATCGACTACATTTCACCGCCTCGGGTAGGAAACCTGACCAGCAGTTCCCATCAGATAGGCACCTGGTCCAGCGACAGGACCATCGATGTTAACTGGAGCCCACCCGATGGCTATGCCCTTTATCCTGCGGATGGCTACTCCGTCTCCTGGGATCACTCGCCCAGTTATGACGTATTGCCTGACGAGACCATCGACACAGCCTCCCCCACCTTCGCTACCCCAGCCCTGGCCAACGCCGACGACTGGTACATCCATGTCAGGGTTCACGACGCTGGCGGACGCTGGAGCCCTGTTGCCTCCGTGGTGGGACCCTTTCATATCGATGCCCCTCCGTCGAACCTCCACAGCACCACGCATGCCGTGAATGGATGGTCCAAAGACGACCCCATTGAAGTTGTCTGGACGCCACCGGAATTCGCCAACACCACACTGGCTGGCTATATAATCCGCTGGGATCAATCCCCGGTTTCTCTACCCGCCCAAGATGGCCAGATAGATCCGGAAAAAGAGCAACAGATCGGTGCTGTCACATCCACGGAGAGCCCATGGCTGCCACATGGGGACAACTATTTCCATATCAGGTGGATTGACAGCGAGAACAACTGGAGCAATACCGCTGCTCATCTCGGCCCTTTCAAGATCGATAGAAGACCACCCTCAGGAGACATAGCAATAGCAGAGGGCACGGCCACCAATTTAACCTCGGTCACCCTAGTGTTATCAGCTTCCGACGAGGGCTGTGGCCTCGTCTCTGAGATGTGCTTCAGCAACGATAACGCCTCCTGGAGCCCGTGGGAATCCTATGCGCGTTACAAGACCTGGGAGCTCGCCTACGGGGATGGGGAGAAGCATGTCTATGTAAAGTATAGGGACTGGTTTGACAATGTCTCCGATACTTATTCAGATTCCATTATCTTGGATACCACCCCACCCATAGGAACTATAACGGTATATCCAAGTGGGGAGATTGGCTATAACCAGGCGACCTTTGAATGGACGGGGGAAGACAATATTTCCTCCACCGCCGATCTTCTTTATTCCTATAGATTAGACAGCAACCCGTGGTCAGAGTGGACATCCAATACAAGCATAACCTATACCCTCACCAATGGCCCCCATAGCTTCTCCGTGAGAGCGAAGGATGAGGTGGGAAATATAGAACCAACGCCACCAGAGTGCTCATTCGCAGTATCTGTGGAAGCTATAGATTGGCCCATGTTTCGCCAAAACCCGGCTCGCTTTGGATATTCTACCTCGCCGGCACCGGATATTGGCACGCGCCTCTGGGAGTTCAGCACCGGAGGTCATGGAGGCTCTTCCCCGTCAGTAGCCGGGGGCAAGGTATTTGTGGGCTCAGCCGATAAGCTGAATTGCTTGAATGAGGAAACCGGGGGGAAGATCTGGGAGTTCACAATTAGTGGGTCATGCTCTACCCCGGCGATAGCCAATGACAGGGTATATGTGGGTGGACATGACGGCAAAGTATATTGCCTGGATGCGGATACAGGAGAGAAGATTTGGAAGTTCAGTGCTGGGTGGGTTGTACGTGCTTCACCGGCAATATCCGATAACAAGGTATTTATCGGAGCAGCCAATAAAGTATATTGCTTAGACGGGGAGACGGGGGCGAAGATCTGGGAGTTTACTGCCGCAGCCTTATTAGGCCTCTCCTCTCCGGCGGTAGCCGATGGCAAGGTATTCATAAGCACGGCCACGGTGCAGCATCCCACTGATACATGGGCTTACCTTTATTGTTTGGATGAGGATACAGGGCAAAAGATATGGGAGTTCCGTCGGGTGGCTTTAAATCATCAAGGATATCCCCCCACAGTGGCTAATGGCAAGGTGTTCGTGGCCTATGGGCAGGTATTAACCCAGATTGGCGAGTCACCGTCTGGTCCAAAGCTATATTGTCTGGATGAATATACAGGGGCCAAGATCTGGGAGTTCGATAGTGGCAGGGGTTTTCCATACCGGTGTCCCCCGGTTGTGGCCGATGGCAAGGTATTTATAGGGACTGGTGGAATACTTTATTGTTTGGATGAGTATACAGGGACCAAGGTCTGGCAGTTTGCTGGCATCGCCGACTCATGCCCGGCGGTAGCCGATGATAAAGTGCTCATTGGGTCTCGTGACAAGCTATATTGTTTGGATGCGGATACAGGAGAGAAGCTATGGGAGGTTCCTGGAGGCGGTCACAACTGTTATCCAACAGTGGCCAATGGCAAGGTGTTTATGTGGATATGCATGGGAAGGTACGATAAAATCGTTTGCATCGGCTCGATCGGCGACATCACAGCGCCACAAACCTCGATAACGAGCGAATGGTTGGAAACCATAAATTACAATGACGTCACCTTTACCTGGTCGGGCCAAGACGACCTCACCCCAACATCTGAGTTAGTCTATTCTTATTGCCTGGAAGGCTACGACGATGATTGGTCGGACTGGACATCGGCTACCAGCAAGGAATATAACGATCTGCCAGAAGGGAGTTATAAGTTCAAGGTAAAGGCGAAAGACCTGGCTGGTAACCCAGACCCGAGTCCAGCAGAGATGTCATTCACCGTTGTACTGTTTGGGGAGATCGAGGGCTGGGTATATCTGCAAGGTCGTGACAATAATAGCGGTGCTACGGTCGTCGTTAATCTCGGGTCATGGGAAATGGTCGCCACCAGTGACTCGGAGGGCTATTACCGCATTTCTGGTCTGCCCGCAGGAAGCTACCAGGTGACCATCGCTATGTCTGGGTATCTCCATGCGGACAAAGGCGACGTACCTGTGGAGGCGGGGGAAAAGACGACACTTCCCGAGGTTATCCTTCTTGGCGGCGATACCGATGGCGATGGCGACGTAGACATTTTTGACCTGGTGATTGTAGCATCGTTCTTCAACCTGTCCGGGTGGGATGCTCCCCCTCCAGCGGATATCGACGGCGATGCCGTCGTAGATATCTATGACTTGGTGCTGGTCGGCTGTAACTACGGCAAGACGCAAAGCTCATGGCCTGACTAGCCCGATGATAACCGAATCAACCTCTTCAGGTTAGGGGGCTCTCCCTTTTGCCATAGTTGAGGCCCGCCATAACCGAATCGTAGATGTCTATATTGCCATCCTTGTTGAGGCCAGCCGTGGGGTTCCAGTTCGGAGCCCCTATCGATTATCTTCTGGACTCCGATATTTCAGGGGCTATGGAAGCCATATATCATCGGTAAAGCTACCCGGCTGCCTCGTAACTTGACAAACATTGGCGCCAGCGTATGATGGTGGCGGGCTAGGACTCGTGAGTTTTGGCCGGGTGGTGTTAGCAGTGGGCTGTGCCCACTGTGGATGGACTGGTTCAAGCTATGCGCTGTACAATGACTGGTAGTGCGAAATGGGGACGAATGTAAGCGCAGTAGACGAATGCTATCAGAAAGCGTTGCAGGTTCTCAAGGCCAACGCCACAGAGTTCGGCTTCAAGGCCTCCAAAGAGAGATATAACTCCATATGGGGAAGGGATGGAAGCATAACCTCCCTGGGTGCCAGCCTCGCCGGAGATGAGATGCTAATTGATGCCAGCCGGAAAACCTTGCTCACTCTCAAGGACCTGCAAACGCCTCTTGGCCAAGTGCCAAACACCTTCTATCTAGACTCCAGGAAGGTCAACTTCTACTCGATCGATGCCACTGCCTTATGGATTATCGCCGTCGCCCATTTCTGGAGCACGACCAGGGATAGAGATCTCCTGCTTCTGTGCTGGCCCGAGGTCGAAAGGGCGACCGTCTGGTTGCAATATCAGGTGATAGATAGCTCAGGGCTGGTAAACTCCCCTCCTGCCGGGGACTGGATGGACTCCTCCCTCCAGCGATGGGGAAAGGTCTTATATAACAATCTGCTCTATTATAAAGCGCTCGTCAGCGCCAACAGGCTGGCTGCGGAGCTAGGGCAAAGGGACTTCGCCCCGGCCCACGAGGTACGGGATAGGATCAATTTGCTATTCTGGCCGAAGGAACTGGTAAAGGACGAGTGGCTCTCAGGATGGAGCACAGAGTTCTACACGGAGGTTGTGGATCCAGGCAGACAGCACTACCTGAACTATCTGTCCTTCGAA
>MTNP01000063.1 GCA_002011475.1 Dehalococcoides sp. JdFR-54
CCAGCCGTAACATCAACCTGGCCAAAATAGAGNCCCGCCCCAGCCGGGAGCGACTGGGGCGGTATATCTTCCTGATCGATATGGAGGGCCACCGCCTCGACCCGGTGCTGGCCGAGGCCCTAGAAGGGGTGCGGGCTCAGGTGAGCCTGCTCAAGATCTTTGGCTCTTACCCCAGATACGAGCCTCACAAATAGCTGAAGCCAGAGGGGCTGTCCTGCCCTCCGGCTCCAGAGGCGTCCCCGGGGTCTGGCTATTCGGTTTCCTTTTTGCGGGCCTGCTCCAGCCTCTCCCTGAGCTCGGCCCCCACCTTGGTGGCGGTCTCCTTGCCCTGGAGCCAGGCCTCGCGCAAGGTTTCCTTGGCTTTGGCAGCTAGCTCATCGCCCCTGGCCCTGAGCATCTCCCGAGTCTGCCTCCCGGTCTGGGGGGCAAAGAGGAGACCCAGGATAGTGCCCACCACAGCCCCCAAGAGGAAGCCCGACCCGAAGCTAAAGCCTTTGCCCTGTTCTGCCACCGCTCACCCCCCCTTTCTACCTCTGAGTCTGGCAATGACCGCAAGGGCGCGACGCACCCCTTGAATGAAGCTGGCCACCTGGATGGTCGGCTCCAGCACGCTATCGGTGATCAAGGAAGTGGCGCGGTTCAAGCTGGCGGCGGTATTTTTGATGGAGTTCATAATGGAGTTGGCCTTGACAAAGAGCATGATAGCCATCACGGTCAAGCCAATGGCCATCACTATTCCCAGGATCGCCAGGATCACAATTACCAGATCCCTGAGCCAGACTAGCGTCATGATCCCTCCATTAGGCCCAGTGGCCACTATTATACCACGCCTTTATATAGCCGGCAATGGACTATAAGCTTGACAATGGTCAAAGGCTATGGTATGTTTTCCCTTATCTACAATCTTCGTTGTAGAGCTCCGTCGCCGGCGACGGAGTTATTAAATTTGGCGGCTGAAAAACGCTTTTTTCAGCCGCATCTCGAACTGAAAGGGGGCGAGACAATGAAGAGCGATGTGGTCAAAAAGGGCATCGAGAGAACCCCCCATCGTTCTCTCCTTTATGCCCTCGGGTGCAGCCCCGAGGACTTGGAGCGACCCTTTGTGGGCATTATTAATAGCTTCAGCCAGATCATCCCCGGTCATATGCACCTGGACCGCATCGCCGAGGCAGTCAAGAACGGGGTGCGGGCCGGGGGCGGCGTGCCCTTCGAGGTGAATACCATCGGGGTCTGCGACGGTATAGCTATGAACCATCTGGGCATGAAATACAGCCTGCCCAGCCGGGAGCTCATCGCCGACTCCGCGGAGACCGTGGCCGAGGCCCATGCCTTCGATGCCCTGGTGTTCATCACCAACTGCGATAAGATTGTCCCGGGGATGCTTATGGCAGCGGCGCGGCTCAATGTCCCGGCTATCTTCGTCAGCGGCGGTCCCATGCTGGCCGGCCGCCTGCCCGATGGCCGGGTTATCGACACCGCCGATGCCTTTGCCACGGTGGGGAGGGCCATCCTGGGCAAGCTGACCCAGGCGGATGTGGAGGAGGTGGAGCGCCTGGCCTGCCCTGGGTGCGGAAGCTGCGCCGGGATGTTCACCGCCAATACCATGAACTGCCTCACCGAGGCCCTGGGCATGGCCCTGCCCGGCAATGGCACCATCCCCGCCCCAGATTCCCGCCGGCTGGTCCTGGCGGAACAGGCCGGCGAGCAGATTGTGGAGGTGTTGCGGCGGGATATCAAGCCCAGAGACATCATCACCAGGGATGCCATTGTCAATGCCTTCAGGGTGGATAATGCCCTGGGCGGCAGCACCAACTCGGTGCTCCATCTCCTGGCCATAGCCAACGAGGCCGGGATCGATTTCACCCTGGACGAGGTGAACGAGATAAGCCAGACCACCCCCCATCTGTGCAAGATGAGCCCAGCAGGCACCCACCACCTGGAGGACCTCTACGCCGCCGGTGGCATCCAGGCGGTGATGAAGGAGATCTCAGGCTTGCTCAACCTGGGGGTGATGACGGTCTCCGGCAAGAGCCTGGGGGAGCAGATCCAAGACGCCCAGGTCAGGAACCGGGAGGTCATCCATCCCCCCTCCCAGCCCTACTCCCCCAGCGGCGGGCTGGCTATCCTGTTCGGCAACCTGGCCCCTGAGGGGGCAGTGGTCAAGGCCGCGGCGGTGCTCCCCGAGATGATGAAGTATAGCGGCACAGCCCGGGTGTTCGATTCGGAAGAGGCAGCCACCCAGGCCATTATGGCGGGCACCATCCAGCCGGGGCAGGTGGTGGTGATTCGATACGAGGGCCCCAAGGGCGGCCCTGGCATGCGGGAGATGCTGACCCCCACCTCCCTTTTGACCGGCATGGGCATGGACGGCAAGGTAGCCATGGTCACCGACGGTCGTTTCTCCGGGGCCACCAGGGGCTCGGCCATCGGCCATGTGGCCCCCGAGGCGGCTATGGGCGGGCCTATAGCCGCCGTCCAGGAGGGGGATGTTATCGAGGTGGACATCCCCAATGGGAGGTTGGAGGTAAAGCTCAGCCAGGCCGAGATAGAGGCCCGTCTGGCCAAGTTGCCCCCCTTCGAGCCCAAGGTAAAGACGGGCTATCTCAAGCGATATGCGGAGCAGGTAATGGGCGCCAATCGTGGTGCCGTCTTCAGGAGGTAGTGGCCTGAGATGAAGCTGAGGGGTGCCCGAATACTATGTGAGAGCCTGGTCAGGGAAGGGGTAGAGGTCATCTTCGGTTTGCCCGGTGGGGCGGTGTTGCCCCTCTACGATGTTTTGCCCGAATACCCCCAACTGCGCCACATCCTGGTGCGCCATGAGCAGGGGGCAGCCCATGCCGCCGATGGCTATGCCCGGGCCACGGGCAAGGTCGGGGTCTGTATGGCTACCTCGGGGCCAGGCGCCACCAACCTGGTCACCGGGATAGCGGCGGCCCATCTGGATTCATCCCCAGTGGTGGCCATCACTGGCCAGGTGGCTAGACCCTTCATCGGCAGGGATGCCTTCCAGGAGGTGGACATCACCGGCATAACCCTGCCCATCACCAAGCACAATTACTTGGTGATGGACGCGGCTCATTTGGCGACTATCGTCAAAGAGGCCTTCTACATCGCCCGGACGGGCCGCCCCGGCCCGGTGCTCATCGATATACCCAGGGACGTTCTGGTGGATGAGGCCACCTTCCACTATCCGGACAGAGTAGACATCCCCGGCTATAAGCCGGTGACAGCGGGGCACCCGGAGCAGATCAAAAAGGCCTCCAAGCTCATTGACGAGGCCTTGCGGCCCCTGATCATCGCTGGCAGGGGGGTGATCCTGTCCAAAGCCTTTGCTGAGCTCAAGGAGCTGGCGGAGAAGGCCCAGATCCCGGTGGTCACCACCCTATTGGGGATAAGCTGTTTCCCTGAGTCCCATGTGCTCAGCTTCGGCATGGTCGGTATGCACGGTATGGCCTACGCCAACCTGGCGGTGAACCATGCCGACCTCCTCATCGCCCTGGGGATAAGATTCGACGACCGGGCTACCGGCAAGGTAAGCGGCTTTGCCCCCCAGGCCAAGATCATCCATGTCGATATCGACCCTGCGGAGATCGGTAAGAATGTCCGGGTGGATGTGCCCATCGTGGGCGACCTTAAGCAGGTGCTCCAAGACCTCAATGGACAAATCCAGGTCCGCTATCACCTGGAGTGGCTACGCCAGTTGGAGGAGTGGCGGCACCATCACCCGGCGACGGCGCTGAGGCATTCCGACAATCTCATCCCCCAGTTTGTCATCCGAAAGATATACGAGGCCACGGCTGGCAATGCCATCATAGTCACCGGCGTGGGCCAGCACCAGATGTGGGCGGCCCAGCACTTCTGGTATGATAAGCCCAATAGCTTTATCGCCTCCGGGGGTCTGGGGGCCATGGGCTTTGAGTTGCCGGCGGCCATGGGGGTTAAGGTGGGATGTCCTGAGGAGGTGGTGTGGTGCGTGGCAGGGGATGGCGGCTTTCAGATGACCATGCAGGAGCTGGCCACCCTGATGCAGGCTGACATCCCCGTCAAGATAGCCATCATCAACAATGGCTATCTGGGGATGGTGCGCCAGTGGCAAGAGCTCTTCTATCATCGGCGCTATGTGGGCACCTGGCTTCCCAACCCCGATTTTGTGAGAATCGCCGAGGCCTATGGCCTGCCCGGCCTCAGGGTTACCGACAAGGCCCTGGTGCCCTCAGCCATAGCCCAGGCCATGGCCCACCAGGGGCCCTTCCTTATCGACTTCGTGGTGGAGCCTGAGGAGAACGTCTACCCCATGGTGCCGCCGGGGGCAAACCTCTTCGAGGTTATAGAGGAGCCCCGGCGCGATGTGGAGCTCACGATAGGGCCCCGAGAGACGAGCAATCTCTGAGTCGGTATGCGCCAATGACGATGCACACCCTAGTGGCCATAGTGGAGGACCATCCCGGGGTGCTGGCCCGGGTGGCCAGCCTTTTCCGCAGACGAGGCTTCAACATCCAGAGCCTCGCCGTCGGCCCTACCGAGATGCCGGGACTGTCCAGGATGACCATTGTGGTGGATGGGGCCACTGTGGCGGTGGAGCAGGTCAGGAAGCAACTGGCCAAGATTATGGAGGTGATCAAGGTCTCCGATATCAGTAGGCAGAGGTTAGTGGCTAAGGAGCTAGCCCTCATCAAAGTGAGGACAACCCCCACCACCCGCGGTGAAATCATACGGGCTGCAGATGTTTCCGGAGCTAGGATTGTAGACGCCGCCGGGGATTCCATTACTATGGAGATCACCGAGGATTCGGAGAAGATCGATTCCCTGATCACCCTGCTGCGGGGCTTCGGCATCAAGGAGGTGGCCCGTACCGGCCGGGTGGCCATGACCCGGGGGGCGGAGGCAGTGCTCCAGGCCGGGGCGGAGACCGGGCCAGCCAGGGGACGCAGAAGAGGCCCACCGGCTGTGCCCGAGACGTATAAAGAAAGGAGTTAAACAAGTGGCCAAGGTTTATTACGATGATGATGCTGATCTGGATCTCATCAAGGGCAAGACCATAGCTATCATCGGCTTTGGCAGCCAGGGGCATGCCCATGCCCTCAATCTCAGGGACAATGGTTGCCAGGTGGTGGTGGGGCTGAGGCGGGAGAGCAAGTACTGGCCCGAGGCTGCGGCGGCCGGCCTCCAGGTGATGACCGCGGCTGAGGCAGCCCAAGCCGGGGAGATCATCACCCTACTAGTGCCCGACCAGCACCACGTCCAGGTCTACAACGAGTCCATCCTTCAGGGGCTTAAGCAGGGCAAGACCCTGGTCTTCGCCCACGGCTTCAACGTTCATTACGGGCAGATAGTGCCCCCAACCGATGTGGACGTAATCATGGTGGCGCCCAAGAGCCCCGGCCATATGATGCGGAACCTGTTCACCGAGGGCGTGGGCGTGCCCTCCCTGATAGCCATCTACCAGGACGTCTCGGGAAAGGCCAAGGAGACAGCCCTGGCCTATGCCAAGGGGCTGGGCTCCACCAAGGCGGGGGTGCTGGAGACCACCTTCGCCGAGGAGACGGAGACCGACCTCTTCGGGGAGCAAACGGTGCTCTGCGGTGGGGTTACCGCCCTTATCAAGGCGGGCTTTGAGGTGCTGGTGGAGGCCGGCTATCAGCCCGAACTGGCCTACTTCGAGTGCCTGAACGAACTCAAGCTCATCGTGGACCTCATCTATCAGGGCGGTATGGAGTATATGTTCTTTTCGGTGAGCGATACCGCAGAGTATGGTGGCCTCACCCGGGGCAACCGGATCATCGACGACATGGTCAAGGACGAGATGAGGGCCATCCTCTCCGAGGTTCGGGATGGCTCCTTTGCCCGGGAGTGGATCCTGGAGAACCAGGCCGGCCGCCCTCAGTTCAGGGCCCTCAGGCGGCAGCTCGTCGAGCATCCCATCGAGCAGGTGGGCAAGGAGCTCCGGGCCATGATGAGCTGGCTCAAGAAATAGCCTCAGCTCGGGAGCGGGCTTTGTTGCCCTTGACCGAATCGAGGACTAGGAACGGGGGTAAGACATGGAGAAGGTGCTCATCTTCGATACTACCCTGAGGGATGGGGAGCAGGCGGCGGGGGGGATGCTGAACATTGAGGAGAAGTTGGAGATCGCCCGCCAGCTGGACAAGCTGGGCGTGGACATCATCGAGGCCGGTTTCCCCATCAGCTCCACCGGCGATTTCGAGGCGGTGCAGCGCATCGCCAAAGAGGTGAGAAGGCCCATCATCTGCGCCCTGTGTCACGCCCAGGCCCAGGCCGTCGATGCGGCCTGGGAGGCGATCAAAGATGCTGAGCATCCCCGAATCCACGTCTTCCTGGCTTCTTCGGACATCCATCTCCTTCACCAGTTGCGCAAGAGCCGGGAGGAGGTCCTGGAGCGGGCCCGGGACATGGTGGCCCGGGCCAAGGCCCATACCGAGGATGTGGAGTTCTCCCCCATGGATGCCACCCGCTCGGCCCCAGAGTTCCTGTATCAGGTTCTGGAGGCCACCATCGAGGCCGGGGCCACTACGATCAACATCCCGGATACAGTGGGCTACGCCGTGCCCCAGGAGTTTGGCGACCTCATAGAGGGCATTTTGCACAACGTGCCCAATATCCATAAAGCGGTGCTCAGTGTGCACTGCCACAACGACCTGGGATTGGCGGTGGCCAACAGCCTGGAGGCGGTGCGCCGGGGCGCCCGCCAAGTGGAGTGCACCATCAATGGTATCGGGGAGCGGGCCGGCAATGCCGCCATGGAGGAGATCGTCATGGCCCTGGATACGCGCAAGGACCGCTACCACCTGACCACCGACATCGATACCACCCAGATTTACAAGACCAGCCGCCTGGTCAGCGAGCTCACTGGCTTTCCGGTGCAGCCCAACAAGGCCGTAGTGGGCGCCAACGCCTTCCGCCATGAGTCAGGCATCCACCAAGATGGGGTTATCAAGGCCCCGGTAACCTTTGAGATCATGGATCCAAGGCGGGTGGGGGTGCCAGCCAGCGTCCTCACCCTGGGGAAGCTCAGCGGCCGGCATGCCTTCAGAGACAGGCTGGCGGAACTGGGCTATACCCTAGACGATGCCGCCTTCGCCCGGGCCTTCGCTGCCTTTAAGGAACTGGCCGATAAGAAGAAGGAGGTCACCGACCGTGATATCGAGTCGCTGGTGGCCCAGGAGCTGCGCACCAGCTCCGAGATCTTCCATCTGGAGCATATGCAGGTCTCCTGTGGCAGCCATACCGTGCCCACGGCCACGGTGAAGCTGAAGGGGCCTGGCGGGGAGATGCTGATCCAGGCTGCCATGGGCGATGGCCCTGTGGACGCCGTTTACCGGGCTATCGACAGCCTGGTGGGATTACCCAATAAGCTCGTGGAATTCACCATCAAATCGGTCACCGGCGGCATCGATGCCATCGGCGAGGTCCTGGTCAGGATAGAGAGCGAGGGCCGCACCTTTGCCGGCCGCGGTGCCTCCACTGATATAATCCTGGCCAGCGCTAAGGCCTATCTCAATGCCCTGAACCGGCTGGCGGTAGCGGTAAAGGCTGCGGAAAGCGACTGATGAACTGGACAAAGCCATCCGACAATCGGCCTGATAGTGCCCGCTCCCTTGAAAGGTAAGGCGGTAAAGGAGCTTCAAAGTGACCCTAGCGGAAAAGATTCTGGCGGCCCATTCGGGTAAGGATAAGGTCAGCCCTGGCGAGCTGATCAATGTCAGGGTTGACCTGGTTCTGAGCAATGACATCACTGCCCCCATCTCCATCAGGGAGTTTGAGCGCCTCGGCGTGGACAGGGTCTTCGACCCCCACAAGATCGTGCTGGTGCCCGACCACTTTACGCCCAATAAGGACATCCCCTCGGCCATCCAGGCCAAGATGACCCGGGAATTCGCCCGGGCCCAAGGCACCCTCTACTATGAGGTGGGGCGAGTGGGCATCGGGCATGTGCTCCTCCCCGAGCAGGGGCTGGTCCTCCCCGGGGATGTGGTGGTGGGGGCTGATTCCCACACCGTTACCTATGGGGCGCTGGGGGCCTTCGCCACGGGCATGGGCTCCACCGACATCGCTGTGGCTATGGCCACCGGCGAGGTGTGGATGAGAGTACCGCCCACCATCAAGTTCGTATACCATGGGAAACCTCGGGAGTGGGTGGGGGGCAAGGACTTGATTCTCCACACCATCGGCGATATCGGGGTGGACGGCGCCACCTACATGGCCATGGAGTTCCACGGCGAGGCCATCGCTGGGCTTCCCCTCAGCGGGCGTTTCACCATGGCCAACATGGCTGTGGAGGCCGGGGCCAAGGCCGGCCTCTTCAGGGTGGACGATAAGACCTTGGAATATGTGACACCCCGGGCCGGGCGCCCCTTCACCAGCTATGAGTCCGACCCCGATGCCCAGTATGAGCGGGTGGTGGAGTACGACATCTCGAATCTGGAGCCTCAGGTGGCCTTCCCCCACCTGCCCAGCAATGTCAAGCCGGTGAGCCAGGCCAGGGATATCAAGATAGACCAGGCGGTTATCGGCAGTTGCACCAACGGCTGGCTGGAGGATTTACAAGTAGCTGCCCAGATTTTGGCAGGCAGACAGGTGCACCCTGAGGTGCGCTGCATCATCATCCCCGGCAGCCAGCAGGTCTACTTGGAGGCCTTAAAGGAAGGGCTGGTGGAGAGCTTCATCCAGGCCGGGGCAGTGGTGAGCGCGCCCACCTGTGGCCCATGCCTGGGCGGGCATATGGGGGTTCTGGCTCCGGGGGAGCGGGCCATCGCCACCACCAACCGCAACTTCGTGGGCCGGATGGGCCACCCCCAGTCGGAGGTCTATCTGGCGGGGCCGGCAGTGGCCGCGGCCAGCGCCGTACTGGGTCGAATCGCCAGCCCCGAGGAGGTGCTATCATGAAGCTGAAGGGCAAGGCCCACAAATACGGTGCCAATGTCAATACCGATGTCATCCTCCCCGCCCGCTACCTCAATGTCTCCGACCCCCAGGAGCTGGCCAAGCACTGTATGGAGGATATAGACGGCGAGTTCCTGGGCCGGATGCGCCCCGGCGACATCATAGTGGCCACCGCCAACTTCGGCAGTGGTTCCTCCCGGGAGCATGCCCCCACCGCCATCAAGGCCACGGGCATCTCCTGTGTCATCGCCTCCAGCTTTGCCCGCATCTTCTTCCGCAATGCTATAAACATCGGCCTGCCGCTTCTGGAGTGTGCCCAGGCGGCAGAGGTCACAGATATGGGGGATGAGCTGGAGGTGGAGCTGGCCAGGGGAGAGATAACCAACCTGACCAAGGGCCTGAAATTTCAGGCCAAGCCCTATCCGGAGTTCATGCTGGAACTCATCGAGAAGGGCGGCCTCATCGAGTATACTAAGCAAAGGCTTGCCACAGGGAGGTCCTAATCGTGGAAGGCAAGATATTGGTTCTGCCTGGCGACGGCATCGGCCCTGAGGTGGTAGCCGAGGCCGTGAAGGTGCTGGAGGCTGTGGGCCATGAGTACGGACATCGCTTTGAGCTCACCTATGCCGAAATAGGGGGAATACCCATCGATAAGTACGGGGTGGCCCTGCCCGAGGAGACCCTGCGGCTGTCTCGTCGGAGCGATGCCATTCTCTTGGGGGCGGTGGGTGGCCCCCGATGGGCGGACCCCAGGGCCAAGGTGCAGCCCGAAGATGGCCTTCTGGCCTTGCGCAAGAAGCTGGGGCTGTTCGCCAACCTGCGCCCGGTCAAGGTCTTCTCCGAGCTTGTGGACTCCAGCACCCTGAAGCCGGAGGTGGTGCAGGGTGTCGACCTCATAGTGCTGAGAGAGCTTACCGGGGGGGCCTATTACGGCAAACCCAAGAAGCAGTGGCAGACCCCTACGGGCCGGAAGGCTGTGGACAGCATGCTCTACTCGGAGATGGAGATCGAGCGCATCCTCCGGGTGGGCTTCGAGCTGGCCCGAATGCGCCGCAAGAAGCTGGCCTCGGTGGACAAGGCCAATGTGCTGCAATCGTCCCGGCTATGGCGTCAGATCGCCAATGAGCTGGCACCCCAATACCCCGATGTGGAGCTTACCCACGTCCTGGCGGATGCCTGTGCTATGAGGCTGGTGTTAAGCCCCAGGGATTTCGATGTCATAGTCGCCGAGAATACCTTCGGCGATATCTTGAGCGACGAGGCCTCGATGCTGGCGGGCTCTATGGGCATGCTGCCCTCGGCCAGCCTGTCCATGATACCCAAAAGCGGCTCGAGGACCTTCGGCCTCTATGAGCCCGTCCACGGCAGCGACCCGGAGCGGGCTGGCAAAAATGTAGACAATCCCATCGCCACCATCCTCAGCGCCGCCATGATGCTCCAATACTCCCTCGCCTTATACAGGGAGGCCGAGGCCATAGAGAGGGCAGTGGAGGGGGTTTTGAAGGCAGGTTACCGCACCTGGGACATCATGTCCCCGGGGAAGACCCAGGTAGGCACCAGGGAGATGGGCGACTTGATTGCGCAAAGGATAGCATAGCATTCTCCCCGGCCAGGTTCCCCACCATCTCCAGGGATAACCCGTAGCGAATTGCGCGCCCGCCTCCGGACACCCCTGACCATGGCTTCACTGCCCATCAGCAGCGGGAACTGGGCGCCCTTCCACCCCAATTCACAAGATGGGTAAGTATCTCTTCAGCTCATATTCGGTCACTTGAGTCCGGTACTGGTCCCACTCGATCTTCTTGTTTTTGACGAAAGCATAGAAGACGTGGTCGCCGAGGGCCTTGCGCACCAACTCGCTTTTCTCGGTCAGCTGGATAGCTTCCCACAGGTTGGAAGGCAGGGTCCCTATCCCCCTTCTCTGCCTCTCCTCATCGCTCATCTCATACACATTCTCCTCCACAGGATCAGGGACTTCATATTCCTTCTCGATGCCCTCCAGCCCGGCGGCCAGCATCACGCTGAAGGCGAGGTAGGGGTTGCAGGCGGGGTCGGGGGAGCGGAACTCTATCCTGGTGGCGTTCTCCTTGCCCGGCTTATACTCGGGAACCCTGATCAGGTCTGCCCGGTTCCTTCGCGCCCAGGAAAGGTAAACCGGCGCCTCATAACCGGGGACCAGCCGCTTATAGGAGTTGACCCACTGGCTGGTGACAGAGGTGATCTCAGGGGCGTGCTTGAGTAGCCCGGCTATATAGCACTTGCCTTCCTTGGAGAGATGATACTCATCGTCCTTGTCAAAGAAGGCGTTCCTGTCACCCTTGAACAGCGACTGGTGCACATGCATGCCGCTGCCATTGATGCCGAACACCGGTTTGGGCATAAAGGTAGCGTAAACCCCGTGCTTCAGGGCTATTTGCTTGACCACCAGGCGATAGGTCATCACGTTGTCGGCCATGGTCAGGGCATCGGTGTACCTCATGTCTATCTCGTGCTGGCTGGTGGCGACCTCGTGGTGGGAATACTCCACCCCGATGCCCATCTCCTCTAAGGTCAGAACCGTCTCCCTCCTGAGATCGGTGGCTGCGTCCAGAGGGGTCATATCGAAGTAGCCCCCCTCATCCAGGGGCTCAGTCCCCTTCGAGTCTCGGAAGTAGAAGTACTCCAGCTCGGGCCCCACATAGAAGGTGTAGCCCATGTCCGCCGCCCGCTTCAGGTTTCTCTTCAGGACATATCTGGGGTCGCCTTCAAAGAACTCACCGCCGGGCTTCAGGATGTCGCAAAACATTCGGGCCACAGCGTGTTGCTCCCGGGGTCTCCACGGGAGTAGCCGGAAGGTATCGGGATCGGGCAGAGCCACCATATCGCTCTCATCGATGCGGGCATACCCCTGGATGGAGGAACCGTCAAAACCCATTCCCTCCTCCAACGCGCCTTCCAGTTCCTCCACAGTGATGGCAAAGCTCTTGAGCATGCCCAGGATGTCGGTGAACCAGAGCCTGATGAACTTTACATCGTGCTCCTTTGCCATCTTAAGCACACGTTCCTTGCTCTCTTCCCTGGTCTTGGTCACCATTTCCCTCCTCCTTTTTCATTCTATCGAGATAGCTTTCGCCTCATCGCCAGTTCTACCCCTTTGCTCAATAAGCGTAGAGCCTGCCATAAGGCCGGAGCCAAAGGGGGAACAGCTTCGTGAAGTTGCGTTTCAATATCTCCCCAGCATCATAGCCAAAATGGACTGCAAACTCGCCAACAAATTTCCGAAGGACCTGGTAGTCCTTTTCTTCCAATTGGGCAACGCCCACCTCTTTGCCTAATTGAAAATCAGCGACGGTGCCGCTCAGGTAGATAACCCCCCCATGCATCCCGGTGCCAATGAAATTGGCCCGATGGGGCTCCCCTTCCTTCAGGTTAAGGCCAAGGAGGATCAGGATGCCACCCGCCATATATTCGCCGAGGAAATCCTGG
>MTNP01000039.1 GCA_002011475.1 Dehalococcoides sp. JdFR-54
GCCTTTCTATTTTGATCACTTCGGCACCCAAATCGCATAGGATCATGGTGGCGAAGGGCCCGGAGAGTATCCAGCTCAAGTCCAGAACCCTTATTCCCGCTAAAGGACCGCCCATGGCAATTCCTCCTTGGTCGATGCCCCTTCCCCATAGCTTAATATAGGCCAGGCACCCATAGCAAGAACCGCCGTACAGGGAGCCCAATAATCGAGGTATTGACAGGGGGCTCAGGGGCTGGATATAATGGGCGCTGTGGATAAATCCACAAATTCTTTGATTTGGCGGGAGTTTCTGTGCCTTAAGACGGGCGAAGGGCGCTCGGAACCTAACTAGGAAGGGGGGAGAAACATGTGATACGAATTGATGTACAGAGGTGTTCCTGACCTAAAAGCGATCAAGGAGGTGCTGATTGTGTTTCCTAAGCGATTCGTAGGACTGGCTCTGGCCCTCATATTGGGGCTGAGCCTCCTGCCCGCTTGTGCACCACAGACGGTCACCGTCACCGAGACGGCGGCGCCGGTCACGGTCACCGTTACCGAGACGGCAGCCGTGGAGACGGTCACCGTGACCGAGACGGCGGCCCCAGTCACCGTGACCAAGACGGCGGCGCCGGTCACTGTGACCAAGACGGTGGCACCAAGCCCCACTCCAGTAGGGCCTCCCATTACCTTTAAGGTGTCCCACCAGTGGGCTGAGGGGGATGTCCGGGATAGACTGGCTCGCGCCTTTGGCGACCTGGTCACAGAGCGGACCGGCGGCAGTATCACCTTCGAGTACTATCCCGCCCGAGCCCTGTACAAGCCTAAGGAGCAGTGGGATGCCATGCGCACCGGGGCGCTGGATATGAGCGTCTTCCCCCTGGACTATGCCTCGGGGAAGGTGCCCCAATTCTCCATCACCCTGATGCCCTGCATAGTGCCCACTATGGAAGTGGGGTTGAGCTGGAAGGATAAGCAGATAGGTTACAGTATCGACGGGCTATGCCTGGCCAACGGTGTGAGGCACGTGATCTGGGTATGGATGGAGGGCGGTCCGGCCAGCAAGAAGAACCAGATCATACTACCTGAGGATGTGGCCGGCCACAAGATGAGGGCCGCCGGCAAGAAGTTCGAGTATATGCTCAGAGAGGCCGGGGCGGCTATCACCAGCATGCCCTCCTCCGAGATCTACCATGCCTTGGCCACTGGGGTCCTGGATTCGGCCCTGACCTCTTCCGGCTCCTGGGTTTCTTACAAGCTGTACGAGCAGGTGAAGTACATCAATGTGGCCCGAGACTATGCCATCTGGTTCATGGAAGAGGGCCTGTATATGTCGCAGAAGTCATATGACAGGATGACCCCGGAGCAGAAGAGGATCTTCAATGCCTGTGCCGCTGAAATCCAGGACACCTGGGTCCTGCCCAATTTCAAGCAGGCGGTGCAGACGCTGATCGAGGTCTTCGGCAAGGCGGGCGTAGAGATGCACTTCATGACCAAGTCGGAGTGGGAGGTGTGGCTCAAGTTTGCCCAGGAGACTGCCTGGAAGTCCTTCGCCGAGACCGTTGAGGGTGGGCAGGAGCTGCTGGATCAGGCCCTGGCTGCCCTGGAGTAAACCTTTTGGGGCTCCCAAGCCCGAAGGGCTTGGGAGCCCCTGACCATAAAGCTTGAAATCGTAGCGGGGGTCGAAGTCTTGCCGTTATGTCTCCCATGATACGGCTGGGCAAGAGGATACTGGCCCTATTAGCCTGGGCTATTGATAATTGGAGCGAGTTCACCGGTTATGCTTGTGCTTTAGGCATATTTGCCGCAGCCGTCATAATCGTCCACGAAGTGATAACCAGATATGCCAGGATACCCACCGTATGGCAGACGGAGCTGAGCATATACCTCCTCATGATGGCCACTTATGTGGGTGCCGCTTATGGCCTGAAGCATGGGGGGCATATCCATGTTGACCTCGTGACCAACTTCCTCTCCCCCAGGGCGCGGGAAGTCCTCTTCCTGGTGACCTCGGTTCTGGGCCTGATCATCGCTGGGGCCATAGCCTGGTATTCCTGGCCCATGTGGTGGGAGGCGGTGGAGGCTGGCTATCACTCCGAGTCCCTGTGGGGCCCGCCCCTCATCTTCCCCTATATCCTGTTGCCCCTGGGGTTGAGCTTTCTCGCCATCCATTACCTTGTCCATATCGCCCGGAAGATCGCCCTGGTCAGGGATTTGTTCAAGGGGAGCGGGCAAGGGCATGAACCATCCTTATAGGGGAGGGCAGGGGTGGAGCTGAGCCCGCTCACTTGGGGCCTGATCATGTTCGGCACTGCCCTGGTGCTGCTCCTTTCCGGGATGCCCATCTGGGCGGGACTGGCGGGGGCAGCCCTTCTGTTCATATTTGTGCAGAGCCCTGAGAACCTGGGCACCGTTCCCTATGTAATCTATAGCAGCCTGGACAGTTTCGCCCTGTTGGCCATCCCGCTGTTCATCTTTATGGCCTCGCCCATAGCCAACTCTCGGGCCAGTTTTGACCTTTATGAGGTCATCCACAGGTGGCTTCACTGGCTTCCCGGCGGCATAGGCATAAGCAATATGGTAGCCTGCGCCATATTCGCCGCCCTGTGCGGCTCCAGCCCGGCCACGGCGGCGGCCATTGGCGGGGTGGGCATCCCGGAGATGAGACGGCGGGGCTACCCGCCCGGATTTGCCTGCGGCTTGATCTGTGTCGGGGGAACCCTGGGCATCCTCATCCCCCCCAGCATAACCATGATCATCTACGGCATCTCCACGGAGACATCCATAGGTAAGTGCTTCATGGCCGGAGTCATCCCGGGCGCGGTGGTGACCGTGATCTGCTGCATCTGGATAGCCTTCTATTTTTACTTCTTCGTCATGAGGCGGGGGCGAAGGCTTGGGGAACCCCCGCCCCCCTCCAGCCCCCAGGAGGCGGCCCCCACCGTGCCCACGGAGGAGGCATATACCTGGAAAGACAGGTTTGTATATCTTCCCAGGGTATTGCCTTTCCTGCTCATCATCATTGGCGTTATGGGCTCTCTGTACTTGGGCTGGGCCACCCCCAGCGAGGCCGCCGGGGTAGGGGCGGTCCTGTCCCTTTTGTTCTGCGTCATCATCTACCAGGCTTACCGGCCCCGGGTACTGAAGACCATATTTGGGGTAGCCATAAATGAGAGCACCATGATACTGCTGATCATGGCCTCAGCCCTGTTCTTCGGCTATGCCCTGTCCAATGCCTACGCTACCCAGGCCCTGGCCGAAGCGATAATCGAGTTGCCCCTGGGGCGGTGGGGGATAATGGCCATCATAAACCTCTTCCTCCTGATACTGGGCATGTTTATCCCCCCGGCAGCCATCATATTGCTGGTAGCCCCCATACTGCTTCATATCCTCCTCCCCCTGGGCTTTGACCCGGTATGGTTTGCCGCGGTGATGACCCTGAACATGGAGATTGGCCTAGTAACCCCGCCGGTGGGCCTCAACCTCTATATAGTCAAGGCCATTGCCCCAGATGTTGCTATGTCGCGGGTGCTGGCGGGTGCTGCCCCCTTTGTCCTGATATTAGCCCTGGGTATATTTTTGCTGTGTATCTTCCCCGAACTGGCCCTATGGCTCCCTGGCATGATGATCGGCAGGTGAGCCGGGGCGAAGGGAACCCTCGCAAGCCATAGACGCAAGGGGGTGAGACTGTGAAGCCTCTGGACGGAATAAAGGTGATCGCCTGTGAGCACTTCATCGCCGGGCCCTTGTGCACCATGATATTGGGGGACATGGGTGCCGATGTCATCAAGGTGGAGCCGCCACAGGGAGAGACCTCGAGGAGCCTGGGGCCTCCCTTCCTGGGTGGGGAGGCGGCCTACTATTTGAGCTTCAATAGAAGTAAGCGGGATATCACCATCGACACCGGGACACCTGAAGGGATCGAAATCCTGAAGAAGCTGATAAAGGGCGCCGACGTTCTGGTGGAGAACTACCGTGTCGGGGTCATGGAAAAGATGGGCCTCTCTTACCAGGAGGTCAGCGCCTTCAATCCCAGGCTCATATATTGCTCCATTTCAGGGTACGGGCACGACAGCCCCTTAAGGGACAAACCTGGCTTCGATGCCATGATCCAGGGGGAGTCAGGCTTTATGGATATCACCGGCTTCCCCGAAGGCCCGCCCACCCGGGCGGGGTTTGCCCTCAGCGATAACGTAGCCGGGCTCTATGCCGTGCAGGGGATACTCCTCGCCCTAATGGCTCGGGAGAAGACGGGCAGGGGCCAGCACATTGATATCGCCCTGATAGATTCTCTGGTCTCATTTCTCACCTACCAGGCCGGGAATTACTTCGCCAGCGGGGAATCCCCCCATCGCTTGGGCAACCGGCATCCCGTGATCACCCCCTATGAGATGTTTGCCAGCAAGGACGGATATTTTATCCTGGCGGCGGGTACCCAGAGGCTGTGGGAGAGGCTGTGCCACGAGGTCTTGAAGCTCCCCGAGCTGACCAAGGATCCCCGCTTCCTGACCATGGCCGACCGCAATGTCAACCAGCCCCAGTTGAAGGCGATCATAGAGGAACTTACCGTGCAGAAGTCTACGGACGAGTGGATCGAGCTTCTCGAGGCAGCCGGCATCCCCTGTGGTCGAATCCGAACGGTGGGGACAGTGCTGGAGGACGAAAATCTGAAGGCTCGAGGCATGGTGGTGGAGAAGCAACATCCAACCGCCGGGAAAATAAGGCTCCTGGGCAACCCGGTGAACCTATCCGATACGCCGGGCGAGATAAACCTGCCGCCCCCCCTTCTGGGCCAGCATACTGAGGAAATACTGAAAGAACTGGGATACAACGACGAGGAAATAAAGGAGCTTAAAGCTAAGGGTATAGTGTAAGGCGGGTCACCGAAGGGTGCGGCATAGCTGGTGAGATGAGAGACGAACTAGATAAGCTGATACATTGGTCGGTGGAGGCCTGCGCCCAGTGTGGGAAGCTGCTCGATGACCTCGATGATTGGATCGAGGAGGCGGGGGAGGTATTCTGTAGCGAGCAGTGCCGGGACGAGGCTATTGAGCAAGAATAGGGGGCGGTTGGAATTTCGACCGAGCTGGGCGGGAAAGTCTAGTCTGTTGGTTTAATATGGCAGCGGCTGGATTCGAACCAGCGACCAAGGGCTTATGAGTCCCCTGCTCTTCCTCTGAGCTACGCTGCCGACAACAATCCACTATACCACCTCAGCCCCGCCCTGTCAACCGAGCCTTAGCCCTAGGCCTGAAGCTCTCCGGCTATGGCCCAGTCCTCTTTGGGCACATCCTGGAAGATAACCCAGGTGCTTTCCGGCTTGGTGTGGGCAATGGTGACCATCGCCTCGGTGATCACCCGAGCCAACTCCGCTTTTTGGGCCTTGGTCCTGCCCGTCCACATCTCGACCCTGACAATGGGCATCTCAACCTCCTTTTTCGACCTATGTGTTTCCTTGCCAAAGGGTGGCCTGCCTCTTATACTATAGGATAAACGGTAACCTGGCAACACTCCTTATCCGAAGGCTGGTCTGCTATGAGGCGAAAGGGTAAGCGGCGGCCTAATTGGTTCGATAGGTTTAAGATAAGATTCAAGAAATCCCTGGGGATGAATATATTCCTGTGCGATAGCTGTAAGTGGGACTGGCGGGGGGCATGCCATAACCCGGCCCGCCCCAACGCCACCTGGTGTCCTGACTACGAGAAGCGGGGTACTTAGCTTCAGGCGGGCCTAAAGGCCAAGAAGGTCTTCTCCTGCCACTCCACTGGGTCCATGATCATGGGGGTACCTATCTGGATGGTCTCCGGGTGTTGGGCATCCACCCCCAGGATGTGGGCGCTGATCCTGGGCCCCTCCTCCAGCTCCACGATGCCGGTGCAGTAGGGATTATCGCGGCCGAAGCCCTGCTGGCCCATAAAAGTAGGGCCCACGGCGATACAGGTAAAGGCGGCCAGCTTGCCTCGGCCCTTGAGCTGTACCCATTCCATATCCAAGCGGCGACAATCCAGGCACATGGGGCGGGGCGGCAGATGGAGCCTCCCACAATGCCTGCACCTGGCAGCCATCAGCTTCTTCTCCTTGAGGTATTCCTCAAAATAGGCGTGGCTGAAGGGTTTATCTGCCATGGGCCTTACCGCCTTTCGTAGATGTGTATGGCACAGGTGCCGCCGGTGGCGCCCACATTGTGGCTCAGGCCCAGGGCCAGGTTCCGGTTGGGCACCTGCCGGGGGCCGGCCTGGCCCCTGAGCTGTTGCCAGATCTCTACGGCCTGCCCGATGCCCGAGGCCCCCACCGGGTGCCCCTTGGACTTAAGCCCGCCGGAGGTATTGATGGGCTTGGCCCCGTCTCGGGCGGTGATGCCCTCAGCGGCGGCCCTAGCGCCCTCTCCCGGCTCGAAGAAGCCCAGGTCCTCGGTGGCCACGATCTCGGCGATGGTGAAGCAGTCGTGCACCTCGGCGATGTGGATGTCCTCAGCCTTTACCCCGGCCATGGCATAGGCCTCTTGGGCGGCGGCCCTGGCCGCCCCGATGGAGGTCAGGTCCTGCCTCTGGTGAAGGGCATAGTCGGCTGCCTGCCCGGTGCCGATGATATAGATGGGGGTGTCGGTGAAGTCCCTGGCAATCTCCTGGGCCACCACCAGCACACAGGCAGCGCCATCGGTGATGGGCGAGCAGTCGAAGAGCTTCACGGGCCAGGCCACGGTGGGATTGACCGCCTCGTCGTTGAGGAAATCGAACTCGTCCTGCCAGGTGGGGAGGGGCAAGCCCCTCTCCTTGGCCCTGGCCATGCGGCTGTCCATAATCTGCCGGATGGAGCTATTGAACTGGCCCTTGGGGTTGAGGGCGCCATTCTCATGGTTCTTGATGCTCACCCTCTGGAAGTGCTCGATGGTGGTGCCGTACTTGGCCATGTGGGCGGTGGCAATAGCTGCATAGAGGCCGGGGAAGGTGAAGCCTGCCGACGCCTCATAGAGTATATCGGAGGCAGCGGCCAGCGTGTCCGTGACCTCGGCTGTGGGCAGATTGGTCATCTTCTCCACCCCGCTGGCCAGCACGATGTCATAGAGGCCTGAGGCCACGGCGATGACGGCCCCCCTCAGGGCCAGCCCGCCGCTGGCGCAGGCCCCCTCAGTGCGGGTGACGGGCCTGGGTATCAGCCCCACCCAGTCGCTCATAATGGGGCCGATGTGCCCCTGGCCCTCGAAGAGATCGCTGGAGAAGTTGCCCACATAGATAGCCTCGATGTCATTGGGGTCAACCCCCTTGTCCACCGAGTGGAGCATCTCTTGGAAGGCCTCCACGAACAGGTCGCGGGAGTCCTTGTCCTGGAAGGCGCCGAATTTGGACATGCCGGCGCCCACCAGGGCCACGCCCCGGCCCAGCTTCCGCATTTTTGTTTGCATTCCTTTGCTACCTCCTCGGGAGATGGACTGATGGTCTATTTGGGGTAATCGTAGAAGCCCTGCCCCGTCTTGCGGCCCAGCTTGCCGGCCAGCACCATGTGCTTGAGCAACATGGGCGGGGCATACCTGGGGTCCTTGAGTTCCTCGTATATGGCATCGGCTATGAAGCAGATGGTATCCCAGCCTATGAGGTCGCCCAAGGTGAGGGGGCCCATGGGGTGGTTGAGGCCCAGCATCACGCCATTGTCGATGTCCTCCTTGGTGGCGAATCCCCGCTCCACCAGGCGCACCGCGTCCAGCATAAAGGGCAGCAGCAGGTGGTTGACGATGAAACCGGGGGCATCCTTGGCCACTATCACCGTCTTGCCCAGGGACTCGCCGAACTTTTTAGCCGCCTCCAGGGTCTGGTCGCTGGTGGCGATGCTCCTCACCAGCTCCAGCAGTCTCATCACCGGCACCGGGTTGAAGAAATGGGCCCCCAGTACCTGGTCGGGGCGCTGGGTGGCCATGGCCATCTCGATAATGGAGAGGCAGGAGGTATTGCTGGCCAGGATGGCGTGCTTGGGGCACACCTTATCCAGGGCGGCGAAGACCTTCTTCTTCTCCTCCATATTCTCGACAACCGCCTCCACCACGAAATCGCAGTCGCCGAAATCCTCGAGCCGGGTGGTGCCTTTGAGACGGCCCAGGACGGCCTCCTTTTCCTCGGGGCTCATCTTGCCTTTCTCCACGCTGCGGCTGAGGGCGGAGTTGATATTGCCCAGCCCTTTAGTGAGGAGCTGGTCGTTTAACTCGGAGACCACCACCTGATAGCCGCTCTGGGCGGCTACCTGGGCGATGCCCGAGCCCATGATGCCACAGCCTACCACGCCCACCCTTTTTATCTCCATGGCACTCCTTTCTGCCCGCTTATATGGGTTGGAGCCGGGCCCCTATTTCGCCCGCCACTGGGGCTTTCGCTTCTCGATGAAGGCGTTGATGCCCTCCTGAGCGTCCTCGGTGTGGGAGATACAGTTATCGAAGAGCATCAGTTCATAGCGGAGGCCTTCCTCCAGGGTCATGCTGGTGCCCATCAGCATCGCCTCCTTGCCGGCCCGGGCGGCCAGGGGCCCCACCTCCAGTATCTTGTTGGCCCATTTCTCGGCGGTGGCCATGAGTTGGGGCAGGGGGACCACCTCGTTTACCAGGCCTACACGGTAAGCATCCTGGGCGCTGATGGGCTCGCCGGTGAGGATCATCTGGGCGGCTATGGCATAGGGGATGTGGCGGGGCAGCCGCTGGGTGCCACCCCATCCCGGGATGATGCCCAGCTTGACCTCGGGCTGGCCGAAGCGGGCGTTTTCGGCGGCGATGCGGATATCGCAGGCCAGGGCGATCTCGGTGCCCCCGCCCAGGGCCACCCCGTTCACGGCGGCGATCATGGGCTTCCACAGCTCCAGGCCGCGCATGGGGGTGGGGGGTTCTCTCCAGGTCTCCCCCTTCACCACCTCCCTCATATAAGGGAGCATGGTCTTGATGTCGGCGCCGGCGCAGAAGGCCTTGTCCCCCGCCCCGGTGATAATGCCCACCCAGACACCATCGTCATCCCGGAAGTCGATCAGGGCCTGGCTCAGCTCCTGGAGGGTCTCCGGGTCCATAGCGTTGTAGGCTTCGGGTCGATTGATGGTGAAATAAGCGATCCTATCCCTCTTTTCGTATAAAAGGGCCATGGGGCTACCTCCTCGCGAGGTTTTCGCCGAATTATAGCAGAGGCTTCAGGTCGGAATCAAGCTATGGCCGCAGGTTGTAAATATTGTCACAAACCGAGGCTGAGGCGGGAGGCCAGGCTATAGGGCAGACCCAGGTCCAGCATCTTCCGCTGCGTGGTCTTGATGTCGTAGGGGATGCGGTAATGGTAGAGGGCCCTGGAATCGGCATGGTAGAGGGCATAGGCGGCGCGGGGGTCGCCGTCCCGGGGCTGGCCCACCCCGCCGGGGTTTAGGATGAGGCGCCTGCCCCCCAGCTCCAGGGGGATATCGGCGGGCAGACCGAAGGCGAGGCAGGTGTCGCGCTCCGCATTCAGCATGAAAAGAAGGGGCACATGCGAGTGGCCCACCAGGCAGTATTGGCTCTGGAAGTGGCGGAAGCTATCTTTGGCGGCGGCGGAGGAGAGGAGGTATTCCCAGATGGGGTCTCGGGGGCTGCCGTGGGCCAGGGTGAAGTCATCGGTGCTCAGGGTGAGGGGCAGGTTCTCCAGGTAGGCGATATCCTCGGCGGTGAGCTGGCGGGCCGTCCACCGGGCGGCGGCGGCGGCATCGGGGTTGAAGTCCACGGGGTCTATCTTGCCCACTGCTGCCCAATCGTGGTTGCCGGCTACGCAGAGGTGGTCATAGCTTTGCAATAGCTCAAGGCACTGGTGGGGGTCAGGGCCATAGCCCACTACATCGCCCAGGCACCATATCTGGTCGGCCCCTCCTTTGGCCTTGATGTCGTCGAGGACGGCCTGGAAGGCGGCCAGATTGGCATGGATGTCGGCCAGGATGGCGTAGCGCATCAGGCGCTTAATATATCAGAATCCACGGCCCTTGGCTAGGTCTGTTGAGGTGCCAATCCGAAGTTGTTATAATTTGCCTGTGAAGGTTTGTGAGCTGGGCGAATTCGGCCTTATCGACCTCCTGGCCGGGGCGGTGGCGGAATCGGGGGGCCGAGCCTCGGGGCAGCGGGTGGTGCTGGGCATCGGGGATGACGCCGCTGCCTGGAAGGGCGAGGCCCATCTGGAACTGGCCACCACCGACACCTTGGTGGAGGGCGTCCACTTCACCCAGGACATCGGCTGGTACGAGCTGGGCTGGAAGTCCCTGGCGGCCAACCTGAGCGATATCGCTGCCATGGGCGGGGTGGCCCGTTATGCCCTGGTCTCTCTGGCCCTCCCCGACCACACCGAGGTAGACCAGGTAGTGGATATGTATCGGGGGATGGCCAGGCTGGCCCAGGAGTTTGAGGTGGCCATAGTGGGGGGCGATACCGTGAGCTCCCCTGTGGTAGTGATCAACATCGCCGTTATGGGCAGCGCCGTAGCATCTCAGGCCATTCTTCGGCGCTCTGCGGCCAGGTCTGGAGACCTGGTGGCGGTGACCGGCTATCTGGGGTCGGCGGCTGGAGGCCTGGAGGTGCTACGCCGGGGGCTCCACCTCGATTATGAGACCGGCTTTTTTCTGAGGCAGGCCCACTTCCTGCCCCGGCCCCGCCTGGCGGAGGGACAGGCCCTGGTGGGACGGGGGGTGAGGGCAGCTATAGACATCAGCGACGGCCTGGTGGCTGACCTGGGCCAGATAGCCAAGGCCAGCCAGGTGGGGGCCCGACTCTGGGTGGATAAGGTGCCCCTCCACCCCCTGTTGAAACAGGCTTTTAAGGAGGAAGCCCTGGGGCTGGCCCTCTCCGGGGGGGAGGATTACGAGCTGCTTTTCACCGCCCCTGAGCCAGTGATAGCCGAGGTGGAGGGGGCCTTAAGCTGCCCGGTGACCGTGGTCGGCGACATAATAGAGGGCAAGGCGGGTCAGGTGGAGCTTCTAGACGCCCGGGGCCGGAGCTTCCCCTGGCAAGGAAGGGGGTGGGAACATTTCGCCCCCGCTTGAGATGATCAGCACCAGCCCGGAGCAGACCCGGCAACTGGGCCGGGAGCTGGGGGGGCTGGCCCAGGCGGGCGATGTCTATCTGCTGGTAGGCAAGCTGGGGACGGGCAAGACTTGCCTTACCCAGGGGGTGGCCTGGGGGCTGGGGATCGAGGAATACGCCTCCAGCCCTTCCTTCGTTGTGGTCAAGGAATACCGGGGCCGCTTGCCCCTGTACCATATCGACCTATACCGCATAGACCACCTGAACGAGGTGATGGACCTGGGGCTGGATGACTATCTGTATGGGCGGGGTGTCTCAGTGGTGGAGTGGGCGGAGCGGGGGCTGGAGGCCATGCCTGGGGAGCACCTGCTGGTGGAAATAGAGAGCCTGTCTGCACGGAAGCGCCGCTTCCGGCTGCAACCTCGGGGCCAGCGCTATGTGGAGCTGGTCGAACGCTGGCTGAGCTCGGGGGCTAGATGGTGACCACCCCGTCGTTGCTCCTGACTATAGATACCTCCACCGACTACGCCGGTTTGGCCCTGGCCCGGGGGGAGGAGGTGGTGGCTGAACTCCTATGGCGTACCGGTCAGGGCCACAGCGTGGAGCTGATGCCCAACCTGCTTTATATTCTGGGGATGGCCAGAGTGGAAATGAGATGGCTGGGGGGCATAGTGGTAGCTCGGGGTCCAGGGAGTTTCAACGGGCTCAGGGCGGGGATGAGTGTGGCCAAGGGACTGGCTCTATCCTTGGGCATACCCCTGGTAGGGGTGAGCACCCTGGAGGCGGAGGCCCTCCCCTTCGCCGAGACCGGCCTGCCCATTTGTCCTTTACATAATGCAGGTCGGGGGGAAGTGGCAGCGGCCCTGTTCCAGAGCGCTAACGGTTGTTGGAGCCGGCTCAGGGAGGAACACATTACCACCCTGGAGGTGTTATGTTCTGAGTTGAAGAGGGAGACGCTGTTCTGCGGTGAGCTCAGCCCTGTTCTTATAGAGCAGATTGAAAGCAAAATGGGGAAAGGGGCGGTGGTGGCCGGGGCGGCGGCTCGGCA
>MTNP01000020.1 GCA_002011475.1 Dehalococcoides sp. JdFR-54
TCCACGGTGGGCTCAATGCCCGCCGCCTCTGCCTGGACTGCCTGGGCCCTGCCGATCTCCCCGCCATCAGGGGTGACATAGGAGTTGAGGGACATGTTCTGCGCTTTGAAGGGTGCCACCCTGAAACCGTCCTGGCGGAATATACGGCATAAGGCGGTCACGACCACACTCTTGCCTACATGGGAACCTGTTCCCTGAACCATGAGGACCCTAGCTTTCATGAGACACCTCCTTCAACACCGCTATCAGCCGCTCGCAGTCCGGAAGGGTGCGCAGGCCAATCCGTATATACTGGGGCAGGCCGAATGAAGAGCAGTCCCGTACGCAAATCCCCTTGACTAATAGCCGGTGGCGCAGGGCGGTGGCGTCGCCAACCTTGACCAGCAGGAAATTGGCCGCCGCAGGCAAGACCTCGAACCCCTGCGCCTGAAGCTCCCGACACAGATAAGCTTTGCTTGCCTCCAGGCAGTTTAGGCTCCGGGACAGAAATGTCCGGTCCAAAAGGGCAACTAGCCCGGCAGCCTGGGCAGCGGCATTTATGCTCCACGATGGCTGCCGGGCAAAAAGCGCCCGCGCGATATCCCCTGGACATAGGGCATAGCCCAACCTCAGCCCGGTCAGAGCATAGTCTTTGGTCATGGAGCGCAGGATGATGACGTTCCCCAGGGCGAGGAGCTCGGTCGCTTTCCAGGCCCCTTTGACGAATGAGATGTAGGCCTCATCCAAAACCACGAGTCCGTTTTGCGTCGCCCCCGCCAACGCCTCCACCGCCTCGCGCCCTAGATACACGCCGGTTGGGTTATTGGGATTGCAGAGGAATACCAGCTTAGGCCCCTGGCGTCGAATTTCTTGGCAGACAGCGGGGATATTCCATATAAATCCATTGCCCGCCCCCGCTCGGGCGAGGACGACCTCCGCCCCCGCCCTCTCGGCTGCCATTTCGTACTCTCCAAAAGTGGGGGCCAGAATGACTGTCCTCTCGCCCCCTTTCAAATAGATGTGAGCGAGCAGGTGGATGAGCTCGGTGGAGCCATTGCCGATGACGATTTGCTCTGGCGGGACACCAGTGCCCCGGGACAGGGCTTCCCTGAGTTCCAGGCTCTCTGGATCAGGATAGGTCGAGATGCATAGCTCGCTCAAGGCGTCCTTGACCCCCGGAGGGGGGCCCAGGGGATTGATATTGGCGCTGAAGTCGATGACCTCCTCAGGAGGCAGTCCCAAAGCGCGCAACTCCCTAGGGGAAACCCCCCCGTGAACCGGATTGATGGCTTTCTCATCCGAGTTACTGGAATACGACATAGCGAGCCACCAGAATGCCTAGAGCCAAAAGAAAAGAAAATCCAGCTACCCAACGCATCGCAACCGTTGCCTGTTTGATTTGAGCGGGCCCGAGGGGATTAAGGGGTTCGCCCAGCTGGTAGTGGCCCACCTTTTGCAATTGAACCCCGAGGGCGCCGGCCATGGCGCTCATGGTCCAACCGGCGTTAGGGCTTTCAGTACGGTTGTGTTGGCGCCGCATGGTGAGCCAGGCTCTCTTGGCGCTCAAGCCTTGGAGCAGGGCCGCCATCGAGATGAACAGGGCTGCTAGCCGAGCTGGGATGAGGTTGATGAGGTCGTCCAGCCGGGCAGCGGCCTTGCCCAAATGCTCATGTTTTCCATGATAGCCGATCATGCTATCCAGGGTGTTCAGGGCCCTGTAGGCAATGGCCCCTGGCAGCCCCAGGAGGGCGAAGGCCAGCCAAGGTGCGAGGAAACTATCGGTGGTATTCTCCGCCACCGACTCCACCGCCGCCGAGGCCACGAGTTCCGGGGAAAGCCCCGCCGTCTCCCGGCTGACCAGGCTTTTGAGCTGTTCCCTGGCCCCTCCCAGGCGGTTTGCCTCGAGCTCGCCGGAAACCCTTAGGGCGGCACGGTCCAGTTCCCGCAGCGCAAAACACCCCTTCAACAAGTAGGCTCCCACGGCTATATAGGCTACATCGCTGAGGCGTTGCAGACCTCGACCCAGAAAATATACAGCCGCCGCAAAGATGCCGGGCACCAGAATCGTCATTCCTAGCCCGTAAAGGAAAGGCATAACCTTTCCCTGCCTGGGGGCTTTCTTTTCCAGCAGACTCACGGAACCGCCTATCCAGGACACGGGGTGAAAGCGGCGGGGTTCTCCCCAGATGACATCCCAGAGCAAAGCTAGCACCATTATAGCTATCTCCGGCCAAATACGCCCATCGAGCCCGAAGGATGGCATCGCTTAGACCCCCAGGAGTTGGGGCAGTGTATTGATCAGTCCTAGCGGGGCCAGAGCCACAGCACCTGCCAGCGCGATCACCTCGGAAATTTCATTTATGGCCCCATAGGTGTCTCCGCTAAGCCCTCCCAGAAGCCGGGACATGGCGATTCCCAACAACCAGGCGAGAAGGGAGACCATGATAAAGAGCACTGCCCCACCCATGCCCCCCAGCAACACCGCAGCAACGAAGGCAATGCCCGCGGCTATCCCGGTTCTGGGCCAGGTGGAGCCCCGCTGGAAAACCGAGCCCAGGCCCTCCCTACGGGCATAGGGAAAGGCGCGCAGTGCCAGAACCATAGACCACCTTGAGAGTGCAGGGAAAAGCACCAGAATGGGAAACCTCGCTGGCTGAGGCAGGGAGAGCAGCGCCCCCCATTTGAGGAGCATGAGGCTGATCCCCCCCGCCACGGCGAAGGCCCCCACCTGCCCGTGGCGCATAATTTGCAATCTTTCCTCCCTGGTGTGGCCCCCCAGCAGGCCGTCGCAGGTGTCCAAGAAGCCCTCCATGTGGCTCGCCCCCGTCAACACCAGAAGGAAAGCTATGAGGAAGGCATTGCTCAAGCCACCTGGCCAGATGCCGCTGAGGCCAGCGTCCACACCAGCCAGCGCCAGCCCAAGCAATAGGCCGACCAGGGGGAAAAAGCCCTGTGAGGCAGCCAATTCCCCCTCTGAAAGATGGCGCTTCCCCACCGGCAGAATGGTCAAGAACCTCACCGCGGCCAGGAAGGGCACGGCTAGGTCTCCTCGGCTTTCTTCTCGGAGACACCGGCATCGGCGAAGGTGGCCATCTCGGCAAGACAGCGGGCGGCGGCTTCGATAACGAGCATGGACAAAGCAGCGCCAGTACCCTCCCCCAGGCGAAGGTCCAGGTTTAGCAGTGGCTTCAGCCCCAGATTGGAGAGCACGGCCTGGTGTCCGGGCTCTGCGGATAGGTGGGAGGCCACCAGATAGTCGCCTGCCCGGGGGCAGATCCCATGGGCGATCAAGGCCGCCGCTCCGGAGATAAAACCGTCCAGCACCGCCACGCGTCGGCTGGCGGCCGTACCCAGTATCACCCCGGCCAAAAGGCCGATCTCAAAGCCGCCCACCTTGGCCAGGACATCGAGGGCGTCCGAGGGGTTGGGGTGGTTCACCTCCAGGGCCTGGCGCACCACCCCGGCCTTATGCCTCAAGCCCTCCTCAGAGATCCCCGTGCCCTTGCCGGTCACCACCTCCGGTTCCCGACCGGTGATGGCGGCAACGATGGCGCTGGAGGGTGTGGTATTGGCTATGCCCATATCCCCAGTGCCAATCAGGTCAGCCCCTCGAGCTATCGCCTCCTCCGCTATGGAAATGCCGCTCTCCACCGCCCTTATGGCTTGCTCTCTGGACATGGCAGGGCCTCGGGCGATGTTTGCGGTGCCCCAGCCTACCTTGGCCGAATGGAGGGCAGGATGCGATGGCAGTTCGGCGGCAACCCCGGCGTCTACCACCACCACCTCAGCCCCCACATACCTGGCCAAGACGTTGATGCCAGCCCCTCCCCGGAGGAAGTTGAGCACCATCTGAGCTGTGACCTCACGGGGATAGGCACTAACGCCCTCATCGGCCACCCCGTGGTCGGCGGCTCCCAGAATGATCGTCTTGCCACGCGGGATAGGAATGGGCTGGGCGAAGATGCCCGCCAGGTGAACGGAGATCTCCTCCAGCCTTCCCAGGCTGCCCAATGGCTTGGTGAGGGTATCCTGGCGACGCCTTGCCGCGGCCATAGCCGCCTCGTCCAAGCCTGTGATGCGTTTGACCGTTTTCTCCAGGGCACCCATCTTATCTCCTTCCTTTACGAAATCGCTGGCAGCTCTCCACAAAGCGCGCCGCCATGGGAGGAAAACTGCCCATGTGAAGGTGGATATAGGAAGCGAGTAGCTTCTTTATGTGGAAACCTTCATGGCGACCCCCTTGTTCCAAAATGCGGTAGGCATTGGCGGCCTCGGCGCCGCTTTCCAGAACTGACCAGTGGAACTCGTGACCTCGCACCCTCTGCCCCCGGCGCAGGATCGGGCCATCCCTCAAGGCCTGAACCGTTCGATAGCCCAGGCTGAGGCGTGGGCTATCGACATGAGAGGAGACGGGGATGGCCCCCACCATCGGGTATTCCCGCCCCTGAAGGTCTCGAATGCATCTACCCAGGTACATCAGGCCCCCGCATTCGGCGTACACTGGCATCCCCTGGTCGGCAGCCGTCTTGATGGCCCGCCTCATGGGCTCGTTGGCCGCCAAGCGGTCGGCATACAGCTCCGGAAAGCCTCCTCCTATGTAGAGACCCGAGATGCCCTGGGGCAAGGCGCTATCTTCCAGGGGGCTGAAGGGCACGAGCTCTGCTCCCCAGGCCTCCATAAGGTCGAGGCTATCCTGATAATAAAAGCTGAAAGCCTTGTCTCTGGCCAGACCGATCTTGACCGAGGGCGGCTTCCGCTTCGCCGGAAACAATGAAGGGTCTGCGCTGGGGGGTTTCGCCCGCTCAGACAGGCTTAGAATTCGAGGAATATCCACGGTGGCTTCGCATTGGGCCACTAGGCGGCGCAAGAACCCCTCCTCTGCTTGGCCCTCCACTGTGGGAATCAAGCCGAGGTGCCGTTCGGGGAGGGAGAGGTCATGGCGTCGAGGTATGTAGCCCAGCACGGGTATTCCGGCGTACCCCTCTATGGCCTCTCGGCATAATCTGAAGTGATCATGGCTGCCAATACCATTGAGGATGACGCCGCCAAGGCGAAGGGCCGGATCGAAAGTCCGGTAACCAGCGACCACAGCGGCCAGGCTGCGCGCTGCCTTTTGGCTATCCACCACCAGCACCGCCGGCGCCCCCAGCAGCTTGGCCAGTTCAGCCGTGCTACCCTCCTCGCTCAGCGATGAGCGCCCATCGTAGAGTCCCATCACCCCTTCCACAACGGCCATGTCCTTCCCCCTCATGGCACGGACGAATAGCTCCGTCACGGCGCTTGGGGGTAAGAGCCAGGTGTCCAGGTTGCGAGAGGGCTCGCCAGTCACCCAGGTGTGGTAGGTGGGGTCGATATAATCCGGCCCCGCCTTGAAGGGCTGCACCCTGAGCCCGCGCCCTACCAAGGCACCCATGAGCCCGATAGCCACGGTAGTCTTGCCCACCCCGCTGGTGGTGCCAGCTATAACTATTGCCCTCATCTCCCACGCTGCTGGCTAGAATTCAATCCCCGGCTGTGCCTTGATGCCTTCATGGAGGGGGTGTTTTATCTCCTTCATCTCAGTCACCACATCGGCAAGATCGATAAGCTCCTGGGGCACATCACGTCCGGTAATAACCACGTGCACCCAATTGGGGCGATTCCTCAGCACCTCAAGCACTGTGTCCACCGGGATCCAGCCATATCTGACCGGATAGCTGAGCTCGTCCAGGATCACCATGTGGTAGGCCCCCGAGGCGATCTTCTCCCGGGCTAGGCTCCACAACTCGCCGGCTAGAGACCTGTCTCTGTCCGTGTCTCTGGTCTGCCAGGCGAAGCCAGTTCCTCGGGCCAGTATCTCAATGCCCATGCGCCGCGCTGCCCTATGCTCGCCGTAATTGGCGGTGGAGCTCTTCATAAACTGTAACACCGCCACCCTCATATCCCGGCCCCAGGCCCTGAGCAACAGGCCCAGGGCAGCCGTGGTCTTGCCCTTTCCCTTGCCGGTGTTGATGATGACCAGGCCCCTGGTGCTGTTCTCGGTTCGCCCCCCGCTGCCATTTAGCCTCTGCTGCATGCCATTCTCCCTTCGGCCAGAGTCTCCTCTATGGAACTGATCAGGTCCCGAAGCACCGTGCATTTGGCCCGACGGCTCAGTCGGGAGTAAAGGGCTGAGGCAACCCCGGCGGTGAAGTCCCGTGCTTCCATAGGGGTGTCCTCAAGGAGAACGAGCCGCCGCGCTTCGGCAGCGGCTTCCAGGTTAAGCAGATTAGCCTTCCCAAAGGGCACATCGCAGACAACCACGCAGTCCGCCTGGGCAGCCAGTTTTCTATTTTGCTCATGCTTTAGCCGGTCTATGGCCGCGAAGGGCGGAATGACCACCACCTCGGTGCACACAGCCAAAGCGATAGCCAGGTCGGCATCGCCCTCATTGAGGACGCCGGCAGTCACCTCAAATCCCTCCTCGTGGAGCCTCCGGATAGCTGTCGCCCCGCGGCCCCCGCCTCCGATGACGTGAATCCGACACGGCTCGGATCGCGACCTTCGGAAAAAGGGATTGATGACCAGCCTATCGCCCAGGGCATCGCGATAAACCAGGGCGTTGACCCCAAAGGCCGCTTCTATATTTCCCGGGGTCATTACCGACTCGGGCGGCCCTTCTGCCCTCACCCCGCCATCGCTCAACAGCAGTAGGCGATGACAGAAACGGGCTGCCACAGAGAAGTCGTGGATGGCAGCGATGGCAGCTACCCCTTGGTCCGCTAGACCTTGTACCAGCTCCATTACCTGGATCTGATGCTGAATATCCAAGTGCGCTGTGGGCTCGTCGAGCAGGACGACCCTGGGCTGCTGGGCCAGCGCCCGGGCGATCAACAGTCGTTGTCTCTCGCCACCCGAGAGCTGACCGACCCGGCGTTCGGCCAGCGAGGCTATGCCGGTTCTCTCCATAGCGTCCAAGGCAATGCTCAAGTCGCTCTGGCTCTCGTGGCGAAGCAGGCCGAGGTGCGGGTATCGCCCCAGAAGCACGATCTCCAGGGTGGTGAAGGTCTCGGGAAGGTAGGCGTTCTGGGGAACCACCGCCACCAACTGGGCCAGGCTGTGCCGGGACAGCCTGGAGATGTCCTGTCCATTCAGGGTCATTCTGCCCGAACTGGGGGAAAGCACCCCGCTAATGGCCCTGATCAGGGTTGATTTGCCCGATCCATTGGGGCCTATGATGCCCACCACCTCCCCGAGGCTGACCTCCAGGTCTATATGCCTTAGCACGACATGACTGCCATAGCCCAGGGTAACCCCTTTAAGTTGCAAGTAGGGCACTGACCGCTCCTAAAAGATCACCCGTTTTCTTCTCCTCAATAGGTAAAGGAAAAAGGGGGCCCCGCAAAAGGCGGTAACCACGCCCACAGGTACCTCAGTCGGACCGAGGACGGTGCGGGCCACCGCGTCGGCCAATATCAGGAAGCTGGCGCCACCCAGAAAGGATAAAGGCAGCAGAAACCGATGGTCAGGGCCCCAGATGAGGCGAACGGCGTGGGGCACGATGATGCCCACGAAACCAATGGTGCCCACAAAGCAGACAGCGGCGGCCGTGATCAAGGTAGCAGCCACCAGCAGCGTTAGCTTCACCCTTTCTACGTTTACGCCAAGCTGCTGAGCTTGCTCCTCATCAAGCTGCATTACATTAAGGGGCTGGCCATAGAGGTAAATGAGCGAGCCGCCCAGCAGTACGTAGGGAAGCAGCACCCGGACCTCACCCCAATGGCTTAAAGAGAACCCCCCCATGAGCCAGAGGACAATGCTGTGGAGCTGCTCTCCGGAAATGACCAAGAGATAGGAGGTGATAGCCGCCAGGAAAGCGCCCAGCGCCACGCCGGCCAGGATGAGGGTGGTCATAGGTACGGTCTTGCCCACCCGGGCCAGGGCGTAGACGGTCCCGGCGCTAAGCAGGGCACCGGCGAAGGCCAGCATGGGAATGAGGCCGAGGGCGCTAAATGCTCCGGAAAAGGGCAGCAGGAATCCAATGGTTGCCCCCAGCCCTGCCCCTTGGGCAACCCCTATGAGGTAGGGGTCCGCCAGGGGGTTTCTGAACAGGCCCTGGTAGGTAGCCCCGGCGGTGGCCAGGGCAGCCCCTACCAGTCCGGCCAGCAGCACGCGGGGCAATCTTATATCCAAAATTATAGTCGCCACCCTATCCGGCACATTCACGCCCAGATCGAGCCCGGGCAGGAGGGAGACAAGCACCTGCGACACGGTGGCTGGCGAAACCTTGGCACTGCCGATGCTGGCAGCTAAACCGATGGATAGCCACAGCATCAACAAAAGGCCCCCAACGCCATAGAGCCGCCGGCGCCGGTATGCCAACCGGCTCCACCTTATTTGGACAAGATGCGAATGCCCTGAGCCTCCCGCCGCTGACATGCCTATATAATCCTGACTACCCGAAATCTCAGCCTTTCGCCCCCCTTTAGAACGGATACCTGGGTCAAATGCTTCCTGGCTACCCTTTGAGCCAAATCCATCTCTTGAGGTAGGGGCTTACGCCATGGACCGCCCGCCACCGGAATGTAGGCATCGATCCTATAGGGGATGTTCTTGTCCACTGAGGCAATGAATCTGGCCACGGCCTCAATCTCCTCGACATCGATAAACTGGGGAATGAATACGCTTTCCGACCTCAGCCTGACCCCTGAGCGAGACAGGGTTTTGAAGTTCCTGAGGGCTTCCCTGTTGGATTGGCCCGTATAACGGCGATGAAGATGGTCGTTATAAGCCTTGATGCTGAAGACCACTTCGTCTATATCCCCCAGATCAGGCACCATGAAGCCATTGGTGAGGAGGATATTGTGGCAGGCAAATCTTCGATGCAGGGCTTGGGCTAGCTGGGGCAGCTCCGGGTCGATGCTGGGCTCGCCACCCATAAAGATGGCAGTCTCCACCTTCAAGCCCTCCAGGGTCTTCATGACCCGCTCCAGGTCGAGCAGGAGGGGCGTCTCGACATCGCTTCCCCCTACAGAATCCGCCTGGACATCTTCAAGATGGCAGTCATAGATCCCATTTTTGCGCAGGCAGCCCAGACAGTTCAGGTTACACCCCCAGAAATAGAGGCTCACCGAGCTGGCTGCGGGCGCGTAGGTGATGTGGTAGACGTTCATAGTTTCTTGTGAAGCTCGGGATGGATGAATTGAAGCATGGCCTCCAGACCCTGTACGATGCGGGGCCCGGGACGGCTCACAATATCAGCATCGACCTCGTAGACCCTGCCCAGCTTCAGGGCCTCGGTCCCCTTTAGCCTGGGCTCGCTGATGGCCCACTGGAAGGGGGAGCGGCCGGCACTTCCATGTCCCGAACTGGCCACAATGACCTGAGGGTCTCTCTCCAGCACGATCTCAAGGTCTACTGTTGGATATCCCGTAACATCGCCGAAGATATTTTCACCGCCGGCAACCCTGATCAACTCGTTATGCAGTTTATCGCCCCCCACAGTACGCAGGGGGTCATGCCAAGATATGTAGAAAACCCGAGGTCTATCTTGGGAAGAAAGCCCTTCCGTAAGGCTGGTCACCCTGTCTATTCGCCCCTGCATATCCTCGACCAACCTCTTCGCCTCATCGACCCGGCCCGAGATTCTGCCCATCAGGGTTATAGCCTCCAGAACATCGCTTAGGGTCTTGGGCGCCAAAGCTATAACAGGCAGGTTGCGCCTTTCCAGTTCCGGTATGATCTTCTTTTGGTGAATAGAGGCGGCCACAATCAGGTCGGGCGAGAGTGAGACCACCTTTTCGATATCAGGTGTGGAGAAGCCTCCAATCTGTTCCTTTTGCCGAGCCTCGGGGGGGAAATCACAGTATTTGGTTACCCCCACCACTCGGTCGCCCAATCCCAGTGCGAACAGGATCTCCGTGTTGCTTGAGGCCAGCGAAATAATGCGTTCGGGGATCTTCTCCAGCCTTACCGTCCTGTCCAACTGATCCGTAATCTCCAAGGGGAAGTCCTTTGCTTCCTCTGCTGGTCCACAGGCGACAAGGCTGCTGCCGAGGATCGCCAAAAGTAATGGCCAAGCCATGATGTGCTTAAGTGTCCCAGACATTTGTCACCCCTGTATATGATTTCGGTCGCGGGCAAACAAAAACCCCTCACCTCTCAGGTGAGGGGACAAAACCTTAGAGTAAAATGTCCTACCCCTCGCCCGCGGAGGCATGTAGGATTTCTGAGGCTGGCGTTCTGGCTTCTGGTAGCCTAGCTACCAGTCACAGCGGCGGGGCCGCGTCGGACTCTCACCGACTTGCTCTCCAATTAGTCCCTCGGTCGCCCTCGGGCACCTCAGCTTCCAGTATTCAGTTGTCTATAGTCTAAATCAACGATCAGGGAAAGTCAAGCATTGACACCCCCTTTTGGCATATATCCCATGCACTTGCAAAGGCGACAGGCAGGCGCTATATTTATTGTAATTTATCCCCTCGCGCCACAATAGAGTTGAAGTCAAGCCAGAGGCTGGAATGAGCGAGAATTTAAGAAAAGCGGAGGAGATCGCCGAGAATATCAGGCATGAGCCCTATGTCCTCTTCCGATACGACTGCATCCTCAAGTCGCTGGAGTTCAAGAGACGCTGCCGGGAAAGTGGCATCACTGCCCGGATGGTGGTCTGTCTCGGTTTGGGCAGGGCCAGGTGGTTTGGGCACTGGCTCACGATACCTGTAGTTCACGCCTGGGGCGAGGTGGAGGGCACAAGGATAGAGACATCACGGCCCCTCGGCTCAGCGGGGAAATGGGGGATAATCCCCGTAAATATCAGGCCCCTCTTGGCTGTGTGGATTTAGTCCTCGGTGAGGCAGAGCAGCAATAACGGTGAAAGGAGGCAGGGATTATGTCAGCGCCATTGTGGGGTGTGTTGTTAATAGCGTTTGCCTTGGGTCTTGTGGCAGCCTGGATCTCTCAGTTTACAGCCGCCAGAAAGGGGCTCGAGGCCAATGCCAAGACCAAGACCCTCCGTGAGAATGTCAACGGCCTCATAGAGAGGAATGCGGTCAGGCGGGAAAACCTGAAAAGGCGCCAAGAAATACTCGACAAATACGTGATGATGGACATTGAGCACCAGAAGGGCCAGTTAGACGACCAGGCGCTGAGGGACGCCATCGCCGAAGAGAGAAAGCGAATTGCTGACTTGAGGAAGGCCATCGCTGACTCAGAGAACATCATAGTTGAAAACCGCAGGATACTGGCCGAGGTGGAGAGGAAGAGGGCGCTCAATAGTGGCTGGCTGCTTTTCATCTCAGGAGGGGTGGGCGGCGCGACGGCTCTGATTTTCGGGTTCATCGGGTACCTGGGATCGGCTCAACCCATAACCTCCATAACTCAATCCGTCGGTCTCACCACGAGCCTGGTTGTGCAATCACTGGCTTTAGGAGCGGGTTGGCCCCTCGCGTGGGAAAAGGTATTCGCCATTGACAAGCTGGAATCCACAGCGAGCACAGCGGCCATGATCTTTCAAAACACTATCAAGGAGGTGGAGAAAGAGGAGGTCTAGGCACGGCGTCCGCCATCTGGATCGGTGGGAATAAGGCCCCAGTTGGCCGCCGGATCGGCGGCCAACTGGGGCCCATGCCACAGC
>MTNP01000024.1 GCA_002011475.1 Dehalococcoides sp. JdFR-54
CCCCTGATGGCGGGGAGATCGGCAGGGCCCAGGCAGTCCAGGCAGAGGCGGCGGGCATTGAGCCCACCGTGGAGATGAACCCTATACTGCTCAAGCCCGAGGCCGATAGCCGATCCCAGGTGGTGTTGCTGGGCCGCCCCCTGCTCTCGGCGGCGGCAAGAGACTACTATGGGTTGAGACCCAGCCTGTGGTCGGCGGTGACCGAGGCACTCGATACCCTCCGCTCGGAATATGAGGTCGTGATCATCGAGGGGGCAGGCAGCCCTGCTGAGGTCAACCTCAAAGAGGTGGAGATAGCGAACATGCGGGTGGCCCGCTACTCGGATGCCCCTGTGTTGCTGGTGGGGGATATTGACCGCGGCGGCGTCTTTGCCTCCCTTCTGGGCACCCTGGGGCTTTTGGAGCCTGAGGAGAGAGCCCTCATCAAGGCCCTGGTCATAAATAAATTCCGGGGGGACCTCTCGCTGCTCGAGCCGGGGTTGAGGTTCCTACAAACCAGAGCGGGTATCCCGGTGGCAGGCGTAATACCCTACTTCCACGACATTCGCATCGCCCAGGAAGATTCGGTAACCCTGGAACAGTCGAGGCCCCAAGAAAGGGACGCCCAAATGGACATCGCCGTAATCAAGCTGCCCCATATCTCAAACTTCGACGACTTTGACCCCTTGGAGCAGGAGGGGGGCGTGGCTCTGCGCTATGTGAATGCCGTAGAGGACCTGAGCACCCCCTCCCTGGTCATTCTTCCCGGGAGTAAGGCCACGGTGGCAGACCTTGATTGGCTGACGGAGAGCGGGCTGGCCGGGAAAATCGCAGAGCTTTATCAGCGGGGCGTTTTCATCATTGGTATCTGCGGCGGCTACCAGATGCTGGGGAGACGCATCCAGGACCCTGAGCATGTGGAGTCGCTCGCTTCGGAAAGGCAGGGCCTGGGGCTGCTACCGGTGACCACCGCCTTCTCACCATCCAAGGAGACCCATCGGGTAAGGGGTAGGGTGAGCGCTGGCTGGGGGCTGCTCGCCGAAGCCCAGGGCATCCCCTTTGAAGGCTATGAAATTCATATGGGTAGGACGGAGAGCCAGGGTAATAGGGCCACTTTTCAAATCCACGAGCGCTCTGGCCAGCCCTGCGATGTACATGATGGTTGCCTGGATGATAGCGGGCGGGTCTTGGGGACATACATTCACGGACTATTCCACAATCAGGGACTGCGCCGAGCCATTCTGAGACACATCGCCGTCTCCAAAGGGGCGTTCCTCGATTTCCCCGGCGATGACGTGCGGCGGGACGAGGAATACAACCGACTCGCTGAGTTGGTCCGCCACAGCCTTGATATGAACCTTATCTATGGTATTGCAGGACTGGGGGTGGGGAGGTGACAAAGGAGCTGATCCTGGTGTTGGGCGGGGCCAGAAGCGGGAAAAGCGCCTTTGCCCAGCGGCTGGCCCTGAGAAAGGGCGAGAAAGTCCTCTTCATTGCCACTGCCGAGGCTAAGGACGGGGAGATGAGGGAGCGGATCAGGCAGCATAGAGCCGCCAGACCCCGCCACTGGCGTACCTTGGAGGAACCTTTGAACCTGGTTCGCGCCCTTGAAGAAAATGCGCAATATGGTGTGCTCCTTGTAGACTGTCTCGCCCTTTGGGTTAATAACTTCCTTCTCCAAAAGGACAAGTCTCTGACAAATGCAGCCAGGGAGACCGCTATCCTTGAGGCGACCCAACAGCTACTCAAGTCCTATGAGATGGGGAAGGCAACCCTGATTCTGGTCACCAACGAGGTGGGAATGGGCCTGGTTCCACCTTATCCGCTGGGCAGAAGCTTCCGGGATATTCTGGGGCGAGTCAATCAGTTGGTGGCCTCAAGGGCTGACCGGGTATACCTGGTGGTTGCTGGCCTGGCCATCGAACTCAAATCGCTGGGCGCAGAACAGGTCTTGGATGAAGGACGTCTCTCTCGGAAACGAGACATCAACGTCCTTTGAATCGAGCCCGATTTGTCGGCTTTTTCGCCCAGATATAGACCCAGCCGCTGCCGTAGTAGACCTCCGCCTTGGCATCCCACTCCATGATGTCGAAGTCCTTCAGCATTTCCTTCGCCTCCGCCTCTGTGTACAGGGCATAAAAGCGGGGCTTTCCTGGATAGCTCAGCGCCTGCACATGACTATCGATGCCCTCCCCCTCCCCCAACTTAAGGCAACAAAAGAAGGCCCCCTCTGGGACCAGCACACGCTTTATCCCCTCGATAACCTTGTGAATGTCCCGCTTCGGGATGTGATAGAGGCAGTGGGCTGCCCACACCCCGCCGAAGCTCCCGGGCTCGAAGCTCAGGTGACGCATGTCCATGTGGTGAAGTTTTGCCCCCGGAAAGCGTCGCCGGGCCAGGGCGAGCATACCCTGAGAGAGGTCAACGCCCACCGTATCCAAGCCCCTTTCCAGAAAACTCCCCAGGTCATGGCCAAAGCCGCAGCCCAGGTCTAGCACTCGGCGCCGCTGGGGGGGCAATAGGCCTATAAACCTATCTATCGCCGCCTTGTGGTAAGCCTCAGACCCCCCAAGGTAGGGGTCTTTTAGAGTGCGGGCGTAGTCCTCGGCGATCTCGTCGTAGGTCTGTCTGGTGACCTCGACCTCGTCTAACACCTCATCCCCTTTGCTCTTGGACGATGATATGCCCAGGTCCCCTCGGTGTCAAGCCTCGGCCGGCACCCAAGGTGGTGAATCGAGTTGCGCCCAATACCATCATCAGGGTTGCGCCCGAGGGTCAGACCAGATATAATCACTCCCCGTACATGGATTTTGTCAACGACATTCTACATTTCGGCGGCTGGCTGTAGAAGCTGGCCAGGCATCGGCTCCTTCCTGAGCGGAGGAGACTGGGCCTCAGGAGGTGCACCGTGTTTGAATTCCCTGAAGTGCTTTTCATCGCCCTGGGCGACTGGATCAACACCGCAATACACTGGCTGACCAACAATTTAGCCCCCCTCTTCGATGCTCTCGCCACTGGCATCAGATGGTTCTTGGTCCACATTAAGCAGACCCTGCTCTGGCTGCCCTGGTGGGCGATTATAGTCGCCACGGCAGCGCTGGCCTGGAGGATAACCGGCTGGAAGGTGGCGGTCTTTTCCGCCATTGCCTTGTTCTTCATCGGTACTCTGGGACTATGGGACTATGCTATGGTCACCCTGGCCATAATCGTCACGGCCACGATAATCTCCATAGCTATTGGCATTCCCACGGGGATACTAGCCGCCAAGAGCGACCGCTTTGAAGGCTTTCTTCGGCCGCAGTTGGATGCCATGCAGACCATGCCTAGCTTCGTCTACCTCATTCCAGCGGTGTTCTTTTTTGGCCTGGGCATGGTGCCGGCGGTGGTGGCCACTGTCATCTATGCTGTGCCCCCCTGCATCCGGCTCACCAACCTGGGCATCCGGCAGGTGTCGAGGGAGGTGATCGAGGCGGGGCATGTCTTTGGCTGCACCCCCAGGCAGCTCCTCACCAAGATTCAATTGCCCCTGGCCCTGCCCAGCATCATGGCCGGCGTCAATCAGACCATAATGATGGCCCTGGCCATGGTGATCATCTGCTCCATGATCGGCGCCGGCGGCCTAGGGCTGGAGGTGCTCCGGGGCATCGAGCGACTGGATGTGGGCCGTGGTTTTACTGCTGGCATCAGCATTGTTCTGGCTGCCATCATTATCGACCGCATCTCCGCTGGCGTGGCCAGGACCAGGGAGCCGAGGTTGAAAGTGGGCGGCTGAGGGCCATCAGCCTTAGCAGGCGATAAAGGGGGTAGGCAGCCCCAGGGCTGCCTACCCCTGCCTTTGTCGTTGGGGCGACTTTCTTTCCCTAAAATTTAGCCAGTGCTGCCTTGACCTTGGCCTCTACATCGTCCGGGACCCACTTTGTCCACATGTCTTCCCGGGTCTTCAGGAACCAGATGGCAGCCTCGTCAGCCTCGATCTCGTTCTCCGCCATATAGGCCAGGCCCTCGGCCATATCAGCGGTGGGCATTCGCCACTGCACTAAGAAGGGGAATATCTCCGGGGCCTTCTCCGCCAGGTTCTTGCTGGTGCCGATCCAGAGGTCGGCGGAGGGGAAGCCGCATTCGCCCTTGGCGAAGGCTTCGGGTGAGTAAGGGGGCTCCTCCAGCAGGGTCAGGTCCAGCATGCCGGAAATGTAGGTGGGGCCCCACATATAGCCCAGCCAGGGCTCACCCTTATCGTAGGCACCCTTCAGAGAGGCGAAGAGGGCAGCGCTGCTGCCCGCTGGCAAGGGATTGTAAAGGTCGGCCAAGCCGTAGGCTTCAATCTGCTTTAGGCCGATCTTCTCGCACTCCCAGCCGGGCACACAGATGAGGATACGGCCCTTGCCTGGGTCCTCCGGGTCCTCGAAGAGCTTTACATATTTGGGGTCTTTCAGGTCAAAGACGCTCTTGAGGTCCGGGGCCATGGGCTCGATGCCTCGGGCCGGGTCGCCCTTGATGACATAGGTGGGCACCACGAAGGTGGACTGCCAGTTGTCGTTATTGGTCAGGGCCACAGGTATGAACGCATCCTCGGCCAAGCCCTTGTCCCAGGCCGCCTGCATGTTGGGCAACCAGGCCTCGGGGAAGATGTCCACCTCACCCATCATAATGCCCTCGAACATGGCAATGGTGGTACCGCCTATCACCTCCACAGGGTAGCCATAGCCGTGTTCGATGATGAAGGCCATAATATAGGCCTGGTAGGCGGCGCTGCCCCAGTTCACCTCGGTGATGACGATCTTCTCCTTCTTGGGCGGGGCAGCGGTGACGGTCTTGGTGGCGGTTGTCGTCTTGGTGGCGGTGATTGTCTGGGTCGTAGTAGTTGTCTCGGTCGCGGTTTGCGTCACCGTGGCGGTAACCTCGGCGCCCACTGTCTTTGTGGTCGTCTCAGTGACAGTCTGGGTGACTTCCCTGGCACAGCCAGCACCAAAGACGCCCATGGCCAGAAGGGTCACCAGCAAGATGACCAAACCTTTTCTCACGCTAACAAAACATCCTTTCTTCAGCTTTCAGGCCCTCCTTTCAATAGTTTTTCGGCCTCCCCTTCCAGTCTTTTGAGATATGATTTATGCCCCTAACGACAAAGGGAAGGGAAACAAAGCGGGGCGAGGTCCCCGAATCAAGCCCATAGAGGCTAGCCAACGCCGATCCTGTTCCGGCCTCGGAGAACGGCGGGGGAGATGGCATTGCCATTCTCGCTCTTTTCCAGGATGCCTTCAAGGAGCACCGTCCGGGTGATGACACCCCTGAGCCTTCTTCTGGCATCTGTTACGGCAACGGGGATGTCTGTGGCCACTATTAGAGGTATGAGGTCCTCTATGGCGGTGTCGGCGGTGCTCTCGGGGAAATCGAGCCTGATGACCTCGTCGATATTATTTATTCCTCGCTTGACTGCCTCCTCGGCGTCGTTCAGGAGGAGGATGCCTTTGAGCCTCCTGTCGTCGCCTACTACGAAGACGAAGTCAAAGCCGTGTCTGGTCATGAAGTGATGGGCTTGGCCCAGGCTGAACCCTCCGGGAACGACGGCCTTTGGTTTCTCCATAACAGTCTGGGCCGTCAGCACCTTGGACTTGGAAACATCGCGGACAAACTCGGCCACATAGTTGTCTACGGGTCTGAGCACGATGTCCTCAGAGGTGCCGAGCTGGATTATCTCCCCATCCTTCATAATAGCGATGCGGTCCCCTAACTTCAGGGCCTCGTTCAAATCGTGGGTGATGAACAGGACCGTCTTGTTCAGGGCGGAGCGCATATTGAGGAACTCGTCCTGCATCTGTCGCCTTATTAAGGGGTCCAAAGCGCTAAAGGGCTCGTCCATGAGCAATATCTCCGGCTCCACGGCCAAGGCCCGGGCCAGGCCAACCCGCTGCTGCATGCCACCGCTGAGCTCGCTGATCTTGCTATTCTCCCAGCCCTTCAGCCCCACCAGTTGCAGGGTTTGAAATGCCAGTTCCCTTCTTCTGACCTTGGGCACCCCCTGCACCTCTAGCCCGAAAGCCACGTTATCCAGAACATTGCGGTGAGGCAGCAGGCCGAAATGCTGAAAAACCATGCTCATCTTCTTACGCCGGAACTCCCGGAGTTCCGCCTGACTCAGCGAGCTTATCTCCTTGCCATCAACGATGATCGTCCCCGCCGTGGGCTCCACCAGGCGGTTGATGCAGCGGATCAGGGTGGACTTGCCGCTGCCGGATAGCCCCATAATGACGAAGGTCTCCCCCTCACGGATCTCCAGGGAGACGTCTTTGACAGCGATCACGTTGCCGGTTTCAGCCAGCACCTCTTCCTTGGACTTGTTGTGGTCCAGGCTCGCTATAAGCTTCTGCGGATTGGGGCCGAAGATTTTCCACAGGTTTTGGCACAAAATCTTGGCCCCATTGTTCCCTGGTTTCATGCTTGCTATTTCGCCCACCTTTGCTGACGGTGACTTTTGGAGAGGGCTGAGATGTTTGCGGACTAGTTCCTGAGGGGTGATGGAAGGAATGGAGAGTAAAGAGAAGAAAAGACGGGAAAAGAAGGACAAAGGGGACTATTGTGCTATTCTGCTGATGCCGTTAGCGCCTTGGTTTTAATACCTCCCAGGCTATTCTGCTAACGGTTAAACTATATCAAAAGGTGGCTGGTGTCAAGTTGGCTGAGGCGTGCTGAGGCTCCATAATTTTGGCTGAGCCAATTACGCGGAAAGGGACTTCTTGCCAAAACATCCATCGACACAGCTACGAGGTCACGTATTCTCCACTTCATTCGTTATTTCTATGCTTTCAGCGGTTTTGTGGCGTCCCTGGCTGGATTCGAACCAGCGACCCACTGCTTAGAAGGCAGTTGCTCTGTCCGCTGAGCTACAGGGACATTTTGCCTATCTATGCCCGCCCATTGTAACACTTCCTTGAGGCTCTGGCAAGGGAGGTTAGTTGCCAATCCTTTTGCCCGCTCCCCCGTTTTTGGTTTCCGGATTATCTTATAATGATGAGCTTGCGCTCCGCCAGCCGCATCCTGTCCTTCTCCCGGGCCGGATGTTCCCGCTCGGGCACCTGGAGGCTGGAGGCCTCCCCACATAGCTCTGTGGACAGGTAGCGAAAACCATCGTCGTTGATCACAGTCACAATGGTCGCCACCTCCGGATACTGGCGAGCCACCTTCAGGCAGGCGGCCACATTACATCCAGAAGAGATGCCGCAGAAGATACCCTCCTCCCGGGCCAGCCGCTGGGCCATACGGATGGCCTCCTGAGAGGTGGTGGTGACCACCCCATCGATGACGGATAGGTCCAGGTTGTCGGGCACGAAGCCGTCGCCGATGCCTTCGATGAGGTGAGAGCCCCATTTACCCTCGGAAAGGGTGGGGCACTCCGCAGGTTCCACGGCAAAGGTAAGAACTTTTGGGTTCTTTTCCTTTAGATAGCGGGACACCCCGCTGATGGTACCCCCCGAGCCCTGGGCAGCGACGAATATATCCACCTGGCCACCCGTCTGTTCCCATATCTCCGGGGCTGTCCTTCGGTAGTGGGCATTGACATTGTCGGGGTTGCTGAACTGGCCCACCTCCCAATATTTGCCCGGGTTTTCTTCCCTCAGTTGACGCACCTTGTCTAGGACCAGGTCGACATCGCTCTCCCCGCCGGGGGTGAAAAGCAGCTCTGCGCCATAGGCCCTTATGGCCTTCTTCCGCTCTTCGCTCATCCCCTCCGGCATAACGATGAGGACCGGATAGCCGAGGGCGGCGCCCGTCATAGCGGTGGCAATGCCCATATTTCCCGTGGTGGCCTCGACGATGGTCATGCCCGGCTTCAGTTCCCCCCGGCGCTCCGCCTCCCGCACCATATCCGGCAGGATGCGGTCCTTTAGGCTGCCCGATGGCGCGAAGTACTCCAGCTTGGCCAGGATGGCAGGTTTGACCCCTTGGGTGACGCGGCGCAATCTCACCATGGGCGTCAGCCCCGCGGTATCCAGAATATTGTCGGCGATTTTCTTCCTGGCACTCCAATCCATGGCCTTACCTCCTACGAACGGAGTAATAACAGGGTGGCGGCAGTCGAAAGCCTGAGCAGATATAAAGGGTCAAACAAATTGCAGCAACCGCTTTGGGTTATCCACCAGAAGGGCCCTGATCTGCTCCTCAGTGAGGCCCTTGCGCCGCATGGTGGGCACGATGTGCTTCAGGATATGAGCGAAGCCATCGCCGCCATAACGCACCAGGTGGATCTTGGTGCAGATGTCCTGCGAGACCACGATCTGGCTCAGATACCCTGCCTCGATGAGCTGCCTTATATAGTCGATGCGCAGGGCATCGTTAGGCATGTCCACGCTGGGACTGAAGGGATAGTAAGAGGTCTCCTCGCCGAACATGTCGTATTCCAGGTAGCAGCCGCTATCAGCCAGCCGGGCCAGGGAATCGAAGTCGAAGATGGTGCGATCTATGTGGGCGATGACGGTATGGCTGAGGTCGGCGCCCAGCCCCTTTAAGGTCTCCACTATCTCCTGGGGGGCCTGGGGATGGCGGCCGGGGTGGATCATCAGAGGCGCCCCGGTCATCTGCTGGGCCATCACTGCGGCCCGCACCGACTTGCGCTCGCCCTCTGTCCAGGGCCAAGAGCAACCGATTTCCCCGATGATCCCGGAGCGTATACCTGTATTGCCCACACCCTCCGTAATATCGCGGACGATAGCCTGGGCAATATCCTCCTCCCTTTGGGAATCCATATCGCTGGGAAGGGACTGCCACACGTAGTAGCCGGTGCCCATGATGATATTGAGGCCGGTGCTCTGAGCGATGCGGGCTAAGGCCTCTGGGTTGCGACCGAGCCCCCAGTTGGAGACATCCACGATGGTGTTGCCTCCAGCCTGTTTATAGAGCTTGGCCTCAGCTACAGCAACCTCCTCGTCCGTATATTTGAGGTTATCCAGGTTGCTGGTGTAGTAGCGTCGTATCCAGCCCAGGTTCTCCAGGGAGATGGGCTGATAGGCCAGCTCCTTTTCGGCCGGGTCAGCGGGCTCTTCGAAGACGCAGGTGAAATCGATGAGGAGGTGCTCGTGGGTAATGGTGACACCCAGCTCGTCAGCCGGTATCGGCCCCAGGACGGTTTGGGCCATGCCCGCCAGCTTCGATTTGGCCATGGTGGCCCTCCCCCCTTTAACCGTGATTTCTAGCTGGCAATGGGGCTACCCCCACAGCCTTTGGCACCGATTATACGCCCGTGATGCCCGGCTATCAAGCGGTCCCGAGGTCGATGAGAACTCGCCAAAGAGGTTTGGGATAGGTTACGGTGGTGAAGGAAGGGAGGACGTTCACTGGCTTCAGTTGCGGGTGGGGAGGGGGTGGTTTGCATTAGGTTTCGGTCTGGCACCTCTCCAGGAGCCTCTGCCACTCCTCGTCCACATGCCGCTGCATCTCCTCCACCACCCCCTTGTTCTGGGGGGTGAGCAGGTGTCGAAAGCGCCCCTGGGACTCCAGCCACTCAGTTATGGGCTTCTTCTCCTTGGGGCGGTAGTTAAGCCTCCACACGCCGTGGTCGATCTCATACAGGGGCCATATGCAGGTGTCGGCGGCCAGCTTGGAGGCGGCCATGGTATCCTGGGTATCGTAGCGCCAGCCCCTGGGGCAGGGGCTGAGGGCGTTGATAAAGCTGGGGCCATCGGCCTCCACCGCCCTCTGCACCTTGGTCATGAGGTCTCGCCAGGCGTGGGGTGCCACCTGGGCCACATAGGGCATGGGGTG
>MTNP01000012.1 GCA_002011475.1 Dehalococcoides sp. JdFR-54
TGGCTGGTGGCGACGGGGTGGAATAAAGAGCCACCGGCCCCGCCCCTCCCCCCGGAGGTCATTGAGAGCACCACCCGCCGCTACCGGGAGGCCTATCGCCGCCTCACCGGCCAGGACTTGTGATCTCTTTCGGCCTGGTATTGGAGAGGGATCAAAGGGGGTGAGGTTTTACCCGATGTATTTGGCCAAGGTCTATGTTACCCCGAGGCCCACCGTCAACGACCCCCAGGGTCTGACCATCAAGGGCGGCCTGGAGATGCTGGGCTTCGAGAACGTCAAGAGCGTCCGTTTTGGGAAATACCTGGAGATCAGGATCGACCACAGGGATCGGGCTCAGGCCGAGCAGCAGGTTCGGGAGATGTGCCGCCAGCTCCTGGCCAACCCGGTCATCGAGGACTTCCGCTTCGATCTGGAGGAGATAGAGCCCTAGCGCTTAAAGCCTATTAGGAGGGGATATGAACTTCAAGGACATTATCTATACGGTAGAAGATGGCATCGCCGTCATAACCCTGAATCGCCCCGATTACCGCAATGCCCTGACCCCGAACCTGGTGGAGGAATGGTATCAGGCCATTGAGGCGGCTAAGAGGGATGATGAGGTGAAGGTGCTCATCGTCACCGGGGCTGGGGAGGGGTTTTGCGCCGGTGCCGATTTCAGGCACGGCGGCGATCTGTTGGTGCACCAGCCCGACCAGCCCCTGGCTGGGCAGAGGGACCTGATGCGCCGGGGTATTCATCGGGTACCTCGGGCTCTGGTAGACCTGGATAAGCCCTACATCGCCGCCATCAATGGGGCGGCGGCCGGCGCCGGGATGGATATGGCCAGCATGTGTGACATCAGGATCGCCTCAGAGCGGGCCAGGTTCACTATGGCCTATCTCAATATGGGTATCCCCCCGGGGGATGGGGGGTGCTACTTCCTGCCCCGCATTGTGGGCATCGCCAAGGCCCTGGAGCTTATCTGGACCAGCCAGATCATCGACGCCCAGGAGGCCCTGAGGATAGGCTATGTGAGCCGGGTGGTCTCCCATGATGAGCTGATGCCCGTCACCCTGGAGCTGGCCAGGAGGCTGGCCCAAGGCCCCACAGTGGCCATCCAACTGGCTAAGCGTCTGGTCTACCGCTGCCTGGACCTGGAGCTCAACCAGGCCCTGGAGCTCCACGAATCGGCCATGATGCTGGCCCGGACCACCGAGGATTCCAGAGAGGGCCCCCAGGCCTTCAGGGAGCGCCGCCCACCCCGCTTCCAGGGCCGTTAGCTAAGCTAGTCTATCACCTCTTTGGTGCTGGGCACTTTCCCCCCGAGGCGGGGGTCTACCTGGGTGGCCATGTCCAGGGCCTTGGCCAGGGCCTTGAACAGGGCCTCCGCCTTGTGGTGGTCATTGTTCCCCTCGAGCAGCCTGGCATGGAGGTTCAGGCGGGCTTCCCCGGCAAACGTCTCCAGAAAGTGGCCGACCAGGGCGCTCTCCAGGTCGCCGATTTCCCTTCTCCTGAATCGAGCCTCGACCACGGCATATCCCCTGCCCCCAATATCCACAGCGACCATGGCCAGGGCATCGTCCATGGGCACCAGGGCATGACCCATGCGGGCGATGCCCCCTTTCTCTCCCAGGGCCTGGCGAAAGGCCCGCCCCAGGCAAATAGCTATATCCTCCACGGTATGATGCTGGTCAACATGGAGGTCGCCCGCGGCTGAGATGGTTAGGCCAAATCTCCCATGCCGGGCTAGCTGCTCCAGCAGATGGTCGAGCATTCGTAGGCCAGTCGTGGACCGAAACTCCCCTTGCCCGTCGATATTTATCTCCACACCGACCCTGGTCTCTCCGGTTTCGCGCTCATAAACTCCCCTACGCCCTGTCATTTTCGGCTCCTACCTCTTTGAGCGCTGCGATGAGGGCATCGGTGTGCTCTGGCTTGCCCACGCTGACGCGCAGGCAATTCCGGAGCAGGGGGGTATCGTAATAGCGGATGAAAATGCCCCGTTCCCTCAGCCCCCGATGCAGGCTTTTGGCCTCTTTGCCCGTCACATCGCAGAGGATGAAGTTGGCCTGCGAGGGGTAGGGCTTGAGAAAGCCCAGCTCGCCCAGCTTGGCGAAAAGGCGAGACCTTTCCGCCACCAGGGCTTTAATGGTGCCCTGGAGGTATTCCAGGTCGGCCAGGGATTCCAGTGCCGCCACCTGGGCAGCGATGTTCACATTGTAGGGAAGCTTTATCTTCATTATGAGCTCGGCCAGCTTGGGGGGGAAGACCCCATAGCCCACCCGAAGCCCGGCCAGCCCCGCCCACTTGCTGAAGCTGCGCAGCACTATGAGGTTATGGAAATGAGGCACCAGGGGGGCCACCGTTATGCCGCTGAACTCGTAATAGGCCTCATCCACCACCACCACTATCCCCGTCTCCAAGAGTTCCCTGACCTGCGCCTCGGGGACAACGTTGCCAGTGGGGTTATTGGGGGAGGCCAGGAAAATCAGCTTGGCCCCCTCCTGGCAGGCCCGCTTCACCCCGGCAAAGTCAAGGCCGTGGCTAGTGTCCCGGGGCACCTCCAGCAGACGCCCCCCGCACACATTGGCCTTAAAGGGGTAAATTGGGAAAGTGGGGGGGCAATTGATTACCCCATCCCCCGGCCTCAGGAAAAGGCGCATAATCAGGTCAATGAGCTCGTCGCTGCCCGAGCCCACCACCAGGTGCGAGGCGTCCAGTCCCACATAGCCCTCCAGGGCCCTGCGGAGCTGGCGGTGGGTGGGGTCGGGGTAGATATGGTAATAGGGATAGCTGGCCAGGGCTGGGCCCACCCTGGGGGAGGGGCCATAGGGGTTTTCGTTGCCGTCCAGCTTGACAACCTCCTCCACAGGGATGCCAGCATACTGGCTCAAGACCTCCATGGGCTCCACCGCCGCGTAGCCCTCCATGGCCAGCAGCTCCGGCCTGACCAACCGCTCTACACCCGACTCGAAGGACATCGCCATCGCCTCAGTTTACCTGCCATGCTCAACGAGCTCCCGCTCCGAGACCAGTATAGCCCCCAGGCCGAAGAGGAATATTAACAGGGTGATACCCCATCCCCAGTAAGGCAAGGGTATGGACCTCACTAGCTCCAGTATGGCCAGCCCCAGGGCCAGGGCTGCCACCTGCATGCCCTTGCTCCTCACCGGGCGGAGGCGCTCCAAAATGGGACTCCCTATGGTCAGAGACACCACGATTTGGGTCAGGTAAAGGGTGATGCCATACAGGGCTAGGCTGATCAGGGCCAGCGGGAGACCAATGATGGTCAAACCCACCGCCACCACCGCTGCCGGTACCAGCAGGAAAAGCAGTGCCCCCCAGCCCAGGGAGGCCCAGGGGCGCGACCGCAACGACTCACTGGCGGCACTGCTTCGTCTGGGGAAAAGGAAGAGGACCGCCACGCCCAAAACCAGGGCCATAAGATAGGTTACCACCCGATCCCTGATAAGAGAGGCTAGCGAGGCGGCCCGGGTCAATTCCTTGCCCACTGGCTCCGGGGGGCGGCGGGTCACAACCCCCAGGAGCTTCGCCCCCGGCTCTGTCTCCACCTCCTTATCGCTGGAATAATAGAGGTCGCCCTTGATCACCGCCGTGGACTTTATTACCAGGGTATCCACGCTGATGTTGATGTCGCTATTGACGAGGCCAGAAATAGTGAGTCTCGTAGCTGCCCCGTTGACCTTCCCGGCAACCGTACCGGCGAGTTGAGCATCCCTCACCGCCATATAGAGGTTGCCCCCTACCTGGGCCTCCCTGCCCACCACCAGGTTTCGACCCAGGAGCATGACATCGCCTGCCACCTTGCCATCGATCCTGGCCAGGCCACATGCCACCCTCAGCGCCCGGCTCACCTCTCCGCTTACGGTCACCGTCCCCCCCGCCACAGCCACACTGCCCTCGACCGTCCCGTTTATGGCCACCGAACCGCCAGCGGCAAAGACATCCCCGTAGACGGCGCCATCCACCGTGACCGCCCCGCCCCAGGCGAAGAGGTCGTCGTAGAGCACCTCATCGCGGCCGATGGTCAGGGTGGGGCCACCCTTGATCTCGGCCGCTATGACCGGCGCGGCGCTGAGCAGCACCAGCCACAGGGCAGCCAGGGCGGCAAACAGGCCCCGCCACCACCAGCCTCTCAATTGATCCGCCGTCTTTTTACACATAGCAAACCGCTGGATTTATGGGCTAGCCCGGCCACGGGCTTTGACTCCGCCCGAAGTTGGCCCCGGCCAGGACCAGGTCATAGATATCTACTATAGTATCATCATTTATATCGGCTTGGCTAGACCCAGGCGGTTTCGTATTGAAATAGGCTCCAATCCAGGCCAGGTCGGCAATGCCCACCCTGCCATCATTATTGGCATCACCGCCTAACAACAGCACCGGCGGCACAGGGGTGGTTTTATTCGCCTCCACCTTCACCGACCGGCGCGCCGTCAGATACCCGGGCATGACGGCCTCAATAACATAGCTTGTGGCTGGAACATCATCGATGGCAAAGTCACCCTCTTTAGCGCAAGGCCCTTGGAGTCGACCCCTCTCCAGGATGGCCTTGGCCCCCACTGAGCTGCCTCGCCCCTGAAGCGTGATACTGCCCTCGATGCGGCCGGTGGCGCCTCCGCCAGCTACCGCCACCGGGCAGCTGGCAGCAGCGAGACAGGATATTATAGCAGCCAGAGCAAGGGCTAGCCTTCGTCGCCCGATGGTCGGCCTTTCCTCCGGTTAGGTTTGGGGCGGGCCTGGGGCAATCTCATCTCCACCGCCCGGGCGTGGGCGGTGAGCCCCTCGGCCCGGGCCAGGGCCGAGGCGGCTTGTCCCAGATGGCGAACGCTCTCCTGGTCGAGGGCGAAGAGGCTGGTAACCTTCAAGAAGTCGTCCACCCCCAGGGGGGAGCTGAAGCGGGCGCTGCCGCCGGTGGGCATGACATGGCTGGGCCCGGCTACATAATCGCCGATGGCCTCGGGGCAACCCTCCCCCAGGAAAACGCCGCCGGCATTGGTTATGCGACTCAGGTAAAACCAGGGGTCTTTCACCAGGAGGGCCAAGTGCTCCGGCGCATATTCATTAGCCAATTCTATGGCCTCATCGATGCTATCCACTACCGCTATGCCACCCCTGGCGTGCAGCGCCTGCCGGGTGATGGCCTGGCGCTCCAGGGAGGCTAGCTGTCGCTCCACCTCCTCAGCCACTGCCTTGCCCAGGGGCAGGGAATTGGTGATGAGGATGGCCGAGGCCAGGGGGTCGTGCTCCGCTTGGGCCAGGAGATCGGCGGCGCACAGGGCTGGGCTGGCATCCTCATCGGCCACGATGACCGTTTCGGTGGGGCCGTGGAGGCCGTCTATGCCCACCACCCCATAAACCATCTTCTTGGCCAGCACCACGAAGATATTCCCCGGGCCGCAGACCTTGTCCACCCTGGGCACGGTCTGGGTGCCGAAGGCCATAGCGGCGATGGCCTGAGCCCCCCCAACCTTAAATATTCGGTCCACCCCGGCCAGCTCCGCCGCTGCCAAGACCGCCGGGGATACCCCACCCCCCGGGGCAGGGGGGGTGGTCAGGATGATCTGCCTCACACCGGCCACCCTGGCCGGGATGGCGGTCATAAGCACCGTGGACGGGTAGCTGGCGGTGCCGCCGGGCACATAGATGCCCACTCGCTCCAGGGGCCTGAGCAGGCGCCCCAGCCCCCCCTCACCGAGGTCGATATCCTGGCCACGGCCACGGAATGCCAGATGGAAAGAGCGAATCCGATCGGCGGCCAGCTCCAGGGCCGAGGCCAGGGACTTGTCTATTTTGGAGGCGGCGCTCATCTCCTCAGGCGTCACCTCCAGGCTGTCCAGCTCCACACCGTCGAGCTTCTGGCCTAGCTCCAGCAGGGCGGCATCCCCTTCCCTGCGCACTTGGCGGATGATGCGCTCCACCACCTGCTCCGCCGTCAGCCTGGCGCCGAAGACCTCCTCGATGCGGCGGCGCAGCCAACGGGGAAGGGGTGGGACCTCCCCAAGGGCCCGTCGAAGGAAGGTGCTCCGGGCCTTCTCCTTACCCCTGACTATGCGCACTCAGATACTCCTGGATTACGGCCATGGATTGGGCTATGGCCTTCTCCTCGAAGGCGGCCAGGCGGGCCTCCCCCACCTGGTGCAGGATCCGCCCCAGCCCCTGGGGCAAGGAGGCCAGGAAGCTGTCCAATTGTTCCACCGACACCTTGGATCGGGGCAACAAGAACTGGCGGGCGAAGAGGGCAAAGCGGTCCCAGGTGGCCTCCTGAGAGGCGGCCATAGCCACAAAGTGGCGCCACTCCTCCAAAGGGGCCCTATCCATTAGGCTGAGGCCTTGAGCGGGCACAGCCCTTGCCAGATGGGCGCGAACCTGGGCCATGGTTGTCTGGTCGATGCGGGCCCTTCGGTCAAGCTCATATTGCAGGGCCCGGTCCCATATGTTGGCCATGGGGTCATCCCCCCAGGGGGCGCCCCGCCCGAAAAAGGGACGGTAGATATCCATTATCCAGACCTCGTCGCTGACCAGGTGGCATAGGTAGCCGGCCACCAGGGCCTGTCCCCCTTCATCCAGGGCCGAGCCCTTGATCAGCTCCGGATGGGCTTCGAATAGCGCCTCAGCCCCGCTTCGGGGTTGTGGGCTGGCCAGGTCGAAGAAATGGGTCTGGTCCCGGCTGCCCTGGGTGATGATGTGGATGTCGGGGAGGGTGGAGCCCAGGAGATAGCTGCCCATATTCCCCTCCAGGAGAGGCAGGGCCAGCCGCCAAGCGGCCTGTTGGGCTAGGGCCAGGTGGTAGCATATAGGAGGCATTGGCCACCTCTCTATAACGCCCCCTGTAAGCAGGCAACGATGCGGCCTATGGTCTTGGCCTTGGCCGGATGCGACAGGCTGTGCCGATTGCCCACCAGGCAGGCCGTTGATTCGAAAAGGGTATCGATGACCCTGAGCTTATGCTCGGCCAGGGTGCGGCCGGTCTGGGTATTCTCGATGAGCAAATCGGCGTCCTCGGGCAGGAAGGCCTCGCTGGCCCCCCAGGTGGGGATGAGGCGGTAAGGGGAGAGGTGATTGTCCCAGGCATATTTATCGGCCAGGTGGGCATATTCCGAGGCTATCCTGAGCCGGGGCAGGTTTCCCGAGTTCATCAGCCTCCTCAGTTCCGAGATATTGTGGGCGGGCATGGACTCGGCCACTACCGCCACCAGCCTCACCCAGCCAAAGCCCAGGTTCAGCAACTCCGCCACCGGGCTGGCGGGGAAGCGGGCCAGGTGGTCGTGAAGCCAGTCCCGGCCGGTGAGGGCCAGGTCGAAGTTGCCGGCGGCCACCTGAAGGGGCATATCCTGGGGCCTGATGACCTTGATGCTAAGCCCCTCCCAATCGGTGCCAGGCCGCCTCAGGCATTGGGACTCGGAGTAGCCGGAGATGGGGAAACCCGCCCTCTCCAGGAACTGGGCGGCAGGGCGCTGCTGGTGACCATCGGGCAGGGCCAGCCATACCCGATCGGGCCCGGCCTCGGTCTCCGCGGGGGAGCCGGCTCCCCTCTTCGGCTCCCCCGGAGGCTCGCTTTCCGGTGCTTCCACCTCACTTGACTCCCCCATGGCCCTGAGCACCTCGGCCAGGTCCCGGCTACCCCAGCTCCTTTTATTGGCGATGAGGACGGCTTCGGTGGAGCCCAGCCTGGCCAGGGGCACCAATTCACCGTCTATATCCTCCCCGGGGACGATGACCAGGTCGGCGTTCTCCGGGGGATAGACCTCGGCTGCCCCCCACAGGGGATAGACCAGAAACCGCCGCAATCTTAGCCTGAGGGCCAGGGCCTCGGCAGTATTGGGGTACTCGCTGGCCAGGCGGAGAGGGCCTTGCCACAGCTTTAGCCCCTCCACGGAGGAGATGCCCAGCCGCCGGCTGGCGGCTACCCAAAGCTCGCCCCGGCCATAGCCTAGCTGGCGCACCTTCACCAGGTCGCTGGAGGGGAATTTGGCCAGAAGCTCCTCCACCCAGTCCAGCCCGCAAATGCCCAGGTCATAGTTGCCCACGGCTACCTGTATGGGGATATCCCTCTCCTGGAACACCTTGGCCCACAGCCCGGGGTAGCGGCTGGACTCCAGTCTATAGGAGCGAGACCCCGGGGCATAGCCCTCCAGCCCCAGCCCCTCCACCAGCGACATCGTCCCGGCCAGGAGCCGCCCCTTGGGCAGAGCTAGCTTTGGCATTCTGCCTCCAGTTGGTGCACGAGCTGGGCCAAATCCTCCACCCCGAACTCCTCGCCCCTGGCGCGGTCGATGAGCCTCAGCCCGGCCTCTCCGACCTCCACCAGCCACCGGGGCGGATTGCCCCGGGGCGACCCCAGGTCTAGCTCCACGGTGTACCCAGCGGCGCGGAGGCGTCCGGCTAGGTCGAAGCACTGTCTGAATCCCCCCACCCCCTCGGTTTGGGCCTTTATGGAAACCCGGCGCCACGGAGGGGGTTCCACCAGCGAGCCCGGCAGCAACCTTATCAGTTCATCCACATAAAGGGCAAACCCCGAAGCCGGCGTGGCCACACCCCCCACCAGGGGTATCAGGCCATCGTAGCGGCCGCCACCCCCCACCCTGGAATCGCCCAAATAGAGCTGAAACATGACTCCTGTGTAGTACTCGAAGCCCCGTCCCGAGGCCAGGTCGACCTCATATTGGCAATCCAGGGCGCCCAGCCGCTCCACCACCTGGAGGAGGTTGTCCAACTGGGATCTCAGCCCCGTCATCCCCTGGGGCAGGGAGGCCTTCAGGTTGTCTACAAACCCCGGCGAATCCCCCTTCGACTCCAGGAAGAGGGGGAGGAAGCTCATCATCCCATGGTATCGTTTCTCCACCTCCCCAAGGGCATCTAGCCGCCCGTCCAGCATCTGGTCGAAGACCTCGGCTTGTTCGGCATCGGCCAGTCCGGCACAGCTCAGCAGCTCCCTGATCACCCCGGCATGGGCCAGCCGCAGGCTGGGCTGGCCCAGCTTTAGCTTGCCCAAAACCTCCCGGGCCAGGGAGATCAGCTCCACATCGGCGGCTGGCTCGGGGCTGCCTATGAGTTCGGCACCGCACTGCCAGCGCTCCCGCCGTTCCCGCCCC
>MTNP01000043.1 GCA_002011475.1 Dehalococcoides sp. JdFR-54
CACCCCATGCCCTATGTGGCCCAGGTGGCACCCCACGCCTGGCGAGACCTCATGACCAAGGTGCAGAGGGCGGTGGAGGCCGATGGCCCCAGCTTTATCAATGCCCTCAGCCCCTGCCCCAGGGGCTGGCGTTACGATACCCAGGATACCATGGCCGCCTCCAAGCTGGCCGCCGATACCTGCATATGGCCCCTGTATGAGATCGACCACGGCGTGTGGAGGCTTAACTACCGCCCCAAGGAGAAGAAGCCCATAACCGAGTGGCTGGAGTCCCAGGGGCGCTTTCGGCACCTGCTCACCCCCCAGAACAAGGGGGTGGTGGAGGAGATGCAGCGGCATGTGGACGAGGAGTGGCAGAAGCTCCTAGAGAGGTGCCGGACTACAGAAGGTTGACATAACATATAAGGTCGGGGTGTAGCGCAGTCAGGGTAGCGCGCATGGTTTGGGACCATGAGGTCGGCGGTTCGAATCCGCCCACCCCGACTCTGCTCCCTTTGACAGGAAGGGATTTCGGGGCTAAAATAGATACGATTCGGCGGGAGTAACTCAGCTGGTAGAGTCCCTGCCTTCCAAGCAGGTTGTCGCGGGTTCGAGTCCCGTCTCCCGCTCCACAAAGCTGTTTTGACATGGTAAAACGGTCACCCCGTTTTCTGTTGCCCCCGGCGAGCAAGCAAGCCTGTCAGCCTCTTCCGCACCATTTGTCTATTTTGCTACACCTCGTGGCTTTTTGCCCTGGCAACTTGACTCGTTGCGGAAAAATAGCAAAGAAGGGCCGAACGAACAAAGACAGAGCGTTCGCTGGACAGGGGTCTTGACCTAAAGATTCTCATAGGTTATACTTTGCTCGATTTTTCACACCTGGGTTCTTGACCTAAGGAGTCTTATGGGTTATACTCTGGTGGCGGAATTCAAGGCGAAGAGCCACTGGCAGCACCGGTACACACCTCCTAGTTTCTGCCGATCTAGACGGGGGAAGAGAGACCACTGCGGGAAAAGTAGCTACAGAGATGGTTAAGGTAGCACCAAGGTTTTCCGAATTTGCTGAAGCGGTTAAGACTATAAGCGGCCTCGATGTCAATCTGTGTTTTCAGTGCGCAAAGTGCGCAAGTGGTTGCCCCGTTTCCTACGCTATGGATTACACCCCCACCCAGCTCATCCACGCCATTCAATTGGGATTGACCGACCTCGTGATGAACAGCAAGACGATGTGGCTTTGCGCCTCGTGTCAAACCTGTAGCACCCGCTGCCCCCAGGACGTAGACCTTGCCGGGGTGATGGATGCAGTAAGGATCATCGCCCAGCGCAAAAAGATAAAGGCCAAGATACCCGAGGTCCCCATCTTCTATAGGAGTTCCCTGAGAAACATCGCCCTCTTTGGGCGTATGTATGAGCTGGGTTTAATCGCCACGCTGAAGCTCCTCACCCGCAGTTTTACCAAGGACATGGGCCTGGGGCTGAGGATGCTGAGGAAGGGGAAGTTGAATATCTTCCCCAGCTTCAAGGGGGCACTGGCGGCGAGGAGGATATTTTCCCAAGTCAAGGCCAGGGAAAAGAGATGAAGTATGCCTATTATCCAGGGTGTTCCTCACATTCTACTGCCAAAGAATATGACCATTCGCTCCGCGCTGTATGCAGTAGACTGGGTATCGAACTAGTAGAGATCAAAGACTGGTTCTGCTGCGGTTCGACCCCAGCCCATAGTGTCTCCAGGTTGCTTGCCTCAGCCCTGCCCCTAGGGAATTTGGCAATCGTGCAAAAGATGGGCTTCAAGGAAGTTGTCGTTCCCTGCGCCTCCTGTTTCTCCCGGTTCAAGACAGCGCTACATGACTTACAGAATGAACCTAGGCTCAGAGAGGAGATCGGGCAGATCATCGAAGGCAACTGGGGCGATGACATCACGGTCTACCACCCGCTCCAGATATTTTCTGAAGAGCCCCAATTGGGCAAGATTTCCAGCCTGGCGAAGCAAGGGTTGGCTGGCTTGAAGGTGGTTTGCTACTATGGGTGCCTGCTAACCAGGCCACCAAAGGTTACCGAGTTCGACACCTGTGAGTATCCGGAAAGCATGGATCGGGTGCTAAGGGCACTGGGCATTGCCACTCTGGATTGGTCTTACAAGACAGATTGCTGCGGAGCCGCTTTTGCCCTGACCAGAACCGACATTGTATTGAAACTGAGCCATGACATCTTGGAGGGGGCCAAGTCCGTAGGGGCAGACGCGATCGCCGTTGCCTGCCCCCTCTGCCACACCAATCTAGATACGCGCCAGGAGGAGATCGAGAAAACCTACGGCGCAGATTACAAGTTGCCCATCCTCTATTTCACCCAGTTAATGGGGATCAGCTTTGGCCTTTCATCACAGGAGTTGTTGCTCGAAAAGCACCTTGTCAGCCCACAAAGGAAACTGGAAGAGGTGAAGCAGCATGCCTGATAGGAAAGTTGGCGCGGCGCTGGTGGTGGGCGGGGGCATTGCCGGGATGCAGGCGGCCTTGGACCTGGCCGAATCAGGTATCAAGGTCTATCTGGTGGATAAAAGCCCAGTCATCGGCGGCGCCATGGCTCAGCTCGACAAGACCTTCCCCACCAATGACTGCGCTATGTGCACCCTGGCCCCAAGGATGGTGGATTGCGGAAGGCATATAAATATCGAAAAGCTGACCTATTCAGAGGTCATTGGTATACAGGGAACGCCGGGGCGCTTCCAGGCTCAAATAAGGAAAAAGGCGCGCTCTATCGACCCTGACAAATGCACCGGCTGCGAGGAATGCACCCAGAATTGTCTTGTCCGCTATAAGGTTTACCCGCCGGCAGAGGTAACTGAGCCGGAGTTATCACCGGAAGACCGGTTGAAGGTGGAGGACATCATAAATCTTCACCGGGGTAAGGAGGCTCCGCTCATTGGCGTGCTTCAGGACATCAATGACGAGTTCCGCTATCTGCCGGCTCCGATACTGCGTTACGTGTCCCGAGACCTGAACATTCCCCTTGCGCATATCTTAAAGGTCTGTACCTTTTATTCCCTTTTCAGCTTGAAACCCAGAGGCAAGCACCTCATCACCGTATGCCAGGGCACCACCTGTTTCGTGCGCGGCGTCGAAAGGATCATGGAGGAACTGGAGAAGGCGCTGGGCATTAAGCCCGGTGAAGTGACAGAGGACGGCAAGTTCAGCCTAGAAACCGTGAGATGCATCGGTTGTTGCGCCCTCGCCCCATGTATACGGATTGATCAGGATGTGCATGCCAAGGTTCGGCCCGCTCGCGTCAGAGACGTCTTAACGAGGTATTAGGATGATGATCAGCGGCTTCGACGCCCTCAAACGGCTCAAGGAAGAAGGTTTACGCTCCCTCTTCCCCGAGCGAACTAAGGTCGTGGTGGGGATGGCGACCTGTGGTCGGGCTTCCGGCGCCGAGGAGGTATTTCAGGCGATTCAGGAAGAAGTAGATAAACGCAATCTGGACTACATTGTTAGCAGCACCGGCTGTTTGGGTTTTTGTCAGAGAGAACCATTGGTTGACGTTATCAAGCCAGGCTGGCCCAGGATTGTTTATGCGGAGATGAATGCGGAGAAGGCGAGGGAGGTTATTGCTGCCCTGGCCAATGGTCAAATCCTCCCCCAGTACGCCTTGTGCCGGATCATGGAGGAGGCTAATCTGGTTGAGGACTCCGTGAGAAGGTATCCCCTAGACACACTGCCAGGAGATATCGAAAAGATACCGAGATACGAAGATGTGCCTTTCTTCAGCGAGCAGGAGAAGAGGATCCTGCGCAATTGCGGTCTCATCAATCCGGACAAGATCGAGGAGTACATCGCCCAGGGAGGATATCTCGCCCTTTTCACGGCCCTGACCAAGCTTAAGCCCGATGAAATAATTGACCAAGTGACAAGGTCTGGCTTGAGGGGGAGGGGTGGTGCCGGCTTTCCTACTGGAAGGAAGTGGAGTTTTTGCCGTCAGGCCGAAGGTGATCCCAAGTACATTATTTGTAATGCGGACGAAGGGGACCCCGGCGCCTACATGGATAGAAGCATTCTGGAGGGGAATCCCCACAGCGTTATCGAGGGAATGATTATCGGGGCTTATGCCATCGGCGCCAAAAAGGGCTATATTTACGTGCGGGCAGAGTATCCTCTGGCTATTGAGAAGTTAAAGGGCGCCCTGGAGCAGGCACAAGAGCAAGGATTCCTGGGAACCAATATCCTGGGCTCTGGTTTTGACTTTTCCATCGATATTGAGCGCGGGTCTGGCGCCTTCGTTTGCGGAGAAGAGACGGCCCTGATAGCCTCTATCGAGGGCCTGACGGGCGAGCCCCGCCAGCGCCCTCCCTTCCCAGCTCAAAGCGGGCTCTGGGGCAAACCAACAAATATCAACAACGTGAAGACCTGGGCAAATATCCCGCTGATCATCGCGCGGGGGGCTGATTGGTTCTCCAAGCTGGGGACGGACAAGAGCAAAGGGACCATGGTCTTCTCCCTCGTGGGAAAGGTGAGGAACACCGGCCTGGTCGAGGTGCCAATGGGCACAAAACTGAGCTCCCTCGTGTTTGACATCGGCGGCGGGATTGCCGACGACAGGAGATTGAAGGCGGTTCAGACGGGCGGCCCTTCGGGCGGGTGCATCCCTGCGCAGCTAGCCCACCTTTCGGCGGACTATGAGACCTTGACCGAGGCTGGCTCCATCATGGGTTCCGGCGGTATGGTGGTCATGGATGAGGACACCTGCATGGTTGACGTGGCCAAGTATTTCCTCACCTTTACCAGGGACGAGTCCTGCGGCAAATGCAACCCTTGCCGCGAAGGGATCAGGAGGATGCTCGAGATCCTCACCGATATTAGCGAAGGGCGGGGCCAGGAGGGGGACATCGAGCTACTGGAGGAGATGGCCACCACCATCATCGATTCCTCCCTGTGTGGGCTGGGAGGCACCGCCCCCAATCCGGTGCTGACCACCATCCGCTACTTCAGGGATGAGTACGAGGCACATATCAAGGAGAAGCGCTGCCCTGCGGTGGTCTGTAAGGAGATAATCTCTTCAGCCTGCCAGCACACTTGCCCTTTGGGGACTGATGTCCCCGCCTACGTAACTTTGATCGCAAAGGGCGAATTTCTAGAAGCTGCAAAGCTCATCCGGAAGACAAATCCCTTGCCCAATGTATGCGCCCGTGTTTGCCTGGCTCCTTGTGAGCGCAAGTGCGCTTTGGGCAAAGCTGGTGAGCCTCTTGCCATCAGGCATCTGAAGCGCTTCGCCCTTGAGTGGGAATTTGAGAAAGGCGAGGTTCCGGCGGCCAAGCCCCAGGAACCCAGGTATGAAAAGGTGGCCATCCTCGGTTCCGGACCTGCTGGCCTCAGCGCCGCATATTACCTGTGTCAGGAGGGGTATGACACCACCATTTTTGAGGCCCTGGGGGTGCTCGGAGGCATGCTGGCAGTGGCCATACCCGAGTATCGTCTGCCCAGGGATATCCTAAAGAGGGACATTGATTACATTATCAACTCTGGCGTGAAGGTCGAAACTGGCGTCAGGGTTGGCAGGGATCTCTCGATAGACGACCTCTTTGCCCAGGGATACAAAGCCGTCCTCATCGCGACGGGGTGCCACAGGAGCCTTAAACTCGGTATACCGGGCGAGGACTTGCCGGGTGTCGTGGATCCCCTGGCGCTTTTGAGGCAAGTGAAGTTGGGTGAGCCTGTGAGGATCGGCGAGAGAGTAGGTGTGGTCGGGGGCGGAAATACAGCTATAGATGTGGCACGGGTAGCCCGTCGCCTGGGGGCCAAGGATGTGTTCATCCTTTACCGGCGAGAAAGAGCCGAGATGCCAGCAGACCCCAAGGAGGTGGAACAGGCTTTGAGAGAGGGGGTCCGAATCGAATTTTTGGTTGCCCCCACCAAAGTCCTTTCACATAACGGCGCTGTGGCCGGGGTCGAGTGTTTGCGCATGGAATTGGGCGACTTTGACCAAAGCGGTAGAAGGCGCCCGGTGCCAATCAAGGGCTCCGAGTTCAGAATCGAACTCGATACCTTGATTCCAGCGCTGGGTCAGGAATCGGACGCCTCCCTCTTTGCCGATGGTCTCCAGTTAGCTGCGAACGGAACTATAGTGGCTAGTGCGGTTCTGTCCACCACCAGGGAGGGGGTTTTTGCAGCCGGCGATGCGGTTACAGGGCCAGCCACGGTGACCGAGGCGATCGCTGCCGGCAAATTGGCCGCCGAGTCCATTCATAAGTATTTGAGGGGTCAACCTTTGGAAAGGGAATATCAGGTCACTCGCCCTTCTCTGTACATCTCACCCCTCGAGCTTTCCCAGGAAGAACAGGAGCGCATAGCGGATATGGAGCGGCATCACCCAGCCGAGCTACCGGTCGAGAAAAGGGTGGGCAGTTTCGCCGAAGTGGAGTTTTCTTTGAGCGAGCATGCCGCCGTCGAGGAGGCGAAGCGCTGCCTTCGGTGCGACCTCGAGGTCGCCACCAAGGATGTCGTAGCGGGGGTAAAGCGTGGTTAAGTTAAACATTGACGGGCGCCAGGTTGAGATTGAAGAGGGCAAAACGATCCTGGAGGCGGCGGAGTCGGCGGGCATCAAGGTACCTACGCTTTGCTACCATAAGGCTCTGCTCCCTCACGGGGCCTGTCGGCTCTGTGTCGTTGAAATCGCGGGCAGGCCCAGGCTGGTCGCCTCCTGTGCCTGCCCGGTAGAGGAAGGTATAGAGGTAAAAACAGCCTCACCTCGCGTCCTCAAAGCGCGCAAGCTCACGATGGAGCTGCTCCTCTTACGCTGTCCCGATGTTCCCAAATTGAAGGAACTGGCAGAGGGGATCGGCGTAGATGAGGCGATACTCAAGCGGTTTAGGCAAGACGATGAGAAGTGCATCCTTTGCGGCCTTTGCGCCCGGGTGTGCCGGGAGAGGATGGCGGTGGGGGCGATTGACTTTGTCAACCGTGGGTATAAGCGGAGGGTAAGCCCACCTTTTGCCGAGCTTTCGCCCATATGCCTTACCTGTGGCGCCTGTGAGGTGGTGTGTCCAACCGGGGCAGTCAATCTGTCCGAAATCACCAAGAATAAACCGAGGCCAATTCCGTCCGAGTATAATGCCGGCCTTGTTGGACGAGGGTCAATTTATATCCCCTTTGCCCAGGCTATACCCAAGGTGCCCGTCATCGATCGGGATACCTGCATGCATTTCCTGAGGGAAGCTTGCAAAAGCTGCGAGAACTTCTGCGGTCCAAAAGCCATTAACTATGACCAGAAAGACGAGGTCGTGAATATCGAGGCCGGGGCTGTAATACTTGCCTCTGGTTATGAAATAATTGACCCTGAGCTGAAGAAGGAGCTGGGCTATGGCAGGTATCCCAACGTCATTTCCAGCCTCCAATTTGAGCGACTGCTCTCGGCGAGCGGCCCATACATGGGCAATGTGCTTCGCCCTTCCGACCTCAAGCCCCCCAAAAAGATAGCGTTCATTCAGTGCGTGGGCTCGCGGGAGATCGAGCACAACTACTGCTCCTCCGTGTGCTGCATGTATGCCACGAAAGAGGCCATCATTGTCAAAGAGCACCAGCCCGATACGGACTGCACCATCTTCTATATCGATATACGGGCCTTCGGAAAGGGGTTTGAGGCCTACTATAACCGCGCCAAGGAGCTCGGCGTCAAATACATCCGGTGCCGCCCATCCTCCATTAAGGAGCTGCCTGCGACCCATAACCTGATGATCCAATATCAGAAGGAGGACGGCGGGATCGCCACCGACGAGTTTGACCTTGTCGTCCTCTCCGTAGGGCTTAGGCCAACACCGGAAGGGACGGAACTGGCTCGGATCTTCGACATCGACCTCAACGAGCACGGCTTCGTCAGCACCAAGGAGTTCTCCCCAACGGAGTCTTCAAAGCCGGGCATTTACGTGGCGGGGCTGTTTTCGGGGCCCAAAGATATACCAGAGAGCGTGATGGAGGCCTGTGCCGCCGCATCCAAGGTGATGAGCTTTCTGGCCGAGGAGAAAGGCAGCCTCATCACTGAGAAGACATACCCCCCGGAAAGGGACGTGAGGGGCCAGGAGCCGCGCATCGGCGTGTTCATTTGCCACTGTGGCCGGAATATAGCTGGCGTAGTAAACATCTCGGAAGTCGTCGAATACGTCAAGACATTGCCCGACGTGAGCTACGTCGAGGACAACGTATATACTTGCTCCACGGACACCCAGCAGGCCATCACGAAGAAAATCCAAGAGCACGATCTGAACAGGGTTATCGTGGCCTCGTGCACCCCGAGAACCCATGAGCCCTTGTTCCAGGATACCTTGAGGGAAGCCGGGCTCAACCCCTACCTCTTCGAGATGGCGAATATCCGCGACCAGTGCTCCTGGGTGCACATGCACGAGCCGGAGGCGGCCACGGAAAAGGCGAAGGACCTGATAAGGATGGCCGTGGCCAAGGCGAGGCTGCTGGAGCCCCTGTACCCGCAGTTCGTGGACGTCATTCCCAGGGCCCTGGTCATC
>MTNP01000033.1 GCA_002011475.1 Dehalococcoides sp. JdFR-54
TAAGGTTGGCGCCGATTACGGTAGCAGCCTGGGTGGGTGGGGTGGGCCCCAGTATCAGGGTGGGGGCGGTGATGCCGGCCTCCCTCAGCTCCAGGCCCTCCTCCAAGGAATAGACGGCCAGCCAGTCGGCGCCCGCGGCCAAGGCTGCCCGGGCTACGGGCACGGCACCATGGCCGTAGGCATTCTTCTTCACCGCCGCCATAAACAGAGTGCCCGGTGTCAGGTGCTGGCGGAAGGCCCTCACATTATGGGCCAGGGCTCCCAGGTCGATCTCGGCCCAGCTCAAGAGGTCGTGCTGTTTGTTCATAGCTAACCTCGCTCCGATGTCAAGCGGCCAGACTCGGGAATTTCAGCGGTCATTTTGCGGAGAGCAGGAATAGCCGCATGGCCCGCTCAGCGGCCTCTGAGGTCAATGATTTGGCCTCCGCCATGGCCCGCTCCAGGCTGATGGGGCCGGGGGCGATGCTCAGGGCAACATCGATGCCATGCTCGTAAGTGGCCTTACAGTCCGGGGCCACCTCGCCGGCAATGGCAATCACTGGCAGCCCAAAGGCTTTAGCCCGCTGGGCCACCCCGCAGGCCGATTTGCCGAAGATGGTCTGGCCATCCAGCCTGCCCTCGCCAGTGAAGACCAGGTCGGCATCTCGCAGTTTCTCCGTCAGTCCTATGGCCTCGCAGACGATGTCGATGCCCGGCCTCAATTCAGCTTTAAGGAAGGCCACCAGCCCCGCCCCCAATCCCCCAGCAGCGCCTGCCCCGGGCAGGTCACGGATATCAATACCCAGGTCACGTTCAATGATGTCGGCATAATGGGCCAGGGCGGCATCGAGCTGAGTTACCATCTCGGGCGTGGCCCCCTTTTGCGGCCCGTAAACGGCGGAGGCCCCCTGGGGGCCACACAGGGGGTTGGCGACATCGCAAGCCACCACCACCTGGCACTCCCTGAGGCGTGGCTCCATAGCTGTGATGTCGATATGGTCAAGGTAGGCCAGGGCAGCGCCGCCCCAAGGCAATTGCTTTCCTTCGGCATCCAGCAGTCTGGCCCCCAGGGCTTGGGCCATGCCAGCCCCGCCGTCGTTGGTGGCGCTGCCCCCGATGCCAATGATGAGCTTGCGGCAGCCAGCCGCCACGGCTGCCAGGATGAGTTCACCGGTGCCGTAGGTGGTGGCCACCAGGGGGTTGCGTTTTTCGGGGGGCACCAGGGGGAGGCCCGAGGCGGCGGACATCTCGATGACGGCGGTAAGCCCGTCGCCCAAGAGGCCCCAGGCAGCCAGCACAGGCTTGCCCATAGGGTCGGTGACCTGAGTGGAAATGAATCGGCCGCCGGTGGCATCAACCAGGGCCTGCACCGTCCCCTCGCCGCCGTCGGCCATGGGCACCAGCACCACCTCGGCCTCAGGGGCTACCGCCCTAATACCCCTTTCTATGGCCTGAGCCACCTCCAGGGCGGTAAGGTTCCCCTTGTAAGCCTGGGGGGCGACTACGATCTTCATGGGATGCTCACGCATTTAATGGGGAGGGCAGCCTTCTGGCTCAATAGCCCTCTTCAGCCGCTTCCACTATGGCCTTCAGATTGGCCACGGGGGTTTGCAGCGGTATGGCGCACTCCGGGGCCAGGACATCTACCCCGGCCTGGATGGAGTAGCGGGCCTGCTTATAGACGTCCTCGGGGGTGCCGCGGAGGAGGGCCTGGGGGTTATTGATATTGCCCACCAAGGACATCCTCCCACCCACAATGCGCACCGCCTCCTTGGCGTCCACCTGCCATTCGAAATGGTAGCCGTCGTAGCCCTCCTCGGCGAAGATGTCAAGCCGGTCGGCGCAGTTGCCGCAGACATGGAGAATGGTGGGCCCCCCGATCCTCGCCAACATCTCACGATGGACGGGCACCAGGAACTCCTCATAGGTCTTGGGGCTCACCAGGTCGCCGGTGGCATGATCAGGAAGGACCTACGGCATCGGCCCCAGCTTGAAGCTGGGCATTGGCAAAGGTGATGGTCACCTCCTTATAGGCATCCAGGAAGCGCCTGACTTATCCGGTTGGGTAAGGGTCATCAGCAGGAAGTCCTGGACCCCTACCATATGATAGCAAATAGTCCAGGGGCCCATGACCTTGCCCAGGATGGCCACGTGGTCGCCATACTCTCGGCGGAGCAAGGATATAGCCTCCAGGACTACCCGCATGGAGGGTTTCTCCAGGATGTTCTCCGGGATGTGGATATCTTCCACCTCCTTGACGGGGTGGGTCTTGGCATCGGGCATCATGTCTCTGCTGCCCCAGTCCATCTCGCAGCCCAGGGCGGCTGCCTCCTGCTGGACGCTGAACTCGGGCATAATGGTGTCAAAGTTCAGGATCTCGTGGCCGGCGGCAGCCAGCTCGGCCATCTGCCGGGCGTCGAGATGGGCCTCAGGGAAATAGATGCCCACCATGTCCATGAGTTCGTTACACACTATGGAGGTGGGATTAGCCACCGAAATGCGTTTGCCCTTTCTCCCCCCCAACAACCCGGATAGGAACCTTCTCCTCGGCGATAGGTCCGTCTTACCCTGACTCACGGGCGTACCCCCCTAGCTTTTATTTCTCCAACAGCCTGAGGGCCACCTCGACCCCGGAGATGGCATCCTCACCGTAGCCATCGGCCCCGATGTCGTGGGCAAACTCCCGGGTGACGGGGGCACCCCCCACGATGATCTTGGGGGCCCGGTCGCCTATACTCTTCCTGACCACCGCGATCACCTTCTCCATCTCCAGCATGGTGGTGGTCAGCAGGGCTGAGAGCCCGAGGATGGCAGGCTCATGCTTTTCCACGGCCGCCATAAAACCGTCGGTGGGCACATTGATCCCCAGGTCTATGACCCTGAACCCTGAGCCCTCCATGAGCGCTGAGACGATGTTCTTGCCTATATCGTGGATGTCCCCGTAGACTGTGCCTATTACCAGGGTGCCCCTGGTCGGGGCCTGCCCCTCGAGCAGAGCCGGCTTCAGGATATCGATTCCCTTATGCATATTTCGGGCAGCCAAGAGGACATCGGGAACCCATATCTCCTTGGCCTTGAACTCCCGTCCCACGATGCCCATGGCCCCGATGAGCCCATCGTTCAGGATCTTCTGGGCGGGGATGCCCTGCCGCAAATACTCCAGTACCAGCCTCTCGATGGGGGAGGTGTCCAGCTCCCGCAGCCCCTTATTGAAAGCCTCGACGTCGATCACAACCTTGCCTCCTCATCCGGTAAAATGGCAAACCCATTGTAGCGCACTCCTTGGCTGGCGGCAAGGGTCTATATTGTTGAGGAGGCGGCCCCAGGGCTTGACAAATGGTCTGGATATGAGGCACGACCCGGGCTCAGATACGCCTTCATCAAAGCCCCCGACAATGTGCGCATCGAGCTTATAGAGAAAAGCGAGAGCCACTGACGCCAGAGGCGTCAGTGGCCTCAAATGTTGGATAGCTCCGACCGCGCTAAACCTCGCGCCAGCGCTCCTTCTTGACCCGGCTGGTGATGTGGTCAATGATCTCCTGGAAGGAGGTGCCAGCCCGGTAGTTGCCGGTGACCCCCAGGCTCTCCAGATAGGGAATATCCTCCTCGGGGATGATGCCGCCGGCCACCACCACGATGTCGGTGGCGTCACGCCTTTTCAGTTCCGCCATGACATCGGTGGCGATGAGCCGCATCACGCCGCAATGGTCGCTCAGGGCTATGACATCGGCATCCTCATCGATGGCGGCCTTGACCACCCTTTCCGCCGTCTGGAACTTGCCCAGGAATATGACCTCCATGCCGGCATCCCTGAGGGCGTGGGTGAGCACAATGACGCCCCTATCGTGGGGGTCGAAGCCCACCTTGCCCAGAACCACCTTGATCTTTCTGGTCTGTGTCGTCATCGATTAGCGCTCGGTTCCAGGTGCTTCATGAAAGGTGGCGTCTGCACCATCTCATAGGGGTCATAGCAATAGCCTGAGGCCATCCTGATGGCACCCACCATCTCGCCCACGGTGGCGTAGGCCTTGGCGGCCTCGATAGCGGGGCGCACTATGTTCTCGCCGTCCCTGGTGGCCCGATATAGCTCGTTCAGGCTATCTACCACCTTCCTTTCGTCGCGGGTGGCCCGCAGTCTCTTGACCTTGTCGATGGCGCCAAATCGTTTGGGGTCGGCGGGCACCTTGTAGGCGCTGTCGATGATGGCCCGGCTGATGGCCCCGTCCTCGCCCTTGAAGGAGTTGACCCCCACGATGAGCCTCTTGCCCTCCTCTATCTCCTTGTAGAGGTTTATGGTGGGGATGTCGAACTGCTGCTTCAGCCAGCCGGACTTGAGGGCGGCCCACATACCGCCCTGGGCATCGATCTCGTTGAGTATCTTCCAGGTTCCCTCTTCGATCCTTTTGGTGAGCCACTCCACATAATAGGAGCCAGCCAGGGGGTCCGCCACCAGGGGCACGTTGAGTTCGTGGGCGATGATATGTTGGATATCCAGCTCGAAGATCCTGGATTCCGGGGATGGCTCCCCGAATACCTCGTCGATGCCTGAGGGGTCTATGGACTGCACCCCACCCAGCACCGCCCCCAGGATTTGATAGGCCACCCGGGCGGTGTTATTGATGGGCTTCTGGGGGTACATGGAGTTGGCAGCGGTCCTGATGGCGATGCGGCACTTCATGGAGTCCGGCTTGGTCGCCCCCAACCTTTCCTTGGCGATCCTGGCCCACATTCGCCTCAGGGCACGGAACTTGCATGCCGTCTCAAAGAAGTCCGACTCGGCGCTGGTGGAGAAGACCATGGGCCGGAAGTCATCCAGCTTTACCCCCCGCTCCTTGATGGCGTCGCCGTAGTACTGGATGATATTGGCTATGCAGAAGGCGAGCTCGCGGAAGGTATCTATGCCGGCGTCGCGCATGTTGTAGCCATCGGGGGTGGAGGGGTGCCAGCGGGGGGTGTATTTGGCGCCGAACTCGATAAGGTCTGTGGTCACCCGGCGGGCCAGGTCCATGGGGAACTCAGGGGTGCCGTAGAGGATAAAGGCCTGGATGGGGTCGTTGATATTGGTGCCCCGCAGCCTCTTTATGTCGCAGCCCATCTTCTCCACAAGGCCCACCAGGAATACGGCGGTAAAGAAGCTGCCCGAGGGGGTGGAGTTGGCCGATTCGTAGTCCACATCCTCCAAGGGGATGCCGTCGAGCATGGTCTCGTACTCGGTCAGGGCGAAGGTGGGGTTGCCGTTGCACATGATATCGTAGCGGGCCAGGGGGTGGTCGGGGTCGACGCCGGAGAGGGTGGTGGTATCGGTGAGTATGCGGAGCCCGGTCTGTCCGGCAGCTATATACTCCTTGAAGGCCCGGTTGGTCTCCTCCGGGGTGGCATAGCAGACGATGAAGGCCTTGAGCCACAGCCGGTTGCGGTACATCTCGGGGTAAATACCCCTGGTGAAGGGGTATTGGCCGGGGAGGCCGATATCGCGTTCATAGTCTATATCAGCGATGTCCTGGGGCGTGTAAACCGGCTTGACCTCGATGCCGCTCTGGGTGGCGGTCCTGACCAGGCTGCCATAGGCTCGGTCATAGGTTACCTGACGTGTGGTCATAGCTACCTCCCACTGCCCTAGCATCCGCGCCCGTGGCGCCGGAATAAACAAACGGGCCACTCGATTTAAGCACCAGAGGTCACCCATGTCAAGCTCCAATGGCCGAGGCCGCCCAAGGCGCGTTCAAGGAACCGGCTATTGACACAGGCCCGGCCTTGTGCCAAGCTAAACACAGGTCGGATATGGCGTAACCGCATCGGGGCCGGGCAGACCGGGTTAGGAGGCATGCCATAGTGCTTATAGATAGACGATGGCAGTTTTGGGCAGCCCTCCTCCTGATGGTGGTTCTCCTCTCCTGCCCCCTGGCCGGCTGTACAAGGACCACAACCACGGTCATCACCGCTACAGAGACGACCACGACCACCATCACCACCACAGTGACCTATACCCCGACCCCTACGCCTACCCGAAAGCCCGCCCATCATTGGCGATGGGCTCAGACATACGCTAAGGGCAGCGACCACGACCTGCGCTCCAGGGCGGTGGCCCGCAAGATACTGGAGGAGTCCAACGGCCGCATCGTCATCGATGTCTTCTCTGGTGACGAGCTGGGAGACTGGTTCACGGTCTATCGGGGGGTGATGAGGGGTGTTATTGACATGGCCCTTAACCCCATCCCCACCGAGTATGACCCCAGGCTTCGTGTTAAGTGGATGCCTTACCTGGTCAAGGACTATGAGGAGGCCAAGAGGGCCTATAGCCCTGATGGCTTCCTTTACCGCATCTTCGCCAGGCTGCTGGAACAGCAGGGCGTGAAAGGCCTGGCGGTATGGGCGCAAGGGCTGACCGGGGTGTCCTTGAAGGTTGAGCCGCCCAGCCCGGGAGACCCTGACGTGCCCAAAGGGCTGAGGGTAAGGGTGCCCCTCAACAAGGCCTTCGAGCTGGGCTGGCAGCGCCTGGGCTATGACACCATCTATGTTCCCTTGGCCGAGACCTATACCGCTCTCTATACCGGGGTATTGGACGGGCAGACCGGCAGTGGCCCTTACCAGACATATACCCGGTATCGGGATGTCCAGGGGTGCTATATCCAATACAATGACTACCTGGATGCCTGGTGGTTCATCATGAACCTGGGCCTGTGGCATTCCCTGTCCCGGGAAGACCAGCGAATCGTGCAGGACGCCTGCCTGGAGCAATCCGAACTTCGCTTCGAGCGTGCTGCCCAAGAGGACGCCATATATTTAGACAAGCTGCGGGCTGCAGGCATAAAGGTGATAATACTCAGCGAAGAGGAGCTGGAGAGGTGCGCCGCCGCCATCCGTCAGGATGTCTGGCCTCAACTGGAGGAACTCATCGGCAAGCCGCTTCTGAACGAGTTAAGGGCCGGACTGGCCGCGCTGGAGGCGACGAGATAGCCAGGGCTACTGGCTCTTCTGTTTGGCCTCCTTCTCGGCCAGGCACAGATTTAGCCAGTCCGCCAGCTTGGCCTCGAACTCGGCCTCATCGTGCTTTTCCATATCCTGGCACCAGCCCTCGATATAGATGTTCTTGATGCCCAGTTCCTTTTCGGCGCGTTCCCCGAGGACCTTGGCCATGTTATTGCAGGGGAGACAGCCGGGCTGCATAAAGTGGACGATGCCCTCAATGCCCAGCCTCTGGCTGTTGCGCAGCACCTCCTGGATGCGTCGTTCCGCCACATTGCCCCAATGGCAGGTCACGAGCACGCCGGCCTCCTCCTCCAAGGGGTGGCGTAGCGCGCGGCCGAAGCGCCGCTCGGCATCCTCGTAGTCGCGCACTGCGTAGCGGCTGGGGGCTCCGGGGCCCTCCTCATAGCAGGGCACAGCACAGCCCCGCTCCTCCAGGAAGCTGAAGGGGTCTTCATAGAAGGGGGCACTGCACATCCAGTAGACCCGGAACCTCTCCACGCCGTCTTTGAGCACGCTCTTGCCTTGCTCGGCCCTCTCTTTGAGCTCATCGCGGAAAGAGCGGAAGTAATCCACCATCATAGGGTCGTCGTAGAGTTGGATGGGTGGCATCCTCAGGGCATCGCGGCCGGAGACGGGGCAGGGCTTGGTGGCAGAGAGCTCGAAGATCTCGCTCTCCAGCTTCCAGGTCTCCTCGTAGAGCTTCTGAAGCTCGGTGAGCCTCGCCTCATCGTATCTGATATAGTCGGGGAAGGTTTGCTGGCAGAAGTCCACGATCTGCTCCAGTTGTTCCTTGACATAGAGGACGGCCTCGATATTGACTTCAAAGGGGATGTCGATGGCGAAGGTGGGCACCTTCCAGAAACGCCCTACATACAGGAGCGCCTGGGCCATGGTATCGCAGTCGCCGGGCACGGTGGCGCATATGGAGGGGGGTGGCAGGTGGCCGCTTATGCCCACACCGGCTGTGAGCTGCACCCGGTCGCAGGCATTCTCAGGGAAGCCATGACCCCGGGCCAGGTCGAAGTAGCGCCTGGCCTGCTCCCTGGTGAGCCTATCGGCAAACATCTCGATGTGGTAGGTGCGGAAGCCGAGGGACATGTAGAGGCGTACCGGGCTGTTCTCGTTGCAATACATCACTGGCACCTTGCTCCCGGACTCCCAGGCGTCCAGCTCCCGCCTGGCCTGGTTATACATCATCTCATAGAGGATGATGTTGCTTCGGGCCAGCTTGGGGTTGGGATTTTCCCTTATCTTCTTGATACGGCGGGCATACTTCTCCGTCCATTCCCGCCAGATGTTGTGCTCGCCGCCAACTGGCTTGCCCATATTTACCCCCTCTCGGCGGGCAAGGCTTTAGCCGG
>MTNP01000016.1 GCA_002011475.1 Dehalococcoides sp. JdFR-54
CCCGGGCCCCCCGAGCCGAGACAGAGAAGCGGGCGGTGATGTCGCCCAAGAGGCCACAGGCTTGTGGCCTCTTCTTTTTGAGGAAGCCGTAGAGAAAGCCGGCGGCAAAGGCATCTCCGGCGCCTATAGCATCGACTATTTCCCGCTTTTGGCTTCGCTTAGCCTCAACCATCCATTCCCCATGGCCGCTGAGCACATAGCAGCAGGCGCCCTGGCGGTCAGCGCCCAGGGTGATCACCGCCATAGAGCAGCCCAACCCCAGACAGCTCCGAGCCCCGGCCTTGAAGTCCTGGCCGGTCAGCCTTTCCACCTCTTCCCGGTTGAGGAACAGGATGGTGGCCTTTCGGATCAGGGGCTCCAGGGCACTAAGCCCCCAACTTGAAAAAAGCGACCCGGGGCTAAGGCTTATTTTGATCCGGGGGTCTACCTCCTGGACGAGTTCTATCATGCTTTGAAGCTGATGTTTGCCCGCAAAGGAGGAGAGGTGCAATAGCTGAGCCCGGTTCAGATAAGAAAGCGGGATATCGGCCTTTGTCAGAAGGCTGTTGGCGCCAGGCAGGACATACAGGGAGCGGCGTCCCTCCCGGTTGCAGAAGGCCAGCACTTGTCCCGTGGGGGCAGCCTGGGTTATCAGGATCTGGCTGGTGTCTACGCCAACGGACTGGAAATCCCTTATAAGGCTCCGGCCCGCCTCATCATCGCCCACTATCCCCACGAAGCCAGCGCTGAGGCCAAGCTTGGCCAGGGCGTAGACCGTGTTGGCCGCCGAACCCCCGGGCGTTTCCAGGGCCTCGTCGATGGTTATCTCGCCATCGTCCAGGATTTCCCCCACCTGATATATGAGATCCTGGTTCAGTGCCCCCAGCCCGATGACCTCCAGCTTAGATGTCACTGCCGCCCCCTCAGCCAAGCCTGGCCGCCTCCTCCCTGACCAATCGGCGCAGGCGCTTATGAGCCGCCACAGCCTTGTGCCAGTCGGCGCCACTCAGCCAGTGAAAGTGGTTCCTGTCTCCGTTTCCGCCCTTGGCCTCCTTTTCTATGGTTATGCCCTGGGCTCCAGAGCGCCCCCCCGCCTCCCAGGCCTCCAGGACCGGCCACAGGTCCTCAAGAGAGGTGGAGGCCAGGCCCAGGGTGGCGTAGGGCAGGGCATACTCATTGGCGTTGAAGGCTATGGCCAGACCACCAGCCCCTTCCACCGCCTCCAGCATCTTGAAATCGGTGATGCTATCGCCCACCACCACCCAGTCGGCCCAAGACAGGCCATAGGCCCGACCGAACTCCGAGAGGGCTGTCACCTTGCGGCTGCCCCCCCGGGGCTTGACCTCTGCGACCACGGAGCCCAATTTGGTGGCAGGGAGCTCTTCCCAGTAAAAGCGGTCGAGCCTCCTTTTGAGCTCCGCCTCCCCAGGAGGGGCCACAATGTATTCCTCGATTTCGGGCAAAAGCCTCAAGTCCTCTTGACATAATATCTCGCGGAATCGGTCCAGCTCGAGAGAGGTGCAGGCCACCCTTTCCCCAGGGATGCCCACCCTTTCCGCGATGCGATAGGCATACTGGTGGTAGCTGGTGCTGATGCAGAAGACCTGCCAGCCTTCGGAGCCAAGCCGGCTCACCAGCCCCTTAGCCCCCGGGGTGAGGCCCGCCCTGTCGGCGAGTTTGATGATATCGGCTTCTGTGAGGCCGTGGTAGACCAAAAAAGGGACGATGAGGGCCAGGGTATCGCCGGGCTCATAGCCAGGGCGGCCCTCCAAAGCGAGGAGGTCGTCGTAGCGACTTAGGGCCTCGAAGATGGCATCCCCCCGGGGGAAGAGCTTCATCAGCTCATAAGCATTGTCCTGGGGGGAGAGGGGGCCCTCCAAATCGAAGCAGATGAACCTCTTTTTCGACCTGGGTGTCAATCTGGGAACTGAGCTCATATCCCTTGATGGGCCGACCTTTGGCATCCGCAATCTCTGACTCTATCTTCAGCGAAGGCCCTTTTTGACCTGTTCGTTTATCTCAGGACTGAGGTCATATCCCTTAATGGGGTTTCCGCGAGCATCAACGACCTGCTTATTCTCTATCCTGAACTTGCCCTGGCTGAAGCCTTTAAGCGTGGCAATGATGAGCGGCAATTCCCTTACAAGCTGGTGACGGCGGATGGCCCTGAACAGGGCATTACTTTCGCCCTGCTTTGTTTTCACCTCTTCGAGGGAAATGCCCTCGAGTTCCCGCCAATGTTTGTCAAAGGCAGCCCCCCTTATAGGGAAGGTGCAATAGGTTACGGGCGGGCCTTTGTCCAGCTCCGGGGTGACCAGGTGCATCATCACCCCAGCCTCTTCGGCTTCCTCTTCAATGAGCTTCCAGATCACCTCTTGCCAGGTGCCGGCGGGGCCGCCGGGTGGGGCGGGGTGGAGATTGATCATATCATAGCGTTGGCACATCTCCGCGCCCACGATGAGCATATAGCCAGCCAGGATGCAGAGCTGAGGCTGGAAACCCTCCAGCCGTTTCATAACCTCTCTATCATAGGCTATTCGGTCGAAATGAAGGGCACCGCCCCTGAATTTCGAAGATGAGAAGCAAACCAGTGGCATATTATAGCCGGCCACTAGCTCCAAAAAGAGGTCGCTCTCCCTGTCCTCGCCAGGCTCCCGATTGCTGAAGACGAAAGCGACCTCAGCCTCCAGCTTCCCCCTCTCTATATCCCTTTGGACAGTGGTCAGCAGGTCGCGGGCCGCTTTGTCTCTGCCCGTGGAGAACCAGCCCAGCCTTAGCATTGCCTGTCCCCGCAGAGGTGCCGAAACAATAGGCCCAGGCTGGCAAAACGGGCAGAGAACCCGGAGCGCCGGCCGCAGATGCGCCCTTGAGCCAGAGACTGGAGGAATTCCTGTTTGGTGGCGAATTCGGGCATCTCCACATAGGCATGGCCGATCTCATTCAAGGTATGGGCATCGCTGCCGGCACTGCCGATCAATCCGTGATGCTGGGCAAATCCTCGGGCCAGCTCCGACTCCCTGGCAAACCAACTCCGGGCATTGAAAACCTCGATGAAATCGATCTCGTCGAGGAAGGCCACAGTGTGATTTCGACTTAAGGCGGAACGCCCAAACCTCATGAAAGGGTGAGGCACCCCTACCAGGCCGCCCTGCTCCTTGATGCGGTTTATGGTTGCCTCCAGGGAGATCCCATTGGGGATGGTCTCGCTGAGGAACAGGCCTATAACCTCCCCGGCTGGGGTGCGCACCTCCTCGCCCACTATAACGGTAAAGGGGGCCATCTCACGCAGCCTGAGGCCGCCCTCGACGGTGCCGTGGTCGGTGACGGCCAGGCAGTTGATGCCTCGCTCCTGGCAGCGAGCCACGACATCCTTGAGGCGGCTGCGGCAGTCCGGGGAATAGCAGGTATGGATGTGCAGATCGGCTCGGAGCAAGGCCCCTAGCCCGCCCTCTCCAGATACTCGCCGCTACGAGTATCCACCTTGACCATGTCGCCGCTGCTGATGAACATGGGCACCTGGATGACCAGGCCCGTCTCCAGGGTGGCCGGCTTATTCCCAGCCGTGGCCGTGTCGCCCTTGAAGCTGGGCCCCGTCTCAACTACCTTAAGCTCTACAGCGGTGGGCAACTCCACTCCCACCGGCTCCCCCTGGTAGGTGAGCACATCCAGGGTCATGCCCTCCTTGAGATAGTTCACGGCATCGCCTAACTGGGCCGAATTCAGAGGGGTCTGCTCGTAGCTGGCGGTATCCATGAAATAATAGAGGTCCCCCTCCCTGTAGAGGTATTGTACATTGCTGCGGTCGAGGCGGGCGCGGGGGAACCTCTCCCCGGCCTGAACGGTGCGCTCGATGGTGTGTCCCCCTTTGATATCTCTGAGCTTGAGCCTTACCTGGGCAGAGCCCCGCCCCATTTTGATATGGTGGTAATCGATGACCTGATAGAGTTGCCCCTCCAGTTCCAGGGTGATGCCCTTGCGCAGCTCGCCAGTGCTTATCATCCTTTTTCGACCCCTTTCGACCTTGGTGTGTGTCTTTAGCGCTAAGTCTACTCCGTGAACAACGGCAGGGTTTTTCGCCTAATCCTATTCGGGCTTAATAGCATAAACCCCAGCCAGCCGATTCAAAATATCTTCGGGGCCTGGCTCAAGACCCTGGCCCGGCCCTTCTCCATGACAACCACATCCTCAATCCTCACCCCGCCCCAGCCCGGAATGTAGATGCCTGGCTCCAAGGTGAATACCATCCCCTCCTCCAGGATGTCTGAAGCCCCGGGGCCGAGCCGGGGGTCCTCATGGGCAGCTAGGCCGATGCCGTGCCCCAGGCCGTGGCCAAACGCCTCACCATAGCCGGCCTCCTCAATGACGGTCCGGGCCAACCGGTCGGCCTTGTCCCCGCTCATGCCAGCCTCGAGAGTAGCTATAGCGGTTAGCTGTGCCCCGAGCACTGCGTCATAGATTTTAGCATATTTTGAGTCCTGGTGTCCCAAATAGATGGTCCTGCTCAGATCGCTACAGTAGCCCTCGATCTTGGCCCCCAGGTCGAACACGATGGGCTCCCCTGGGCCAATGACCCGCTCCGTGGGCTGGGCGTGGGGCAGAGCGGCGTTGGGCCCGGAGGCCACGATGATGTCAAAGGAGATGGCTTGGCTGCCCCGCTCCCGGAGGGACTTCTCCAGCTCCCAGGCCACCTCGTGCTCCTTCAGCCCTGGCCGAAGATAATCCAGGATATGTTGAAAGGCGCTGTCAGCCAGAGCCACGGCCTCGGCGATGCGCTCCACTTCCCGGGGCTCCTTAACCGCCCTCAGCCCCTCCACCAGCCCCTCTGAGGGGATAAACTGGAGGCTGGCCTGCCCCAGGGCCTCGGCTAGCTGGCGATACAGGGCAAAGGGCAGGTCCCGGGCCTCAAAGCCCAGCCTCCTGACGTTCAAGTCTGAGGCCAGCCCAGGAAGCCAATCCCAGGGCTCACCCTTGATGCGCACCACCTCGAAGTCGGGGGCCTGGGCCTTCGCCTGCTCCACGTAGCGAAAGTCCACAGCCAGGATAGCCCTGTCTGAGGAGATAAGCAAGTGCCCCGCCGAGCCCGCAAAGCCGCTAAGATAACGCCGGTTCTCCGCCTGGGATACCAGAAGGGCATCGAGCTGGCTCTCCAAGAGCTTGTGGCGCAGCTTGGAGAGGCGAGGATTCATCTCCCGGTCTCGGGGGCCAGCTCCGCAGCTAGGACATCGAGGGCGGCCATGTATCCCCGCCAGCCCAGCCCTGAGATCTGCCCCTTGACCGCGGGGGCGATGACCGACCTGGCCCGCCATTCCTCTCGGGCGTAAATATTGGAGAGGTGTACCTCGATGACGGGGAGGTCGAAGGTGGCTAAGGCGTCCCTCAAGGAGAAGCTGTAATGAGTGAGGGCTCCGGGGTTGATGATAATCCCCTGGGCCGAGGGCGCTTCCCGCTGGATGAAGTCTATGATGTCTCCTTCGCTATTGGACTGATAGAAGGTTACCTCCACCCCCAGTTCCCCGGCCCGTTTCTGAAGGAGGTTGCCAATGTCTTCCAGGGTTTGAGGGCCATATATGGTCACCTGCCGGCGCCCCAGCATGTTCAGATTGGGTCCATTGATCACTAGGATTTTCATATGCCCTCCTCTTCATTTCCCTTAGCCCGGGGGTGAGCCAAATCGTAGACTCGGCGGGCCCGGCTTTGGGCTACCTGGGTGTAAACCTGGGTGGCGCCCAGGCTGGCATGACCCAGAAGCTCCTGGACGACTCGGAGGTCAGCCCCCCCATCCAGGAGATGGGTGGCGAAGCTGTGGCGCAACAGATGAGGACGAACCTCCCTGTTCAAACCCGCCTTCTTAGCATATCTCTTGACCAGGTGCTGTACCATCCGTTCGGTAAGCCGCTCCCCGTAGCGGTTGATGAACAGGGCACGGCCTCGCCCCTTCCCCAGAAGCTGGGGGCGGCCCTGCTGGAGGTAAAGCCTCAGGGCAGCCGCGGCTGGTTTGCCCATCAGCGCCAGCCTCTCCTTGGCGCCTTTGCCCCAAACCCGTATCTCCCGGTTGGCGATATCTATTTGGTCTATATCCAGGCTAGCTAGCTCGCTTACCCGCAGCCCTGAGGCATAGAGGAGCTCCAAGATGGCCCTGTCCCGCTGCCCCTGGGGGGTGGTGGTGCTGGGTGCTTCCAGGAGTTGTCTCACCTCTTCGGGGCTGAGAATCGAGGGCAGGCGTCTTTCCAGTTTCAGGCCGCCAGCTTCTCTCGTACCAAGTAGCGGTAGAAGGAACGAATGGCACTCAGGTTGCGGGCAACGCTCCGTTTCGCCATCCCCGATTCCGCCAGATGGGCCATATAGCCACGCAGCGTCTGTCGGTCGACGTTATCCAAGGAGGTCATGCCCTGCTCCCTGAGAAACCCCAGGAACTCCCCGATGTCGTGTCTGTAGTTTCGCACCGTATAGGGCGAGGCATTCTTTTCTACCTGGAGGTAGGCAATATATTTGGTCAGTAGCTGCTCCATACACCTATACCTCGGTGCTTACAGGGATGCCCTCTGGCTCAGTTATTTTTTGAATGTGCCCGCACTTCAGGCATTTGCCCCGGTCTCTGCCCCGCTGGGTGACGAGGCCGCCACAGCGGGGGCAGGGCTGGGGCAGAGGGCAGCGGTTGGTGGCGAATTGACACTCGGGGAAATTGGCACATCCATAGAACACCTGCCGCTTGCGGTTCAACCTCTGGACCAATTCCCCGCCGCACTCGGGGCAGCTGATTCCCATCCTGGCCATGAAGGGGCGACTGGTCTTGCATTGGGGGTAACCGCTACAGGCGATGAACTTGCCATAGCGCCCTGTCTTGACGACCATGGGTCGGCCGCAATGGGGACAGTCCTCCCCCGCGGGCTCATCGGCCATCTTCACCTTCTCGATAGCGGAGCTGGCCTTGGCTAAGGTGGCTTCGAAGGGGGAGTAGAACTCTTGGAGCATGGGCACCCATCCCCTTTCCCCGCGGGCGATGTCGTCCAGTTTCTCCTCAAGTTCGGCAGTGAACTTGAGGTCAACGATGTCGGGGAAATGCTCCAGGAGGAGGTCGGTGACAATGAACCCCAGTTCCAGGGGGCGGAAGCGTCCATCTACCTTCTCCACATAGTTTCGTTGTCCCAGGGTAGATAGGATGGGGGCATAGGTGCTGGGCCGTCCGATGCCATTGTCTTCCAGAGCCTGTATCAGGGTCGCCTCCGTGTAACGGGGGGGTGGCTGGGTGAAATGCTGCTCGGGGAAGAGGCCCAGGAGCTCCAGGGGATCGCCTTGGGACAGTTCGGGGAGGGCTGCCTTAGCCTCCTCGGCCTCCTCGTCCCTGCCCTCGCTGTAGAGCAGGCTAAACCCGGGGAAGGTCACCCTTGAGCTGGTAGCCCGTAGCAGGTAGTCTCGCTTGGACTGGGGATTATGGGCCTGGACATCGACGGTGGTAATCCGCAACTGGATGGCTGCCATCTGGCTGGCCACCATTCGCTTCCAGATAAGTTGATAGAGCCGGAACTGGTCCCGGTCGAGATAGGGTTTTACCAGCTCGGGCTCCCGCCCCACCAGGGTGGGGCGGATGGCCTCGTGGGCCTCTTGGGCCGTTTTTGACCTGGAGGCATAGTGCCGGGGATGGGGGGGCAAATAGGCAATGCCGTATCTGTGTCTGATAAACTCCCTGACCTCTCTTATGGCCGAGGCCGCCACCCGGGGGGAATCGGTGCGCATATAGGTGATGAGTCCCACCGCCCCCTCCTCCCCCAGGGGCAGACCCTCATAAAGCTGCTGGGCGACGGCCATAGTATGCTCGGCGCTGAAACGGAGCTTGCGCCAGGCCTCCTGCTGCAAAGTGCTGGTAATGAAGGGGGGCGGAGGCTGGCGTTGGGACATCTTCTCCTGGAGATGACTGACCTTATATTCGGCGCCCCGGAGCTCCGCCACCACCTGCTCCGTTTCCTGCTGACTGTGGAGCTCCGGTTTGGGCTCGCCTACCAGGGAGGCCCTGAAGCTGGGGGCTACTCCCCTCTTGGCCAGCTCGGCCTCGATGGTCCAATATTCCTCAGGCACGAAATTCTGAATGAGGCGCTCCCGGTCTACGATCATCCTCAGGGCTGCCGACTGCACCCGGCCCGCCGAGAGCCCTCGCCTCACCTTGCGCCATAGCAGGGGGCTCAACTTGTAGCCCACCAGCCGATCCAGGATACGGCGGGCCTGCTGGGC
>MTNP01000047.1 GCA_002011475.1 Dehalococcoides sp. JdFR-54
CCCTGACCATTTCGCCGTGGGCGATGCCCAGGGCCTGGGCATCGCCCACGCTTATCTCCACGAAGCCCTGCGGCGACATCTTCCTCAAACGCAGGGACTTGGAGCTTCTGGTACCGCCGCCAAAATGAAAGAGGACACTCCCCGCCACCAGCTTCAAGGGATAGCCATCTTGGGACAATTCCCCTGCCATGTAGTCCACAGGCGCAAAGCGAGCTAACCCATGGGGGAATCCTGTTTCGTAGAGGCGTCTGGTTCCTGAGGGGTCCCCATCTGGGGGGGGCCAGTGCACTCCACCCATCTCCAGGTCAGCATAGTCGATTCCCCGATACAGGGGGACAAGCTCCCCTATCTCATCCATGACCTGTCGGGGCGAGGAATAGGGCATGGGGCAACCCATCCTCTGGGCCAGTTGCACGATTATATGCCAGTCCGGCCAACTCTGGCCGGGGGGCTCTATGGCCTTTCGCACCCTGTGCACCCTTCTCTCCAAATTGGTAAAGGTGCCGTCCTTTTCGGCAAAGCTGGCAGCGGGGAGAACCACCATAGCCAGCTCCGCCGTCTCGGTGAGGAACAGATCCTGTACCACCAGGAATTCCAGGGAGGCCAGGGCTTCTCTGACCGAGGAGGGGGAGGGGAAGGTGGAGACGGGATTCTCGCCCACGATGTACATGGCTCTAATGCTTCCCTCTTTGGCCCCTCGGATCATTTCCAAGGCGGTGAGCCCGGCCCGGTCAGGCAGGCGAACCCCCCAGCCTTCCTCAAACCGCCGCCTCGCCGCCATGTCCCCCACCCCCTGGTATCCAGGAAGATAATCGGGCAATGCCCCCATATCCGAGGCGCCCTGGGCGTTGTTCTCCCGCAGGAGGGCGTAGAGGCCGGTTCCCCTTCGGCCTATGTTGCCGGTCACCAGGGCCAGATTGGCCAGGGCCTGAACTGCCCCCGTCCCCCCCACCTGCTGGGCGATTCCGTTCCCATATACAATGGAGCCCCGACTGGCACCGGCGAAGAGCCGAGCGGCACGGCGTATCTCCTCAGCGGAAACGCCGGTGGCCTCCTCCACATATTCGGGCGAATACTTATGTAAACTCCCCGCCCATGTCTCAAAATCCTGCGTTCTGGCGGCCACAAATCCCCTATCCCATAGGCCTTCATCGATGATCACCTTTATTAGCCCGTTGATGAGAGCCACGTCTGTGCCCAGTTTGGGGCGCAACCAGATATCGGCAAAAGCGGATAGTTTAGTTGGCTGAGGGTCAACCAACAGCAACCTAGCATCTTTTTGCTTGACGGCGCGCTTTATGGCATATCCGACAACAGGCGCCGAGGCGGTGGGGTTGGCCCCGATGACCAATATCACCTGCGATTGTTCGATGTCGCTCAGGGGGTTGGTGGTGCCGGGGAGGCCGAGTGACTTGGCGAGACCGACCCGGCTGGCCGAGCTATAGAGCCGGCTGCCGTTGTCAATGTTGTTGGTACCCAGCACCGCCCGGGCCAACTTCTGGAGCAAATAGTTCTCCTCATTGGTGCATTTGGAGGAGCCCAGAACGGCCAGGCTATCCGGGCCATGAGCCGCCTTTATTCGCTCCAGTTCCTGGGCTACCAGTCCCAGGGCCTGCTCCCATGATGCCGCCTCCAATCTCCCATTCACCCGGACCAGGGGAGTGGTTAGCCTTTCCGGGCTGTGGACGAAGTCATAGCCGTAACACCCCCTGACGCAGAGGGTCGGCCCGTTGCTGGAGCCCCTATCATTGGGCCTGACCCGCACTATCTTGTTGTCCCTGACCTCTAGGTGAATGCCGCAGCCACAGCCACAGAAGGGGCAGACAGTAGGCACCACGGTGGTCACCGTGCCACGGTATGTCTTCACCTTCTCCATGAGGGCGCCCGTGGGACAGAGGCTCACACAGGTTCCGCAGAAGGTGCACTCGGACTTTTCCAGGGGCTGGTCATTCAGGGTGGCCGGCTTGGAGGCAAATCCCCTATTCATATAGTCAATGGCTCCCTCCACCACCAGCTCCTGGTCGGCCCGGATGCATTTGGCGCACAGGATGCACTTGCTCAGGTCCCTCTCAATGAAGGGATTGACCTCCTCGATGGCGGCGAACTGGGGTATCCTCTGAAACTCCACCAGCCCGATCCCCATTTCGGCAGCGATGTGGCGTAGCTGGCAACGATTGCCCTTATCGCACACGAAGCAAGAATCGGGATGGCTGGCCAACATGAGCCTGATAATGGCCCGGCGCCTTTCCAGCACCCGAGGCGACTGGGTGTTGACCACCATCCCCGGGGCTATAAGGGTCACGCACGAGGCCAGCAGGGCGCCCGTCCGCTCCTCCTCCACCAGGCAGATGCGGCAGGCACCGAGTGGGGTCAGATGAGGGTCGTGGCAGAGCGTAGGTATATCTATGCCCGATTCCCGGGCCAGGTCGAGGACGGTCATCCCTGAATAGCCGCTGACCTCGACCCCGTTGAGGGTTATGGTGACCGTCTCCAAGCAGACCCCCGGCTACAGAAGTTACAATTTCAACATACGCCTGGTCTGCCACGGGGTAAACCGGGGTTCCTCTGAATGTGGGCGAGATTAACCCTCAAATTCGTCGGGATTAACCCTATCACCCTGAAGAAACCGGGCCTGGCGGCAAGGGTAACGAGATAGCCGAAGGTGTTCTACAGGAATGCCCGCGGCCAATCACCGCTGGGGTTCGATGATCACCTTGATGGACTCCTTGGCCTCGGCCACCAGACGGAAGCCCAGGCCTGTCTCCGCCAGGCTCAAGCGGTGGGTGATCATCTCCCGCACCGGCACAAGGCCACGGCGGATCAGCTCCAGCGCCGTCAGGTGGTCGGCAGGGCTGCCGGCATAAGAGGTGGTGAGCGTTATGTCATTGCGGAAAAAGAGGTCGTTCACCGAGATGGGGATAGTAACCCCCGGCTCCGTGGGCGCGAAGAGGAGGACAGTGCCGCCCCGCTCCACCGACTGCAATGCCTGGGCGATGGCCGACTCAGCCCCGGTACATACCACCACCAGGTCGGCCAGCCAGCCGTCGTTGACCTCTCGGAGGCGAGCTGGCCGATATTGCTCAGCCCGGAAAGCCACATCGGCCCCAAACCGCCGCGCCGCTTCCAGCCGATAGTCCACGATGTCTGTGGCTACCACCCGACCCGCCCCCAGCGCCCGGGCCAGGCACACATGGAGCAGCCCGGCAATGCCACTGCCCATGACCAGCACGCTCTGACCCGGTTGCAGGCCCGCCAACCTCTGGCCGCGCAGCACACAGGCCAGTGGCTCGATGAAGGTCGCCTCCTCAAAAGAAACCTCCTCGGGCAGGGGATACACCCCGCGATCGACGTTGATGGCCGGCAGCCGGATATACTCGGCGAAGCCGCCGGGGTCGAAATTGGTGCGCCGCAGGGTATCGCATACAGTGTGATGGCCACTGAGGCAGTAACGGCAGGTGTTGCAAGGGACATGGTGGGAGGCAGAGATTCGGTCGCCCTCTCGGTAACGCCCCACCCCCTCCCCTACCGCCACCACTACCCCAGCCACCTCGTGGCCCAGCACCAGCGGCGCCTTGGCAAGGCGATACCATTCCATGACATCGCTGCCGCAGATGCCACTGGCCTCCACCCGCATCAGCAGCTCGCCGGGGCCGATGTGGGGGGTGGGCATCTCCTCCAACCGCACGTCGCGGTTGTTATAGTACATGGCAACGCGCACAGCGCTGTGCCCTCGCCAACGGGTGCCTGGCCGCTCTAGGCTGCCTTGCTCTTAAGGCCCTCGAACAGCTCGTGGGCCTCTTTGGGGGTGGCGTTTTGGTGAACAATAGCGCGAATGGCCTGGATCATGGCCACCGGGTGATCGTTTTGCCAGATGTTCCTGCCCAGATTCACACCTATAGCACCCTTTTGAATGCCATCATAAACGAACTCGAAGACCTCAAGCTCTGTATCCGTCTGAGGCCCACCCGCCATGACTATGGGCACGGGACAACCCTCCACCACCTTCTCAAAGCCTTCCTCACACCAATAGGTCTTTACTACCCGGGCGCCCAGTTCGGCCGCAATGCGACAGCATAAGGCCAGGTAGCGGGCATCTCGCTTCCCCAGCTCCTTGCCCACGGCGGTAACCGCCATCACCGGAATGCCATACCTTTCGCCCTCATCGACGAGCTTGGCCAGATTCAGCAGCGACTCATGCTCATAGTCTGTGCCCACAAATATAGAGATGCCCATTGCCGTCGCGTTGAGGCGGATGACCTCTTCTATAGAAGTGGTGATTCCCTCGTTGGCCAGGTCTTTGCCCACCATGCTGGTGCCGCCCGAGACCCTGAGAATGATCGGTTTAGCCCTGCCCGGGTCCACTGATGAGCGCAACACCCCCCTGGTAATGAAGACCGCATCGGCATAGGGGAGGAGCGGCTCAAGGGTTTTGCGGGGCTGTTCTAATCTCCTAGTGGGCCCTTGAAAATATCCATGATCCACCGGCAAGAACAAGCAACGGCCGTCCGGCTGGATCAGTTGCGCCATCCGGTTTTGCATTCCCCAGTCCATAGCGATGACCCTCCTCCCTCCGAGAACTGGGCGTCTTCTGAGACAAAACCTAACAGATTGGGTCATCGGTGTCAATCCCGGAGGCCAAGGGCGGGTTCCCACCTATTGCCTAATATCGAGGGGCGCAGTAAAATAGGAAAGGCGAGATTTTTGTCCAGGAGGTCAGATTTGTCAGCGGAGAAGCTGGTAGAGATTCGCTGGCACGGCCGGGGTGGACAGGGGGCAGTTACTGCCAGTGAGATCCTCGCCGAGGCTGCCTGGGAAGAGGGCCGTTACTTTCAAGCCTTCCCCGACTACGGGGGAGAGCGCATGGGCGCCCCCATTCGAGCCTACACTCGCATCTCCGACTCCTACATCCTTCAACACAGTCAGATAGTAAACCCCGATGCTGTGGCCGTGCTGGACACCACTCTCTTCAGCTTGATGGATGTCACCGAGGGGTTGAAGGACGATGGCGCCCTGGTTGTCAACACCAGCGAATCCCCAGCCGACATCAGGAAGGCGCTGAAGCTGGACAAGGCCAGGGTGTACACGGTGGACGCCTCCCGCATCGCGGTGGACACCCTGGGCCGAGACATACCCAATACCCCCATGATCGGCGCCATTGTCAAGGCCACCGGGGTGGTGAGCCGGGAGGGGGTGCTCAGGACCATAAGGGAGCGCCTGGGGACACGCTTGGGCAAGACCATGGCAGAGGCCAATGCCAAAGCTGTGGAGCGGGCCTTTGATGAGACCCAGCAGGGTTGAACCAAAGGCTAGGCCCTTATACGGAGGTTCGAGTTGCAACTTAAAGGCTGGAAAGACTTGGCCATAGGCGCAGTCATGCTGGAGCCAGGCAGTTGTCTCGCCTATGAAACCGGTAGCTGGCGGACGCAGCGCCCCATCCTGGACCTGGAGAAATGCGCCCACTGTTTCATTTGCTGGATATTCTGCCCCGAGAGCTCCATCCAGGTAAGGGGGGGCAAGGTGACGGGCATAGACCTCACCTACTGCAAGGGCTGTGGCATTTGCTCCGCAGAATGCCCCCGCCAGGCCATCGACATGGTTATGGAGGCAACCGCTCGGAAAGGAGCCAAGGATGAGGGTTAAGGTAAAGGGCAAACCGGTGGCGCTGCGCGGCGACGAGGCCGTAGCTGAGGCCATGCGCCAGATCAATCCCGACGTGGTAGCCGCCTATCCCATAACCCCGCAAACCGAGATCGTACAGACCTTCGGCCAGTTTGTGGCCAACGGCCAGGTGGATACCGAGTTCGTGGCCGTGGAGAGCGAGCACGCCTCGATGAGCGGCTGCATCGGCGCCGCTGCCAGTGGCGCCAGGGCTCAGACGGCCACCTCGGGGCCAGGGCTGGCCCTGATGTGGGAGATGCTCTGGGTGGCCTCGGGGATGCGACTTCCCATAGTGATGCATGTGGTCAACCGTGCCCTGTCCGCCCCCATTAACATCACCTGTGACCACAACGACAGCATGGGGGCCAGGGATTGTGGTTGGGTGCAGCTCTACGCCGGCACCATGCAGGAGGCCTACGATAATGCCATCCAGGCGGTGCGCATCGCCGAACACCCCGAGGTGATGCTGCCCGTTATGTCATGCATGGATGGCTTCATCCTGGGCCATACCTTTGAGCCCATAGAGATCTTGCCCGATGAGACGGTGAAGGAATTCATCGGCACCTACAAGCCGAAGCACTCCCTGCTGGACGTGGAGCATCCGGTCACTTATGGCAGCGTCGTCTTCCACGAGTGTTACTACGAATATAAGCGTCAGCAGATAGCCGCCATGGAGAAGGCTGCCGATGTGGTGCTCCAAGTAGGTCAGGAGTTTGGAGACCTCACCGGGCGCTACTATGGACTCATCGAGGGCTATGAGCTGGAGGACGCCGACTTTGCCATCGTGGCCATAGGCTCCATCGGGGGCACCATCAAGAAGGTGATCAATGACCTGCGTGGCCAAGGGCAAAAGGTGGGGCTGCTGCGCCTGCGCTGTTTTCGCCCCTTCCCCGCCCAAGAGGTCGCCCAGGCCCTTGGCAATAAGAGGGCCGTTGCTGTCTTGGACCGCTCCCTTTCCTTCGGGGCCCAGGCCCACCAGCTACAGATGGAGGTAGCCTATGCCCTGTTAACCCACGGCCCCATCCCCAAGATGGTGAACTATGTCTACGGGATAGGGGGGCGGGACCTCCTCCCCTCCGAGATAGAGGGGGTCTATCGCGACCTGATGGAGGTGGCCGAGACGGGCATCGTCCCGCCCGGGGTGCGCTACCTATCGGTCAGGCAATAGCCTGAGACGGGAGATAGTGACATGGCTATCAAACTGAAGGAATTGGCGGAGCAGGAAGAGAGGCTGACCCCAGGCCACCGGGCCTGTGCCGGCTGTGCCCAGCCGGTAATAGTGCGCCAGGTGCTCCATGCCATAAATTACCCCGTGGTGGTGGCCGCAGGCACCGGCTGCCTCCAGACTGTCACCACCATCTACCCCTACACGGCCTGGCGGGTGCCCTGGATTCACAGCGCCTTCGAGAACGCCGCCACCACCATCAGTTGCATCGAGGCGGCATATCGCTCCCTGGTGAGGCAGGGCAAGATCCAGGATAGGAACACCAGGTTTGTGGCCTTCGGCGGCGATGGCGCCACCTATGACATCGGCCTCCAGTGGCTGAG
>MTNP01000032.1 GCA_002011475.1 Dehalococcoides sp. JdFR-54
AAAAGTCCATGGACTTTTTCGGCAGCCTCTTCATTTATTTGGTAACTGGGATGCCAACCTCGGCCTCAACCTTATGGTATACTTGCAGCGTTTCCTGCGCCGTTCTGTCCCAGGAGAAGCGCTGGACCCTCTTGAATCCCTTCTCTATCAACTTCTCCCTGAGTGCTGGCTCAGTGATTATGCGGTGCATGAGTTGAGCCAGCCCCTGGCTGTCACCTGGGTCCACAAATAGGGCGGCATCGCCGGCTACCTCGGGCAGGGAGGAGCGATCGGAGGCGATCACCGGGCAGCCGCAGGCCATGGCTTCAACGAGAGGGAGGCCAAAGCCTTCATATAAAGAGGGCATGACCAGAGCTATGGCTGAGGAGTAGTAAGCCGACAGTTCCTCATCGGATACGTATTCGGCGAAGATAACATCTTTCCCCAGGCCCAGGCGTGCCACTTCCCCCAGGGTCGCCCGACGAAACTCGTCTGACCTCCCCGCTATCCCCACCTTGACCAGCTTTAAGTCGGGAGGGGCACTGGCCTGGCTTTTCAGGGTGGCAAATGCGGTCAGCAGGGTGCCGAGGTTCTTCCTGGGCCTCTCAGAGCCGACGTAGAGCAGGTAGGGGAAGGGCAGCCGTCTCCCGGGCATGGGCTTGAACACCTGGCAGTCCACCCCGTTATAGATAACGCTGATTCTGGCCTCAGGTATCCCCAGGTAGCTCACCAAGTCCGCTTTGGTGCTGGCAGAAACGGCGATGATGTGCGTCGCCCTCCTCAGACCCAGGACGTCAAGCCTTAACCCCACCCTTTCAGGCAGGCTCTCCTTGGAAAAGGGGAAACATATCCTCACCAGATCGTGAACCGTAATTATGAACGGCCTGCCCAAAAGCAGGCCATAGCGGCCGAAATGTTGGCTGGGGAAATGCACCACTTGACCGGCGTGCCTCAGCCTGTGTAGGAGACTATAAACCTCTGGGATGGAAAGGTACCTTCTGGTTTCCACCGTGGGCACCGCTATTCGTTTGGCTAACTCCTGGCTATAGCGGTCAATCCCTGACTTCTCTACTGTGGTCACCAGTACTGCCACGCTTCGCCCCCCTTTCCCCCCGTAATGCCAACCAATCAAACTTAAGCGATTATATTCTATTTACAGGGCGAGGTTTGGTCAATGCCCCCAGGGCTTGCGCGGTCTGCGCTGTCAGTTATAATGGTGGTGTCGGCAGTATTTACCCCAGCGGGAGGTGGTTGCAGGTGGAGCTGAAGTGGCGTTGTCTTTCGGTTCTGGTCCCGGTTCTCCTCATCTTATCCGGTTGTGCTGGCCATATCACCACCGGCACCCCTACCCCCACTCCCTTGCCAACCCTCACTCCCGCCACGGAGGAGGCTGCCTTCGCGGCTGCCAGGAAGGCCATGGTGGAGCATCAGATACGAGCCAGGGGCATCGCCGATGACAGGGTGCTGGCGGCTATGGAGAGGGTGCCCCGGCATCGGTTCGTGCCCACAGATTATAGGGATGAGGCCTATGCCGACCGCCCCCTGCCCATCGGCCTGGGGCAGACCATCTCCCAGCCATATATCGTGGCCCTGATGACCGAGCTGCTCGCCATCCGACCAGGGGACAAGGTACTGGAGATCGGCACCGGTTCCGGCTACCAGGCGGCCATCCTGGGGGAGCTTACCCGACAGGTCTACACTGTGGAGATAATAGGGGTCTTGAGCCAGAGGGCTGCCCAGACCCTCAAAGAACTGGGGTACGATTACATACAAACCAAGGTGGGCGACGGCTACTATGGCTGGGAGGAATACGCCCCCTATGACGCTATCATCGTCACCTGTGCCCCCGACCATGTGCCGCAACCCCTGATCAATCAGCTCAAGGATGGCGGCAGATTGATAATCCCGGTGGGCCCTCCTGGCTTCTATCAAACCCTGTGGCTGATCGAGAAGCGGGGCGACCAGATCCTGTCCACCAACCAGGGCGGGGTGAGTTTTGTGCCCATGCTGGGGGAACACCCTAGGGCTGCCTCGCCCAGGTATAGATAGCCGCCAGCCCCAGCCCATAAGCGCTGCCGGCGCCCACCAGCACCCAGGAGAAGCCCCAGGAAAGGGCGATCATCATGGCCAGCACCGAGCTTATCACCGAGGCGCAGCCATTGATGCCCCAGGCCCAGGCCACCAGTTCCGGGGCCCTATTGCCCACTATCCTCACCCCACTGGGGAAGGGTATGCCCATGAGGAAGCTGAGCGGGGCCAATACAGCTATGGCCAGGAGCAGGCGGAAGGGCAGGGCCAGGCCCAGCAGGGCCTCCACTAGGGCGGAGATGAGCAGGGGATAGAGGGCTGCCACTATAGCCAGGGCCAGGATAGCTTGGGGCAAGGCGCCTGCCAGCCGTCCCGAGACCAGGCTCCCCAGCCCGGAACAGACGAGGATGGTGAACAGAACGATGGCGAAGGAGTAGGTGGGCTGGTCCAGAAAGCCGATGAAACGCTGCATCAGGGGGATCTCGATAAAGAGGAAGCCTATGCCTAGGGCGGCGAAGTAGGCGAACACCCGCCATCGAACTTGCCGCCCCGCGCCGCCAGGCCCGGGCTTGAGGCCGAAGGCCAAGGGCAACAGTATAAAGACCGCCGAGGTGATTATGGCTATCGCCAGCAGGGCCACCACGATGAGGAACCCCAGCCCCCCGAAGGGCTGCCAGGTTTTGCCCAGGTTGCGCAGCACCTCTGGGGCCTGATCCCACTTGAAAAAATGGAAGAAGAAGGGCCGGTCGTCGGAGGTGGCGGAAACATCGTAAGGGTACCCCTGGAGAAAATCGGCCCTCTCCGCGGGCGAGAGGAGATTGACGAAGGCCTGATAGTAAACCTCCTCGGGCAGTACATTGTAGCGATTGAGGTCGCCGGGGGCTATTCCGGGAAAGTACACCATATCGAACTGGCGCTGGCGGCAGAAATCCTTAACCACGGCGATATCCTCGGGGCTGACCGGGCTCTGTTTCACCAGGAGGGTGATGGTCTGGAAGCTGCGGATGGCCATGATATGAGCCCCTGCCTCCACCCCCAGCTCCTCCAGGGCAGCCACTGCCACGGAGACCAGCCGGGTCTCCTGACTGGGCGGGACCTGGATCCAACGGGTAACCGAAAGGAAACCATCGGGGGCCAAATGCTGATAATACTGCTTGAAGGCTTCCACTGTGTACAGGAAGTTCTCGGACAGGCTGTAGCTGCCCGCAGCCACCACCTTGAAGCTGTCGGTCAAGGAGAGCTGGACCACGTCGAAAAGCTCCGGGGAGCGGCTCAGGTAGCTTCTGGCCCCCTCCACCGCGACCCTCACCCGGGGGTCGGCGAAAACCTCTCGCCCCTCTTCCCCGTACCTCTCCACCGCCTTCACCACCAGCGGATTGCTGACCACGGCCACCACCGAGGGGCTATGGTGATGAAGGGCGGTGAGCACATCCAGGCCACCTTGGGGCTCTATAATGAGCGTTGTGGGGGCGGGTGAAAGATAATAGGCCAGGGCGCTGGGCAAATACTCGGTGAAGCTGGCCTCTTGGGCTGAAATCTGGCTTACAGGGCTCAGGTTCTCCCCGTCCACTGCTATCCCTATCTGGGGAGGCAAGGCCTCCCGGTAGGCAAAGCTCAACCCTGGGGCCACATGTAGGGCGGAGTCTGCCACCACATCGACGCGGGAAAAGGCATTCCACCGGGTCCACAGGGTCTTGGCAGCGGGCTGGCGCAGGACTTGCCTCAGGTCCTTATAGGGGGACATCTTGATCTCCAGCCCAGCCGGCAGGTAAAGGAGCAAGGATACCAGGCCGGCGGCCAGAATCAAGGCCAGGGCGGAAAGGGTTTTGGAGTAACCCAGCCAGAAGACAAAGGCCGCTGCCATACCAAGCAGGCAGGCCAGGATAACCGTCCCGGCACCCCCGAACAGCGGGGGGCCGATGAGCACCAAAAGGCAGCCCAACCCCGAGCCTATGAGGTTGAAACCATAAAGCTTTCCGGCCAGACCGGGCATCTGGGACAGGGCTGCCCCTAGGGCCAGGCCACCAAATAAAAAGGGAATAGCCAAAGACACATAGTAGGCTATTAAATAGAGAAGCTGCCGGCTCTCCCAACCCACCCGAAAGGAATCGAAGGGAATGAGGTTGATCAGTATATAGCCCCCGAGGCAACTGACCACAAAGCCCAGGCTCAGGCTCGCCAGCAAAGGGGCCAGCCTTCGGCGCGCCACGCCCGGGAACAAGCAAAGAAGGGAACCGCTGGCGCCAAAGCCCAGCAGGGCCAGGCTCACTACCATGAAGGCGAAGTGATACCATTGGGCTACCGAGAATACCCTGGTGAGGGTGATCTCGAACAGGAGGATGGCTGACGATAGCAGCAGTATGCCGGCATAGATAAGGGACACAACGCCTCCCCCTTTGCACAGCGGGCGAACCAGAGGCAGCTATCTCTGATGCATAGGATACCTTTATAGGTCGTCGGGGCGAGAGACAAAGGCTGTCCCGTTGATTGCGAGAAATATAAAATCCCCTTCGGGGCCATACCCTCAGAACTGGCCTTGCCCCTTGCCCCTGTGATAAACCTCAGCTCCCACCCCCGCGGCCAATAGGGCGATGCCCAAGACCGTCAAACCGAGAGGAAGCCAGCGCAGTTGGGCTACCTCCGGGGGCACTGCCACCCCGTAACCCCTCGCCACCCCCTCAGCGAAGGGGCCAATCAGGAACCATACCAGAACCCCGCAGAATATCAGGGCCCCACCGCAACCCACCAGCACGCCATTGCCAAAGGCCTGCCACCGCCACCTCTTGTACCTATTTGCCATAGCTTGCCTCTGTCCCGTTGAGGGTATTATAGCTGCCGAGGGGGGATTGTCAAACCTTATCATATTTTCCTGGAGTGTGCTAAAATGTGTCAGGCTTGTGCCAAGGGGGTTTTAAGATGTCTGAGGCAGAGCAGAGGCGTCCTTTATTCCACAGCGAGCGAATTGCCGAGATCCAGAGCCAGACCCAGCGGTGGCAGCAAAGCTGCCTCAGCGAGGCGGATAGACGCCAGGAGGGCACCTATGTCACCGCCTCTGGCATCCCGGTGAAGCTGCTGTATACTCCGGCCGACATCGCTGACCTGGACTATGAGCAGGATCTGGGCTTTCCGGGGCAGCCGCCCTATGTCCGGGGCGTCTATCCCAATATGTATCGGGGGCGCCCCTTCACCATGCGACAGCTCACTGGCTTCGGCAGCCCCGAGGATTTGAACCGGCGCATCAAGTTTATGCTGGAACATGGGGGGACCGGGGTAAATATCCTGTTCGATATGCCTACCATCCGCGGCTACGATAGCGATGCCCCCCAGGCGGAGGGGAATGTGGGGCAATGCGGCACCAGCGTGGACTCCATAGAGGATATAGCCGCCATCTTCCAGGACATCCCCATCGACAAGGTGAGCGCCTCCATCGTCACCCACTTGCCCAGCACCACGACCATCATCTTCTGCATGTACCTGGCCATGGCCCAGGAACGGGGCATCGATCCCAATCTGCTGGCGGGGACCACCCAGGACGACTTCATCATGGAGACCGCCGTGGGCAGTGCCCCAGAGGTCATCCCGCCACGGCACTCCTTCAGGCTCCAGTGCGATGCTGTGGAGTTCATCAGGCAGCAGGCCCCCCGCTGGAACCCCATCAGCTACAATGGCTACAACCTCAGGGAGGCGGGCACCGATGCTGTGCAGGAGGTGGGGGTGGCCATCGCCAACGCCATCGCCACCTTGGAGGAGCTTATCCGGCGAGGCAACGATGTCGATTTCATCGCCCCCAGGCTCTCCTTCTTCTGGGACCTGTGCAATGACTTCTTCGAGGAGATAGCCAAGTGTCGGGCATCGCGAAGGGTGTGGTATAAGATAATGCGAGACCGCTTCCGGGCCAAGAATCCCCGCTCTTACTTGATGAGGTTCCATGTGCAGACGGCTGGCATCTCTTTGCCCGCCATCGAGCCGCACAACAATATCGTCCGCAGCACTATTCAGGGCCTGGCGGCCATCCTGGGCGGAGCCCAGTCGCTGCATATCGATTCCTATGACGAGGCCTTCTCCGTGCCCACCGAGGAGGCAGCCTTGGTATCGCTGCGGGCCCAGCAGATAATCCAGGCTGAGACCAACATCATGAACACCGTGGACCCTCTGGCCGGCTCCTACTTTGTGGAGTATCTGACCAACGAGATGGAGAGGCGCATTTTCGACTATGTGGCCGAAATCGAGCGTATGGGTGGCCTGGTGGCGGCGGTGGATAAGGGCTGGCTCCACCGGCAGATCGCCGAGACCGCCTATAAGCAACAGAAGGCTATCGAGAGCGGCGAGATGAAGGTGGTGGGCGTCAACTTCCTGAGAAGCGAGGCCGCATCGGCCCAGCCCATCGATGTCTTCTGCTACCCCGAGGATACCGAGGAGAAACAGCGGGCCAAGCTCAAGAAGCTGCGCCAGTCGCGGGACAACCACCGGGTCAGAAGCTGCCTGGAAGAGGTTCGCCGCCGCTGCCAAACCGGTGAAAACGTGATGCCCGCGGTTCTGGAGGCGGTAAAGGCCCGGGCTACTCTTGGCGAAATCCACGGGATTTACCGCGATGTCTTCGGCCTATGGCAGTTCCCCCTCATCTAAGCCGTCATTGTCAGGTATGCCCGGAGGTTCTGTATGCCAACGCAGGACAAGATAAAGGTCATCGTGGCCAAGCTGGGTCTGGATATCCATTGGCGGGGGGCGGTGTCGGTGGCCCGGCTGCTGCGGGATGCTGGTATGGAGGTGGTCTATCTGGGCAACCAGTTCCCCGAGGCCATCGTGGCCTCCGCCCTCCAAGAGGGCGCTGATGTGGTGGGCTTGAGCACGCTCTCGGGCAACCACCTCACCCTGGGCCCCAAGGTGGTGAGACTGCTCAAGGAGAAAGGCCTGGACGATGTATTGGTGGTCATCGGGGGCACTATCCCGGCCCGGGACTTTGCCCCCTTAAAAGAAAGGGGCCTGGACGAGGTCTTTGGGCCGAATACCCCCATGGAGGAGATCGTCCACAAGATCACTGAGGGGGTGAGGCGGAAGAGGGGCAAAGCAGCGGCCTCAGCCTGAAGACAGGCTAAGCGCAGGGGCTTGGGGCTGGCCCTTC
>MTNP01000038.1 GCA_002011475.1 Dehalococcoides sp. JdFR-54
CGCGGCCGGGCTGGGGTTGAGGCGCGCCATGGAGAATTTCTGAATCAGATCGGGCATGGTGAAGAACTCGGTGTGATCGTCATAGGACCAGCCCATGAGCGCGACCCAGTTGTTGACCGCCTCAGGAAGGTATCCCATTTCTCTAAGGTCGAGGACGAAGATGGCCTTAACGCCGCCCTTGGCCCCGGCGTGGCGCTTGCTCAACTTGCCCTTGCCGCTTGGGTTCAGGAACACCGAGAGATGGGCCCAGATGGGTTGGGGCCATTCAAAGGCCTGGTAGATGAGCACGTGGTAGGGGAAGGTGGGCAGCCACTCAGCCCCGCGCAGCACGTGGGTGATGCGCATGAGGTGATCGTCGGCCATGGCGGCCAGGTGATAGACGGGCAGGCCGTCCGATTTGAGCAGGATAATGTCGTCCAGGCTGGCGTTCTCAACCTTGATCGGACCGCGCAGCAGGTCCACGGCGACGGTGGTCCCATGGCGAGGCGCCTTCAGCCGCACCACATGGGATTGGCCATCGCGCAGTCGGGCCTGGACCTCCTGATGGGCCAGGCGCCGGCAAAGGCCATCGTAGCGAGGGGGCTGTTTCAATTTCTGCTGCCGCTGGCGCAGCTCGGCTAAGCGCTGCGGCGAACAGAAGCAAGGGTAGGCGTGGCCGCGATCGATCAGTTCCTGGGCCAGATCGCGGTAGATTTCGGCCCGTTCCGATTGGCGGTAGGGGCCGTAGGGGCCGCCCACATCCGGCCCCTCGTCCCATTGCAGGCCGAGCCAGCGCAGGCCGTCCATGATTTCCTGCTCTGCGCCGGGGACGTAGCGCTTGCGATCGGTGTCTTCAATGCGCAGGATGAACTGGCCCCCCGTTTGGCGGGCCAGCAGGTAGTCATAAAGCGCGGTGCGGGCGCCGCCGATATGGAAGCGGCCGGTGGGGGAGGGCGCAAAGCGCACTCGAGCGGGTTGATCGGTCATGGTTCCCACCTCGTCGGTCAGTTTCCCTAAAGCTCGATTTTCTTGTGGCGCAGGATCACGCTTTCCACCAGGCCAACCCCGAGCAAGCTGATCAGCAGGGACGAGCCTCCGTAGGAGAAGAAGGGCAACGGAAGCCCCGACACGGGAAACAGGTTCAGGTTCATCCCGATGTTAAAAGCTCCCTGGAAGAAGAGCAGGAAGCCCACCCCATAGCAGATGAGCGCGCCGAAGGTGTCGCGGGCCCGGCTGGCGGCTCGGAAGCAGCGGAAGATGATGAAAATCAAAGCGGCCAGCAGAAAGACAGCGCCCACGAATCCGAATTCCTCCGCCATGGCGGAGAAAATGAAGTCCGTGTGGCGGACTTTCAGGAAGCGCAATTGTACCTGGGAGCCGCTGCCGTAGCCCTGGCCCAGCAATCCGCCTGAGCCGATGGAAATCAAAGCCTGCTCCACGTTGTACGTGGCGCCAAAGCGTTGTTCGGGGTTGGGGAAAAGGAATGTGGCGATGCGCTGCATTTGATAATAGCGCAGGAAGAAGAAATCCTCCCCCCGCGGATAGCCTTCCAGGAAATAGTTCATCAGCAAGGGGGCCGTAATCAGGAACGCCACCAAACCAAGGATGGCCAGGATGCCCAGGTAGCGCGTTTTGAGGCCGGCAGCCCACACCAAGGCCGCCCAGATGACGATCAAAACAACAGCAGTGCTCAAGTCTGGCTGCAGCAGGATCAAACCGGCCGGGAGGCCGACAAGCGCCAGGCTGCGGCCCAGGTCGGCCACTTGCAAGCCGCGCTTCTTGGCTTTGCTGAGGAAATCAGCCAGGACGATGATGGTGGTGATCTTGGCCAGTTCCGAGGGTTGCACGGTGAGCACGCCGACGCGAAACCAGCGCGCCGACCCGAAGCCTGCCTGCCCGGCGATAAAGATCAGCGCCAGGAGGAGCAGGGTGACCGCGTACATGGGCCGGGCAAGCGCGGACCAGAGGCGATAGTCAATGGCGGCCATCAAGAGGATCAGGATCAGGCCGGCAGCGCCGAACATCGTCTGGCGGGATACGGTGACCTGCAATTCCTCATTTCCAGCGATGGCCGAGCGGATCATGGCAATGCCCGCGATGGTCAGCATGGCGACAGCCATCAACAGCCAGAGATCGAAGTGGCGCCAGATTCGGGTTGTCGCTCTCATCCTGCTCCCTGTGCCATGGGCTCCTTCGGCCGATCCTCTGGTTGGATATGGTGGGGCCAGCAATTCTGCCCAAGCCTGCTGGCGGGCTGATTATAGCATCGGCCCAGTGGCCGAGGCGGGCCATCATGGGCGGGCTGCGTCGATGGCTTTGAAAGCAAAATAGGCCTCCAGGACCTGGCGCACCACCGGGCCCGAAGTCACAGCCCCCTCTCCGCCGTTGTAGATAAACGCCACAACCGCGATTTCGGGGTTTTCATAAGGCGCATAGGCCACGTACCACGCGTGGGTAGGCCATTGGCCAGGGATGCACAGGCCCTTGTCGCGCGCGACCTCATCACAGAATTCGCCGGTTCCGGTTTTGCCAGCGCTGGAGATCTCCTCAAGCTGGGCATAATCGCTGGCGGTGCCCTCAGTCACCACCATGCGCATGCCTTCCTGGGTCTTTTCAATCACCCAGGGTTCGACGTTTAGATCGGGGCTGGTCTCGAAGACCGGGCGCACCGCCTCAGGGATCCAGGGGCACTGGGCGCCAATCTGGTCAGCGGGGGTGATTACACCATCGGTCAGGTCCCACAGCACACAGGGGTTCAGCCTCTGCACCACGTTTCCTTCACCGTCCAAGATTTCCTGGACCACGTGGGGCCACATCACCTTGCCTCCGCTGGCAATGGTGGCTGCTGAGGTGAGCACTTGCAGAGGGGTGGCCAGCACGTAGCCCTGCCCGGTGGTGGCGTTGTAGGTATCGCCTGTGGACCAGTTTTCCCCTTGGGTTCGTCGCTTCCATTCGCGGGTAGGGATCAGCCCGTCCTCCTCGCCCGGCAGATCAATCCCCAGGACGTTGCCATACCCCAGGGCGTGGGCGTAGAAGCCAATGCGATCAATGCCCAGGCCGGGCTCGACCTCGCCCGGAAATCCCCCGCCGATCTTGTAGAAGTAGACATTACAGGAGAAGGCGATGCCCTCGACAAAATTGACATCGCCGTGCCCGTCGCGCTTCCAGCACACGAAATCCTTGGCCTTGCCCGGGTCATTGGGGAAGTAGCGATTCTCGATGGTGATCTTTCCCGGGTCGTACAGGGTGCGCGCGGGCGAGATGACCCCTTCATTCAATGCGCCGATGGCGGTGACCAGTTTGAACGTTGAGCCCGGCGGGTGGCGGTCGCTGATGGCATGGTTGATGAGCGGCTTGCCGCGGCGGTCGGCCTCCAATTGGCGGTAATAGAGCTCGGGGATGAAGCGGGCCATGCGGTTGTTCTCGTACGTAGGAAGGGACACCAAGGCCAGGATTTCGCCCGTCTGGGGGTTCATGGCGATCACCACGCCCACGGGGCTGCGCCGTTCGCCNGACGTGCGGTTCATNAATTCCAGGCGTTTGGCCAGCGCGGCCTCGGCGGCTGCTTGCAGGCGGGTGTCAATGGTCANCCGCAGGCTCANGCCGGGGACGGGTTGGACCACTTCCCCCACCTCGCGTATCTCGCGCCCGGCCACATCCACCTCCACCACCTTCTGCCCATTCTTGCCTGCCAGGAGATCCTGGTACATGCGCTCCAGGCCTGCGTAGCCCACTTTGTCCCGGCCGGCCTGAAAGCCCAGGCTTTCATAGAATTCGCGGTTGGCTTCGGAGATGGGGCCCAGGTAGCCGATGATGGCCGCGGTCAGCTTGCCGGTGGTATAGTCTCGCACGGGCAGCGTTTCCACGCTTACGCCCGGCATGTCCACGGCGGCCTCCATGATGATGCGCGCCACGCGCTCCTCCACGTCACATGCGATCGGCCAGGCATCGTATGGGCTGATGGAGGCGCCCTCTTCCACCAATTGCTCGATGCCGCGCCCCGGGACGCAAGGCGCGGCGGGTTCGCCCTCTTGGCTGACAGGCACACCGGTGAGATCAGAGAGGAATTGATAGATGGCGTCGACCTCGGCCTGGCTGTCGGGGAGCTGTGCAGGGATGATGTTAATGTTGAAGGCGGGGATGTTGCGCACGAGCAAGAAACCGTTGCGGTCGTAGATCACCCCGCGCGGCGAGGGGATGGAGATGCGCTCCAGGCGGTTGTCCACGGCCCGCGCCAGGTAGTCCTGGCCCTCTACGATCTGCAATTGGTAGAGGCGCACAAGGAAAGTGCCGAAGATCAGGGCCAGAGCGGCGTATGTGAACCGCAGACGCCATGGCTCGATGGGCTGGCCATTGGTGGCCTTCATCGCGCAGCTACGCTCCTCAGGACAAGTCCCACCGCCAGGATCATCCAGGAGGGCGGATGGGCCTGGAGGGGGCTTTGGGCCGCTGAAACCTGTTTGGCGAGCCGTTTTGCTTGGCGTCCGTCTCTTTCTGGTTGCTGCACGCGCATGCCTCAGATCTCCACTTCCGGCGGGTAGAGCCGGTTGCGCAGGCCCACGATCAATTGGGTGAATGGCATAGCCAGCACCACGTTCAAGAAAGTGCTCGGCAGGATCACTCGTGACAGGGCCAGATTGATATCAATCGAGCGGCCGGCCGCCAACAGGATCGCCATGCCGAAGGCGTGGAAGAACAGTGAGCCCACCAGGGTGGTGGCCATGGGCAACAGAAAATGGGCTTGCCACAGCCTGCCACCTGTGAAGGATACCAGAAAAGCGATCAGGATGAGGGGAATGGAGCTGGTCCCCACGGGCAGGCTGGAAAGCAAGTCGAGGAAGATTCCGCCGATCAGCCCCAGGACCATAGCTTGCCTGGGTTTATCGGCAATGGCCCAGGCGATGACCGCGATGAGCACCAAATCCGGCCGACCATCGAGAAAGGTGAGTTCGGCCAGCAGGGAGGACTGCAGGGCGGCCAACAATGCCAGGGTGGGGACAGCAAACCAATAGATCATGGCCAATCCCTACGGGAGGGATTCCAGGGGCAGGGGCTCAAAATCGGTGATCACCAGGACGATGCGCAGGTCATCAAAATCAACGGCCGGTTGGACCACGGCCTGCTGAAAAATGGCGAAATCGCGTCTGCGCACGCTGATCACTTGGCCCACGGGAATCTCGGGGGGATAATTCCCGCCCAGGCCGGAGGTGAGGACCAGCTCGCCAACCCTGATTTCGCGATCCTGGTCGATCATATCCACCCACAGTTCGCCGTTGAGCTGAGCGCTGAGCACGCCCTCCGCGCGCGAATCCAGGAAAAGGACATTTACCGCCAGTTCAGGGTCTGTGAGCAGTTGCACGCGCGCGGTGGTGGGGTATACCTCCTGGACGCGCCCCACCAGGCCGCGTTCGGTGATCACGGGCATGCCCTGGCGGATGCCGTCGTCCGAGCCGCGATTGATCCATGCTGAGCGGATGAAGGGGTTGATGTCGCGGCCGATGATATGCACCGCTATGTAGCGGCTCTCGGGTTGGGAACGGGCGTAATTGAGGAGAGCAGCCAGGATTTCCGTCTCGGCAAGCTGTTCGCGCAAAGCGATAACTTGGCGTTCCAGGCTTGCGACCCGGGCTTCCAACTCCTGGTTGCGGGCCCGCAGGGCGGCCATATCCGCCGGGGATTGCACCAGATCGCGCAGCGCCTGGAAGCGCAGGGAGAAGAAGGACTGAAGGGAGGAGAGCGGGCGCAGGAGCGCGTTTTCCGCGGGGCGCAATAGGCCGCCCTCGCTGAGCAGGATCANGCTCAGGGCCAGGAGTAAGAGGGCTAGGGTGAGCAGCAGGCGGGAGGGNTTGCGGCTCATGGCNCTAGGGCAAGGCCCGTCATGAGGGTGTGCGCTGCAAGGGGGCCAGGTAGCGACGGTTGTCATCCAGGTCTTCNAGGACCATGCCCGCNCCGCGGGCCACGCAGGTCATGGGATCCTCAGCTACCCAGGCACGCACGCGCAGCTCGTGGGTGATGCGATCTGCCAGGCCCTGGAGCAACGCGCCCCCACCGGCCAGACAAATGCCCACTTCCATCAGATCCGCAACCAGCTCCGGCGGCGTGTCGTCGAGCGTCTCACGAACGGCCTCTATGATCACACGCACAGAACTGGCCAAAGCTTCGCGGATTTCCACCGAGGATAGCTCCACCGCTTCCGGGAGGCCGCTGACCAGATTGCGGCCGCGAACGACCATGGTCTTTTCCTCTTTGAGAGGAAAGGCAGAACCCAGGGTGATCTTTATCCGCTCCGCCATGCGCTCGCCGATGAGCAAATTATACTTGTTGCGCACATAGTTGAGGATGTCCTGATCCATCTCATCGCCGGCGATGCGCAAGGAGCGCGAGACCACCACGCCGCCCATGGAGAAGACGGCCACCTCAGTGGTGCCACCGCCTATGTCCACGATCATCGTTCCGGAAATGTCGCCAATGGTGAGAGATGCGCCCAGGGCGGCGGCCATGGGTTCCTCGATGAGATAGGCCTCGCGGGCACCCGCGGCCATGGCCGCATCATAAACGGCCCGTTTTTCCACTTCTGTCGCCCCGCTGGGGATTCCGACGACGACCCGCGGGCGCGGGACGGGGACCAGGCTCTGCTCGTGGGCCCGGCCGATGAAATACTCCAGCATGGCTTCGGTGATTTCAAATTCAGAAATCACGCCATCTCGCAGGGGGCGGATGGCCAAGATGTTCGGGGGCGTGCGGCCGACCATCTTCTTGGCCTCGGCGCCGATTGCCAGCGGCCGGCGTGTGCGCTTTTCAATGGCTACCCAGGAGGGTTCGTTAATNACGATCCCTTTNCCGCGCACGTTGACCAATGTGTTGGCCGTTCCCAGATCGATNCCGATATCTAGGGAGAAAAGGCCAAGAAGCCAGTTGAGGGGGTTCAGTGCCAAGCCGAGATTCCTCCAGCGGTCGCCCAGGACCGAAAACGCATTATACCATAGGGACTGCAGGGCCTGCCCGCGGGCCCGCCATCACCAGCGGACCGGCTGCGCCTTTGACCAAACCCAGGGCACTGGCGGATCATCTATCGCCGGCTTCGTAGAGCGGCTGGAGTGCGACCGGCGGGGGTTGTGGGCTGGGGGATGCTATAATCGGCGA
>MTNP01000055.1 GCA_002011475.1 Dehalococcoides sp. JdFR-54
GCTGGAGGCCGATGTCATAGGTGGCGCCATCGCCGCCGAAGGCCACAAACCTGGTGTTCCTATCCTGGATCTTGCCCTGCCTCACCAGGGAGCGGTACATCGCCTCGACACCGCAAATGGTGGTGGCGGCGTTCTCGAAGGCGCTGTGAATCCAGGGCACCCGCCAGGCTGTGTAGGGGTATGGCGAGGAAACCACCTCCAGACAACCCGTAGCCGTGGCCACTACCACGGGGTAATTTATGGCATGGAGCACCTGGCGCACTATTACCGGCTCAGCACAGCCGGCACAGGCTCGATGGCCTGGGGCCAGCCTCTCCCCCTGCCGCACCAATTCCTTGAGCTTTATGGCCATATCGGTCTCCTCTTCGTGCTACTCTCTCACGGTCAGATAACGGACTACAGGCTGGATAACGCCTGTTTTGTCCACCTCGGCCAGTTCGCGGTAGACCTGCTCGACCTCGTGAGGAAGGGTATCCCGCCCCCCTATCCCGTACACATAGTTCACCACCTTGGGGGCATAGCCGTGGGTATATAGGGCTGTCACCACCTCCAAATACACCTGATGGGCCTGGGCCCCGAAGGAAAGGGAGCGGTCCAAGACAGCAACGGCCTTCTTATTGCCAAGGGCCTGGGCGATCTCTTGGGCGGGGAAGGGGCGGAAACAGCGGATGCGGAGCAAACCAACCCTCTGGCCCTGCTGTCGCAGGTCGTCGACCACCGTTTTGATGGTCCCGGTGACGGAGCCCAGGGCGACAATGACAAAATCGGCGTCCTCCAGCTCATAGCCCTCGGTGAGTCCATAGTAGCGCCCGGTGAGCTCCCCGAATTCACGCCCCACCTGGAGCACCACCTCGGGGGCGCTCTCCATGCCGTCCACCTGCTGGCGCTTATGCTCGAAGAAATGGCCATGGAAATCGATGGGGCCATAAGTGACCGGGTGGTCAACGTCGAGCAGGGAATAGCCCGGTTTGTAGGTGCCGACGAACTCCCTCACCGCCTCATCGGGCAGTATCTCTATGGGCTCGAAGGAATGCCCTAGGATGAAGCCATCCAGGCAGGACATGATGGGCAGCATCACCCTGGGGTGTTCGGCGATGCGCACCGCCTGGATGGTGTTGTCATAGGCCTCCTGCATGCTTTCGGCATAGAGCTGGAGCCAGCCGGCATCCCGGGCCCCCATGCTATCGGAGTGGTCACACAGGATGTTAATGGGGGCGGAGAGGGTTCGGTTGACCACGGGCATCACTATGGGAAGCCGCATCCCCGAGGCCACCCAGAGCATCTCCCACATCAGGGCCAGGCCGGGGCCTGAGGTGGCTGTCTGGGCACGGCCCCCAGCGGCGGCAGCGCCGATACAGGCACTCATGGCGGCGTGCTCGCTTTCCACGGCGATGAATTCGGTATCCACCTCGCCATTGGCCACAAACTGACTGAAGGCCTGCACTGTCTCGGTTTGGGGGGTGATGGGGTAGGCGGCCACCACATCGGGGTTTATTTGGCGCATGGCCTCAGCTACTGCCTCGTCGCCCCGGAAGGCGAGGAGTTTACCCTTGACCCTGGTCTCCATCTCAGGCTCCTTTCTCGGCGACAAATTCTTCGCCCATTTCGATGGCATCCCGGGGACACTCGGTGGCACAGATGCCACAGCCCTTGCAATATCTCAAGTCGATGCCGACCATCTTTTCGTCCTCAACCCTGATAGAGCCTTCAGGGCAAAATACCCAGCAGATGAAGCAGTGGCTGCATTTCTCAGGTATGAACTTGGGGCGCCGGCTGCGCCAGCTACCAGTTTCATAGGTATCGGAGTTACCGGGCTCAGCGATGAGTGCGCCCTGGGTTGTCAGTTCTTTCCAACCTTTGGCCTTCAACCTTTTCCTCCCAATTGGTGTCTGGTTAACCCTGCTGGGTCTCGGCCAGGGCCCGCTCCACAGCCCTGACGTTGGCCTCGACCATGCCCTTGCTCAGCCGGGCCCCAAGGCGCTCCTGGATGGTCCTGACCACCCCCTCCCGGCTCACCACCCCGGTAGCCTTGATGATAGCCCCTATCATCGGGGTATTGGGGATGTTTCGGCCCAGCGTGTCCATGGCAATACGAGAGGCATCCACGGTGTAGACCCTGGCCTTATCTAGCTTCAGGATTTGTCTGATCTCCGCCGGCGACTTACTGGTATTGACAATCAGGGCACCGTCGTCCTTCAATCCCTCGGTGACATCCACCACGCCCAGAAGGGTCATATCCAATACGGCCACAGCATCGGGGTCGATTATCTGATGATGCTGGCGGATGGGCGAGGTGGAGATGCGGGTATAGGCTCGAACCGGGGCCCCCATACGCTCCGGGCCATAATCGGGGAAGGCCTGGAAATATTCCCCCTCATCCATAGCTGCCTCGGCGAGGAGTTCGCTGGCTATAACAGACCCCTGCCCGCCCCTACCATGCCAGCGGATCTCCACGAGTCTCTGTCTCTTTTCGGACAAAACATGCCTCCCGGTCAATAGTAGCGCCCCTGGAGCGACTCGAACGCTCGCACCCAGCTCCGGAGGCTGGCGCTCTATCCACCTGAGCTACAGGGGCCCGCCTCTATTATACTCTGGGGCCATCTGCTTTGACAAGGATTGTTCCCACCCTCCGCTGAATGTTATGTCAAATTAGCCCAGGCTGAAGTTGAGGTAGTAGCCTATGAGGAAGACCACGATTAGGGCCAGGGAGTACCAGGTAGCCCGCAGGGCAGGCTTGTGCTGGGGACGCGCCATGAGCCCGGCGATAACGATGCCCGTCATCAAGATTACCAGGAGCGCAGTAAAAACATGGCTGGTCGAGACCGAGGATAGCACCGGCCCCGGTCGATAGAAAAGGTCGTCCACGGCGATAATGCTCATATTGAACAGGTTACTGCCCAGCATGTTGCCCACGCAGATGTCATAGGCACCTAAACGCAGAGCGAAGAAGGAGACCGTGATCTCAGGCAGGGTGGTGCTGAAGGCCAAGAACAGGCTACCTACAAAGCTTTCTGCCCAGCCGGTAGCCTGGGCGATGTCCCGGCCTACGAAGGCGAGCCAGGTCCCAGCCCCGATAACGAAGGCGGCTGCTATCGAGAAGTAAAGATAGGCCCTCCTCAAGGGTATGGCTTCATACCTTGGCATGACTTCAGCGTCTAGGGGGGCTCGCCGGCGCCGCTCGAAGTTGAATAAACCCCTGGCAGCTACCAGGTAGATGAGGACGATAATAGGGGCGGAGAGCCCGATCCAGCCCAGGCTATAGCCCAGAAAGCTATCCTTAAGCAGGATGCCGGCCGCGGCAAAGGAAACTAAAATCAGGCTGAACCCAGCTACCAGCAGATGACCGGTGCTAGCCATGCCGAAGAGGGGTTGGTGACGCGAGGCGATATCGAGCAGGGCTAGGTTGAGCAGATTGAAGGCATTGGCACCAAAGAGGTTACCTATGGTGAGGTCGGGGACTCTTACCAGAGCCACCGAGCTTATGCCCGTAAATAGCTCAGGCAAGGAGGTGGACATGGCCACTAATATGGTGCCAATCCAGACCCGGCCTAGCCCTGTCCTCCAGGCGATAACATCACCGTATTTGGCAACGCTCCGTCCGGACAGGACAATGATGGCGGCACAAACGGCAAACTTGAGCCAGGGGAGAATCAACAGCCTTATCCTCAGCTATATGGGCAGGTTACCATAATGTTATCACACCTTCCCCTCTTTAGGTAGCCTTGGCGATATGACAAAGCTCCTCCGTCGGAAACGACGGAGGAGCTTTGTCATAAGTACCCTGTTCTCGCTCTGGCGAAGCCTATCTCGCCAAGGTCAATATTATTCTCATTTAACCATCAATTTATGGCGCCACCCAAACCAGTGGCCCAAACCAAAAACCGGTTCTGTTCCTAACTATAAGTTTGCTAGCCTGTGAGTGGGCCGTACTACTTCACAATCAGGGCGGCATAGGCGACGATGCCACCCTCGCTGGTAGCTTTAACAGTATAGGTTCCAGGGGCCAGCCCTTCTAGCCTGGTCAGGGGCACATTAAACTGGAAGGCGCCGGAAAGGGTGGCATAGGTATAGCCCAAGCTCCTGAACGCCCCCCTAGGGCCCAGCCTCTCAATGAGGTCTACGGCTACCCCCTCCCCGCTGCCGAAGCCAGCACCGGTGACTACGATCACTGTGGTGCCAGCCACATCAACGCGGGCTACATCTATACCTGCCATCGTGGGGACAGCCACCAGGCCTTCTTCTAGGGCGGCGATCCTCGGCTCCAGGGCGGCGATGTCCGCCTGCAATCCGGCGATTGTCCTCTCAACGGCGGCGATAGCTGCCTTAGTATCATCGGCCACCTTGGATACATCGCCGACGCTGCCCTCCAGCGCAGCGATGGCGCTCTCCGCTGTGGCCAGGTCAGCCCCGATGGTGGTCACCTGGGCCTGCAGGTTAGCCACGGCATCACTCAGTCCGGCTACGCTCTTCTTGGCTGAAGCCACTTCGGCCTGGGCTACGGTCAGGTCGGCTGCCATACCGGACACGCTGGCGCTGAGACCTTCTACAGCACTCTTGAGGGAAGCTATATCAGCTTTTGCGCCGGCTATGTCAGCCGTCACGCCAGATACGCTTTTCTTCAGGGCATCGACGTCGTCCTTGACGATGTCAAACTCCCCCTTGCTGACCTCGGGCTTAGCACAACCGACCACTGCTACTGCTAGCAATGAAATAATTAAAGCCATCCCCAATAGTTTTGCTGAAGTTCGTAGCTGCATCCAGTTCCTCCTTCCTATACTAAACTAGAAATAATCCCCGGCCCTGGCTCCCCTAACTTATATTTTCGGGTCTTCATTATTCGAGTTTTGAAGACCCATCTTCCACAGCCAACCGGGCTCGACCAGCGCCCAAACGCTTCCCGGCTAGAAGATATTATATTGGCCCCTTTTCCAAATTGTCAATACCTTCATCGCCATTCTTTACCATATTCATCAAATAAACCGCTGCCCTTTTGCCCAAGGGGGTCGAGGTTGTTATAATAGGGTGGGGAGAGGTGTCCGAGTGGTTGATGGAGCCGCTCTCGAAAAGCGGTGCCCCCCTGGTTGGGGCCGTGGGTTCGAATCCCACCCTCTCCGCCGGAGAGGTGCTGGAGTGGACTATCAGGCGCGCCTGGAGAGCGCGTAGGCAGAAATGCCTCGTGGGTTCGAATCCCACCCTCTCCGCCATATCCCCTCCTTCCATTGCTTTGCTCAGCCTCCTATGTTAGAATGGGCGGCCGAGGCTGATAGGGGATGAGCGACCTCAAATATTGGGTTGGCTTTAGCCTCATACCGGGCATCGGGCGGGCCAAATTCGCCCTCCTGGAAGAACACTTCCCCAGCCTGGAGGCGGCTTGGCACGCCAATGCCGCCGAGCTGAGGGCCGCTGGCCTGGACGATAGATCAGTGAGGACTATCCAGGAGTACCGCTCCAAGCTCAGCCCAGACAAGGAGATGGAGAGGTTGGAGCGCTACCGGGTGAAGGTGCTCACCTGGAGGGATGAGGCATATCCCACCCGGCTCAAGGAGATCTATGACCGCCCCCCAGTGCTCTATGTGCGGGGCTCCCTCCTGCCCGAGGATGAGTGGTGTGTGGGGGTGGTGGGCACCCGACGTACCACCCTCTACGGACGGCAGGTGACGGAGGAGATCGTGGCCGACCTGGCCCGTAACCATATCACCATTGTCAGTGGCTTGGCCCGAGGCATAGATGCCATTGCCCACCGGGCCGCTCTGGCGGCCGGGGGCAGGACTATAGCCGTCTTTGCCAGTGGCCTGGACATCGTCTACCCCGCGGAGCACGCCCAGCTGGCCCGGGAGATCCTGGAACAGGGGGCCTTGGTCAGCGATTACCCCTTGGGGACCAGGCCCAAGGCGGAGAACTTCCCCCGGCGCAATCGCATAATGAGCGGTCTCAGCCTGGGGGTGCTGGTAGTGGAGGCCGGGGAGGGCAGTGGGGCCCTGATCACCGCCCGCCTGGCCCTGGAGCAGAATCGGGAGGTGTTCGCTGTGCCCGGCAGCATCCTCTCCCCAGCCAGCCGGGGCACCAACCGTCTTATCCAGGAGGGCGCCAAGCTGGTGATGAGCTATACCGACATCCTGGAGGAGCTGAACCTCACTATGGTGGCCCGGCAACTGGAGCTTCAGGAGACCCTTCCCGTCACCGATACCGAGTCGCTCCTGCTGAGCCATCTTTCCGCAGAACCTGTCCATATCGATGAGGTGTGCCGGAGCAGCGGTCTGCCCATGTCCGCGGTGAGCAGCGCCCTGGCCATGATGGAGCTAAAGGGGGTGGTGAGGCAGGTAGGTGCCATGAATTATGTTCTGTCTCGGGAGGCCAGGGCTGGCTACAGGGTGGTCATGGAGTAGCGCCCATGGCCAGGCAGAATAAAGAGAAGCTGGTAATAGTGGAGTCCCCGGCCAAGGCCAGAACCCTGGGTCGCTTCCTGGGCAAGGGCTACCGGGTCAGGGCCTCGCTGGGACATGTGAGAGACCTGCCCAAGCGCCATCTGGGGGTGGAAATTGGCAAGGATTTCGCCCCCCGCTATGTGGTGTTGCCGGAGAAAAGGCAGGTGGTGACCCAGCTCCGAGAGGCTGCCTCTCGGGCCGCCTCCATTTACCTGGCCACCGACCCCGACCGTGAGGGCGAGGCCATCTCCTGGCACCTGGTCCAGGCCGCTCGGCTGGATAATCTGCCCCTGTACAGGGTCGTCTTTCACGAGATTACAGACCGGGCAGTGCGGGAGGCCTTCCGCCATCCCCGGGGCATCGATATGAACCTGGTCAATGCCCAGCAGGCCCGCCGTATCCTGGATCGGCTGGGGGG
>MTNP01000006.1 GCA_002011475.1 Dehalococcoides sp. JdFR-54
GGCGCCGCCAAGGGGCAATCCGAAGCCACGGCCAGGACCGGGCCCGGGCCTTCGGCCCGCACCCGGTCCAGGCCGGCCAAGAGGGCTGTAGTCCCCGCCTTGGTGGAGGCGCCGAAGTCGGCGGTGCGCACCTCATGGGCACCCAGGGCCGCCGCCAGGGTAGTGGCCGCCGACTTCTCCTCATAGGGGGCACTGGTAGTAGCCAGATAGATGGCATCCAGCTCTGAGCCTTCCCTCTGGGCGCGGCGCAGGGCATTGTGGGATGCCTCTATGGCCATGGTGACCACATCCTCATCGTAGCCGGGCAGCGATTTCTCGGACACCCCAGCGGCGGCGAAGGAGCCCCAGGCCCGAGCATACTCCTCGCCCTTTATCCTGTATCTGGGGATATAGACTCCATAGCCTAAGATTCCTATTGGCATGTTATTCCCCTATCCTCAGGATATGCACTGCAGCGGTGCCCCCGGAGCCCCCCACATTGTGGGCGATGCCCACAGTGGCCCCCTTCACCTGTCGCTCCGGCTTGACCGCGTCGCCGCGGAGCTGGTGCACGACCTCGTAGATCTGCCCGGTACCTGTGGCCCCGATGGGGTGGCCCTTGGACTTGAGGCCGCCGCTGGGATTGACCGGTATCCTGCCCTCCAAGGAGGTGGCACCCTCCTCCAGGAGCCGCCACCCCTTGCCCAGCTCGGCGAAGCCCAGGGCCTCATAGGCCAGTATCTCGGCGATGGTAAAGCAGTCGTGGACCTCGGCCACATCCACATCCTGGGGCCCCAGCCCCGCCTCCTGGTAGGCCTGTTGGGCTGCCTTCTCCGCCGCCAGCAGGCGGGTGATGTCCTTGCGCTCGTAGACAGCCAGGTGGTCGGTGGCGGTGCCGCTGCCCAGGACATAGACGGGCTTATCGGTGAAGCCCCTGGCCAGGTCGCCGCGGCATAGGATGGCCACCGAGGCGCCGTCGCTGGTGGGGCAGGAGTCGAACAGCCCGAAGGGATGGGCCAGAAGGGGGGCATTGAGGGCCTGCTCTATGGTGATCTCGAAGCCCAGCTGGGCCTTGGGGTTGAGGGCGCCATTCCTATGGTTCTTCACCGCCACCATGGCCAGGTGCTCCCTGGTGGTGCCGTGCTCGTGCATATGCCTCCGGGCGATCATGGCGTAGATTCCGGGGAAATTGGTGCCGGCCAGGCGCTCCCACTCCACATCCCCGGAGACGCCTAGCCAGTAGCGGTTGCGCTCCCGGGGCAGGTCGGTCATCTTCTCCACCCCGCCCGCCAGGGCGATACGGCATGCCCCCGACCTTATGGCCAGGACGGCATCCCTGAAGCCGTAGCCGCTGGAGGCGCAGGCGTTCTCCACCCGCCGCGCCGAGATATGCTCCAGCCCCACCTGTTCCAGCATCAGGGGGGCGAAGTTGCCCAGCTGGGCCCCTCCCGTCCCCAGGGTGCCGATATAGGCCTCTTGGATATCCTTGGGGTCCAGGCCCTTCTCCACATCCGCCATCGCCTCCTGGAAGGCCTCGTGGAAAAGCTCCTTCATCCCCTTATCGGGGAAGACGCCGAATTTGGTCTGACCCACACCGATAACGGCAACCTGGGTCACCGCTTTACTCCTGGCCATATGTGTAGAAACCCCGGCCCGTCTTGCGGCCGTAGTGCCCCGCCTTGACCAGCCTGATGAGACACTGGCGGGGCTTGAATTTGTCGTGGCGCAGGGCATTATAGATCACTTCCGTGCCCCTGAGGGCTGTGTCCAGCCCCACAAAGTCCCGCAGCTCCAGCGGCCCCATGCGGAAGCCGCCACCCGCCTTGAGGGCGGTGTCTATATCCTGGGCCGAGGCCACTCCCTCCTCCAAGAGGCTCATGGCCTCATTGTAGAAGGGCTGGAGCAGGCGGTTGACGATGAATCCCGGCGAGTCAGAACAGACGGCAGGCACCTTGCCCAGCCTTTTGGCCAGCTCTACTATGGTGGCCACCGTCTCCTCAGAGGTGTCCTGGCCCCGGGGTATCTCGATGAGCCGCATGAGCTGGGGAGGGTTGAACCAGTGCATGCCAATGAAGCGGTCGGGCCGCCCGGTGACTGCCGCCATCTCGGTGATGCTGAGATAGGAGGTGTTGGAGGCGAAGATGACATGAGGGGCACAGAGCCGATCCAGCTCCCTGAAGAGCTGCTTTTTCTGTTCCATATCCTCTACAATGGCCTCAATGATGAGGTCGGTGTCCCTGGCCGCCTCCTCCAGGCTTGTGGTGGCAAGGATGCGCCCCAAGGTGGAGTCGGCATCGGCTTGGGAGACCTTGCCCTTGTGGACGCCGTCGCTCAGGAATTTCCTGATCCGCTCCAGGCCTTTATTTACTAGCTCCTCAGAGAGGTCGCGCATCACCACCTGGTAGCCGGCCTGGGCACACACCTGGGCGATGCCATGCCCCATGAGCCCTGCCCCGATGACGCTGATCCTCTCCACCGTCATTCTCGTCCGACTACCTGTCCTTAAACTCGGGCTGGCGCTTCTCCAGGAAAGCCCCCAGCCCCTCGGCGTGGTCTTCGCTGGTGAAGGCCAGGCATTGCATGGCCGCCTCATAGGCCAGCCCCAGCTCCAAGGGCCCATTGGCACCTTTATTGATGGCCTTCTTGGCCAGCCTTATCGCCACCCCGCTACGACTGGCTATCTTCCGGGCCAGCTCCATCACCGTGGGGCGCAGCTCGGCGGCCGGCACCACCTTGTTCACCAGCCCGATTCTCTCCGCCTCGGCGGCATCTATCATGTCCCCGGTGTAGATGAGCTCCCTGGCCTTGCCCGCCCCTACCAGGCGGGTCAGTCGCTGGGTGCCGCCACCGGCGGGGATGATGCCCAGGAGGATCTCGGGCTGTCCCAGCCTGGCCCCCTCGGCGGCCACCCTGATATCGCAGGCCATGGCCAACTCCAGGCCAGCCCCCAGGGCAAAGCCATTGATCATGGCGATAACCGGGATCTCCAGGTTCTCGAAATCGGTATAGAGCTGCTGGCCCAGGGTGGCGGCAAACCGATGGAAGTCCAGAGGGCTCATCTCCTTGAGCTCGGCGATGTCCGACCCGGCGATGAAGGCCTTGTCCCCGGCCCCGGTGATGACCAGCACCTTGATCCTGGGGTCGGCCTTGACCTCCTCCAGGATGGCCCGAAGCTCGCGCCGCACATCCTTGTTCAGGGCGTTCCTCTTGTCCGGCCGGTTCACCGTGATAATGGCGATATTATCTTCCCTCTCGAATATGGTGTTTTGCAGGTCCATCATTCCATCCCTAAGAGTAGTCGTAAAAGCCCTTGCCAGTTTTCTTGCCCAGGTGCCCGGCACTGACCATCTGGCGCAGCAGGGGGCAGGGGCGGTGCTCTGGGCCGATCACCCGGCAAAGCTCCTCCAGTGTATCCAGGAGCACATCCAGCCCCAGGCTATCGGCCATCTCCAGAGGCCCCATGGGGAAGTTGGCCCCGTATTTCATCATGCTGTCGATCTCCTCGCGGCTGGCCAGGCCGTACCACAGGACATAGATGGCCTCGTTCATCACGGCCGCCGTCACCCTCTGGTAGACCAGCCCCGGTGAGTCCTTGACCACGATGGCCGTCCTTCCCAGGCTTGCCACCAGCTCCCGACAGGCGGCGATGGTCGTCTCAGAGGTATCCAGACCGCGGACTATCTGGATGAGCCTGGTATCCGGGGCGGGGGGCTGGAAGTGGAGCCCCACAAAACGGTCGGGGCGGCGGCTGGATGAGGCCAGCCCGGTGAGGCCGAAGCTGGTGGCGAGTGTGGCCAGGATGGTCCTCTCGGGCAGCCGACGTCCTATTTGCTCCAGGCTCAGCGTCTTCTCCGCCGTGGGCTCGGGCAGGGCATCGATGACCAGGTCAACGGGCGCCAGGTCCTGGTCGGCCAAGGCCGCTCTATTGGCCACCTCGCAGGAGAGGCCGGCCTGGCTCATCATATCGCCTATGGCCCGGCCAACTGTATTTTCCCCCAGGATCAGGACATTTTGTATTGCCACGGGCCTCCTCGACTATACCGGTTGACCAGGGGCCAGCCGCGGCCTCAACAAACCAATTAAGGCCCTCTCGGTGTTTTCAGTAGTTATAAAAGCCGCGCTTGACCTTGTAGCCCAGATAGCCGGCATCCACCATCTGGCGCAGCAGGGGCGGCGCCGCCCACTTGGGGTCTTTGGTCTCCTGGTACATGGCATCGGCGACATTGAGAAGGACATCCAGGCCCACGAGGTCGATCTCCTCAAAGGGCCCCATGGGTATATTCAATCCCAGCTTCTGTGCCTCGTCGATGTCCCTCGCCGAAGCCAGCCCGTCCTGGAGGGCCCGGACCGCCTCCAGAAGCTGGACAACCAGTAGGCGGGTGACGATGAAGCCGGGCATATCTTTGACCGGCACCACCGTCTTGCCCAGAGACTTGCCGAACTCGGTCACGGTGGCCATGGTCTCGTCGCTGGTGGCGATGGTCTTGATTATCTCCAAGAGCTTCATGATATGGGCCGGGTTGAAGAAGTGCATCCCCAGCACCTTGTCCATGCGCTTGGTGGCCGAGGCCATCTTCATGATGGGGATGGAAGAAGTATTGCTGCCCAAAATGGCGTGGGGCGGGCACACGCGATCCAGGTCGGCGAAGACCCGCCTTTTTAGCTCCACATCCTCCGGCACCGCCTCAATGACCAGGTCGCAGTCGGCGAAGTCCGCCACCTTGACAGTGCCCTGGATTCGCCCCATGGTGGCCGCCTTCTCCTCGCCGGACATCTTGCCCCTCTCCACCGCCCGGGCCAGGGAGCCTTCGATGTTGCTCAGGCCCTTCTTCAGAAGCTCCTCATTGGCCTCCAAGACCACCACTGAGTAGCCGCTTCGGGCGCATATCTGGGTGATCCCCGACCCCATCATGCCACAGCCCGCTACTCCGACCTTCTTGATCTCCATATCGGCCCTCCTCTGCCAATTCAGGCAGATTGTAATTGAGATAACAAACTCCTGTCAAGGACTCGCCCCCTACATATTGACCGGGGCCAGCTCCAGGGTTTATATTTATAGCCACAGGTCAAAACCCGAAGAAGACGATGAAACAGATCCTGGCCAGGTTTGCCGCCGTCCGCGACCAGCCCTACCAGCGCCTGGAGCGGTGGAAACGGGACACGGGCAAGAAGATAGTGGGCTGCCTGCCCATGTATGTCCCTGAGGAGCTCATCCATGCCGCCGGGATGCTGCCGGTGATTGTCCTGGCCGGCAAGGAACCTATTAGCCTGGCCGACCGGCACCTACAGAGCAACGCCTGCGAGCTGGTGCGCAGCGCCTACGACATGGGCCTCAAAGGGAGGCTGGATTTCTTGGACGGCCTGGTGGTGCCCGATATTTGCGACCAGTTGCGTTTCGTGTACGGCATCTGGAACCTGGACCATCCCTACCCCTTGATGCATGTGCTGGCCCTGCCCCACCGCCAGGACGAGGCCGCCCTGGAATACCAACTCCGGTTGCTGGGCCGCTTCAAAGCGGCCCTGGAGGAGCTGGCCGGCGGAGAGATAACCCCAGATGCCCTGCGCCATAGCATCCAGGTCTACAATCAGGGCCGGGCCAAACTACGAAAGCTTTACCAATTGAGGCGGCAGAAGCCAGGCCTCCTCGGCGCCAGGGAGGTGCTGGATGTGGTGGTTGCCGCGATGCTCATGCCCAAGGAGGAGCACAACCGGTGGCTGGACGAGCTCCTGGTGGAGGTGGAGGCTGCGCCCACCCCGCCACCAGCCCCGGGCCAGGTCAAGCTTTTCCTCGCCGGACAGCCCTGCGATCCCCCCGATGCCGACCTCCTGGATATCATCGAGGCGGAGGGGGCAGTGGTGGTGGACGACGATATGTATACCGGCTTTCGCTACTTCGCCACCGAGGTCGCCCCCGATGGCGACCCCCTCATGGCCCTGGCCCGGCATTATCTGAACCTGATCCCCTGTGCCACCACCCACCGCCGGGAGCTTTTCCTCCGCCCCGGCAGGGAGGGGCCTGAGGATTATGGACAGTTCATCATCAGGATGGCGAAGGAGAGTGGGGCCGATGGCGTCGTCATCATGCTCGTCCTCTACTGTGACCCCTACGGCTTTGAATGTGTGCCCCTGGACGACAAGCTGACAAAGGTCGGCATCCCCCACCTACTGGTCGAGACCGAGCCCGAGACAGGTGCCCTGGGCCGGCTTCGCACCAGGCTTCAGGCCTTCATCGAGATGGTCCGAGAGCAGAAGCTAGCCTAGAGAGCCGGGGGAAATCTTATGGAAAAGAAGCCCATCCCCAAGCTGGAGAGTTCGGTAAGGCTTTCCAAGATAATCGATGAATACTATGCCCGGGCCCGCCAGGCCAAGGCAGAGGGCAGGCCCATCGTCTGGGTTAACCTGGGTGCCCCCTCCGAGATCCTGTGGGCCATGGACTGCTTCGTCCTGTATCCGGAGTCCCACTCGGCGAGCTGTGGCGGGCGCAAAGTGGGCACTGCCCACTGTGAGGCGGCCGAGGCCCACGGCTTCCCCACCCACCTTTGCTCCTATGCCAAGAACGATATTGGCAGCGCCATCCTGGGCGAGAGGACTCAAAGCCCCGTGGGCGGCCTGCCCCGGCCCGATTTCCTGGTGGTGGTCAACGATAGCTGCCTCGTCGTCCAGAAGTGGTGGGAATACCTGAGCTATTACTTCCAGGTGCCCCTCTTTGTCATCGATACCCCAAACATGCACGACGAGATCAACCGGGATGCCATCGCCTATACCCGACGACAGCTCCTAGAGCTCATCGCTTGGCTGGAGGGCCACTTGGGGCGCCGCCTGGACTACCCCC
>MTNP01000036.1 GCA_002011475.1 Dehalococcoides sp. JdFR-54
CGCTATTACATCCCACATTCTATATTAACCCCTTACTTCTCCTCCAGGCTGTAGAGCACCCGCCACGAGTGGCGGGCCACATCTACCTCATAAAGGCTACCATTCTCGGCATGGGCATAGACCAGGCCGCCCGCTGCGGCTAGGGGGCTCAGCACCGGGAAGCCCAGGGCAATGATGCCCGTCCTGTGGCTGGCTGGGTCAACCAGATAGAGCTTGCCATCCTTGGAGGCGAAGACCACCCGGCCATTGGCCAGCACTGGGTCGGAGCGAATGGGACCACCCGTCTCCACTACCACCTCGCCCCGTGTTATGTCCTCGGCATCAAGGGCATAGACCTTGCCATCCAGGCCCCCTATATAGATGGTATCCCCATGGAGCAGGGGTTGCGACCAGAATCCGCTCTCGGCCATGAAGGTTGCCTTCACCGCCGCCGTCTCCAGGTCAAAGGCATATAGTTGCCGGTCGAAACAGCCCACATAAAGGGTATCCTCAGTTATCAGGAGCTGGCCAGCAATGGCCCCCTGGGCAGGGTAGACCTGCACCAGGGTGGGGGCATCCCTGGAAACCCGGAGGGCATAGACATTGTTGTCCAGGGAACCGAAGTAGGCTATATCCCCCACCACCACCGGCGTCGACCAGATTTTGCCCTCGGTACGGAAGCTCCACAGGGGCGGGCCCCGCCTTTCGGCATCGAAGGCATAGAGGTTGCCGTCGGAAGAGCCCACCAAGACCAAACCCAGCTCGGGCAACACCACCGGGCCACCCACAATAGCCCCCAGCGCCTTCTCCTGGCCCAAGGGATACTGCCAGATAACGCCGCCGGTATCGGCATAGAGGGCATAGAGCTGGCCATCATAGGTCCCCACATAGACCCTGTCCCCGGGCACCGCCACCGAGCCATAGATGGCGATGGGCCCCGCCGGGGCACAGCCGAAGCCGCAGAGGCCACCCCGTTCCGGCAAGCGCTGCAACGGGGTGGCCCAGTCCCGTCCCTGACCCGCCAGGTCGAGGCAGCGAACCTCCCCCCCCATGGTGGCTTGATAGAGCAGGCCATCCTTCACCACCGGCCCCGCCCAGCCCTTAGGCCCAGCAGGATAGCAACCCATAAGGGCAGAAACGCCAAGGAGCACCACCAAAACAAGGGCTAGCTTGATGAGGATTCCTTTGTTATTCTCGGACCACACCTTCTGTCTTTCACACAAGTCGCCGAACCCCTAGGGCACGGGGTCATAGCCTCCCGGGTTCCAGGGGTGGCACCGGGAAATACGTCTCACGGTGAGCCACCCCCCCATCCACAGACCATATCTCCGAATCGCCTCATATCCGTAGTGAGAGCAGCTGGGGATGAAGCGGCAGGTGCCCGGTATCATCCGTGACAGGGTCATCTGATAGGCCCTGATCAATCCCAAGGCCAACCACTTCACCGGACTAGCCACCTGGGACATCCCCCAATCCCGCCTTGATAAGGAGCTCCGTCACCACGGATTTCATATCCTGATAGCTCGCCTCGGCCGCCGCCGGGCGAGCGATGAACACCAAATCCCAGCCCGGTTTGACCGCTATGTGCCGGATGCTCTCCCGAAGCAGACGCTTCACCCGATTCCGCACCACTGCCTTGCCCACCCGTTTGCTCACGATGAACCCGTAACGACTATGGTCAAGCCCATTGGGCAAAGCCCTCAAAACCGCCAGCCGACCGTGATAGGGGGTGCCCTCCTGGCTCACCGCCGCAAACCGGTCCCTCCCGGTGAGTCGATTCCCCTTGGGCACCCTCCCCCGCCCACCTCTATACCGCCAACCGATAGCGTCCCTTGAGCCGGCGAGCCTTGATGATAGCGCGCCCGCTCCGGGTACTCATCCGGGCTCGAAACCCGTGCTCCCGCTTCCGGGGGATTCGCTTCGGCTGATAGGTCCTCTTGGGCACCTCTGCCTCGCCCAAGCCAAATCGCTGATTATCCTCCGAAAGGATAGCACATTTCCCGTCGCCGCGCAATTGACCCCACTGGGCCGGGCATTTCCGCCCGTTTTGACCGCAGGGGAAAAGTTGTATTTTGCACAAATGAACTGCCCCACGGCGCACCCCGGGCAAAGGCAAGTAGTTCAAGTGGCTCGCTACAGCGGTCGCTCATTCTGTTGTAAAATGGGAACGGCGGAGGGAAGCTCGGATTATTGCCGTGAAATTGACGGCCTTTCCGCGAACCTGGAGCGAAAGCCCCTAAAAGGGCAGCAAAACAAAGGGATGCACGGAACTTCACAGGCGCTGTGCATTCAGGGGAGGCAGATGTGAGCGGACCCTTGGAAGGTATCAGGATTGCTGATATGACCATCTGGCAACAAGGCACCTCGATCACCGCCCTATTAGGGGACCTCGGTGCCGATATCATCAAGGTCGAAAACTGGGACGGGGGTGACCCTGGCCGGACGCAATTCAACACCAGCGCCGCCAAGGTGACCACTGGGGTGGCGTCGCCCAGGAACTGGTACTTCGAGACCCAGAACCGCAACAAGCGGAGCCTCAGACTGAACCTGAGGAAGCCCAAGGGCAAGGAGGTCTTCTACCGGCTGATAGCCAAATGCGATGTCTTCGTCACCAACTACAGCCGCGACGTCCCGGTCAAGTTAGGAGTGGACTACGAGACCCTATCCAAATACAATCCCAGGCTGATCTGGGCCATAACCACAGGTTTCGGCCCCAAGGGGCCCGATAGCGAAAGGCCCTGCTTCGATTACCTGGGGCAGGCCAGGTCAGGCATCATGTTCGCTATCGGCGAGCCGGGGACACCACCCCTATATAATGCCACAGGTATCTCCAACCAGATGACCGCTACCCTGACAGCCCTCAACATCCTGGCCGCTCTAATAGCCAGGGATCGCCAGGGCATTGGCCAGGCAGTAGAGACCTCCCAGTTAGGCGCTATGATGTGGCTCCAGGGCATCAACGTCAATGCCGTGGCCATGGATGGCACCAACTTCTTCAGGGTCTCCCGCACCAGGGCCAGCAACCCCCTCTGGAACCATTATCGATGTGCCGACGATAAATGGATCGCCCTAGCCATGCTCCAGGCTGATAGATACTGGCCCCGCTTTTGCCGCATACTGGGCATTTCCGAATTGGAGAAGGACCCCAGATTCGAGAACATGGACAGACGCCGGGAGAATTGCGAGGAGCTGGTTGCCATCCTAGACAGGCAGTTCGCCACCAGGCCCAGAGAGGAATGGGTAAGGCTATTTCGCCAGGAGCCGGACTTCATCTTCTCCGTCCTCAATAGCATCCCCGACCTGGTCGATGACCCCCAGGTGATGGAGAACGATTACCTCATTGAGTTCGATCATCCCCGCTACGGCCCGATCAAAGAGATAGGTATTCCCATGCACTTCGGCAAGACTCCGGGCTCCGTGCGGCTGCCCGCCCCTCAATTCGGCGAGCATAGCGACGAGATCCTGCGCGATATCTGCGGCTATAGCCAGAAGGAGATAGAGCAGCTGCGGCGGGAGGGGGTGATTTAGCCCCGGGGGACTTGGGAATAGACAGAAAGGGGGAATCTTTATGCCCATTACCGGATCGGACATTTTGCTCTATGAGAAGAAAGACCGCATTGTCATTATCACTATGAACCGCCCGGAGCGGATGAACGCCCTTAGCCTGGAGCTGATCGACCGCTTTCAGGAGGTATGGCGTGGCTTCCAGGCGGATGAGGATGCCTGGGTGGCCATCCTCACCGGCGCCGGGGAGAAGTCCTTCTGTGCCGGCTTCGACCTCATCGATCAAGCGGAGCGAGACCAGGCGGGCGGGCAATTTCCCGACTTGCCACTATGGTGGTGGCCCCTCGAGATCTGGAAGCCCATCATCGCCGCCATCAATGGCTATGCCATCGCCGGGGGCTGGCTGATGGCCCAGGCCTGTGACATTCGTATCGCTGCCGAGCACGCCGAGATGGGCATAGCGGAAGCCCGCTGGAATCTCCCCGCCTGGTGGGTGGCCGACCTCACCCGCCAACTCAACCTGGCCCATGCCCTGGAGATAGTTCTGTGGGGGGACAGGCGCATCACTGCCCAGCGGGCCTATGAGATGGGCTGGGTAAACCGGGTGGTGCCCAAGGAGAGGCTGATGGAAGAGGCCATGTCCTGGGCGGAGCGGATGCTCTATCTGGGGCCTCGGGCAGTGCGGAACCTCAAGGAGATACTCTATCGCTGCTACTATATGCCGCCCCGAATGGGCTATAACTTTGCCAGGGCGCTGGAAAGGAATCTCGAGGGGATGGAGGACATCATAGAGGGGCCTCGGGCCTTCGCCGAGAAGAGGAAACCACAATTCAAGAACAGATGAAAGCCCCGTCTGGGCGGGGAGAGCATGGTCCATGGCCCCCGGGGGCGAACCCGGTTGGTCACAACATGGTTGACTTTATTGAATGGGACATTAGAATTTGAAGACGGGAGAACCTTTCTGCTCTCTGAGGCCTGGCAGGAGGGTGAGTATGGAGAGTCTGAGGGATAAGTGCGCCATAGTAGGTATCGGTTTTACCAGGTTCTCGAGCAACTCAGGCGTCAGCGTTATGAACTTGGCCCTCGAGGCGTGCAAAAAGGCCATTGAGGATGCCGGGCTCACCAACCGGGATGTGGATGCTGTTCTCACCTATAATATGAGCGACTCGGTGCCGGCCACCGAGGTGGCTACTGGTCTTGGGCTCTCGGAACTCAACTACCACCTCGACCAGTGGGCGGGGGGCAACGCCTCTAGCGGCATTGTTATCACGGCGGCGATGGCCGTGGCCACCGGCATGTGCAAGTATGCTGTTTGTTTCCGGGCCATGAATGGGCGCTCCGGGTTCAGGATGGGCGGGGGAGGCCGGGGGATAACGGAGGCCCGAGGCGAAGATCAGTTCTTGGCCCCATACGGCTGGACAAGCTGGGCTCACTCTTTCGCCATGTTCTTCCGTCGGCACATGCACAAGTATGGAACCAAGGCGGAACAACTGGGCCACATAGCAGTGGCCTGCCGCAAGCACGCCTGCCTTAACGAGAGGGCCATGCAGCGCAAGCCTCTGACCCTAGAGGAATACATGCAAGAACCCATGCGGGTGGATCCCTTCCGCAAATATGACATCTGCCTGGAGACCGACGGTGCCTGTGCTGTAGTTGTCACCACCGCGGAAAGAGCCCGAGACCTGAGGCATCGACCGGTTTACATCATGGGGGCAGGGTATGGAGGGGGTCCCCTTCCCAATAGTTATGGCTTATGCACCTCCGCCTGGCTCAACTGGCCCGACCATACTGAAAGCTATGCTAAATACATCGCCCCTCAGCTCTGGGGGATGGCCGGCGTCAGCCCCGAAGATATCGATGTTGCCGAGGTGTACGACTGCTTTACCGGGGAGGTATTGATACAGCTCGAGGACTTGGGCTTCTGCAAAAAGGGGGAGGGGGGCGCCTTCGTGGAAGGAGGACGCATTGAGTTGGGTGGGGAGTTGCCGGTAAATACCCACGGCGGTCATCTCTCCGAGGCTTATATCCACGGCCTGAATCATGTGGTGGAGGCGGTTAGCCAACTGAGGGGGGATGCGGGTCCCAGACAGGTCAAGGATGCCGAGCTCGCCCTGACCACCGGCTTTGGCTACACGGTAGGCTCGGCTATGATCCTGAGGAGGTAGGCCGAAGAATGTGCAAGCCACGGAAACCCCTGCCGGTACCCGATTTGGATACCCAGGAGTACTGGGAGGGGTGCAAGCGCCACGAACTCTTGTTGCAGAGGTGTAAGCAGTGTGGCCGTTATCGCTTTCCCCCCAGCCCTATGTGTCACCGCTGCATGAGTATGAGCTACGAATGGACGAAGGTGAGCGGCCGGGGAAAACTATATAGCTGGATAGTGGTGGAATACCCCACCCACGATGCCTTTCGAGGGGATGCCCCTTACGCAGTGGCCATGGTGGAGCCAGTGGAGGAGCCGGGGGTGCGTCTGCCGGGGGGCTTAGTGGACTATCAAGGGGTGGAACTTCGGATCGACATGCCCGTCGAGGTGGTCTTCGACGATGTCAGTGAGGGGATAACGCTGCCCCGATGGCGGCCTGTGGGCTGCAGAGGTGAGGAATAGTTTGGGCTGCGCCTTCCCGCCATAATCCCTGGGGCCGAATGTGAGACTGAGCTCTCAGAGCACCACGACCGCCGATGTCCCAGTTATTGGAGGGGTTGGGTGGCGGGGCTTATGGCAGGATGCCCTCGGTCACCGCTTTATAGGCCAGTATATAACCCGAAGCGCTCCAGGACTGCAAGGCTGCGCCCATGGGCCTACCAGTCCTCCCATGGAGCCATTCATTAAACTCCCATTCCCCTTTCATACCTACCCTATTGGCTCGGGCCAGGGCTTCCAGCTCCTCCCGGGCTAAGTCCTGCTTTCCTGCCTTGACTAAAGCTGCGATGTAGAACCCCCCTACCCAGGGCCAGATGGCAGCATTGTGGTAGCAAAAGGGAAGGTTTTGCCAGTGCGGGGGGCGATAGAGGTCGATCTTCGGATTCCAAGAGGTATCGGGCTGGAGGATGGGGGGCTCCAGAACCCTGATGGGAAAAGGCTCAGAAAGGTGCCTTGCCGACATATAGCCCAGTATCCGCTCCCGCTTCTCCGCATCTGCCACATCCCACAAAATGGCCAGGCAATTGGCGGCCACATCGCACCTGCTATCATAGCTTTCGAAGGACAGATAGTTCAGGTAGTGCTGTCTGCCTGGATCCACAACCTCCGTGTAGAACTCTGTGCTCCATCCTG
>MTNP01000029.1 GCA_002011475.1 Dehalococcoides sp. JdFR-54
TCGGCGGCTGGCTCGGGGCTGCCTATGAGTTCGGCACCGCACTGCCAGCGCTCCCGCCGTTCCCGCCCCGTCTCCTCGAAGCAGAAGACATTCTGCACATAGAAAAGCTTGGCCAACCCCTGCCCTGCCAGGTGTTCCACGAACAGCCTGGCCGCGGGGATGGTGCCATCGGGGCGGAGCACCACCCTCTCCCCGCTCCAACCATCCCAGTCCAGGAAGGAATAGACCCGGCCCAGCCTCTCCGGGGTCAGGGTGCCGGCTGCGGTGAACAGGTGCAGATACTCCAGGGTGGGGGTTCTGACCTCCTCATAGCCCCAGCCCAGGCAGGAATCCCGGAATATCTGCTCGATATGCCGGAACCTCCTCATCTCCTCGGGGAGCATATCGAAGCTACCCCGACACCGTTCGATCTTCATCCTGCCCCCGGCTTCAAAGCTAGCCTATTCTACCTCAATCGACCTCGCCCGGCAACTGGACGCACAATTGAAAAGCGAGCCTGGCGAGGCTATACTATATATAGCATTCACTGGCATGTATAAAAGAAACTCAGGCAAAATAAGGGCTATTTCTTACCTGCTGGTCCTCCTGGGGTCGGTATTGCTCACCCTGAGCCCGACGACCGCGAGGGCAGCCGCCCCGGATGTAGTGGTGCTCACCGTGGAGGGGCCTATAGTTCCCGTGGTGGCCAATTATGTGGACCGGGGCATCGGCCAGGCCGAGGCGAGGGGAGTGCCCTGCATCATCCAGCTCAGCACCGAGGGCGGCTTGCTCACCACCACCGATGAGATCGTGGATCGGATTATGGAGGCCAAGACCCCGGTGGTGGTCTATATCAAGCGCTGGGCCGCCTCGGCGGGGGCCTTTATCACCCTGGCCGCCCATGTGGCCGCCATAGCCCCAGGGGCCCGCCTCGGCGCCTCTACCCCGGTGGCCCTGGGGGAGCAATTGCCCGAGGAGATGCAGGCGAAGGTCACTGAAGACGCCGCCGCCCGGATCAGGGGCATAGCTAAAGCCAGGGGCCGTGACGATGTCAGGGCTGAGGCGGCGGTGAGGGAGGCCGCCTCCTACGATTACCAGCAGGCCCTTACCCCTGACCCGGAGACCGGGCTGAGGCTGGTGGAAATAGGTGCCGATAGTTTGGAGGACTTGCTCCAGAAGCTGGACGGTATGTCGGTGACCCTGCACAGCGGGCGGGAGGTGACCTTACACACCAAGGACGCCCTCAAGTCCCCTGTGGGCATGACCTGGATAGAGCGCTTTCTCCACATCCTGAGCAACCCCAACATCGCCTACATCCTGCTCAGCATCGGCATGCTGGGCATAATGGTGGAGTTCTTTAACCCGGGCAGCATCTTCCCCGGCGTAGTGGGCGGCATCTGTCTCCTGCTGGCCTTCTATTCCATGGGGGTGCTCCGGGCCAACTGGGCTGGGCTGGCTCTCATCATCCTGGCCTTTGTCATGTTCGCGGTTGATGTCTTCATCACTAGCCACGGAATGCTAACGGCGGGGGGTATCACCTCGATGATCATAGGTTCTCTGGTTCTATTCAGCGGCAGCAACTTCGTCATCGACTGGTGGCTCATTGCCCTGGTGGTAGCTATAGTGGCCGGTTTCTTCATCTTCGCCATCGGCGCTATCGTGCGCAGCCAGCGCCGCCCCGAGATCACGGGGCGAGAGGGCATGGTGGGCAAGGTGGCCGTGGCCCGCACCCGCCTCAATCCCCGGGGCACCGTGCATGTCCACGGCGAGCTATGGAGTGCTATCCTCGACCAGGGCAGTGCTGAGCCTGGTGAGGAGCTCATTGTGACCAAGGTCGAAGGTCTAAGGCTAAGAGTATCCAAAAGATAGGAGGTAGAGTCATGTCGTGGATAATTCTGGCCGTCATCCTGGTGTTCCTGATCCTGGTATTGGTGCCGGCCGCCATCAAGATCGTGATGCAGTATGAGGCGGGCGTGGTCTTTCGCTTGGGGCGGCTGGTGGGCAGCCGCCAGCCCGGCATCCGCGTCATCATCCCTTTCATCGACCAGATGAGGAAGGTGGATACCCGGGTCATCACCCTGGACGTGCCCGCCCAGGAGGTCATCACCAAGGACAACGTCACCGTCAAGGTCAACGCCGTGGTTTACTTCAGGGTAGTCCACCCCGAGAGCTCCATCATCGAGGTGATGGACTTCCGGCTGGCCACCTACCAGATCGCCCAGACCACCCTGAGGAGCGTGCTGGGCAAGTCCACCCTGGACGACCTGCTCGCCGAGCGGGATAAGCTCAACGAGGAGATCCGGGGCATCATCGACGACCACACTGACCCCTGGGGCATCAAGGTGACCGCCGTGGAGGTCAAGGATGTGGAGCTGCCCCAGACCATGCAGCGGGCTATGGCCGCCCAAGCGGAAGCGGAAAGGGAACGGAGGGCTAAGGTCATTCACGCCGAGGGCGAATACCAGGCTGCGGAGAGGCTGGCCCAGGCCGCCGCTGTCATTCAGAAGGAACCGGCAGCCCTCCAGCTACGCTATCTGTCAACCCTGATCGAGGTGGCCTCGGAGAAGAATAGCACCCTCGTCTTCCCCATACCCATAGACATCATCGCCGCGCTCACGGGCAGGGGCAGCGTCTCCAGCGGGGAGAAGAAGTAGGTTTCTCGGGGCTAGGCCAGGAGGCCAGCCTGGCCTCCTGGCCTAGCCCAGGGTGACATCGCCGGCAGCGATCCGGCTCAGGGAACCATCGGGGTGCCGCAGTAGCAGCCTGCCTTGCTCATCCACTGCCTCGGCAACCCCTTCCTCTGCTGTATCATGCCCCCTGATCCGAACCCGGCGTCCCAGGGTCTCCAGACATGCCCGCCACTCCTGGAAAACCGGGTCCGCCTCGGCGAGATAGAGCTTCTCCAGCTCCTGGAGCAGCCGCCTCAGCAACCCCGCAAGGGGGACCCGCCTCCCCAGCTCGGCGCTGAGGCTGGTGGCGGGGTAAGCCCAATCGGGCAATGCCGCAGGAGCGGCATTGACATTTAGTCCTATGCCCACTATGGCATAATCCGGTTCCTCACCCCTGAACTGGCTCTCGGTGAGGATACCGCATACCTTTTTGCCCCGGATGAGCACATCGTTGGGCCACTTGATAGCTGGCCCCAGGCCGGTGGCCTCCCTTATGCAATGCACCACCGCCACCGAGGCCACCATCACCAGCCTGGATAACCCCTCCAGGCCCGGGCGAAGGATCAGGGAAAGGGCCAGATTGCCCGGGGGCGAAAGCCAGCCTCGCCCCAGACGCCCCCGCCCCGCTGTCTGCTCCCCGGCCACCACCACCGTCCCCTCAGCGGCCCCCCTTTCAGCCAGCTCCCGGGCTTTGTCCATGGTGGAGGGCAGACTCGGGTAGTAGAGCAGGTTTTGCCCCACAAATCGGGTCTCTAAGCTGGAGCTAAAGCTGGCCGGCTCGATTTCCATCTAGGCGATGATAAATGGCCGCCGAGGGCATGTCAAGGCAAACCGAAGCCGCACATTGACAGGCCACAATCCCCTGATTTAGAATGGCGTAAGGGGGTACAGGGAGTGAGCCAGGCCAAGCGGCTCTATGAGCTCCAGGCGGTGGATCACGAGATCGAAGTAAAGGAAAACGCCTTAAGGGGGGTGGAGGCTGGACTCGGCCAAAGAGATGCCTTGGAACGGGTGCAAGCCCTTATCCAGGCCCAACAGCAGGCCCTCGATGATCTGAAAAGGAGACTGCACCATCAGGAATGGGAACTGGAGGACCTGACCACCAAGATCGCCGCCCTGGAGGAGCGACTTTATAGCGGCCGAATAACAAACCCTAAGGAGCTATCCAGCCTCCAGCACGAGGTGGAGCTCCTCAAGGCCCAGCGCTCCCGCACCGAGGACCGGGCCTTAGAGCTTATGGCCGCTGTGGATAAGGCCAAGGAGGGCTTGGCTGCCCGCCACCAAGAGCTAGACAGGGCCGAAAAACAATGGCAGGCAGAACAGGCCCAGCTCCGCAGCCAACAAGCCCAACTGCGGGAGGCGCTCGCCGCCCTGAGGCAAAGCCGCCATAGTTTGGGACAACAAGTGGACTCAGCCCACCTGACCCTATATGAGACCCTGAAGGCCAAGAAGCAGGGCCAGGCCGTGGCCAGGGTGGAACAGGGGATGTGTCGGGGGTGCCGGATCAGCCTGCCCACCCACCTGCTCCAGGAGGCGAGACAGCGGGTGGCACAGTGCACCAGTTGCCATAGGATCCTTTATCTGGATTAAGGGGTAAGATGAGAGCCCTGGGTTACTTTAGGGCGCGTCCCGAGGCGGGGAGAGGTTCCCTCTTGGAGCAGGAGCAGGCCTTCCTCCGCTTCTGTCAGGAGCAGGGCTATGAGCCCCTGTCCACCTTCGTTGACCTCCAACCCAAGGAAAAAGGCGACTATCCCGAATATCGCCGCCTGCTGGAGTATCTGCGGGGGGAGCCCAGGGGTTTCCTGGTGGTAGTGGTCCAGGACCTGGGCCAGCTCGGGGATAGCCCCCGGGAGCAGCTCAATTCCCTCCTCCAGGTGGAGCAGCTGGGCGCCCGGGTGGTTTGTATGGACCGGGAAATCGCCGAGCCCATGGCGGCTGCCCTCGAAGCCTGGTCCCGGAAGCGTGACGCCGAGGGGAGGAGCCGGAAGGTCAAGGAGGCCATGCGCCTTAAGGCCATAAGGGGGGAGGGGCTGGGCAAGCCCGCCTTCGGCTACCGGATCGGGGCCAACCGCCGCTTTGAGATCATGCCCCAAGAGGCGGCCATCGTCCAGCTCATCTACCGTCTCTACCTGGAGAATAACCTGGGCCTGCGGCGCATCGCCCGATACCTCAATGAGCAGAACATCACCACCCGCCGCGGTGGCCGCTGGAGCATGGTCAGCATCTACGACATCCTGCGCAACCGCACCTATCTGGGCACCTATTCCCGTTTCGGCATGCGGGTAGCCGGCAGTCACCCGCCTCTGGTCTCCGCCGACATGTTTCGCCAGGTACAGGAGCGGCTATCCGCCAGGCCCAAGCCCACTGGCTTTGCCCGGGCTAGCTCCTTCCTCCTCTCCGGCCTGGTCTACTGCGGCTATTGTGGCAACCGTATGATCGGGGTGAGCCGTCACCAGTCCTGGACCAGGCGCCGTGATGGCCAGCAGACCCGGGCTCAGTATCGCTATTACCAGTGTCAATCCCGCACCAACCAGAGCATTTGTGGCTACCATACCCACCGGGCCGAGGAGCTGGAGGCGGAAGTCATCGCCGAGCTAAGGGCGCTGGGCGATCTCAGGGCCTCAGGCCAGTCCGGGCCTCCGGAGAGGGAAAAGGCCGCCGAACGAGCCCTCCTGGGCAGCAAGCTCAAGGCCCTGGAGCGGCGGCTGAGACATCACCTGGACCAAGCTGCCAGCGGGGCCATTAGCCTTCAGCAGTTGCGCAGCCTCCATCAGGAAATGGATGCGGAGCGTCGCCACCTGGAGCAAAGGCTGGCCCTGCTCGATGCCAGGGCTCAGGAGGAGGCCAGCCTGAAAAGGGAAAGGCAGCACTTGGAGGGGGCCCTGAATCGACTCCGCAATAGCTGGGAGACCCTGAGTCACAAAGATAGGCGGGAGCTTCTCAAGATGGTCACCGACAGGATCACCGTCTATGATGACCGTATCGAAGTGGCCTTGAGGTTCTAGGCCATGGAGTCTCCCCCCAGGCGCCTGGTCGTCTACTGCGACGGCGCCGCTGAGCCCAACCCCGGCCCCGCCGGCATCGGGGGCATCCTCCTGGATGAGCGGGGCAAGGCTGTGGCCCAGTTCTCCCGATCCATCGGCGAGAGCACCAACAATCAGGCCGAATATCGGGCCCTGATCGCCGCCCTGGAGATGGCCCTGGAACTGGGGGCGGCTGAGGTGGAGATAAGGTCGGACTCCCAGCTCCTGGTGAGTCAGGTGTGCGGCCGCTATCGGGTAAGGAACGCTGCCCTCAGGCCCCTATGGCAGCGGACTGCGGAACTGTTGCGCCGTTTCCACTCCTATACCATCAGGCATATTCCCCGCGGGCAGAACCGGGCCGATGCCCTGAGCCGCCGTTTTTGACCCTTTTCGACCACGGCGCTAGCTCTCCTCAAATGCCAATGCGCTGCCTGCCTTGACCCGGGTCGAAGGAACAGATATACTTGATAATGGGCCAAGCAAGCCGGGTGGCCGCCCTTTTCTCGACCTAAGCCTGGGGCTCAGGTCGAGAATTCGGGGAGGAAAGTCCGAGCTCCACCGGGCAGGATGCTGGGTAACACCCAGGAGGGGCGACCCTACGGAAAGTGCCACAGAAACATACCGCCCCCGACCTAACCCCAAGCCTGAGTTAGGTCGGGGGTAAGGGTGAAATGGTGAGGTAAGAGCTCACCGGCGGCTGGGTGACCAGCCGGCCGGGCAAACCCCATCCGGAGCAAGGCCGAATAGGAGGACGCTAGAGGACGCCCGGCCGAAGTCCTCGGGTAGGCCGCTGGAGGTGGCGGGCAACCGTCACCCTAGATAGATGGTCACCACCCCGGGCTGGGCAACTGGCCCAGGGACAGAACTCGGCTTATAGGCTTACTTGGCCCACAGGGGGCAGAGACGGTCTCGTTTCTGCCCCCTTGGTTTAAGAATGGTGGTCCCCGGCGGATGATAGTGTCACAGGGCATGGCTTACCGAAGGCGTGAAACATGCAATCTTATAAACCTAAGGGAGAGAAAAAGGGCGACTGAGTGCGTACAAATGAGGCTGGAGAGTGGGGGCGGGGCGGCGGCTTAGC
>MTNP01000022.1 GCA_002011475.1 Dehalococcoides sp. JdFR-54
CTCTCTTTCCTTCTTGGCCTGATGGTACTTGTACCTGCCGTAATCCAGCAAACGGCATACTGGAGGTCGAGCGGTGGGGGCCACCTCTACTAAGTCGAGGTCTCTGTCCCGGGCGATCTGCAAGGCCTTATCCAGGGACATGGTACCCAGGTTCTCACCGGTCTCCCCGATGACCCGGACCTCGCTGGCCCTGATCTCCTCGTTGATGGTTAGCTCTTTAGTTATGTCTCCCCTCACCTCCCTCAGAGACACCTAATATAGCATAGCCTGGGCAATAAGTCAATTCTGGGCCCGGCTCTGGACAGCGGCCCTGGCCAAGGCTATGAAGTCTGCCACAGAGCAAGGACCGCGGTCCTCGCCGTTGCGCAGCCGCAGGGATACGGTGCCCCTTTCCACTTCCCGGTTGCCCACTACCAGCATATAGGGTATCTTCTGGAGCTGGGCGTGGCGGATCTTGAGGTTCATCCGCTCGGAGCGGTCGTCGACCTCGGCCCGGAGTCCCTGGGCCACCAGGGTGCTGGCCACCTGCCGGGCATAGTCCAGGTGACGATCGGTGACCGGGATTATCACCGCCTGCACCGGCGCCAGCCACACCGGGAAGGCGCCGGCATGGTGCTCCACCAGCATCCCCAGGAGGCGTTCCATGGAGCCGAACAGGGCCCGGTGGATCATGTAGGGGCGGTGGGGCTGCCCATCCTCCCCGATATACTCCACCTGGAAGGCCTCGGGGAGCCAGAAATCGAACTGGATGGTGGTGCATTGCCATGCCCGGCCCAGGGCATCCTGGATCTTGATGTCGATCTTGGGGCCATAGAACACGGCCTCGCCTTCCCTTCGCTTGTGGGGTAGCTGGGAGGCCTCGAGGGCCCGGACCAGGGTGGCCTCAGCCATGGCCCAGTCCTCGGGGGTGCCGGCGTATTTGCCCGGCGCCGAAGGGTCTGCCACGCTCAATTCCAGGCTGAAATCCTGGAAACCCAGGTCCCGCCATATAGACAGGGAAAAGCCCAGCACATTGCTGATCTCGTCCGCCATCTGGTCGGGGCGGCAGAAGAGGTGGGCATCGTCCTGGGTGAAGCCCCGTACCCTCATCAGGCCATGGAGCACCCCGGAGCGCTCATAGCGATAGACGGTGCCGAATTCGGCCAAGCGAATGGGCAGATCTCGGTAGCTGCGGAGGCGGCTTTTATAGATCATGATATGGAAGGGGCAGTTCATGGGCTTGAGGTAGTAATTCTGGCCCTCAATGTCCATGGGGGAATACATGCTATCCTGATACCATTTCAGGTGGCCGCTGGTCTCCCAGAGCCCGGCCCGACCGATATGAGGCGTGTATACCAGGCCGTAGCCCCCCTGGCGATGACGCTCCCGCCAATAATCCTCCAGGAGGCTGCGCACCAGACCCCCTTTGGGGTGCCAGTGGATGAGCCCCGGGCCCACCTCATCGTGGATGCTGAACAGGTCCAGCTCCCTGCCCAGCCTGCGATGGTCGCGCCGGGCGGCCTCCTCCTGGCGGTTTAGGTAGTCTTCCAGGGCCTCCTGGGTGTCGAAGGCCACGCCGTAGATGCGCTGGAGCATGGGGCGGCGCTCGTCCCCCCGCCAGTAGGCCCCGGCGATGCGGGTGAGCTTGAAGGCCTTGACCTGGCCAGTGAAGGCCACATGGGGGCCGCGACACATATCGGTGAAGCTCCCCTGTCGGTAGATGCTCACCCTTTCCTCGGGCAACTCATCGATGAGCTCCAGCTTATAGGGCTGGTCGGCGAAGAGTTCCCTGGCCTCCTCCTTGGACACCTCCTCATGGAGGAAGGGGTGGTCGGCGGCCACTATGTCGGCCATCCTGGCCTCGATGCGGACCAGGTCCTCAGGGGTGAGGCTCCGGGGCAGCTCGAAATCGTAGTAGAAACCGTCCTCGATGGGGGGGCCGATGCCAAACTTGGTCCCGGGGAACAGGGATTGCACCGCCTCGGCCATGATGTGGGAGGCGGAATGGCGCATCCGTTCCAGTTTGTCTTCCGACTGTGACATTGAAATATGGTTTCCGCTATCTCAAAAGTGAGCCTCTCGTTAGAGAGGCTCCACGTAGCCCGATTCGACAATTATTGTAGCACATAGCTGGGCAAAAGCCAACGAATTTGGACTGCTTATTGGCGCAGTGCTGTGATGGTCGTCAAGAACGGAGTGATCGCTAAGCAGATTCAAGCCGATGAATGGTGGGCGGTACTGGATTTGAACCAATGACCTCGGCGATGTCAACGCCGCGCTCTAACCCCTGAGCTAACCGCCCACCGTGGCCCAATTGTAGCAAATCCCAAGACATCAGTCAATAAGGATGTGCTTTTGCCAGAAAAGCCCAAAAGGGGGTTGACACGGGGCAACCCGCATGATATAGTGCCGATATAAGGGGTATTAGGCCTATATAAAAGTCCTCGAGCATTTGGGAGTGCCCTGGGCCTGAAAAGTGTGTTGATATGAATAGACAAGCAAATAGGCTTGTTGTCGGAAGAAAACGACTCTGGGGCATCACTAGCGGAATCATTCTTTCCCTAGTGGTGTGTCTACTTGTCTTCTCGGGTCCTGTCGGTGGCTTCAGCGCCCAGATAAGTGCCCCACCCCCCACAGTTCTGGGTCAAGCGGTGTCCTTCACTATAACGGTGAATATTCAAGAGCAAGAACTCCTGCCCATCCAAAGCGTTGACCTAGAAATATCGGGGCCTCCTGGTGCTGCGACCATCGCCTGTCCCGACCTGCCCCTAGCAGCACAAACCAAGAATTACACCACCATTGGCGGCCTGATCCGGATTCAAGCGATTCCTGCCGCCAACTGGGGTTATGGATATGGCTATGGCTATGGTGTGTGGCAGGGGCAGCCGTATAGCTGGGGCTATGGCTATGGCTACGGGGGCTACGGATACGGTTATGGCCCTGGTGCCTATGAGTATGGGTATGGCTACGGTATGGCACCCACCTCGATCGCGTACAACGTCACATGGTATACCCCATCTGCTTGGCCCGCCGGAACCTATGTGGCTAAGGTCATGATCACGGCTAATGGGGTTACTTTTGTCCAGACCAGGTCCTTTAGTCTGCTGCCACGCCCTGAGGAGGCAAGGTTCGTGGTCAGCGACCTGGTCATCGCGCCGAAGACGGTGCTGCCGGGCGAGGTCGTGACCATCGCCGCCAAGGTGAGCAATGTCGGTGACCTTAGCGGAACTTATACACTCACCCTCAAGATCGACGGCGTAGTGGAGGCCACCAAAGACGTGACCCTCGTCGGGGGAGGCTTTATTACGGTGACCTTCGCCGTCATCAAGGATGTGCCGGGAACCTACGCAGTCGAGGTAGATGGGTTGACCGGGACCTTTGAGGTGCTTCTGATAATGCCTCCTGAGGTAGTCGAGATCGAAGCCCCGCCGGTAGAAATACCCACCATCACGCCGGAAGTGCCTGAATCGATTGTGATCGAAGAGACCTCGATAACGGAGATAACGATAGCTGTGGTAGAAGAGGTGGCCGATGTCACCGTGACGGTCCAGCAGCTGGTTGAGCCGCCGCCCGAGGTGGTGGCACCCCCAGTCATCACCTATCGATACCTGAATATCGTTGGCACCAATATCACCGATGAGGACATCGAGGTGGCGACCATCGACTTCAAGGTCGCCAGGTCCTGGATCGAGGAGACTGGCGTGGATGTAGATACGATAACCCTCAGTCGCTACGATCCTGTGACCCAAGCCTGGGAGTGGTTGCCCACGACGAAGATCGGGGAGGATGAAACCTATGTCTACTTCTCGGCTGAGTCGCCGGGGCTCTCGGTGTTCGCTATCGGCGTTGCCAGGCCAGCTGAGTTCGTCATGAGCGACCTCCGCATCGCCCCGGTGGAGGTCGATCCCGGAGAAACGGTGTTCATTACCGCCCAGGCAGCCAACGTGGGTGAAGCTACGGGCACCTATACAGTAACGCTTAAGATCAACGGCGTCGTGGAGGCTACTGAAGAGGTAACCCTTGGCGGCGGGAAGACTGCTATCATCACCTTCACCACCATTAAGGAGATACCGGCAACCTACCTTGTGGAGGTTGACGGACTTGAGGCGAGCTTCAAGGTGCTGAAGCCACCGCTGCCGCCCTGGATTGAGAAACTGCCCTCAACCGGTGAGCCCATCCTAGATGCGTTCATCCTGGCTCTCCTAGCCGCAGCGGGGCTGTTGTCCCTCGGCGCCGGGGTCTGGCTCATAAGGAGGAGAGCTCGGCTCTGAGAGGCCTTCGGCTTTAGGCCAAGAAGGAGGCGCTGTCGGAGTTCCGACAGCGCCTCTTCATAATATGAATCCAGTCAAGACCCCGTGGGGCTGGCGGCACGCTATGCCAATGGTATAAAATAGGGCCATCCGCTGGTGGTGGGCGTGCTGTGAAAAACCAGTTGTGGCGCAAAGTTGGCTTGTCCCTGATCGTGCTCGGTGGCTTGCTCCTGGCATTGGCCGTGAGTTACTACATCTATGTGAGCCTTGCCCGGGTGCACCTTGAAGAGCTCGTAGTGAAACCCACTCCGACGCAGATGCCCGCTCAAACGCTGACGCCACCGGTTGAGGCAGCAACCCAGACTCTGACCCAAACAGCGACTCACACTACCCAAACTCAGACCCAAACGCCCACTCAAACAGTGACCCAGACTACCCAAACCCAGACCCAGACGCTCACCCAGACAACAACCCAGACCCCAACTCAAACACCCACTCAGACAGCAACCCAGACTACTCAAACCCCAACCCAGATGCCCACCCAGACAACAACCCAGACCTTGACTCAAACGCCTACCCAGACAGCAACCCAGACCCCGACTCAAACACCCACTCAGACAGCGACCCAGACCACTCAAACCCAGACACCCACCCAAACGGCGACCCAGACTACCCAAACCCAGACCCAAACGCCCGCCCAGACGGCAACCCAGACCTCCCAAACCCCAACGCAAACACCCACCCAAACAGCAACCCAGACCCAGACGCCTAGCCAGATGCTGCCGCCGCCGGTTCATATCGATATTCCCAGCATCGGAGTCCATGCCACTGTGGTCGAAGGGGGGCTCACCGAAGAGGGTGGCACCGTGACCTTTTGGGACCCCCCTGGCGATATCGTTGCTCATCTCAGCGGTTCGCCGAATCCAGGTATGAAAGGCAATATGATAATGTACGGACACAAGAGCAGGTTGCTTGTCCCGTCTGTTTTTTATAACCTGCTCAATATTCAGATAGGTGACGAGATCATCATCCAGAACGAGGCGGGCGATAGTTTTGTCTATGAGGTAATCCCGCCTCGAATACTGGAGGGAGCCGATTACTATGCTATAGATAAATATGGAGGAGATTGGATACTGGTCGATCCTGGTCACGTTTGGGTGCTCTCCCCGAGCGAGGAGCCCATCCTCACCCTCATCACCTGCGAGCCCCCGGAGCTATACACCCTGAGGCTAGTGGTGACGGCTCGTCTCGTCTCCTCCTGAGGGGAGTGAGAACCGTCCTGGACAAAAGAAAGCGCCTGGGATCTCTCGGACCTCAGGCGCCGAAATTTCGATATGGTGGAGACGGGGGAGAGTCGAACTCCCCGTCCAGGAGAACCCGGCCCAGATTATGCTACAAGCTTAGTCGGCTGTTTCATCTCGCCCCTGCCAACCCCAACCGACGAGGGGTGGCGGGGCCAGTCGATCCTTCTTGAGCAACCCCTATCGACGTCAGGGCTGCCGCACCTCGACTTCTCGGACCCACCTCAGCCCATCGAGGCGAAGCTTGAGGCAGGCTCACTGCTCTTTAGGCAGCGATGGAGACGGCTTGGGTGCCAGTTATTTTGTGCCACCTGTTTTACGAGGGCGATGGCACCTCGGCCTGCAAATCTAGGACCCTGTTTCCCCTGTCGAAACCACTCGTCCCCACAATCCCTGGCCCCGGCCGTTATGCCTTCTTCAATTTTTGGAACTTGATGGCCCGGTCCATCTCCCGCTCCGCCTCGCGGCGGAGGATATAGGCCCGCTTATCGTGAAGCCTTCGGCCCCGGGCTAAGCCCAGCTCCACCTTGGCCAAGCCATTTTTAAGGTACATCCTTAGGGGCACCAAAGTCAAGCCCCGCTGTGACACCTTACCCATTAGCTCAGCTATCTGCTCCCGGTGCAGCAGGAGCTTGCGGGGGCGGCCCGGGTCATGGTTGAGGTAGCTCCCCGGGTCGTATCTGGCGATGTGGGAACCCAGGAGCCAGATCTCCCCATTTTCGGGTCTGGCGAAGGCGTGTCGCAAATTTACCCGCCCCGCCCGCACTGACTTGATCTCGGTGCCAGTGAGGGCAATCCCCGCCTCTACCCTG
>MTNP01000041.1 GCA_002011475.1 Dehalococcoides sp. JdFR-54
TGATCCAGATAGGCAGCACCGTGGTGGTGTCCGAGAACGGGCGTGATCCCGAAACCTTCCACATCGTCGGCCTCAAGGAAGCCGATCCCCGCCGCGGCCGCATCTCCCATGAATCTCCCATTGGCAAGGCCCTCTTGGGCAAGCGGGCTGGCGACATTGTCCAGGTCAAGACACCGGGCGGCAGCCTGGAACTGCGCATTCTGCAGGTAAAGTAGCTCCTGATAGGCACGGGTTTCAGCCTCGCGGCTTATGCTATGGATGGAAGGCAAAGCGGCGGCCCATGAACGGGCCGCCGCCTCTGCTCTTCGTGGCGAGAGAGACTCTCAATCAAAGGGAATTGGCTTTTGCCAGGCCTTGACCTCAATGGCCAGCTTCTCGAAGAAGCTCTCCGCCGGCAAAGCCCCCTCGCCGTAGGTCATATCCACAATGCGCGCTTCCACCCTCAGCGAGGCGGTCTCCAATTCGATAATGCCGCCGTTTTCCGCCAGCACCGGGTCCCCCTTGGCCGAAAGCCGGGTTCGCGTCTCCTCATTGTCATAGGCATAGCGGCTCATCAGCACCTTGGTCACCGTCTGGATGTCGTTCTTATCAAACAGCCAGACCTCAAAAGAGGAGACCTTCTTGGGCTCCCCAGTGCCGATGAAATCTCCGATGCCCACGCCGCATTCGCCCAGAAAATCGCCCGTGGGGCTCTCAATGCTGAAGGAATCGTCGTAGAGGTCGTCACCGATCTTGTAAATGGTCCGGAATGTGGCCAGCGGTTGCTCGGTTTCAGGGATTGCCCCCAGAGGGGCGCCACCAAGGGATGCATCCAAGCGACGATCCATATCCTCGGCGGTGAATTGGGCCTCAGGATAGGCCTCCATACCTTGCGCTTCCTGGCGCGCCAGCAAGAAGCGGCGCACACCCAGGCCCCCCACCACCAGGACAGCGATTAGAACCACGCCCCCGCAAAGATAGGGGATAACCCCCAAGAAGCCGAAGCCTGCGGCCGCCGCCGAACCTTCCTCCTGCGCTTCAGGCAAATCGGGCCCGAAGATCTCCACGGCGGCGCGGAAGTTCTGCACGGCAGTGCTGCTCAAATATCCAGGATTTGCCCCCACCTGCTCCAAGGTCTCCTTCGCGTAGGGGCCCAGCCGCCTGTAGCGTTCGAGCGCCTCATCGATGTTCTGATTGACCGCATAGGATTCGATCACCATGCGCAGGTAGTCCTGGCGCAGGTCCTCCCTCAGGTGCAAGGGTGTGGCATCGATAAACTCGACGGGATCAATGACCCATGCATAAAGCAGCCCAATGGCAAGCCCCACAATACCAGCGATAATGACCGGGCCCCATTTTCCCGTAAGGCGATCACGCAGAGATTCCATCGACCCTCTCTTCCTGCCTGGTAATGCCTACCCCGCCTGTCACACCCCATTCTATGCAGGAGGGCGACGACTTACAAGGGGAAGATGCAGGACTCATGCCACGCTGCCCTCGGCCTTCTCCAAGGCCTTCCGTTCATAGCGCCTGTCACATTGGGTGCAGCGCGCATGTTCGCGATTCTCAACCACAAGCAGCCCCTGGCAGTTCGGGCAGGGTTCCGGCAAGGGCCTTTTCCAGCTGGAAAAATCGCATTCGGGGTAATTCTCGCATCCGAAAAAGACCCTTCCTTTGCGTGTACGCCGTTCCACCAATTCTCCACCGCACTGGGGGCAGAGCACGCCGATCCTCTCGAGCCATGGTTCGGTATAGCGGCAGGTGGGGAAATCCGAGCAGCCGATGAACTTGCCGAACCTGCCATGGCGGATGACCAAATCCTTTCCACATCGCGGGCAGGGCCGATCAATCTTTTCTGGCTCGGCACGCGCCTCGGGCATCACCTCCCTGGCCCGCTCGAGCTGTTGGGCAAAGGGCTCATAGAATTGCCGTACAACCTCCACCCAACGGCGCGAACCCGAGGCGATCTCATCCAGGCGCTCCTCCATTTTGGCTGTAAATCCCACATCCACCACACCGGGGAAATGTTCGACCAGCAAATCGTTGACCAATTCCCCGATCTCCGTGGGATACAGGCGCTTCTCCTTGCGCTCCACATAGCCCCGATTGAGCAACGTGGTGAGGATCGGGGCGTATGTGGAAGGCCGGCCGATGCCATGCTCCTCCAGAGCCCGGATCAACGTGGCATCGGTAAAGCGCGGCGGTGGCTGGGTGAAGTGCTGCTCGGGGATGAGGCGCTGCAATTGCAATGGATCCCCCTGTCGCAGATCGGGCAGCCGATTCATGTTGGTCTGCAATTCATCATCACGGGAGGGCTTGCCGTTGAGGCCGTTTCGAACGTCCTTGTAGACCTTCAGGAAGCCAGGGAACCGCAAGCTGGAGGCCGAAACACGAAAGATATACTCTTCCCCGCGCCCATGCCCAATGACTTCCACCCTGAGCGTGTCATAAATGGCCGGCCGCATCTGGGAAGCCACAAAGCGGCTCCAAATGAGCTGGTAAAGGCGGAATTGGTCTCGGGAGAGATCATCCTTCAAGTCGGAGGGTTTGCGCGCCACGGAGGTGGGCCGGATGGCCTCATGGGCTTCCTGGGCACGCTTGCTGCGCGGGCGGTAGATAGGGGGCTTTGCGGGCAAATACTCCTGACCATAGAGCGCGGCGATCACCCGGCGGGCTTCCTGCTGGGCTTGCGATGAAACGGCCACCGAATCCGTTCGCATGTAGGTGATCAGGCCCACCGCTTCGCCGCTCCCTAGCTCGATGCCTTCGTAGAGCTGCTGGGCCACAGCCATGGTCCGGCGGGCGGTGAAACCCAGGCGACGGGAGGCGGATTGCTGCAATGTGCTGGTGGTAAAGGGCGCTTGCGGTTTGCGTTCACGCTGCGAACGGCGCACCTCGCGCACCGCATACTTTGCGCCTTTCAAGCGTTCCATGAGCGCCCTGGCGGCGGATTCATCACCGATCTTCACAGCATCGCCGCCCACTTTTATCAGGCGCGCAACGAAGGCCGGCGGTTTCTCGGGGTGCAGGAATTCGCCGTCGATCGACCAGTACTCCTCGGGCTTGAAATCGCGTATCTCCCGCTCGCGCTCTACCACCAGGCGCAAGGCCACGGATTGCACCCTGCCCGCTGAAAGCCGGCTGCGCACTTTGCTCCACAGCAATGGGCTCAGGTTATAACCCACCAGGCGATCAAGGATCCGCCGCGCTTGCTGGGCATCCACCAACTTCATGTCAATGCCTCGCGGTGACTTGAAGGCTTCAGCAATGGCATTGCGTGTGATTTCGTGGAAAACAACCCGGCGAGCGCGCTCCTCATCAATATCAGCCGCTTCCAGCAGATGCCAGGCGATGGCCTCACCCTCGCGATCAGGATCGGTGGCCAGGTAGACCTCCTCCGCCTTAGCCGCCTCTTGTTTCAGTTCCTTCACAACCTGGCGTTTTTCGTTGGGCACCCTGTATTTGGGCTGAAAATCGCCCTCTACATCCACAGATAGCTGCGAGCGGAGCAGATCACGCACGTGCCCCACCGAGGCGCGCACACGATACCCCTTACCCAGATAGCGTGATAAGGTGCGAGCTTTGGCCGGGGACTCAACGATGACAAGCTTGCCATGCCGCTTGTTCGCCCTGGCTCTGGCCTTTTTCTCCACCACCGGCGGCTCCAGCCCCTGGTGGGCCGCTGTGCGCCCCATTTTGTACAGCCCCGTCCCGCAAACGGGACACACCCCTTTGGTGGCGGGAGTGCCCGTCTTGGTCCAGGTGGGCTGAGGGTCCTTGATGGTCCTCTTTACCTTGCACTTCACACAATAGGCTTCCACTACCTCACTCCTGCTAAAGATAACGACCACCCTCAGGGCTCTGGCCCAAGACGCGCACCACCTCGCGCACCCGTTCCGCTTCTTCGCGTGGGCAGATCAGGATCGCATCCGATGTCTCAACCAGCACCATATCCTGAACGCCCAGAAGGACCAATAAGCGCTGGCCGCTTCCCTCCCCCCGCCAGATCAAATTGCCGTGGCTATCCAGCGCCATGATCTTATCACCGTGGTGCACGTTACCCTGCTCATCCTTCTCCAGCACATCAAAGAGACGACTCCAACTGCCAATATCGCACCACTCCAAATCGTCCGCGGGCAAGACGGCCACATCATCGGCGCGCTCCATGATCCCGTAATCCACAGTTTGCGGCACGATGTCCTGCCAGACGGCACGCAAGACCTGCTGGGCTTGGGCGCTCTCCCACGCCCCCTCCACTTCTCTCAGCGCTTCCCTCAGATCGGGCATCCAGCGCTCGATCTCCTGTAGAATGCGCTGCGCTTTCCAAAGAAACATGCCCGAGTTCCAATAAAAGCCGCCTTCTTCCAGGTATCGCTTGGCGTTGGGCAAGTCCGGCTTCTCGTGGAACTGGCGCACCCGATAGAGGGGGAAACCGCGCACTTCACCCAATAATTCGGCCCGCTGAATGTAGCCATAGCCGGTGGCCGGGTAGGAGGGTGTTATCCCCAAGGTGACAAGATGGCCAGCCCTCGCGGCTTCTGCGCCGGCAACCAGCAGATCCCTGAGCGCCTGTGGGTTCCCCACGTAGTGGTCGGCGGGCAAGACGGCCATGACCGCATCAGGGTCGCGGGCCATCAGGGCGACCGCCGCCAAGCCCACCACCGCGGCCGTGCCGCGCGGCGCCGGCTCAAGCAAAAAATTCTCAGCCCTCAGTTGCCGCGCCTGACGGCGCAGCAGCTCCACCTGCTGCGCCACCGTGACCACCAGGATCCGCTCATGGGGTACTAAAGGCGCGAGGCGCTTCACGGCCATTTCGAAAAGGGTGCGCCCGCCGATCAAATCCAATGCCTGCTTGGGCCTCTCGGCGCGCGACAGGGGCCACAGGCGGGTGCCGCCTCCTCCAGCCATGATCACCGCGTAGAACTCGGCCATCCTACTCCACCCGATATCCCTGAGCGCTCTCACGCGCCCGCACGTAATGCATGCCTCCCACTTGGCGCGCGTAGCCCTTCAATTCCAGCAATGCCAGCGTGCTGGCCACTTCCGCCGCGGGGAGGGCGCAGCGGGCCCGCAATTCGTCGATATGCAGCGGTTCTTCCTCAAGATGGCTCAGCACAACCCGTTCCGTCTCGTTCTCAGGAATGATATCCTGTACGGCGCGGCGGCGAGCGACCAGATCCAAGTTCATCACTTCCAGGACTTCCTCCGGCGAATGGAGCAGTCGCGCTCCATTCTGGATCAATCGATGGGGGCCCTCACTGCCATGGCGCATAATGGAGCCAGGCACAGCAAAAACCTCACGCCCTTGCTCAGCGGCGAAATCGGCGGTGATCAACGCCCCGCTGGAGCGGCCCGCCTCGACGATGATCACGGCCAGTGAGAGCCCGGCGATAATGCGGTTGCGAGGCGGGAAATTGCGCCCCTCCGGCTCAGTGCCCAGCGCGTATTCGGTGAGGACCACGCCCTGTGCGGCGATTTTCTCCGCCAGACCGCGGTGCTCGGGGGGATAGATGCGGTCCAGCCCGGAGCCCAGCACCGCCAGTGTCCTTCCACCGGCCTCCAACGCGCCACCGTGGGCCACACCATCAATGCCTCGGGCCAGGCCTGAGACGATGGTAACACCATTGGAGGCTAAGAAACTGGACAGCTCTCGGGCCACCTGCTGCCCGTAAGAACTAGCGCGCCGGGTGCCGACGATGGCTGCTGCGTAATCATCCTGGTCTTTCCATTCACCCCACAGGTAAAGCACAGGCGGTGCGTCTTCCAAATCACGAAGCCTGCGCGGGTATCCATCGCTGTCCCAGCATTCGACCTTGTAGCCGGCGCGCAGCACCCTCTCCAACTCTCGCCGGGGGTCCATGGTTTCTCTTGCCCGCAGCAGGGATTCAAGGGCCCGCTGATCAAAGCCGCACGCCCGCAGGGTGGCCGGCGAGGCCTTCCAGGCCGCCTCAATATCGCCGCAATGGTTCAGCAAACGCCGCAGCCGAGTGGGCCCAACCCCCGCTGTGCGGCCAAACGCAACCCAGTATTGCAGGCTCTCCCCCTCCATCGTCTTGACTCCCTTACAAACTTGGTCAAATCAGGTCAAACCGGCTCAGAATACCACGCCGCTTCTGGGGGTGTCAAGACCCCGCGTTCACTCATCTAAAATGTTACCGGGGCATAATGGTTCTCTCAAAAGATAATGTTACCGAGGGAGCCCATGGCCA
>MTNP01000001.1 GCA_002011475.1 Dehalococcoides sp. JdFR-54
CCTATACCCGACGACAGCTCCTAGAGCTCATCGCTTGGCTGGAGGGCCACTTGGGGCGCCGCCTGGACTACCCCCGCCTCACCCAGGTGGTCGAGACCGCCCAGACCAGTGGCCAGCTCTGGGCCCAGAGCTATGCCCTCAATAAACATGTCCCCAGCCCCACCACCATGTTCGATGTCTGGGCCCACAACTTCGTCGTCCTCAACATGAGGAATACCCAGGAGGCCATAGACCACTATACCGCCCTCATCGCCGAGATAAAGGAGCGCATCGCCCAGGGCATCTCTGCCCTGCCCGAGGAGAGGTATCGCCTCTACTGGGACAATATCGTGATGTGGTTTGGCCTGGGCTGGCTGGGCCGCAAGCTGGCCGGTGCCGGCGCCGCCATCGTGGCCAGCACCTATGCCGAGGTCTTCAACTGGGACTACCTGGATGCCTCCCGACCCCTGGATAGCCTGGCCGAGAACGCCTGCCTCCTCTACCTCAACCGCGGGATCCAGCATAAGATCAAGCGCATCATCGAGATAGTAGACGAATACGCCATCGACGGCCTGATTATGCACTTCACCCGGGGCTGCAAGGCCTTCACCCTGGATGAGCTCACCGTTCAGGATGTGGTCTCCCAAAGGACCGGCGTCCCGGCCATCAGGTTGGACGGGGATATCGTCGATAGCCGCTATTTCTCGGAGGCCGATGCCGACCGGGTGATAGACACCCTTCTGGAGATGATAGACGCCAGACGGGCTGCCAGGAAGTAAGCAAAGGAGGCGCTGATGAGAGCAGCCAGGTGGTATGGGGCGGGGGATATCCGGGTGGAAGAGCTGCCTGACCCCACCCCCGGGCCGGGGCAGGTCAAGATCCAGGTCAAGTGGTGTGGCATCTGCGGCACCGACCTCTCAGAATACCAGCACGGCCCCATGCTCGTTCCCGCCAAGAGGCCCCATCCCGGCACCGGCAAACAGGCCCCGGTGACTCTGGGACACGAGTTCTCGGGCGACATAGTTGAGCTGGGGGAAGGTGTCACCAACCTGGGTATTGGCGAAAGGGTGACGGTGTGGCCTCTTCTCCCCTGCTTCAAATGCTACTGGTGTCTCAGGGGCCGCTATAACGAATGCCTCACCCTGGGCACCATAGGGCTGGCCGCCGATGGCGCCTTCGCCAATTATGTCATAGCCCCCAGCTACGGGGTGCACAGGCTCCCCGAAGAGGTTTCCTATGAGGCCGGCACCTTCGCCGAGCCCTTGGCAGTGGTGGTCAGGGCCTGCAAGCGGGGCGGCATCTCTCTGGGGGACACCGTGGCCATCACCGGCGCCGGGCCCATCGGGCTCCTGGCCCTCCAGGCGGCCCGGGGCGCCGGAGCTGGCCGAATCTACGTGGTGGAGCCCCAGGCTAGGAGGCGGGAGCTGGCCCTGAAATTGGGGGCCACGGCCGCCTTCGACCCCACCCAGGTGGATGCCGGCAAGGAGATCGCCAGGCTCACTGATAATATCAGGGCCAACGTGGTGATGGAGTGCTCCGGGGTCCCTGCCGCCATTCAGTCCACCCTCGCCTTATCCGGCAGATGTGCCAAGATCGTCATGGTGGGCATCAGCTCCACCCCCGTCGAGTTCCCCTTCGATCGGCTCCTGTTCCATGAAAAGGAGATAACCACCGTCCAGGGTTATGTCGATGAGTACCCGGCCGCCCTCTCTCTCCTGGCCAGCGGCGAAGTGGTTGTGGAGCCCCTGATTTCCGCCAGGATCAGGCTGGAGGACATCGTTGCCGGCGGGTTTGAGGCCCTGGCCCACCACCCCGAAGACCATATCAAGATCCTGGTATCGCCCCTGTAGGGCGATTCGCAAACGAGAAAGGAGGCAAAATTGGTCTACGAAACCATAATCCTGGACAAGAAACCGCCCATCGCCTATCTCACCTTCAATCGTCCCGATGTCTTGAATTCCATAAACCTCCAGATGATAAGGGAATTCAGGGATGCCCTGGAAAATGTGGGCTCAGATAAGGGGCTGCGGATTCTCATCATCACCGGCGCCGGACGGGCCTTTCAGGCCGGCGCCGACATCAAGTACATGACCGGCCTGAGCCTCCTGGAGTTCCACGAATACAACCATAGCGGGATGAAGAACATGGACCTCCTGGAGAGCCTGCCCCAGGTATCCATCGCCGCCGTCAATGGCTACGCCCTGGGGGGCGGGCTGGAAGTGGCGCTGGCCTGCGATATACGCATCCTGTCTGAAAAGGCCAGGGTGGGCGTGCCCGAGGTGAAGCTGGGCATACTCCCCGGCGCCGGCGGCACCCAGCGACTGCCCCGCATCGTGGGCAAGGGCCGGGCCTTGGAGATGATCACCACCGGCGAGATGATCGATGCCCAGGAGGCCTACCGCATAGGCCTGGCCAACAAGGTAGTGCCCGATGGCGAGGTGGTGAAAGCAGCCGAGGAGATGGCCCAGAAGATCCTGGCCAATGGGCCCCTGGCCGTAATCATGGCCAAGGACGCCGTGAACGTAGGCAAAGACCTGCCCCAAGACCAGGCCTGCGAATATGCCCACAAGAACATCACCTTTCTCTTCAGCACCCAGGATGCCAAGGAGGGCCTTCAGGCCTTTGTCGATAAGCGAGCCCCTATCTGGAAGGGGGAATAAGCTGGGGCCGGACAGGAGGCACCGTGTTACCTCAGAAATATTACGAGGACTTCAAGGTCGGGGACAAGTTCACCACCCAGTCGGTTACCGTCACCGAGGCCCATGTGATCAACTTCGCCTGCCTTACCGGTGACTGGAACCCCCTACATGTGGATGAGGAGTGGTGCAAGAAGAATAGCATGTTTGGCACCCGCGTCGCCCATGGCCCCCTCACCTTCGCCCTGTCCCTGGGGCTGGGGCACCTGGCCGGCTTCATCCAGCACTCGGCCATGGCCTTCCTGGGCATAGATAACCTGAGGGCCAAGCTCCCCGTCCTCATCGGCGATACCATTCACCTTGAGGCTGAGGTCATCGATATGCGGGAGACCAGGAAGCCTGACCGTGGCATCTTCCAGCTCCGCTATACCATCAAAAACCAGAGGGATGAGGTGGTGATGGAATACGACCTCTCCCTCATGATGCCTCGAAGGCAAGGCAGGCAGGCATAGCCGGGAATACGCAGAGGAGGCAGAGATCATGGATTTTGCTCTCAATGAGCAGCAGCGGATGATCCAGTCCCTGGCTCGGGACTTCGCCGAGAAGACCCTCCGCCCCCGGGCCCGGGAGATCGACCGCACCTCCGAGTGGCCCGCCGACATTGTGGAAGGGCTGGCCAAGCTGGGCTTCCTGGGACTCCCCTACCCCCAGGAGTATGGGGGGGCCGGCGCCGACTACCTGAGCTATGTCCTGGCTGTGGAGGAGATGTCCCGGGTGGCCATGGTGGGAGGGGCGCTCATCGCCATCGGCGCCCTCAGCGAGGAGGCCTTGTTCACCTTCGGCACCGAGGAGCAAAAGAGACAGCATCTGCCCCCCTTGCTCAGGGGCGAGCATATGGGCATCTTCGCCTTCACCGAGCCCGGCACGGGCAGCGACCCCAGGGCCATCACGTCGGTGGCCAAGCCCGATGGCGACTCTTACCTCATCTCGGGGGAGAAGACCTTCGCCTCCCTGGCCCCCGGGGCCAAGGTGGCCGTTATCTTCGCCAAGGACGAGACCGAGCAGGTCACCGCCTTCATCGTCGATCCCCTTGCCCCTGGGTTCACCATCGGCAAGCACTGGGAGACCATGGGGCTGCGGGGCTCCGGCACCTCCCCCTCTTCCTGGCCGATGTCCGGGTGCCGGCGGCGAATATCCTGGGCCAGAAGGGGCGGGGCTTCGACATCCTGCTCCACACCATCAATGTGGGGCAGCTAGGTATTTGCGCCGAGGGGGTGGGGGTGGCCCAAGCTGCCCTGGAGCTATCCATAGACTACGCCCGGAACCGCATCGTCCGGGAGAGGCCCATGACCGCCCTGCCCACGGTGCAGTGGGAGCTGGCCGAGATGGCCACCGAGGTTCAGGCCGCCCGGCTGCTCACCTACGAGACAGCCTGCATCAAGGACCAGGGCAAGAGCATCCGCAAAGAGGTGGCCATGGCCAAGCTCTTCACCTCCAAGACGGCCGTCCACTGCACCAGCCTGGGGATGCAGATTCACGGCTCCTACGGCTATACCAAGGAGTTCGACATCGAGCGCTTCTACCGGGATGCCAAACTCTGCGAGATCTACGAGGTGGTCTCTGAAGTGCAGCGGATCATCATCGCCGCCAGCATACTGAAGTAGTCACCCGTTTTATGAGGCTGTCAGCACCCAACAGCCTTAGCTCGGTATTTGCAATGGAGGGTTGCCCTTGATATGATGGTTGATGGCCAGGCGTCACGGAAGGGAGTAGAGGTAAAGGCATAAGTGATCGTGGCTGGCATCGATTCCGGCCTGTACTCCACCAAGGTGGTCTTATTGGAGCAGGGGCGAATCCTGGCTGAGGCAGTAGTGCCAGCCGGGATGGAGACAGCCGACCGGGCCGCGGAGCGGGGCTTGGAGGTGGCGTTTCAGAAAGCGGGCAGCTCCCGGGCGGACCTCCGCTACACCGTGGTCACTGGCCGGGGCAAGTCCTTCATCTCCTTCGTCGACGAGGCTGCCCCCGATTTCATGTGCCTGGCTCAGGGAATGTACCGCATCCTCCCCTCGGTGCACAGCGCCCTCGATGTGGGCGCCGAGAAGTCCCTGGCAGTCAGGTGCTCCCGGGGGCGAGTGCTCAATATGGCCAGCAACGACAAATGCGCCTCGGGCACAGGCACCTACTTACAGATGGTGTCCAATATCCTGGGGGTCCCCCTGGAGGGGATGGGCCAACTATCCCTGAGCTCCACCGAGAAGGTGGAGGTGGACAACACCTGCGCCGTCTTCGCCGAGTCGGAGATCATCTCCCTGGTGCACTCCAAGAAGAAGCCCCAGGACATCCTGAGGGGGGTTTACCAGGGGCTGGCTCTCCGCCTTCACCCCCTCTTGGTGCAGGTGGGTCTAGAGAGGGAAGTGGCCTTGGTGGGGGGTGTGGCCCTGGATATAGGGGTGCGCCGGGCCATGGCGCAACTGCTGGGCTACGAGGTCTTGGTCCCAAATAACCCCCTCACGGTGGGCGCCCTGGGCGCAGCCATGATAGCCGAGGCAAAGGTGGAGCGCACCGCATGATCACTGCCGGAGTGGATATCGGCTCCCTCAGTGCCAATGCCGTCATCTTGGGCGATGACGGCATCATGGCCTGGCACAATACCCTCACCGGGCCCGACAGCGCCGAGACCTCGTGGAGGGTTATCAACGAGACCCTGGACAGGTCCCAGAATGGCCTCAAGCTGGAGGACATCGACTACATAGTGGCCACCGGCTACGGTCGGATAGTGGTGCCCTTCAGCCAGGCCACCATAACCGAGATCTCGTGCCACGCCCGGGGCAACCACTGGTTTTTCCCGGAGGTGCGCACCATCCTGGATATGGGTGGCCAGGACTGTAAGGCCATCCGCTGCGATGCCCGGGGCAAGGTGACCAACTTCGCCATGAACGATAAGTGCGCCGCCGGCACGGGGCGCTACCTGGAGAGGGTGGCCTCCACCCTGAGCATCACCCTGGAGGAGTTTGGCCCGCTATCCCTGCACACGGTGGAGGGGCCGGTGGCCATCAGCGATTTCTGCACGGTGTTCGCCCAGCGGGATATCATCCTGCTGATGCGTCAGGGGGCACACCGAAACGATATCCTGGCCGGGGCCTGCGAGGCTATCGTGAAGCGGATCCTCCCCCTACTGCAACGGGTGGGGGTTGAGCAGGCCTTCGCCATCAGCGGCGGGGTGGCCAAGAACACGGGGGTGGTGGAAAGGCTGGAGGCGAAGCTGGGGATGAAGGCCCGTATCGCCTTCGACCCCCAGATCGTGGGGGCTTTGGGGGCTGCCCTCTTCGCCCGAGACCGCGCCCTCAAGGCCCAGGCAAGCTCGGCACCCTCCCATGGAGATGGGGGTAGCCCGAACACCGACCATGCGCAATACCGGCGGGCCGGCTAAAGCCTTGCCCGCCGAG
>MTNP01000061.1 GCA_002011475.1 Dehalococcoides sp. JdFR-54
GAAGTTGGGATTCACACCCCCGCCCCAGCCAGAGCGGCGGGGCAGGCATGTGGATTATAAACGGGCCAGTTCGGACTGTCAACGGGCGGGCTGGGCTTCAGTCGGCCGCGACGGAAACCTCTTCCTCGCCCGCCTCTTCCTCGGGCTTGGGCAGCGCCCCATCGAGGCGCTCATCGTGCAGCACCACCTCCTCACCNGGGAAACCGGTGCCCGCGGGGATGAGCTTACCGATGATCACATTCTCCTTCAGGCCGCGCAGGTAGTCCACCTTGCCCTCAATGGCTGCTCCCGCAAGCACCTTGATGGTGTGCTGGAAGGATGATGCGGAGAGGAAGGACTCCGTGTTCAGCGAGGCCTTGGTCACCCCAAGCAAGATCTGGGTGGCCTTGGCCGGGCGCTTGCCCTCGCGCAACATGCGCTCATTGACCCGCCTGAGATAGAGCCTGTCCACCAGATCGCCGGGCAGGAAATCGGTGTCCCCGGGGCTGGCCACCTGCACCTTGGAGAGCATCTTGCGGATGATCACCTCGAAATGCTTGTCGTTGATGTTCTGACCCTGGGAGCGGTAGACCTTTTGCACTTCGCTGAGCAGGTACTTTTCGCATTCCTCGCGCCCCTTGATCCGCAGGATGCGATGCGGGTTGAGGGATCCCTCCGTCAGCCGCTCGCCGGCTTCGATGCGCTGGCCTTCATGTACAAGCAGGCGGGCGCTGGCCGGGATGTCGTAGATCTCCTCAGCGTGCCGCTCGTAGGCCACGATGACCTTGCGGTCCTCGATGCGCACCCGGCCGCCGTGGGTAGCTTCAATGACTGCGTCGCCACGCTTGGCGATCAGGGTGCCGGCCTCGATTTCTTGCCCATCCTCTACCTTGAGGGCCCAGTTGCCCGGCACATGGTATTCATCCTCGATCAGGCTGCTGTCCACGATGCGCACTTTGCGCAGCCCATCCGGCGTGTCGGGCATGTGGATCTCAACCACCCCAGCGATATCGGAGGTTATGGCCTCACCCTTGGGCTTCTTGCGCGCCTCAAAGAGCTCTTCCACGCGCGGCAGCCCGGTGGTGATGTCGCCGCCGGCGGCCACGCCACCGGTGTGGAATGTTCGCAGCGTAAGCTGCGTACCCGGCTCGCCGATGGACTGCGCGGCCACGATGCCCACCGCCGCGCCCAGCTCCACGGGCTTGCCGCGACCCAAGTCCATCCCGTAGCACATGGCGCACAGGCCGAAGCGCAATTCGCAGGTCAGCGGTGAGCGCACGCGCAGTTTTTCCACCTTGGAGTCGGCGATCTTGTGCGCCAGGTCGCGGTCGATGAGTTGGTTGCGCTCGGCCAGGATTTCCCCCGTCTCTGGGTCCACCACTCGCTCAGCGGCGTTGCGCCCGAAGATGCGCGTTTCGAAGCTCTGCTCGGCCACATTTTCGCTGCGCTCAATGATGATCGACTGCTCCGTGCCGCAGTCCATGGAATTGATGATCACGTCTTGGGCCACGTCCACCAGCCGGCGGGTCAGATACCCTGCGTCCGCGGTGCGCAGCGCGGTGTCCGTCAGGCCTTTGCGCGCACCGTGGGTGGAGATGAAGTATTCCAGAGTAGTCAACCCGTCCCGGAAACTGGAGCGGATGGGCAGCGGGATGATGCGCCCTGCAGGATCAGCCATCAAGCCGCGCATACCGGCCAATTGGGAGATGGGGCCGAACCCGCCTTTCGTGGCGCCCGAAATGGCCATGGAGGCCAGGCTGCCCGTGGGATCCATGTACTTGCGCACCTCATCGGCAACCCGGTTGGTGGTCTCCTGCCAGAGTTCGATGATCCGTTCGTTCATCTCCTGCTTGGTCAGCAGGCCGCGCAGGTAGTCCTGGCGCACCGCCTCCGCCGCCTCCAGGGTTTCGTTGATGATCTCTTGCTTGTTGGGCGGAACGCTAATGTCGGAGATGGCGATGGTCGTGCCCGAGCGGGTGGCGAACTGGAAGCCGATGTCCTTGATGGCATCCACCACTTCGGGCGTCCCATCCTCCCGCAACAAATGGTAGATTTCCGAGACCAGCTCCTGAATGGCGCCCTTATCCAGGGTGCGGTTGACGAATTGCAATTCAGGGGGCAGGATACGGTTGAACAACACCCGCCCCACGGTGGTTTCAATCATGCGCTTTTCGGCCTGCGGCAGGCGGTTGCCCTCCTGGTCATACCAGGTGTCGACCAGGATCTTGATGGGGGTATGAACATCCACCTGTTCAAGCCCATAGGCCATCTCCACCTCATCCATGTCGCCGAAAATGCGCCCGGCGCCAGGATGTTCTTTGTCGTCGGTCATGGTCAGGTAGTAGACGCCCAAGACCATGTCTTTGGTGGGGCCAACGATGGGCTCGCCATCGGCGGGCTTGAGCAGGTTCTTCGTGGAGAGCATCAGCTCACGCGCCTCTTCAACCGCCTTGCGCGAGAGCGGAACGTGCACCGACATCTGGTCGCCGTCGAAGTCGGCGTTGAAGGCCGCGCATACCAGCGGGTGGAGTTGGATAGCCTTGCCCTCCACGAGGACGGGCTCGAAGGCCTGGATGCCCAGACGGTGCAGGGTTGGCGCGCGGTTGAGCAGCACGGGGCGGTCCTGGATGACTTCTTCCAGCACCTCCCACACCTCCGGGCGTTCGCGCTCGATGATACGCTTGGCCCCCTTGACGTTGGCCGCGTAGTTGTATTGGACCAATTTGGAGATGACGAAGGGCCGGTAAAGCTCCAGGGCCATGGTCTTGGGCAGGCCGCATTGATAGAGCTTCAGATGGGGGCCGATGACGATGACCGAGCGGCCCGAGTAGTCGACGCGCTTGCCCAGCAAATTGCGGCGGAAGCGCCCCTTCTTGCCCTTCAGCATGTCCGAGAGGGACTTCAGCTCGCGGCGCCCGCGCCGTGAAAGCGCCTTGCCGCGCTGGGAGTTGTCGATCAGCGAGTCCACCGCTTCTTGCAGCATGCGCTTTTCGTTGCGCACAATGACATCCGGCGCGCCCAATTCCACAAGGCGTTTCAGCCGGTTGTTGCGGTTGATCACCCGCCGGTAGAGATCATTCAGGTCTGAAGTGGCAAACCGGCCGCCNTCCAGCTGGACCATGGGGCGCAGGTCCGGGGGGATCACCGGCAGGACGGTCAGGATCATCCACTCGGGCCGGTTGCCAGAGCGTCGGAAAGCCTCCACAACCTTGAGCCGCTTGGTGGCCTTCTTCTTGCGCTGCTTGCTGCGCGTTGTGCGCACCTCGTGCCAGAGTTCCTTGGCCATCTTGTCCAGGTCCAGGCCTTGCAAGATCTCATAGAAGGCCTCGGCGCCCATGTCGGCCCGGAAGACCTGGCCCCAGTTGGCTTTCAACTCACGATAGCGGGTTTCGCCCAGGAACATGAGCTTCTTGATGCTCAACAGTTCCTCGCGATCGGCGCGCAGCTTCTCGATGGCCTTTTCGAAGCCGTCTTCCGGCTCCTGCTCCACCTCGGCCAAGGCCAGGTCGGCCTCGGCCTTGGCCTCTTCGCGCTCCCTTTTCATGCGCGCCAGGGTCTGCTCTAACGCATCCTTGAGCTCGGCTTCGATGCGCTCCAGCTCCTTCTGTACCGCTTCCTGGACGCGCTTGATGTGATCCTGGCTGATGGTCTCGCCCTTCTCGGCGATGAGGGTGTCGGTGCTCTTGAAGTGGATGGGGGAACGAATGGTCTTTCCCTGTTTCTCGCCCAATTGCTTCTCGAGTCGCTGTCCCTCTTTAATGATCGGCTCGATGCGGGCGGCTACCTCTTCATCGTGTTTCTCTTTGTAAGCCTTCTCTTCCCCATCCAAATCAGCCAGACGCTGCTTGAGCGCGGCCTTGATATCCGCCACCCGCTGATTGAGGGCGTCGGCCTGAGCCTTTTCCAATTCAGCGATTTCATCATCGATGCGCTTCAAGGCCTTGCGCCGGGCCTCTTCGTCCACATAGGTGATCACGTACTGGGCGAAGTAGAGAACCCGGTCCAGGTTGCGCCTCGAGATGTCCAGCAGCAGGCCCAGGTAAGAGGGAACGCGGCGCGTGTACCACACATGGGCCACGGGGGCGGCCAGCGAAATATGCCCCATTCGCTCGCGACGGACCGAAGAGCGGGTGACCTCCACGCCGCACTTCTCGCAGGTTATCCCCTTAAAGCGGATGTTCTTGTACTTGCCGCAGTAGCACTGCCAATCCTTGGTGGGGCCAAAGATGGCTTCACAAAACAGACCGTCTTTCTCAGGGCGCAAGCGACGATAGTTGATGGTCTCCGGCTTGAGCACTTCACCATAGGACCAGCTGTAGATGGTCTCCGGCGAGGCAAGGCTGATCCTGAGAGCACGAAAATTCTTAGATTCCACCCGAACTCCTCCGCAAGGCGATGCTACTTCCTGGGGCCGACAAATAGAACAGTTGTGCTATTTCCCACGCAAAGCAAAACAGCGCATGAGGACCTCTCCTCAAGCGCCAAGGGCTGCGCCGACCGAAATTGTTGAGTCATGCGGGTCAATTATACGTCGGGGCCTTGATATGTCAAGGGATCGTGCGCCAGGGGAAGTTCGAGATAAAAGGTGCTCCCCTCGCCCAGGCGCGATTCCACCGAGACCCTCCCACCGTGTTGCTCCGCAATGGATCGAACGATGGCCAGCCCCAGCCCGATCCCTTGCCCACCACCATCCCGCGATGCAGAGCGGAACTTCTCGAAAATGCGCGCCTGATCCATGGGCGCAATTCCCGGCCCGCTGTCCGAGATGGCTATGCGCAGCCACTCCCCTTGCACCCCCACCCGCACCTTCACTTTCCCCCCATTGGGGGTGAACTTCAGCGCATTGTCCAGCAAATTGAGCAATGCCTGCCGAATAAGAGTCCCATCCCCTTGCACGGGGCGCAACTCATCTCCCATCTCAACGGACAGTTCAATGTCCTTGCGCAAGGCCTCGGGCCGCACGGCCTGCAGCGCGCCATCTAAGACTGGCTCGATGGCGAGAGGCTCCAATTGCAGGCCCAGGCCCGCCTCAATACGGCCCAGGGCTAACAGG
>MTNP01000056.1 GCA_002011475.1 Dehalococcoides sp. JdFR-54
CCCCCGCGGTGTCATCCTCGTCCCCATGCTCGTCGTGCTCTTCACGTTCGCCATCCCCATCTCCCTGATCTCTGCGGTCCTTATCGGCGAGTTCGATTTCAAGGGCCACCATCTGCCCCTCCTCGGAGATCAGGACATGGACTTTCACCAGGTCCTCCACCTGGACGGCATCCTTGACCTCGGTGTCAGGCGTCACCCGCACCGCATGGCCGCCGATGATCCAGAACTCGCCCTCCATGCGGTTCACGCGGGCGGTGAACTCGATTTCGCGCCTGGCGGGCGGCGGGGTGGGTGTGGGTTGGGGCGTTGGGGTGGGAAGCGCGGTGGGCTCCAGATAGCGCAGGATGGCAAGGGCCACCAGGGTTCCATCCTCTTGCATGTGGCCCAAGAGGGTGGCTTTGTCGCCCAGGCGCAGGTCGGGGTCGATGAGGGTGAGATCGTCCACCCGCAAAGTCAGGCCGGAGAGGGTCCAGGTGGTTTCGCCCATGGATTCAACGGCGGCTTGCATGCGGAAGGAGACCAAGCGGATCTGCTCGGCGACGAAGCGCGATGGGCTGTCGATTTCGCCATGGACCACAACCTCAAAGCCGGGTTGGATGTCGATGGGGGAGAGGATTTGTGTCTCAGGCAAGAGGACGACGGGCACGTCTTCGACGGTCCATTGATTTCCTTCCATGGACTGGATCACCCCGGAAAGGGTGGCCTTGGCGTGCTTTCCGGCCTGCAGGAGGGAAAGAGTTTCCTGGGTCCGGCGCTTGGCATAGCTGCGCTGCAAACGGGCTTTCAGGGCGGAGCTGGGCGCCAGGCGTAGGCTGATTTCCTCAGCGGTGCGTTTCACGCCATAGAGGGGTTCGCCAGGGAGGGCGTGCGCGGCAGCGCGCAGCAGGCCCGCGCTGGAGAGCAGGGCGAGCAGGCCGATGATCCCGGTGGCCAGGGCGGGCCGCGAAAGGGGGAGCGATCTTAGAAGGGACGGCCAGAGGCCTGCGCGTTTGCCCTTGTGGAGCGCAGCGGCGTGGGCGAGTGCGCGCGTGCGACTGTGGGCAGGCCGGGGTTCGGGGATGGCCAGGCTGGCCCGGCGCGCCACCAGAGCGGCCCGCAAGAGCGGCTCCAGTTCGGGTTTCAAGTCGGGGAAGAGGGCCAGGCAGGCCTGCAGGTCGGCACCTTGTTCGAGGGCCTGCAAACAAAGCTCGAGGGCCTCATGCAATCGGTGCTCGCTCATAGATCTTCTCTGAGGGCCGCGCGCAGGGCTCGCAGGGCGCGGAATTGCAGAGCCTTGATGGCGTTGGCTTTCTTATCCATCAGCCGTGCTGTCTCCTGGATGGAAAGCTGGGCCCCGAAGCGCAGGGAGAGCACGTGCTGCTGCTCGGGGGTCAGCCCGCGCATGGCCTTGGCCACGGCGCGCAGCGCCTCCCGCTGCTCCATATCTTCGGATGGTTCCGGCTGAGGATCTTCGAGAGCCTCGCTTAGCCCTACTTTCGGCTGGCGATAGGACCGCCGGAATTGGTCGTTTATCAGATTCGATAGCGTCCCGTACAGCCAGCCACGCAGGTTTTGCAAGGGGCCCTTCTCCTGTTGCAACGCGTCCAGCAAGCGCAGGAAGACGTCGGAGGCCAGGTCTTCAGCCAGGGCCGCATCCCCCAGGCGGTAGGCCGCGTAACGGTAAAGCTCGCCGTAAAAGCGCTTATGGGCTGCGCTGATGGCGGCGGGGTCAAGCTCTCTTAGACGCTCCAGATTGATGGCCTCAGCCACGAAGTATCTACCGGTCCATAAGGGCAAGGGCGCATGTGCTGAGTTGATGGTCGCGAAGTATATCATTGGGTTGCCCTTTGGGGGGCGGTCATGTGCCTTAACCCGGACACATGACCGCCCGTGGACCTACTGCCTAATCCTCATCGTGGTCCTCATCGTGGTCCTCATCATGGGTCTCGTCATGGTCTGCGCCATGATCGTCCTCCTGGTTGTGATCCCCATCCTCGTCACCGCCGTGCTCATCCTCGTGGTCCTCGCCATGGTCATCGTCCCGCTCGGCATCGCGGTCTTCTTGGTGATCGCCATCCCCGTCCTCAGGGTGGTCGTCCTGCTCGGCGGGCTCGATTTCGCGGGCCACGAGCCGGCCCTCCTCGTTGATGTGGGCGTGGAGTTTCACCAGATCGCCCACCTGGATCCGGCCCTTGATTTCCGTGGCCTGGGTGACGATTGCATGGTGGCCGCCGATGATCCACAGGCGGTCACTCATCTCCTCAACCACACCGTGGAATTCGACTTCATCCCGGTCGTGGTCTTCGTCGCGCTCATCACGCTCTTCAATGGGCTCGATCTCGCGGGCCACCAGCTCACCCTGCGAGTTGTAGAGGGCGTGGACCTTCACCCAATGGCCGATGCTGAAAGTTCCACGGATTTCCGTTTGCGGGGTGATCAGAAAGGCCAGCCCATGCACGGTCCACAGGCCGTCTTCCATGGCTTCGAGCGTTCCGATCAGTTCAAGCTCCCCGCGGAAGGGTGAGTCCTCCATAGGCAGCCCCTGGATGGTGTGGGCGATGAAAGTCCCATCGGCCTCCAGCGTGCCTTTGACCACGACTTTCTCGCCGATGCGCACTTTCCCGGAAATCTCCAGCGGCTGATCCAGTTGAATGGTGGTGCCGTCGATTGTTAAGGCGCTGCGGTCCAAGCCCTCCAAGGTCCCGCTGAGGGTGAGGGATTTGGCCGCTCCCACGGGCTGGGCGCCGCAGGCGGCCAGCGCCAGGCTGGCCAGCACAGCCAGCAGCAGAAAGCGGCGGCGAAACGCAGATGGGATTTCTTGGTGCATCATGAGCCTCCTGGATTGGTCTTCATCTATAGGGTCGTCTTGGGCAGGAAAAGGTTACGCTGAGGTGGGAACCTGGCAGGAAGGGAGGAATTGACCTGCTGGAAAGAGATCCAATTGGGTCTTAAAAGGCGTATATAGGGGTAGAACGCGCCAATCTGTAGGGAAAAAGGAGATGGAGATGAAGATCGAACGCTGGCCAAGCTTATGGCTTTTAGCGAGCGCGCTGGTGCTGGCCGCTTGCGGTGGCCTGGCACAGACCCCCGAGGCCCCTGAGGGGCCGGCGGCCACGGAGCCGACTGTGGAGCCCACCGAGAAGCCGGCGGCCATGGAGCCGAGCGAGCAGCCCACCGAGGAGATGAGGGCGCCTTTCATCGAGGTGGGGGATCAGGACCTGGAAGATGGCAAAGTGACCATCGCTAAGGTCTTTTCCGACGCCCCTGGGTGGGTGGTCATCCACATCGAGGCCGAGGGCAAGCCTGGGGCCGTCATCGGCTATGCTTCCGTCGCGGCCGGCGAGAGCCGTGATGTGGAGGTGGAAATCGACCAGGATCAGGCCACGCAAACCCTGTTTGCCATGCTCCATCTGGACGCTGGCACCTCCGGCGAGTATGAATTCCCGGGCGAGGATGTGCCGGTCAAGGTGGGCGATTCCATCGTCAATGTGCCCTTCAACCTCGAGCTCCGGGTGGAGCCCAGGGTGGAGGTCTCGGACCAGGCCATTAAGGGTGGCACGGTGACCATCGAGCGGGTTTCGAGCCCCGACCAAGGATGGATCGTGATCCACGTTCAGGCTGAGGGCGGCGGGCCAGGCCCGGTCATCGGGTTTGCCCCGCTGAGCCCCGGCAACAATGCCCAGGTGGTGGTGAAGATTGATCCCGATGCTGCCACCGAGCGCCTCTTCGCCATGCTCCATTTGGACGCCGGGACTCTCGGCGAGTATGAGTTCCCCGGGGATGATGTCCCGGTGAAGGCGGGCGAAGAGGTGGTTGTCAAGCCCTTCACCCTTCTGGCGCCGGATGCTCTGTCTGGCACCATCCAAGTGAGCATTCGCGATAGCCGTTTTGAGCGCAACGAGCTGCGCATCACTGCTGGCAGTACCGTGGTCTGGACCCACATGGGCAACCTTCCGCACACGGTGACCGCGGACGGGGGTGCCTTTGACAGTGGCAGGCTGCGGACGGGCGATGTGTTCCGCTTCACCTTCACCGAGCCGGGCACCTACGCTTACTACTGCAATTTTCACGGTGGCCCTGGGGGAAAGGGGATGTCCGGGGTGATTGTGGTTGTGGAGGGCTAAGTCGAGGGGCTTCGGCGCCGGCCAGGGATCGCTGAAAGGCCGCAAGTGCGGGGCGGGCATGCCAGCTGCCCGCCCCGGATTTGTTCTCATGGCCCACGCCGCGCTGTGATAATTCACACAATTGGATGTCCTTTGTCGTGGTACATCATGACATACATCCCTAGCCAGGCACGGGGCGGATAGGTTATCATGCAACTGCGAAGCATTTGCAAGAGGGAGCCATGAGCCATGAAGCGGGGGCTTCTCTGGAGGCCTTGCAAACCCAATTGAGGCAGGCGGGGCTGCGGATGACTGCCCAACGGGCCGCGGTGCTGCGGGTTTTGGCCCAGAGCGAGGAACACCTATCCGCAGAGCAAATCTGGGAGCAGGCCAAGGCCTACGATGCCTCCATCAACCTGGCCACCGTCTATCGGACCCTCTCCACGCTCAAAGAGCTGGGCATCATCGATCCTCGCTCGTTGACGGCCGATGGCCGGCGCCGCTTTTACGAATCGGCCGCCAAGCCCCGCCATTATCACTTCACTTGCCTGGGCTGTGGGCGCGTACAGGAGTTTGAGTCTGATCTTTTGGACAGTGCTCGGGAACAGATCGCCCGGCAATACGGGTTTCACATCACGACGGCGCGCATCACCTTTGAGGGTTTTTGTGAATGCTGCGCTCAATCCCATTCAGGAGGCCGAACCACATGATCGCCAGCTTCTTAATCGCCTTAAGGGAAGGCCTGGAAGC
>MTNP01000057.1 GCA_002011475.1 Dehalococcoides sp. JdFR-54
CGCCTGCTGCGGCGGGCGGCCACCTTCGGGCGGACCCTGGGGCTGGACGAGCCTTTTCTGGCCGAGGTGGCCAAGGCGACCATCGATAAGATGGGCCATATCTACCCCGAGCTGGTGGCACATCGTGACTTTGTGCTCAGGGTCATCCAGATAGAGGAGGAGCGCTTCGACCGGGCGTTGAGCACCGGGCTCAACCTTCTGGACAAGATCATGGCCGAGGCGGGGAGGCGGGGGCAGAAGCTCATCTCCGGGGCCGAGGCCTTTACCCTGTACGATACCTACGGCCTCCCCCCTGAGCTCACCGCCGAGCTGGCCAGGGAGCAGGGCTTCTCTGTGGACCTGGCCCAGTTTCAAAAGGAGATGGCGGCACAACGGGAGCGGGCCCGGGCCGCCCAGAAGTTCGGCCTGGGGGAGATGGGGGTGGCGGTGGCCTATGAGCAGTCCGGCATCAGGGAGACCAAATTCGTCGGCTACGAGCGGCTTCAGCATAGCTCCAAGATCATCGCCCTCTTTGTGGGGGGCCAGACGGTGGAGACGGCCTACCAAGGGCAGGAGGCGGAGCTGGTCTTGGAAGAGACCCCCTTCTACGGCGAGATGGGCGGCCAGGTGGGCGACACCGGGGAGATCCGCGGGCCTCAGGGCAGAATGTTGGTGAGGGATGCGGTCAGGCCCCTGCCCGAGGCGGTTGCTCACCGGGGCACGGTAGTGGAGGGGGGGCTTTCGGTGGGCGACAGGGTGGAGGCGGTGGTCGACCGGGAGCGCCGCCTTGACATCGCCCGCAACCATACTGCCACCCACCTGCTTCAGGCGGCGCTGCGGCAGCACCTGGGCAGCCATGTCCAGCAGCGGGGTTCCCTGGTGGCCCCGGAGCGGCTCCGCTTCGACTTCACCCATTTGACCGGGCTGAGCAAGGAGGACATCCTCAAGGTGCAGCGCCTGGTTAACGAGCATATTCGCCACAACCACCCGGTGCGAAGCATGGTCATTCCCTATAAGGAGGCTTTGGAAACGGGGGTCATCGCCCTTTTCGGGGAGAAATACGGGGATATGGTCAGGGCTATCGAGATAGGGCAACCCAGGGTGAGCGCCGAGCTCTGTGGCGGCACCCACCCGGGCTCCACCGGGGAGATAGGCCTGTTCCTTATCGTCAGCGAGGGCAGTGTTGGCGCCGGGCTAAGGCGTATCGAGGCGGTCACCGGTCGGGGGGCCGAAAAGCTCCTCGAGGAGCGCCTGGCTGAGCTGGAGACGCTGAGCCAGGAGCTGATTGTGCCCGTGGTGGCGGTCCCTGAGAAGGTAAAGTCCCTGGTCGATGAGCTTGGGGCCGAGAAAAAGCGGGCCCAGGCCCTGGAGCGGGAGTTGGCCAAAAGCCGAGCTGAGGCCCTGCTCGGTCAGGTGGAATCGGTTAATGGTATAGCGGTGCTCTCGGCCCGGGTCTCCGCCTCCAGCATGGAGGCCCTGCGCCAGATAGGGGACCTGCTCCGGGACAGGCTGGGCAGTGGGGTCATCGTCCTGGGCGCTGTCTATAATGATAGGCCCAATTTTCTGGCTTTGGTGACACCTGACTTGGTGGCCAGGGGGCTCAATGCCGCCGAGATCGTGAGGAAGGTGGCCCAGGTAACGGGCGGCGGTGGTGGCGGTCGGCCCAACCTGGCCCAGGCGGGGGGCAAGGACAAGGGTAAACTGGAGGAGGCCCTGGGCCAGGTGAGTCATATCATCAAGGGCCTATAGTCGGGCATTGTCGTGAAAACCGGGGGACGCATCATGGGGCTGGACGTGGGGGAGAGGCGTATCGGGGTGGCGTTAAGCGACCCCGGGGGTATCCTGGCCAGCCCCTTGGCCGTCATCGATGCCCATGAGGCGGCGGCTTTCGAGGCAATCCAGGCCCTGGCAGCCCAGCACCAGGTGGAGCGCCTGGTGGTGGGCATGCCCCGTTCCCTCGGCGGTGGCCTGGGGCCTCAGGCTCAGGCCATCCAGGCCTTTAAGGAGAAGCTCCAAGCCAGGCTCTCCTTGCCGGTGGATACCTGGGACGAACGGTTCTCCACGGTGGCCGCCGAGAGGATCCTGGCCGAGGCCGGCACCAAAGCCAGAAAGAGGAAGGGGTTGCGGGATGCCGTGGCCGCTGCCTTGGTGCTCCAAGGCTATCTGGATGGGATGCGGGCTTCGGGGCGATGACCAAGCATATTGCTCTCCTCGGCCATCACCTGAGCCATTCCATCTCCCCTCGCTTCCAGCAGGCAGCCCTGGATCATCTCGGTCTGGATATACGCTACGAGGCCTGGGATACGGAGCCCGACCGGCTCGAGGAAACAGTGAACAAGCTGCGCCGTCCCCAGAACCTGGGGGCTAATGTCACCGTGCCCTATAAGGAAACCGTGTTGGCCCTGTTAGATAGGTTGGCAGGGATGGCCCCCCAGATCGGGGCGGTCAATACCATAATCAACCAGGGGGCAAAGCTGGTGGGCCATAATACCGATGCCACGGGCTTCATGATGGCGCTCCGGGCTGAGGCCGACTTCGACCCTCGGGACAAGTGCGCTGTCCTTCTGGGGGCCGGTGGGGCGGCCCGGGCGGTGGCCTTTGCCCTGGTGGAGGCTGGGATAGCCTCCCTGATAATATTCAATCGCACCTTTGAGCGGGGGCGGGGGCTGGCACTGGCCTTGGGCGCCAATCTCAAGGTGGGCCAGCAGGTCAGGGCCCTGCCCTGGGAGGAAGGCAAGCTCGGGGAGGTGCTCCCGGCCTGTGAGTTGCTGGTCAACTGTACCACCCTCGGGCTGAAAGGCGGCCCCGGGGAGGGCCAGACCCCCCTCAGGGCTGAGGGGTTGCATAAAGATATGCTCGTCTACGACCTGGTGTATAACCCGCCAGAGACGCCTCTGCTTAAGGAGGCCCGGAGGGCCGGGGCCTTAGCTGTGTCGGGCCTGTCGATGTTGGTCTATCAAGGGGCAGCCTCCTTTGAGCTGTGGTTGGAGCAGCCAGCGCCCATTGACATAATGTTCAAGGAGGCTCGCCGGGTGCTGGGAGGGGGGCAATGCTGCGCTTTCTGACCGCCGGCGAGTCTCACGGCAAGGGATTGGTGGTCATCATCGAGGGGATGGTGGCCGGCCTTCCCCTGACCGAGGACAACATCGCCCGAGACCTGGAGCGGCGCCAGGCCGGCTACGGCCGCGGCCCCCGTATGCACATCGAGCGGGATAGGGCAGAGATCTTGAGCGGGGTAAGGCATGGCCTCACCATAGGTAGCCCCATCGCCTTGCTCATCCCCACTAAGGACTGGGCCAACTGGCAAGATGTTATGAGCATCGCGCCAGTGGCGGGGGTGGAGCCCTTGACCCGCCTTCGCCCTGGACATGCCGACCTGGCCGGGGCGATTAAGTATGGGCTCCACGATATCCGCCCTGTGCTGGAGCGGGCCAGCGCCCGGGAGACGGCCGCCCGGGTAGCTGCCGGGGCAGTGGCCCGCCGCCTTCTGGGGGAGTTCGGCATAGAGATCAGGAGCCATACGGTAGCCATAGGGGGCAAGATAGCAGCCGTGGCCGAGACTGTTGACTGGGCCCGGGTCGAAACATCGCCGCTGCGCTGCGCCGATCCCGAGGCCGAGAAGGCTATGATGGCCATCATCGACGAGGCCAAGGCCGCTGGTGACTCGGTGGGGGGCATCTTCGAGGTGATAGCCAGCGGGGTGCCCATTGGGCTGGGCAGTCATGTACACTGGGAGCGTCGCCTGGATGGACTTATCGCCCAGGCCTTCTTGAGCATCCCGGCGGTGAAGGGGGTGGAGCTGGGGGCTGGCTTCGCCCTGGCCCAGCTAAAGGGCTCCCAGGCCCACGACCTTATCGAATCCTCCCCCGAGCCGGGCCGCCCCTGGCGACATCGGACCAATCGGGCAGGGGGTATCGAGGGTGGGATGAGCAATGGCGAGCCCATCGTGGTCAGGGCAGTCCTCAAACCCATCTCCACCCTGGCCCGGCCCTTGCCCTCTGTGGACCTGGTGAGCGCTCAGCCGGTATTGGCCCACTATGAGCGCAGCGATGTGTGCGTGGTGCCGGCGGCTGGGGTCATCGGGGAAGCGGTGCTGGCCCTGGTGCTGGCCCAGGCCTTTATGGAGAAGTTTGGCGGCGACCACCTGGAGGAGACGCGCCGCAATTACCAAGCCTATCTCGATTCCCTGACCAGGCTGGGGAGGGGCCAGTGATGGGGGCGAAGGAGAATATCATCCTCACCGGCTTCTCCACCACGGGGAAGTCCCAGGTGGCCAGGGAGGTCGCCAGCCGTTTAGGTTGGGGTTATCTCGACCTCGACGATGAGGTGGTGAGGCTGGCGGGCAAGGACATCCCCCGTATCTTCCAGGAGGACGGCGAAGCCCGCTTTCGGGAGCTGGAGAGCCAGGCCCTCAGGGAGGCCTGCCGCGGAGAAAAGCTGGTGATAGCTACGGGTGGAGGGGCTATCCTAAGCGACGAAAACAGGGAGCTCATGGCTCAGCGGGGGGTGGTCATCTGCCTGGAGGCCCGCCCTGAGACTATCTATGAGCGCCTGAAGGAGGACGCGGAGGGCTCTTCTAGTCCAGTGGTGCGGCCCCTGCTGGCTGCCAACGACCCCTTGCAGCGCATCATCAGCCTCAAGGGCTCCCGCCAGCCCTTTTATGCCTTGGCTGACTGGACTATTCATACCGACAACCTGACTGTGAGCCAGGTGAGCCAGGAGGTAGTGCGCGCTTGGCAGCTGGTGCGGGG
>MTNP01000019.1 GCA_002011475.1 Dehalococcoides sp. JdFR-54
CGTCCCCCTCACGTGAGTTCTTCTTCCAGCTCTTCCAGACCGTAGACCCCTGCCTTGAGCACTTTCAGCGAGAGCAGGGCGCACTTCAAGCGCACAGGGCCCAGCTCAATTCCCAACAGGTCAAGCACATCCTCTTTGCTGAGCTTCTTGACTTCCTCGATATCCTTGCCAAGGATTGATTCCAGCAGCAGATCGGCGGAGGCCATGGAAATGGCGCAACCCTCGCCGTCAAAGGCGGCCTCTGTGATGCGGTTGTTCTCGTCGACCCGCAAGTCGATACGCACCCGGTCGCCGCAGAGGGGATTGTCGTCCTCGAAGGAAAAATCATGGGGCTCCAAGCGCCCCTTCATGCGGGGGTTTTTAAAGTGATCGATGATTTGTTCGCGATACAGATCGTCCATCCGCCGTCCTTAGCCGAAAAGATCTTTTACTTGATAGAGCGAGTCCACCAGGCGATCCACTTCATCGCGGGTGTTGTAGAGGTAGAAGGAAGCGCGGGTGGAAGCTGGGATGCCGTACTTCTCATGCACAGGCATGGCACAGTGGTGGCCAGCCCGCACGGCGATGCCATAGCGATCCAAGATTTGGGCCACATCGTGGGGATGGCTGCCCTTCAGGGTGAATGAGATCACACCTCCGCGTTCGGAGGCTGGGGGGCCATAGATGGTCAGGCCGGGGATCTCGGAGAGCCTTTCCATGGCATAGGCGGCCAGGTCTTGCTCGTAACGATGAATGGCCTCCATGCCCACGGCCTGCAAGTAATCGACGGCCGCGCCCAACCCGATGCCCTCAGCGATGGCCGGTGTGCCGGCCTCGAATTTGTAGGGCACTTCATTGACGCTGAATCCATCAAGGCGCACCCGCTTGATCATGTCCCCCCCACCGAGGAATGGGGGCATGGCCTCCAGCAGCTCCAGCCTGGCGTAGAGCACGCCGATGCCCGTGGGCCCACACATCTTGTGGCCCGAAAAGGCCATGAAGTCCACCTCCAGGGAGGAGACGTCCATGGGCATATGGGGCACCGACTGGGCGCCATCCACAAGCACCAGCGCCCCGGCATCGTGGGCCATGGCGGCCATCTCCCCCACCGGGTTGATGGTTCCCAGCATATTCGACATCTGGGTGAAGCCCACCAGTTTGGGTTCATGGGTCAGCAAGCGGGCGTAGGCTTGCATGTCCAAGCGGCCCTCATCGGTGACGGGCACAAACTCAAGCCGCAGGTCCCGCTCTTGGGCCAGCATTTGCCAGGGAACCAGGTTGGAATGGTGTTCCATCTCGGTGAGCAAGACCATGTCCCCCGCTTTGAGATTGGCACGCCCCCAACTGAAGGCGACCAGATTGAGCGCTTCGGTGGCGTTGCGGGTGAAGACGATCTCGCGCGCCGAGCGGGCACCCACAAAGCGGGCGATGCGCTCACGCGCGCCCTCAAAGGCCTCTGTGGCCTCGCCAGCCAGCGCGTGGATGCCGCGGTGGATGTTGGCGTTGTAGTGTTCGAAATAANGGTTCATGGCCTCAATGACCTGGAGGGGTTTCTGGGAAGTGGCGGCCGAATCCAGGTAGATTAACGGCACGCCGGGGCGAACTTCGCGCCTGAGCACGGGGAAATCCGCCCGCAGCGCTTCCACATCCAAGGTTGCCGGCGAGGCCGAGGGGGCCATGGTATGTCTCCTTAGGATTTCTTCTTTTTCTTCCTGCTTGAGGTGCGGCGCCGCCGCTTGGTGGCCGGACGGATCACATCGCTGCCTTGCTGGCACCACAGCACGCGATCGGGAACCATCCAGCCATCGGTCAGGTAGACGTCCTCCAGAAACTGGACAGCCACCATTTTATAATCAGCCTGCACGACGACCCCTTGCAGCCAATCGCGCACCCTTTCCCCGTCGCGGTTGTGGTCACAATAGACCTCAACCAAGTCGCCCACTTCAAAACGGTGAATTTCTTTCTTCCCGGGCGTAGCCACGGGATTCCTCCGTTCTTTCGATCGCTCCATTCTACTCCCCCCTTGTGGTTTTAGGAAACCAATTTCCGGTCGATCATCGCTGCAAAGCGTTCTCGAACCCCGCTGAAAGGAATGCGGTCCATCACCGGGGCGAAGAAGCCGTCGATCACCAGCCGTTCGGCCAGCTCCCGCGAGAGGCCGCGGGTCATCAGGTAGAAAATGGGCTCCTCTTCCAGCTGGCTTACCGTGGCCCCATGGGTGCAGCGCACATCATCGGCCAGAATCTCCAGCCCGGGGATGGAGTCTGCGCGGGCTCCCTTGCTGAGGATCAAATTGCGGTTGGCCTGATAGCCGTCCGTTTTCTGCGCGCCCGGGGCCACATAAATCATCCCCTGCCAAACCGAGCGGCTGCGGTCTTTCAATGCGCCCTTGAACATCAGATCGCTGGTAGTGTCAGGCGCCAGGTGGTTCTGTTGTGTGTCGTGATCCAAATGCTGGACGCCATCCGCGAAGTAAAAGCCCGACATGCGCCCCTCAGCCCCCTGTCCCGCCAGCGTGATTTCGGTGAAATTCTTGGTCAGCCGGCTGCCCACCGCGCCAAAGATCCAGTCCAGCTTGGCATCGCGCTCCAGACGTCCCCGTTCGTGGGTGAAGTTCCACACGTGGCGGCCCCAGTTTTGCAATTCCACGAAGCGCAATTGGGCGGCCGGCGCCATGAACAGCTCGACGATCCCCGCGTGGACCGTCTCGGCGGCCTCATCGGTGGGGGAAGCGGCCTCATACACCACAGTGGCCGAGGCCCCCTCTTCCACCACGACCAAGAGGCGTGAGAAGAAGGCGGCTCCCCCGCCAGGGGCCCAAAGCACGATGTGAACGGCCTCGGTCAGTTCCACCCCCGCGGGCACATAGATAAAAGCGCCGTGATCCGCGAGGGCCCCTGCCAGGGCGGCGAACTTGCCCTCGGCCGGGCTCACTACGCTGTGGAGATACTTTCGCAGCAGCTCGCCGTGCTGCGAGGCAGCCCGGCCCCAATCGGCCACCACAACCCCTTGGGCAGCCATGGCCTCGGGCACCTGAAACTGGGCCGGATGGCCGGGGGAAAGAACCACCAGCGCTCCGTGCTCTTCGGAGGCCAATGGGGCCACCAGCTCCCTGGGGAGCGGATCAGGCCGGGCCGGCTTGAGCGCCACCTGGTCGGATGGCATGCGGCGGATGTCAGTCCTCCGCCAGGGCTCATCCTGCAGGGTGGGCATGGGCGTCTTTTCAAACAGATCCCAGGCCTGCATGCGCCGCTCCAGCAACCAGGCTGGTTCTTGCAGGGCAAGGGATACCTCACGCACGTCCCCCTCATTGAAAGGGAACGCCGCTGCGCGGTCTGCGATTTGCGGTTTCTTGCGAATAACTCGCCGTGTGGTCATTGTGTGCATCAGCCTTTATGCCGGCCACCGGGCCGGATGATTGTCTATGCTCTGTTCTGTCTCAGCCGATGGAGCCTTCCATTTGCAACTGGATCAGGCGGTTCATTTCCACCGCGTACTCCATGGGCAACTCGCGCACCAGGGGCTCGATGAAGCCGGAGACCACCATGGTGATGGCCTCTTCCTCGCTCAGCCCTCGACTTTGCAGATAGAAGAGCTGCTCCTCGCCCACCTTGCTCACCGAGGCCTCATGCCCGATGCTCACCTCATCCTCGTCGATCTCGATGTATGGGTAGGTGTCGGAGCGCGACTGCGGGTCGAGCAGCAAGGCGTCGCAAACCACATTGGAGCGCGCTCCAACCGCGCCCTTGTGGACACGCAGCAGGCCCCGATAGGAAGCCCGCCCTCCGTCCTTGCTGATGGACTTGGAGGTCACTTTGCTGGTGGTGTAGGGCGCGGCGTGGATGATCTTGCCACCGGCATCCTGATGCTGACCCTCGCCGGCGAAGGCCATGGAAAGGATTTCGCCGTGGGCCCCCCGGCCCACCAAATAGCAAGAGGGGTACTTCATGGTCAGCTTGCTGCCCAAGTTGGCGTCCACCCATTCGTGACTGGCCTCCTCATGGACGATCGCGCGCTGGGTGACCAGGTTGTAGACGTTTGTGGACCAATTCTGGATGGTGGTGTAGCGCGAGCGGGCGCCGCGCTTGACGATAATCTCGATCACGCCACTGTGGAAGGAGTCGGTGGTGTAAATGGGGGCCGTACAACCCTCCACGTAGTGAACCGAGGCCCCCTCATCGATGATGATCAAGGTGCGTTCGAACTGGCCGATGTTGGCCACGTTCAGGCGGAAATAGGCCTGCAGGGGCAGTTCCACTTTCACCCCGGGGGGCACATAAATAAACGATCCGCCGGACCAGACCGCGCCATTGAGCGCGGCGAATTTGTTGTCGGTGTAGGGGATCACCGTGCCGAAGTATTCGCGGAACAGGTCCGGGTACTTGCGCAGGCCGTCCTCAATGCTTACGAAGATCACCCCTTGCTTCTCCAGATGTTCCTGGATCTTGTGGTAGACCATCTCGGACTCGTACTGCGCACCCACACCGGCCAGGAACTTCTGCTCCGCCTCGGGGATACCCAGGCGCTCAAAGGTCTCTTTAATGGTGTC
>MTNP01000058.1 GCA_002011475.1 Dehalococcoides sp. JdFR-54
GTCTGGGCCAATGATCTGCCCAGGTCGTGTCCTGATCCGCCGAAGGTTTTGCTCCACTGTTCCTTGCCCTGGGGGTCGGTCTTTATGAGCCAGACATCGGCGGCGCCGGCCCCGTAGGACTCCGTCTCCCCCACAATGATGTACCCCCCGTCGGATGTCTGCTTTACCGAGTAGGCGACGTCCCTCTTCGACCCGCCGAATATCCTATCCCACTGCCTGTTTCCCTCCGAATCGGTCTTTATGAGCCAGATATCGGCTTCGCGGGTTGCATATGCCCCTGTCTCGCCGACCACGATATATCCGCCGTCGGATGTCCGCTCCACCGAATAGCCAACGTCCCACCTGGGTCCGCCGAAGGTCCTATCCCACTGCTTATTCCCCTCTGAATCCGTCTTTATGAGCCAGACATCGCCGGCGCCGGAGGACTCCGTCCGACCAGCCACGATATATCCTCCGTCAGGTGTCTGCTTTATCGAGTAGGCCACGTCTCCCGCCGTCCCGCCGAACGTCTTATTCCACTCGTCGGGTGGGGGGCTGGGGGTAGGTGTCGGGGTGCTTGTGGCTATCGGTATATTGGGGTCGAGAGGGTTCGGGTCGTGGGGGTCCCAATATCCATCGCCGTCGGTGTCTACAGCGTGGGGGTCGGTGCCGGCGAGCTCCTCCTGAGAGTCAGGCCAGCCATCACCGTCGGAGTCGGAGGGACTCGTTGGCATGGTCAGCTCCTCGCAGGAAGCGCCGGCCACAAATAGTAAGGCCAAAGCCAGAATCATCGCCCCTGGTAGCCAGGTGGCCCTTATGGCGTGCACGCTCTTTTCTCCTTGAGTTCGGGGACGATCTCCAGAGGTATCCTATCCCTTGGCTCATGTTTCGTCAACTGGATGGAACAGCCATTAGCTGGGGCGGCAGTCGTCTCTTATCGGGCATTCCGGGCACTTGCGTCTCTTGCAGTAGTCAAGGCAGACCCTAACCAGGGCAGATTCCAGGCCTGGCAGCATCAGCGCCGATCCGGCCAGCCCCAGCTTCCTGGCCAATCCTGTTGCCAGGGGCGAAGGTGGTGGGTTGGCCTTGGGCCATACCGCCCTTAGTTCCCGCAAGAAGATGTTTACTGCCACCGGGCCAACCCCCTTGAGCCCCTGGAACCTCTCCTCCAGATCGTGGCTGTCTGCGGCCCGGTCATACAAACCTTCCAGGGAGCCGTAGTCCCTGACCAGCTTGGTCATGGCCTCCAGGAGATTCGAGGCCGTGGAGAAGTCGTAGCGAACATAGCCACCGGCATCAAGAATCTCCACCAGTTTATCCCAGCCTGCGGCAATCACGGCCTGGGGAGTGGTCACCCCCTGGTTCTCAAATTGGCGGAAGGTGGCGGCGGCGATCCGGGCCGAGATGCGTTTGGCGAAGAGGATGGAAGCCAGGAACCATTTGAACCTGTCCTGGGCCCGGCGCAGGTCTAGTCCCAACTCCTGGGAGTAGCCGGGCAGGACCTGGAGCTTTTCTATCAGCCCAGCCTGGGCGCTGCCTTCACAGGATGTCCCACTATGGGTACCCTTTGGCCGCATTTGGGGCAACGATTATCCTCCGTTATCCTGTAACCGGTTAGGCTGAACCCGTGCCGACCTACCAATAGCTCGTGGCAGCGGGGGCAATATGTGCTCTCGAAGGGGTGGCCGGGGACATTACCGATATAGACGTACTTCAGTCCCTCCCCTTTTCCTATCTCCCTGGCCTTCTCCAGGGATTTGAGAGGGGTGGGCGGGGTAAAAAGCTCATCCCGGAATCTGTATGCCGGATAGTAGCCGGTGGTGTGCCACGGCGTCTCGTCACCGAGCTCGCCTTTTATCTTGCGGGCAATGCCCCTCAGGGTCTCCTCTTTATCGTTCACCCCCGGTATCACCAGGGTGGTTATCTCCACCCAAACCCCATGTCTCTTGGCTTCCACCGCGTTCCTCCACACCTTAGCCACATCAGCATGGCACAGCCTGCTCACCGCTTCAGTATCCCCCTTGATATCGATGTTCATAGCATCCAGTCCGTGCTGGATCAGGGCCTGAAGCGCCTGGGGCGTCATATAGCCATTGGTGACGAAGGTATTGTAGTAGCCTGCCCCCTTTGCCAGCTCGAAGATGTCCAGAGAATATTCCAAGAGCAGGGTTGGTTCATTAAGGGATATGCTCGTTCCCTGGCAGTGGTACCTCGTGGTGAGCTCTATGAAATCCTCAGGGCTCAGGTATCTCCCCTTACCTATGCTTTGGGGCGATTTGCTTATCTCATAGTTCTGACACCAGGGGCAGGTGAAGTTACACGACCAGGTGCCCACGGTGAGGGCTGTGCTGCCCGGATAGAAGTGGAATAGGGGCTTCTTCTCTATGGGGTTGGCGCTTATGGAAGAAATGTCACCGTAGACAAGGGTATAAAGCTTGCCTCCCCTGTTTTTCCTGGTCTGACAAAACCCCGACGCATCCGGAGGCAGCTCGCAGCGCCTTTCACAGGCGCAGCACCTTATCCTGTCACCCAGATCCTGGAAAAAAAGAGCCTCTTTCTCCACCGGGAAAACACCCCTTGCCACAGGTTTCATAATAGGGCCTGTTGGCCTATAGGGCCTTTCAAATAGCTCACCTTGAAGGGTCTGGGGTAGGCCAGCTTTGGCTGGCCACAGCGGGGATGGGTTAGGCCGAGACAGGAGACGTGGCAATTGGCCGTGCATCCCTCGATCGCCTTGAAACGGCCATCGCCCTGCTTGATGGCGAAGGGCAAGGGGAAACGCTCACAATGGGGGAGTCCTTGGGAATCGGACTCCTCGGCGCTAAGCTCCTGGCAGGTGGCATAGGTCATGCCTTTGCCTTCCACCACCGCCCTCAGCCTTCGATGGAATTGCAGCCTCAGTTCCCGGCGCAGCAAATAGCCCTGGCTGGTTCCCCCCCGCTCATAGACATATTCCTGCTCAAAGCGCCTGGCGGCTGCCGCTGACTGCGCCCGGATGACCTCCAGCACCCGATGCCACAGGCTGATGCCTGTGCCATCGGGATGGGGTGGCTTCCTGGATAGCCTTCCCGTGCTGCATACCAGGTGCTTCGCCCCCGTGCCGGCGAAGCTGCTCACCAGGCCCTCGACCTCATCGAACCAGGAATCACCGTAGAGGGCCTGGAAGAGGTGGATAAAGACGGGGTCGAACCGGATCAGGGTATCTATCTTCAGGCTGGAGAGGCGGCGCACAGCCTCAAGCCGTTTCTCCAAGGGGGGTGCTGCGGGGGAGAGCACCGCCAGTATCTCCGAGGTGCCTTCTATGGTCACGGCCACGAACTTAGGCCTATAGGGAGCAAAACCGGGCAGGTCCAGAAGAAAGCTGGGGTCCCCTTTGGTGGTGATGGAAAAGGAGAGGCCGTAGTCCATCAGGAGCTGAACCAGGCGCTTCACCTGGGCCCTGAGTTCGGGGATGGGCTGACAGGGGTCGGAGACGTTCGATATAGAAATGGGGGGGCACAGCCTTATCCTGTGCAGGTCCTTGGCCACAAGCTCGGGCAGGTTATTATAGATGAGGGTGTCCCCGGAGTGATCGGAATAGATGGCATAGCGGGCGTAACAATAGAGGCAACCATACACGCAGTGGCCGGGGCCAGGTGGGGTGACATTGATGATCCAGAAATGAGGGCACTTCCGACTGGCAGTAGCATAGGGATAGTCGTGCAGTGTTGACCCCTTCTTGGCGATGAGCCTTACCTGCCCCATCTGGCCTGCTTATTGTCGAAATTCGAGGCGCCGCCGCTATCGTTGATAGATGCCAATAGCCGGGCTATAGCCTCCAGGGCCTTGAGGACTTGCCCCTTCGCCCGTACTCGCTATCTCAGGGTGCCCTATTTGTTCACAGTTCTTCGGCGGGCACGGCGGTCAGGGTTTCCACGGAGTAGTCGGTGGCAAAGCCCGTCTCCATCACAAAGCTCATCGCTGTCTTGGCATCGGGTGCCTCGAAGAGGATCATGCCATCATAGCGGCCGAAGGTGAAATAGACGGCACGAAGCGTGATGCCCTGCGGGGCCTTGAGCCTCTTCAGATAGTTGACGGCCTCGCTTCCCTTTCCCTTTGGCGACAAAAGAGTTACGAATAACATGGCTACCCCTCCCCAGCTTGTTGTCTACTGGCTGGCCTCAGCCCAGCCCGATTTTGCATTTTACCCGCTGCCAGGTGGATGGCCGTGGATGTCCTTCCAGGTGGCTTGCCATCTTGGCTACTGAGGTGGTGCTGAACTTGCCACAGAGTCGGCAGGAGAGGCGAAAACTCATCCTTACCTGGTCACCCTCTACCCTCTGGGAGCGGTGCACCTTTATCTTGTCCCGCATTTGCTCTGTTAATAGCTTCCTTTCCGCTCCCAAGTAACCCTCCATGTGGCCTCAACTGCTATTATGATAGCCGCTTTCAAGGCCAACGTCAAAGAGGCTGCCGAAAAAGT
>MTNP01000053.1 GCA_002011475.1 Dehalococcoides sp. JdFR-54
CGAGGGGTGTGCATCCCAGCCGATGTGGGGTGCCTTGAGACAGAGAGCGATGGCAATTCCAGGTTACCTGGACATCCCGCAACGTTCTGCGAGAGGCTCGCCATAAGACTGGCCGCTTGATGGGCCTGCCCCAGTGGGTTATAATGCTCCCGCGTCCCGCGGGGCGTGGCTCAGCCCGGTTAGAGCGCACGGTTCGGGTCCGTGAGGTCGGCGGTTCAAATCCGCCCGCCCCGACAGGGAAAAGGCCGCCAGCTGGCGGCCTTTTTTTCTTGGGGAGGGATCATAAAGATCCGCCCGCCCGGCCAGCATGGAAAGCCGCTCAGCCCTCCAGGGGAGGCGCTTTCATGGTCTCCGGGATGGGCATTTCCAAGAGCTGCAGCACCGTGGGAGCGACCCGCAGCATGGATACCGGCNCATCCATCCGGCCGCGCCCCATGCGGTCGGGCGGGATCCAGTAGAAGGGCACCATGCGCACCTCCGGGGTGGTGCCGCCGTGCAGGTGGTCGGCGTTCATCCCATGATCGCCCGTGTAGAGGACCGTGTAGCCCCGCTCAAGCCACTCGGGGATCAGGTGGGCGACGATCATATCCTGGTGAATGGCGTGATTTCGGTATTGCCGTGAATCGGCGCCGTAGGTCTCGCCCATCCAATCCATCCCCATGGGGTGGATCAGCAGGTAGTCGGGTTCGAAGCGCCGCACCAGGGTCGCACCAGCCAGAAACACCTCCCGGTCCGGCATATCGTCTTGCATGTAAAAGCGGCCGTGCTGGATGCCCAGCGATTCATCATCCACCTCACGATGGTCGATGGGATCATAAGGCACTTTGTTATAGAGCTCTGAGAACCACCAATAGGCCACGGCAGCCGTTTTCTTGCCGTGGCGCACAGCCTCCTCAAAGACATTGGGCATCTTGGAGCGGCGGATCACATAATTGCCCGTCACCCCATGTTCGCTGACCGTGACCCCTGTGTGAACGGTCTCGTACATCGGTCGTGACATGCTGGGCAATTCCCCCACCACGCTGTAGCGGGTGGCCTGGCTGGTCTCCACCAGATGTTCCAGATAGCCCATCTGGGCCGCGGCGGTATCATCACGCAGTGCATCCGCCAGAATGAGGATCACTTTAGCCAAGGTTGCCTCCATGCATCCAGGTATGCGCTCCCTTTGGGCCTACAGGGCGCCCTTGCCGCAGCAGGGGCTCAACCTGATTCCCCGCCGCGCAGCCGGCCGAGACCCAGCGCGCCCAGGCCCAGCACGATGGTGAGGCCGATCAGCACCACGCTCACGGCGTTGATTTCGGGGGTTATCTCAAAGCGCAGCCGGGAGAAAAACAGGATCGGAAGGGTTGGATCGCTGCCGATGAGGAACAGGGTGGTGCCGAAGTTCTCGAAGGAGAGCAGGAAGCAGACAATGCCCGCGCTGACGAACGCCGGCCGCAAGAAGGGAAGGGTCACGCTCCATATGGCCCGCACACGGCTTGCGCCCAGATCCATCGCCGCGTCTTCCTGCACGCGAGGAAACCGGCGCAAGCGAGCGCTGATGATCAGGGTCGCCATGGTGGCGATCCAGCTGAATTGGCCCAGGGCGACGATGAATAAGCCGGGGCGCAGCAAGCGGGTGAACGAGCGCATGGCCTTCTCACCCACGAGCCATGAGAAACTATCCTGCAAGAAACTGGCCACATCGTGGCCGAAGGCCAGGATGCTCACACCCAATATGACGCCGGGGATGACCAGCGGCGCGAGCATGGCGTAGTAGAGCAAGGAATCGCCTTTGAAGCGGTTACGNTCAAAGAGGAAAGCCGTGGTGGTNCCCACCACCAGGCTCAGGCCCGTCACCGCAACNGCCACCACAAAGCTGTTGCGGATCGACCGCATCATATCTTTGTCGTTGAAGACGCCGACACGCCCCTGGGCCCGGCCGATGCCAATTTGCCCCGCAGCCCCCGGGCCCTCGCCCTGCTCTCGCCCGAAGTCCGGGTTATAGAACCAGTCCAGGGTGAAGCCCTTCCAGGGGAAGGAGGGGATATCGCGATCGTTGAAGGCAAGCACACTGGTGACCACCAATGGGGCGTAGAGATAGATCAGAAATGCAGCGATGTAGATGCCAAAAAAGATCCAAAGGATCCGGCGGGTGAGCTTGGCACGCCCGACGGCCACCCTGCCCGAATCCGGGCGAGCGGAAGTATGGGTAGAGATGCGCGTTTCAGGTTTCACTGAACACCCCCCGCAAAGTCTGTCCCGTTACTTTCAAGCCCAACCAAACCATAAGGCTGGTCGAAAGAAGGAGCAGCAGGCTGTACGCCGAGCCCAGCCCCCAGTTGGTGGAAATGATGAAGCGATTGTAGATCATCTCGGTGACCCACAGGCTGTTCTTGCCGCCGATCAGGTTGGGGATCAGGTAGTTGCCCGCGCTGAGCATGAAAACCAGGATCGAGCCATAGGTCACTGAGGGCAAGCTGACCGGAAAGACCACGTAGCGGAAGGTGGCCAGGGGTCCAGCTCCCAGATCCTGCGCGGCCTGGATTTGTTCATCCGCCAGACCCTCCAGGCTGCTGTATATGGGCAAGAGCATCAGCAGCACGGAGGAATAGACGAATACGGTGAAGAGCGAGAAATTGTTGAAGAGAAACTCGCGCGGCTCTTGGAATAACCCCAGGACATCAACCAACAGGTAATTGAGGAAACCCGTCTCACGCAGGATGTTCATCCACGCATAGACCCGCACCAGCTCACTGACCCAATAGGGGAGCATGACCAGAAGCAGCAAGGCGAATTTCTGCGCCCCTTTCAGCACTTTCGCCAGGAAGAAGGCCACCGGATAGGCCACCAGCAGGGTCAGCAAGGTGTTGGCCAGCGAGTAGCCCACCGTGCGGAAGAAGACACGGGTGAAGATCTGATCGGGGTCGATAAAGGGGTTGATGTAGTTTCCCAGGTAAATGGTCAGGAAGCCATCGCTAAAAAAGGCTTTTTGACCACGTTTCATCAGGGAAAGGAGAAACAAGCGAACGTGCGGGAAGAAAATGAGCAAGGTTAGCCAGAGAAAGAGGGGGATGGCGGGCAGGACGATTTCCCAGCGTACCCGCAGTTTCCAACGCCGAAATCTGCCGCGCCATAATTCAACGCTCACCTGGACACCTCCATGGCAGCCCTATTATCTCGCTCCCAATCCCCGCGGCTTCATCTCTCCACGGGGAAGCAAGTGACGTCCTCCAGGTTCCAGCCCACGCGCACGTTTTCGCCTCGCCGCGGCAGCGGCACGTCGGAGGCCCGAGTGACCATCACCACGACCTGCTGCCCGATGCTCAGGTCGATGAAGGTGCGCGCTACGGCGCCATCAAAGACCACGTCCTGAATCTGGCCTGCCAACAGGTTCACCGGCCCATCGGGCTCCTGCGCGCCGTCCGCGGGCAGCAGGCGCATCCGCTCAGGGCGCACATAGTTGACAACCCCGTCGCCCACCCGCATGCGCGGGTCCAGAGGACTATAGATCTCCTTCCCGCTGATGGTGAAGATTGCCCGGTCATCCTCCAGGCGGGTGATCAGTCCACGAAACTCGTTGTTTTCGCCCACAAAGGTGGCCACAAAGGGATCCACCGGCTTGCTGTAGAGCTCGTCGGGCGCGCCCACTTGCAGCAGGCGTCCCTCGTTCATCACTGCCACGGTGTCGGACATAACCAGGGCTTCGCTCTGGTCGTGGGTGATGTATATGAATGTGGTGCCCACCTCATGCTGCAGGCGCTTGAGTTCNATCTTCATCTGCTCCCGCAGCTTCAGGTCCAGCGCGCCCAAGGGCTCATCAAGAAGCAGCACGGTGGGCTCAAGCACCAGGGAGCGTGCGATGGCGACGCGCTGCTGCTGCCCGCCCGAGAGCTGCCCCGGCTTGCGGTTTTCAAACCCCTCCAGCCCAACGGTCTTGAGGATTGCCCTGACCCGCTCTTCGCGCTCTTTGCGTGGGACCTTGGCCATCTTCAAGCCAAAGGCCACGTTGTCGAAGACGGTCATCAACGGAAAGAGGGCGAGCTGCTGGAAGACCATGTTGACCGGGCGATGGTTGGGGGGCACATTGTTCATGCGCTGGCCACCGATGAATACATCCCCCTCGTCGGGCTCCTCAAAGCCAGCGATCAGCTTGAGGGTGGTCGTCTTGCCACTTCCGCTGGGACCCAGGATGGAAAAGAAGGAACCCCGCGGGACCTTGAAAGAAACATCCTTAACCGCTTCCAACTGGCCGAAGCGCTTGGTGACGCCGACCAGTTCAACATCAATGACTTCGCCCATTCAACACTCCACGGCAGGAGATTCAGGCCTGGCGATAGCCATCAACGCTGAGCGCCTTTCTAAGGCTGCGTTGCGCTCCAGATGGCCGGCCAGGCAACGGGATGTGGAATGATCGCGCCCTATCGGCCTCCCTCTGGCCTGGCGGGGGAGGGGCGGGCCT
>MTNP01000015.1 GCA_002011475.1 Dehalococcoides sp. JdFR-54
ACCACCCGGGGGGCCCTGGAGGCGGGCATTGTCGCCGCCCGGGGCGGGGCCTACCTGGGGGATGTGTCGGCGGCTATCCAGCTCTATGCCGAGGAGCGAGGTTTTTCGGTGGTGAGGGAGTACACTGGCCATGGCATAGGCCGGGAGCTCCATGAGGAGCCCCAGGTGCCCAATTTTGGGCTCCAGGGCCAGGGTCCCCAGCTTCGGCCGGGGATGACCCTGGCCCTGGAGCCCATGGTCAACGCCGGGGATTGGCGCACCCGGCTCGGCCCCAACGGCTGGACGGTGCTCACCGCCGATGGCAGCCTATCGGCCCATTTCGAGCACACCATCGCCATCGCCCAGGGCGAGGCCGAGGTGCTCACCGACCTGTAGGGGGGATTATGCCCAAGAAGGAAAATATCGAGGTCGAGGGCAAGATAATAGAATCTCTGCCCAATGCCATGTTCCGGGTGGAGCTGCCCAACGGGCATCAGGTGCTGGCGCACATCTCGGGCAAGATGAGGCTACATTACATAAGGATTCTGCCAGGGGATAAGGTGCTGGTGGAGTTATCCCCTTACGACCTGAGCCGGGGCCGAATCACCTACCGGTTCAAATAGTGGTGTTTGACTCCCTGGGGCAGAGGCTGTAAGATGAAGGTACGCGCATCGGTGAAACGACGCTGTGAGCACTGCAAAATAATAAAGCGTCACGGCGTAGTCAGGGTGATTTGCAAGAACCCTAGACACAAACAGAGGCAGGGGTGAGGCCATGCCGAGGATAGCCGGGGTAGATGTCCCCAAAGACAAGAGGGTCGAGGTAGCCCTGACCTATATTTATGGCATCGGGCCCAGCCTCAGCCGGGAGATCCTGGCCAAAGCCGGCGTCAGCCCTGATATCAGGGCCAGGGAACTCTCCGAAGAGGAGGTGAGCCACCTCCGCGAGCTCATCGACAGGGAGTACCGGGTGGAGGGGGAGCTTCGCAAGGAGGTCAACCTCAATATAAAGAGGCTCACCGAGATCGGCTGTTATCGGGGGCTGAGGCACAAGCGGGGCCTGCCCGTCCACGGTCAGCGTACCCGGACCAACGCCCGGACCAAGCGAGGCGCCAGAAAGACGGTGGCTGGCCGCGGCCAGAAGCGAGGCCTGGCCAAGAAGTAAGGCCTGGGCCAGTGTCGCCCAGCCCATGGTGAAGGAGGGCTATGCCTAAGAGGAAGGCGAGGACCAGACGGCGAGAGCGGAAGACGGTACCCAAAGGTCGGGTCTATATCCAGTCCACCTTCAATAACACCATCATCACCTTCGCCGACCCTGAGGGCAACGTCATCGCTTGGGGCAGTTCGGGGACGGCCAAATTCAAGGGCTCCCGGAAGGGAACGCCTTACGCTGCCCAGCTCGCCGCTGAGGGGGCTGCCAGGCGGGCCCTAGATCGCGGCTTGCGCCAGGTGGAGGTTTATGTCAAGGGCCCGGGCAGCGGCCGGGAGGCCGCCATTCGCTCCCTTCAGGCTGCTGGCATTGATATTACCAGCATCAGGGATGTCACCCCCATCCCCCACAACGGCTGCCGGCCCCGGAAGCGGCGCAGGGTATAAGGGCAGACATGGCTAGATATACAGGACCAACCTGCCGGCTGTGCCGGCGCTCTGGCGAAAAGCTAATGCTCAAGGGGGCGCGCTGTCTCGGCCCCCAGTGTGCTATGGAGCGGCACCGCTTGCCCCCGGGCCAGCAAAGCACCCGCCGCCGTCGTCTCTCCGACCGGGGCCTTCAGCTCCGGGAGAAACAGAAGGGGCGCTATATTTATGGCATGCTGGAGCGGCAGTTCCGTAAGTTCTTCGCCGAGGCCCTGAGACATCCCGGCATCACCGGGGATAAATTGCTGGAGCTTTTGGAGAGGCGACTGGACAATGTGGTTTACCGGCTGGGCTTTGCCTCCTCCCGCGCCCAGGCCCGCCAGGTGGTACGGCATGGCCACATCGCCGTGAACGGGCGCAAGACCGATATCCCCTCCTGCCTGGTGAAGCCGGGGGATGTCATCGCCTGGACCCCCCAAGGGGCTAAGACCAAATACTATCAGGCGGTGGCTGAGGCCATACCCAGTGTAACCGTGCCCGGCTGGCTTCAACTGGACAAAGATAAATTGGCGGCTCGGGTGCTGGCCCTGCCCAGCCCCAGCGATATGGAGACCAAATTCGATGAAAAGGCTATTGTGGAGTACTATTCTAGGTGAGCGCTATGAGTGGCGGACAATCCATCCCCGGAAGTAAGGTCTCGCTCCAGCCACTGGTGCCCGAGATATCCTGTGCCGAGACCACGGATGTCTACGGTCGCTTCGTGGCCCAACCCCTGGAGAGGGGCTTTGGCATTACCCTGGGCAATGCCCTACGCCGGGTATTGCTCAGCGCCCTGCCCGGGGCAGCGGTGACCTGGGTCAGGATCGAGGGGGTTCAACACGAGTTCACCGCCCTGCCCCATATGAAGGAGGATATCATCGAGTTCCTGCTCAATGTCAGGGCCATTCGGCTACGCCCCCTCACCGGGTCCGGGGGCCGGCTATATCTAGAAATGGAGGGGGAGGGCAGGGTTACCGCCGCCGACATCATCCCCTCCGCCAACTTCGAGATCGTCAACCCCGAGCTTCATCTGGCCACCCTGGACTCCGCCGAGGCCAGGCTCTCTGTGGAATTCAATGTGGAGCTGGGGCGGGGCTATCGTACCCCCGTTCCCGGCGATAACCTGCCCCTGGGCGCTATCCCGGTGGATGCCATCTTCACCCCGATACGCAAGGTCAACTACGAGGTACAACCCCTACACATCGGCCGGGAGACGGGCCAAGAGCGTCTTATCCTGGAGGTGTGGACGGATGGCACCATCTCGGCGGTGGATGCGGTGAGCCAGGGCGCCGAGATCCTGAGCCAGCAGGTCTCCCAGTTCAAATACCTGGCCCTGGTATCCCAGAAGGAGGCTGAGAAGCAGCTCCTGCGCCGCTCCATACCTGAGGATAAGTATAACAAGCCTGTGGAGGAGCTAGGCCTGTCCACCCGCACCCTGAACTGCCTGAGGCGGGGCGGTATCAGCACCGTGGGCCAACTCCTGGAGAGGTCGGAGGCGGAGCTTTTCGCCCTGCGCAGCTTCGGGCAAAAGGCCAAGGCCGAGGTCCAGGAGCGACTGGAGGCCCTGGGGCTGGGGGCCCTGCTTGGGGATAAGGGACAAGCTGTGATGAAAGCCGCCCTCGAAGCCGAAGGCGGGAGACCAGAGGGGACAGGCCCCCGCCAGGGAGATAGCCAATGAGGCATCAAAAAGCCGGGCGCAAGCTGGGTCGGCCCTCGGGTCATAGGAAGGCCCTGCTGCGCAATCTGGTCACCGACTTTCTGAAATATGAAAAGATCACCACCACCGAGGCCAAGGCCCGGGAAGTGCGCCGCGTGGCGGAGAGGATGATCACCGTGGGCAAGAGGGGCAGCCTCCACGCCCGGCGACAGGCCCTGGCCTTCCTCACCGACAAAAGGGTGGTGGATAAACTATTCGGGGTGCTGGCCCCCAGGTATGCCCAGAGAACCGGGGGCTATGCCCGAATGGTGAAGCTGGGGCCACGGCTGGGCGATGGCTCACCCATGGCCCAATTGGAACTGGTAACTTAACAATAGCGGCAGGGGCGTCGGTCTGGGGTCATGCAGCGTAAGCTGGTCTTAGTGGTGGAGTACGATGGCACCGGCTATCGCGGCTTCCAACTCCAGCCCCAGGGCGCTACCATTCAGGGAGAGCTGGAGACGGCCATAAGGAAGCTCACCGGCGAGAAGCTCCGGGTGGTAGCGGCCAGCCGCACCGACGCCGGGGTACATGCTGTGGGGCAGGTGGTCAGCTTCAGAACGGGCTCCGCCCTGCCCCCGGCCACGGTGGTCAGGGCCCTCAATTTCTACCTGCCCCCAGCTATTGCCGTAAAGGCAGCCTATGAGGTGGCGCCCGACTTCGATGTGCAGCGCCAGGCCAGGAGCCGGGAGTATCGCTATTCCATCCTGAATAGCGCCACGCCCTCGCCGCTACGGATCAGGACTAGCTACTGGGTGCCCCGGAGGCTGGAGATAGGGGCCATGAACCAGGCCTGTGCTTGCTTGCTCGGGAAACATGACTTCGCCTCTTTCACCAGCCCGGAGGGGACAGCCCAGGGCACAGTGCACACTGTATATAGGGCCGAGGTGAGCCGGGATGGGGATACAGTCACCTTCGATATGGAGGCTGATTCCTTTCTGCGGCACCAGGTGCGCTTAACCGTAGGCAGCCTCATCCGGGTGGGCCTGGGCAAGCTCAGCCCCGGAGAATTTGAGGGGATAGTCGAGGCTGCCCAGCCGGGCAGGGCCGGGCCCAGTGCCCCGGCCCACGGGCTGTGTCTGAGGCGGGTGAACTATGCCCCGCCCTTAGGAGACTTGATGAATGAAGACA
>MTNP01000018.1 GCA_002011475.1 Dehalococcoides sp. JdFR-54
CCGCCCCCACCCCTTCGCCCACCCTTATCCCTTCGCCCGCTCCTACACCTTCGCCCACCGCTACCCCTCCCCCCACTCCCCGGAGGGCGCGCTACAGCAACGCCAACTATGGCTTTGCCATCAGCTATCCTCCGGATTGGATAGTCCAGGAGAGTGAGGAGCTGCCTCTCTTGGTCACCCTGACCGGCCGCCGGGGGCTGCCTCGAATAGATATCCTCTTCCACTATCTGGCAAAAGAGACCAGCCTGGCCGAAATCGCCTCAGAGATGGCGGCTGCGCTTGAGGCTGCCCTGACCGATTTCGAGCTCCTCAGCGAGCGGGGTCTCCACATCACCCCCGATATGCCTGCCTATGAGATGGTCTACACCTGGACCGAGGCTGACATCCAGGGCAAAGCCCGGTTCATCTTCGTCACCAGAGGCAGTCAAAGCTTCGCCATCAGGGCCTTGAGCACCAGGGAGGATTATGACCGAAACCGGGAGACCATCGACCAGATTATGCTCAGCTTCCGCCTCGAGGAGCCCAGGCCCTTCGGCATCTCCCGCCTCCAAGCCCTCACCCTTTACGATACCGGCCCCATCACCCTGGACCCGGCCCTCTCCCGAGACGCCAGCTCCCATGCCTACATCGTCCAGCTGTTCAGCGGCCTGGTGGCCTTCGACAAAGACCTCAACCTCATCCCCGATATCGCCCAAGATTGGGAGCTCAGCCCTGAAGGTACCACCTATACCTTCTACCTTCGCCCTGGGGTGAGCTTCCACGATGGCCGCCCGGTCACCGCCTGGGACTTCAAGTACTCCTGGGAGCGGGCCTGCCATCCCGAGACCGGCTCCCAGACCGCCGCCGACTTCTTGGGCGACATCGTGGGCGTCAGCGACGTCATCGCCGGTCGGGCCAGGGAGATATCCGGCGTGGAGGTCGTCAACGACTACACCCTCAAAGTCACCATCGATGCCCCCAAAACCTACTTCCTGGCCAAATTGAGCTATCCGGTAGCCTTTGTGGTGGACCGGCATAATGTCACCGCAGGGGAGGAGTGGTGGCGACACCCCAACGGCACCGGGCCCTTCCAGCTAATGGAGTGGCAGGAAGACCAGCTTATCATCCTGAAGCGCAACGACCATTACCACCGGGAGCCGGCCAAGGTACAATATGTGATATTTCGCCTCTGGGGCGGCGTGCCCATCTGGATGTATGAGACCGATGAGATAGATGTGGCCAGTGTGTCCATAATCGATATCGAGCGGGTGAGGGACGAGACCAATCCCCTCCACCAGGATCTGGTGATAACCCCGATGCTCTCGGTGGAATTCATCGGTTTCAATGTCACCAAGCCCCCCTTCGACGATGCCTCCATCCGCCGGGCCTTCGCCATGGCCGTGGACAGGGACAGGCTTATTGAGACGGTGCTCAAGGACATGGTGGAGCCGGCCCAGGGCCTGTTGCCGCCCGGCCTCCCAGGCCACAATCCTGAGGTGAGAGGGATAGACTATGACCCCACCCAGGCCCGAGAGCTCATCGCGGCCAAATACGGGGATATCTCCAACTTCCCCCCCATAACCCTGACCGCTGCCGGCTACGGCACCGCACCATCGCCCGTGATCGTGGCCCTAATACAAGGGTGGCGGGAAAACCTGGGGGTGGAGGTTCAGGTGAAGCAGATAGACCCGGAGAAATGGGCCTACGTCATCAAAGAGGAGAAGGACGAGCTGGTGGACTTTGGCTGGATCGCCGACTATCCCGATCCCCACACCTTCCTGGACCTCCTCTTCCACAGCCAGAGCCAGGCCAATGACATGGAGTACAGCAACCCCGAGCTGGATGCCCTGCTGGAGCAGGCCCGCATCGAACAAGACACCCAGCGACGCTGGGAGCTTTATCGGGAGGCGGAACAGTTGCTCATAGATGATGCCGCCTGCATCCCCCTATGGTTCGGCAAGAGCCATCTCCTGGTGAAGCCTTATGTCAAGGGCTGGGTACTGACCCCCCAGGGCCTGCCCCTCCTCAGCCTGGTCTCCCTGGAGCCGCACTAAGGGGCAAGGCTTTGAGCCCATGCTATACTGAGCTCAAACCGAAGCAAGCCACAACTGGGGCTACGGGTATCAGATGAGACGCCCCCTTTTCTACGGGTGGGTAATAGTGGCCGCTGCCTTCGCCGTCAGTGTCCTGGGCTATGGTGTTCAGTACTCCTTCGGCGTCTTCCTCAAGCCCCTGGCTTTGGACTTCCAGTGGAGTCGGGCGGCTACGGCTGGGGCCTTCGCCGCCTTTACCATAGGCCGGGGCGTTTATGGCATCGTTATGGGGGCCATGACCGACAGATACGGCCCGAGGGTGGTGGTGGGCGCCGGTGCCCTGCTTATGGGGATGGGGATGATGCTGACCGCCGCCATAAGCGAGCTGTGGCATCTCTACCTCATCTATGCCTTCCTCATCGGCGGTGGGGTGGCTGCTGTCTATGTGCCCTTGACCGCCACCCTGAGCCGCTGGTTTCACACCCGGCTCGGCCTGGCCCTGGGCTTCTTGAACGCCGGCGCCGGGGTGGGGATGGTGGCTATGTCGCCCCTGGTCGGCGTCCTCACCTCCTTCTACGGCGTGCGCACCGGCTATCTGGCCATCGGCGGCGCTGTCCTGATCTTAGCCCTGCTCTGTGCCCAGGTGCTGCGCAAGGAACCAGCCGCAATGGGGCTTCAGCCTTATGGCTACCCGGCAGCCTTGGAAAGGGGATCAGGCCAGGCAAAACCCTCCCCCGGGCAAAATGAAGAGTTGCCTGGCCTCACCTTCAAACAGGCCCTGGGCACCAGGTCCTTCCAGGCCCTGGCGGTCATCGCCTTCATGTTCGATGTCTGCCTCTTCACCGTTCTCATCAATATCGTGGCCCATGCCACGGACCTGGGCATATCCCCCCTGGCCGCCCCCACCATCCTCAGCGTCGTCGGGGGCTTCTTCATAGTCGGCGTCCTGGTGGTGGGCAATGCCAGCGACCGACTGGGGCATACCAAGTTGCTGGCCTTCTGCATTTTGCTCCAGGCGGCCAGTGTGCTCTGGCTCACCAGCCTCAAGAGCTTCGGCCTGTTTTGCCTCTTCGGCGCCCTCCTCGGCTTTTGCTATGGGGGGATTCGGGTAACCCTGGCCGGGGTTTCGGCCCACTTCTTCGGCACCCGGTGCCTGGGGCCTATCTTCGGCACCATCATAGCCTCTGCCTTGGTGGGGGCAGCCGTGGGCTCCGTGCTGGGCAACGTCGTCTATGAGCTGACGCGGCCCCACTCCTATACCCTGGCCTTCTGGATGGTAGGGGGTGCCCTCCTGGCCAGCAGCGTCCTCTTTCTGGCGCTGCGCAAGCCCGGAGCGGCCTGAGCGCCCTAAGCCCTCTAACTCCTCAGGTACTCGTCCATATCGGCGGCGGCCCGCTTGCCAGCACCCATGGCGCTGATGACAGTGGCCGCCCCGGTGACCACGTCCCCGCCCGCCCATACCTTATCCTTGACCGTCCTGCCGGTAAGCTCATCGGCCACCACGGTACCCCGTTCCGTGGTCTTGAGTCCGGGCGTAGTTGAAGGCACCAAGGGGTTAGGGGTGGTGCCCAGAGCCACCACCACGATATCCACCTCCAGGGTGAATTCGCTGCCCGGCTTGACGATGGGGCGGCGTCGGCCACTGGCATCGGGCTCCCCCAGCATCATCTCATAACATTCCATAGCCTGAACCCAGCCCTGGTGGTTGCCCAGGAACCGCTTGGGGTTGGTGAGCAGCCGGAACTGGATACCCTCCTCCTCGGCATTCTCCACCTCCTCGGCCCGGGCCGGCATCTCGGCCCGGGAGCGGCGGTAGACGATGCTCACCTCCTCGGCCCCCAGCCTCAGGGCACAGCGGGCGGCATCCATAGCCACATTGCCGCCCCCGATAACAGCCACCCTCTTCCCTATCTTGAGGGGGGTGTCATATTCGGGGAAGAGGTAGGCCTTCATCAGGTTGGTCCGGGTGAGGAACTCGTTGGCGGAGTAGATGCCATTGAGGTTCTCGCCGGGGATATTGAGGAACATGGGCAACCCCGCCCCGGTGCCCAGGAAAACAGCCTGGTGGCCCTCCAAGACCTCATCCACGGTGATAGTCTTGCCCACCACCTGGTCCAGCCGGATATCCACCCCCAGGCTCTGTACATACTCCACCTCGCCCCGGACTATGTCCTTGGGGAGGCGGAACTCGGGGATGCCGTATATCAGGACGCCACCGGCCACATGGAGGGCTTCCAATAAGGTGACCTCATGACCCATCTTGGCCAGCTCGGCGGCAGCGGTGAGCCCGGCTGGCCCCGCCCCCACCACAGCCACCCGCTTGCCGCTGGGCCTAGCCTGAGGGCGGGTATCGACAATCCTTCCC
>MTNP01000027.1 GCA_002011475.1 Dehalococcoides sp. JdFR-54
CGGCAGATCAGTCCAAACGCGTTGTCCTCAGGCCCGCTCAGCATTTCGGCGCGCACGGCCAGGTCGACGTCGGCCAACTCCAGGCCGGCCAAGGTCCAGGCTTCCCCGCGCGGTTGAGCCAGGGAAATCAGGAAGGCCCCGCCCTGGTAATTGGAATAGTCAGCCAGGATCGCCTGGCCGTGCACCCGCTGCCATCCGCTGCGATGGGATGTAAAGGAATCCCTGAGCAGAAGTGCGCCGGATTCCTGCGGCAGGGCAAAGAGCCCGCATGCGGAAAGCAAGATGGCTTGGGCCAGAGCTGCAAGGCTGCGCTTAATGTATGCAGGTTTCATGCTGGGGATTTTAGCATGGGACGGCAAATGCCCGGCCCGGGAAGGTCCAGGGACACCCGCCTGCGAAGGGCTGCTTCGACATCCTCGCAGTGAGAGCCCGCCAGGCGGGAAATGCTGGTTGGGCGACGCCAAGAGGTCAGGCCCGCAGGGCTACAGGCCGTTGACCCCGCGAGCCCCCCGAGCCGCTCTGAAACCGACATGGGTGTGAGACGCTTGTTTGTCCCTTAAGGGAAGATGTTCTCAAGGCTGCGCAGGGCCAGGGCCCCGACGGGGCCCCCCGGGTCAAGCTGGGCTGCGCGCTGAAAGGCGGCGCGGGCCGCGGCGTAATCCTCGCCGGTTACGTAGAAGAGACCCAGATGGTAATGGGTTTCCGCCAAATTCGGGTCGCTGGCCAGGGCGCGGAGCAGAAAGCGCTGCGCCATTGGGCGGTCTTCGAGCAATAGGTAGGCGAAGCCCAGGCAGTCCAGGGCGCTCGCGTTATGCGGGTCGAGCTGCAGGGCACGCCGGGCGGCGGGCATGGCCACGGCCTCCACATNGGGCTCGAGCCGCAGGCCTGCGCGGGCGAGCAGTACCCAAAATGTGGGATCCTGCGGGGCCAGCTCGGTGGCCAGGTGATAGGCCTGCAGGGCGGTCCGGGTTTGCCCCAGGGCCTCATAGGCCGCGCCCATTTGGCTGGCGATGTGGGGGTTGGTGGGGTCGAGTTGGGAAGCCAGATAGAGCTCTTCGATAGCCAGTTGCGGTTCGCCATGCTTGAGCCAGTGCATGCCCAGGAGCAGACGCACGAAGGGATCCTCCGGCTGCAAGCGTGCTGCATAGCGCAGGGCGCCAAGGCCATTGCCTCCCGTCTGGTCGATGGCCAGACCCAAATAGGCCAGGGCCTCGCTGTAGTCCGGGGCCAGGCTGACCGCATTGCGGAAGGCCATCTTGGCCAGGTGCCATTGCCCGTGCTGGGCGTAGAATTTCCCTACCTGGGCCAGTTGAAAGGCCAGCGACTTGTCTTGGCCCAGCAATCCCAAGTGCTGGCGCAAGCCCAGAGCCAGCGCTCTCTCCGGCGGCGGCGGATCGAGCCCAGCCAGAGCCCGCAGCGCCGAGCGTGGGTCGCGCACGGCTTCCAGCAAAGCCAGGCGGGTGAGGGCCGTTTGGTTGTCAGGTTCAGCGGCCGTGAGCGCGATGAGCACATCGCGCGCGGCGTCATAATCGCGTGCGCCCCAGAGCGCTTCGCTGAGGTCTCTGAGGATCGCTGTCTCCTGGAGGCAGCCTTGCGGTGCCGCGCGCCAGGCTGCCAGGGCGCCGGGCAGGTCCTCCTCCTGCAGCCGCTCTGCTGAGGTAAGGCATTCGATGGTCTCGGGGGACAGCCCCGCGCTGCGGGCGTGGCTGAGGTGGGCGGAGGCTTTGTCGGGCCTCCCGGCGGCCAGCGCATAGCGGGCTGCCACCAGGTGGAGCGAGGTGAGCTGGGGCTGGAAAGACAGGATCCACTCCAGCTCATTGAGCGCGCCAAGGGGGTCTGCCATGCGGGCGGCGCGCCGTACTTCGGCCACGGCGCGCTGCAACGGCCGGTAGTTCGGCGTGGGTTGGAGCGTAGCCAGCAGCGCAAGCGATGACAGGAGCAAGGGCAGGCGGGCCCGCAGGATATCACGCATCTGAGCGTCCATCGATATCGGGCATTATAGCCCGCATGGTGAGAGGTTCCCAACGCCCGAAGCACCCGTCTCATTGGAGGAGAAGAGGCGCCCATCTGACGGCAATATAGGGAAGATTGCACCCTTGTGAGAGGACAATGGTTCATTGTCAGACGCGAGCGGCGAGGCTATAATCGCGGCAGTTTGCGCGGGAGAGCTAGCATGGATTTCAGCCTGAGCCCCGAACACGAAATGGTTCAAAAAATGGTGCGCGACTTCGCCCGCCAGGAGGTCGCGCCCATCATCAAGGAATGGGACCGCAAGCAGGAGATGGCGCCCTTCATCCTGCCTCGCATGGCGGAGTTGGGCATCCTGGGTGTCTGCATCCCGGTTCGCTATGGCGGGCAGGGAATGGATTACATCTCGCTCGGCCTGGTATGCGAGGAACTGGAAGCTGTGGACACCACCCTGCGGGTGGTGATGTCGGTGCACATGGGCCTGTGCAGCATGGGGATCCTGCAGTGGGGGACGGAGGAGCAAAAGCAGAAGTTTTTGGTCCCCCTGGCGCGCGGCGAAAAGTACGGGGCCTTTGGGCTGACCGAGCCCGGCGCGGGTTCGGACGTGGCGGCCATTGCCTCCACGGCGCGCCGCGAGGGCGATGAGTATGTGCTCAACGGCGAGAAAATGTGGATCTCGCTGGCCACTAAGGCCCACACGGTCCTTTGGGTGGCTCGCACAAATCCTGAGGCGCCCGATCCTCACGACGGCCTGAGCGCCTTCATCTTGGAGACCGACCGGCCTGGGGTGACCAGCGGCGACATCCATGGCAAGCTGGGCGTGCGGGCGGGATCCACAGGCTGGATCCATTGCCAGGACGTGCGCATCCCGGCCGAGAACAGGCTGGGGGAAGAGGGCGAAGGCTTTAAGATCGCCATGTCCTGCCTGGACAACGGACGCTACACTGTGGCGGCCGGCGCGACGGGCCTGATCCGTGCATGCCTGGAAGCCAGCGTGGCCTATGCCAACGAGCGCAAGGCTTTCGGAAGGCCCATCAGCCGCCACCAATTGGTGCAGCAGAAGATTGCTTATATGACACAATGGTATGAGACCTCCCGCCTGCTGTACCTGCGGGCCGGCTGGCTGAAGAACCAGGGCAAGCGCAACACGCGCGAAACATCCCTGGCCAAGTGGTTCGCCACCGATATGTCCTTCCAGGCCGCCTCCGAGGCCGTGCAGATTCATGGGGCCTATGGCTACAGCGATGAATATGATGTGGAGCGCTACCTGCGCAACGCGCGGGGGGCGATGATCTATGAGGGGACAAGCGAGATCCAGCAGCTCATTCAAGCCGGTTATGCCCTTGGCCTGCGCAAGGATGCTACGCTGCGCAAGGAGCTTCCCGCCTATGATCCGGAGGCCTGGCAGGCGGAAGCCTGAAAGCTGTTTAATCCCCCCGGGCTGAGGCTCCGGTTCCTGGCGTTCCGCCTCTTCGCGGCCGCTTGGGAAACCCCGGCCCGGGAAGTCCGCGATCGACCCAGGAAGGAGGACACCTTGAACATCGTCGTCTGTGTTAAGCAAACCCCCGACACGGCGGCCACGGTCACCGTTGAGGATGGCCGTATATCCTGGGGTGATGCGCCGCTGGTGCTCAACCCCTGGGATGAATTTGCCGTCGAGCAAGCCTTGCTCACCAAAGAGGCCTATGGGGGCAAGGTCACCGCCCTGACCATGGGCCCCGAGGGTCCCAACGAGGCCCTCAAAATGGCGCTCGCCATGGGCGCCGATGAAGCCGTGTTGATCAGCGACCCGGCCTTGGAAGAGGCCGACACGCTGATCGCATCCCGGGTGCTGGCCAAGGGAATTGAGAAGCTAGCCCCGGTGGATCTGGTGTTTTTCGGTCGTTCTTCCGTGGACAGCGAGAGCGGTGTCCTGGGCTCGCAGGTGGCTCGGCGCCTGGGTTGGCCCACGCTCAGCCTGGTGGCGGCCATCAACACGCTGGATCCGGAGGGCGGGAGCATTGAGGTGGAGCGCATGCTGGAAGAGGGGCGCCAGGTGGTGCGCAGCAAGCTGCCGGCCGTGGTCAGCGTGGTCAAGGAGATCAACGAGCCCCGCTACCCCTCGTTCATGGGCATCCGGCGCGCTGCGCGCGTGGAAATCCCCCTATGGACCCTGGCGGACCTGGGTCTGGAGGCCGTAGGTTCGCCGGCGGTTGCCTGGCCGGAGATCTTCGCTCCGCCCAAGGTGGAGACAAGCTGCGAGTTCATCGAGGGCGATAGTCCCCGGGAGATCGCCAAGAAGCTGGCCGAACGTCTGATCGAGGAGAAGGTGATCTGATGGCCGAGACAATCGTTGTCTACATTGACCACACCGATGGCGATGTGCCCATGGGCTCCTGGGA
>MTNP01000023.1 GCA_002011475.1 Dehalococcoides sp. JdFR-54
TGAACGAGACGGAGGGCCTCTCTCACGTAGTGTGGCCCACCCTTGTGGCGCGGGAATGGCGGGGGATTATGCGCGAGAGGCGCCTACGCCCACGCATCGCCGGATCACATCGCAGGGTAAAGGCGGTGTCGCATGCGCCCATGGATCGGTCAATGGGCCGGGTCATAGGGGCAGGCGCCTGGCGGGCAGGTCCTCAAGATGGCCCGGGCCGGGCGGACTCTTGAAGGGAGGCCACCGGGGCGAAGGATCGGCGATGAATGGGGCAGGGACCCAGGCGCCCCAGCGCGTGGCGATGGCGCCGCGTGCCGTAACCCTTGTGCTGGGCGAAGCCGTACCCGGGAAAGCGCCGATCCAGGGTTTCCATCCATTGGTCGCGACTGACTTTGGCCACCACCGCAGCGGCCGCGATGCTCAGCGCCCGGTTGTCACCGGCGGTGAGGGGGTACTGGGGCATGGGCAAGCTGGGTAGGCGCAAGTGGTCGATAAGCACAGCGCGCGGCCGTATGGGCAGGGCCTGTAGCGCGGCCATCATTGCCTGCCAGGTGGCGGGGAGCAAGCCCAATTGGTCCACCGTTCGAGGTTCGGCGCGCCCAACACCGATGGCCAGGGCGATTTCGTGTAAGAGATGGTAATAGTGCAGGCGTGCAGCCGCAGTGAGCTTTTTTGAATCGCGCAGGCCGTGAAGGGCGGCCAGCCGATCCCCATCATGGAGGGGGAGGATGACGGCAGCGGCTACCACCGGGCCGGCCCACGCGCCTCGACCGGCTTCATCCACGCCNGCCACCGGCGCCAGCCTCTGAAAAGCAAGCGCAGTTTCCAGGGCCAAATCGGGAAGACGCTCAGGATGATGCATCATGACCATAGCGGCCGCGCAGCCAATTCCGTCTGATGCGCAGGAGATCAAGGAACATGGCCACCGAGTCGTGAAGGATGCGCACCCGGCTGCCGGGGATGTGAACCCAGCGGATAGGGACTTCGACGATGCGATAGCCGCGCTGGCGCGCCAGGAACAGAATCTCCACGTCGAAGGTCCATCCATGGATGGTCTGGCGCGGGAAGAGATCTTCGGCGGCCGCGGCGCGGAAGCATTTGAAACCGCATTGGGTGTCTTGCAGCCCAGGCAGGGCGATCAGGCGTACAAAGGCATTGAAGACCCGCCCAATCCAATGTCGATAGGCGGGTTCGTTGATGCGCACGGCGCCGGGCACTTCGCGCGAGGCAATGGCGATGTCAAAGTCTTCCAAGGTGGGCGGCAAGAATTTTTCCAGCTCTTCGATGGGCATGGAAAGGTCGGCGTCGCAGATAAAGCGAAACTCACCTTGGGCGGCCAACATTCCGGTGCGCACCGCGGCGCCCTTGCCGCGCACAGGTTCGTGGAGCAGATAGAGGTTGGGGACCTCCCGCTGCAGGCGCTCGACAACCTGGGCTGTGGCGTCTGTGCTGGCGTTGTCCACCACCAGGATTTCCCAGCTATAGGGCTGGCTCTGCAGATAGCGGGCGACCTGTCGTATGGTGCTGGGCAGGCGCGCTTCCTCGTTAAAGGCAGGGATGATGAGAGAAAAGCGCGGGTTCAATGCCAGCCACCTCGGGATGCCACTAGGGTATGGGGACTCCGCCGCGCAGGACGACGTAGGCGAAAGCTGCAATCACCAACAGTTCCAGGAATAAGAGCAAGCCGAGCAGAATCCATTGGCGGGCGGAGAGAACCCGCAGGCTGAAGCCGCCGGCAGGGCGGGGTGGAGGCTGCTGCTCCTCTTGCGGAAACGCCTCCTCATCGGCGAAAGGGGCGACATCCATGAACTCGGGCTGGAATTCCGCCTCAGCCTGCGGCTCCTCCGCCATGAGGTCTTCGTATTCCGTTGCGCGCTCAAAGGCCAGCAGATCCTCTTCCAGAAAAGCTGGTGTATAGGTGTCCTCCTGGGCCTGTGCCTCTTCTTCGCTGAAAGCAGGCTCCTGGAGAGCGGTTTCTGGCAGCGGTTCGGGCTCCGGAAACTTGGGGTGCAAGATGGCGTCGACGAGGCGACGTACCTCGACGGAAGAGTATTTGGCGGGCATTTGCTCCAGGTTGGCCGCGAAGTATTCGATGGCGTCTGCCGAGACGATGCGCGCGTAGGGATTGGCGCTGTCGACCAGGGTGCGGGGGTTGGTGAAAATCAGCACGGCTTCCACATCGACCTGATCGATTTCCTGGGCTTCCAGGAGCATCCGCAAACGCCCCGCAATCTTTAAGGCGCGCTGCTGGAGATTGGGGCGCTTGGGGCGGAAGCGTCGCGCCCGCTGATTGAAGGTCATCCAATCGTCGCCCTTGGCCCGGTAGACCCCGCGGATGGGATAGGTCAGGATGAGGCGGATCCCCTGAGGGCTGACCAGGATCATAGTGGGCTCATTCTTATCGGCGCCCGGGATGGGCGCATTGCGCAATAAATAATGTTCGTCTCCCAATACTTTCGCCAGCCGCTCTGTGGCCACCTCCTGCGCCTGCATCTTGGGATACCAACCCAGCCCGAACTCCAGCATCCCGTCGATGCGGTTCATGAAGCTGATCTTGCCCTCTTCGTCTCGGTATTCGGATCTCTCGATGACCCTCATGCCAACTCCTGCGATGGGGCTGGTCGACCTGAGCCGGCGCCCTCAGCAACCAGAGCTTACAACCATGCTCTGTGCAAGGATCATGCCGACCCTGGTGCCCAGCGCGCGCCGTTGCGCGAGGCAGAGGACAGGCAGCACCCGCAAGCGGGAGGCGCGCCCGGGCGTGTTTTTCGAACAGGCCCACCTCGATTATAAGGCGCATTAAGAGGGAAGCAAGGGGTGCATTTCAGCTGGTGTGGCAAGGCGCCGGAGAGGGGGCTGATGGGGCTTTGGGTGGCGCCTTTTCGGCGACCCAAAGCCACGCTCCATGGAGAGGGGGGCCGGATGGAGCGAGAACCAGCCAATCCCGCCCCTGTGGGCCGGCCTTGGCCGGTATAATGAGGGTGGGGAGGGCGATGAAGACCTTACTGCGTGGTTCCACCATCCTTGTGTTTATGGTTGCCATGCTGAGCGTCGCGCCCGCCAAGGCTCAAGGCGAACAGGTGGCCTTGGTGCTGAGAGTGGAGGGCCCGCTCACGCCGGCCATGGCCGAATATCTGGACCGGGGCTTGGCGGAAGCGGCCCGCATGGGTGCGGCGTTGGTGGTCTTTCAACTGGATACCCCTGGCGGGCAGATTGACCTGATGAATCGCATGGTGCAGTCAATCCGAGCCAGCCAGGTGCCAGTGGTTGTGTTTGTGGCGCCCAATGGCGCCATGGCAGGAAGCGCGGGCACTGTGCTGGTCCTGGCGGGTCATGCGGCAGCCATGGCCCCTGAGACAGCCGTGGGCGCGGCAAGCCCCGTGGGCGCCCAGGGGGAGGATTTGGGGGAAACCATCCAGGCCAAGACCAAGGAGATCCTCAAGGCAACTGTGCGCAGCCTGGCGGAGCGGCGCGGCGAGGAGGCTGTGGCGCTGGCCGAGGCGGCCATTGAGGATGCCATTGCGGCCTCGGCGCGGGAAGCGCTCCAAGCGGGGCTGATCGATTTCATCGCCAGCGACCTGGATGAGCTTCTGGGGCAGCTTGATGGCTTCCAGGTGCAGGTGGGGGGCGAAGCGCGGGTGCTGAAGACCGCCGGACTGCAAGTTATCGAGCTGGAGCAAAGCTTCATCGAGCAAGTGCTGGGCATGCTGACCAATCCGAACATCGTTTTTATCCTGCTCACCATTGGCGTGCAGGCCTTGCTCATCGAGCTTTCCAGCCCTGGAGGGTGGGTTGCTGGCTTTGTGGGGGTGGTTTGCCTGGCATTGGGTGCGTACGGCCTCGGGATCCTGCCGGTGAATTGGTTTGGGCTGGTGTTCTTGCTCACCGCCTTCGTCCTGTTCATCCTTGAAGTGAAAGCCCCGACCCATGGGGCATTGGCCACGGCCGGGTTGGCATCCTTCGTTGTGGGGGCGCTGGTGCTCTTCAACTCACCGGGCACGCCCTCCTTTCAACGGGTCTCCGTACCGCTGGTCATCGGTGTGGGGGTGGTCACCGCGGCGGCATTCGTGGCCATTGTGGGATTCGCGCTGCGGGCCCAACGGCGCAAAGTGGCTGTGGGCGCTGAATCCCTTCTTGGGCGCATCGGCGTAGCCAAGACCAGGCTGGCCCCCTGGGGGAGTGTGCAAGTGGCTGGCGAACTC
>MTNP01000030.1 GCA_002011475.1 Dehalococcoides sp. JdFR-54
TCGCCTCCTGCTTCAAGGTCCTATGCATCCTCTCATGCACCCCATTCTGCTGGGGCTCTCCCGGTTCGATGAGTTCCGGATAGATGCCCAGCTTGATAAACCATACTGAAAGCTGCGAGAGCCGCGCCAGGGCGTTCGAGACAAACGGTGTGCCATTATCTGTCCGGATGCCATTGGGCAGGCCATAGGTCCCAAATAGGCCCCTGAAATGCGCAAAACTCCGCTCCAGAGAGATCGCCGGGTGTGCATCGATCCCCAACACATATCGGGACGACAGATCGCTCACCGTGAGCGGGAAGCAGTATTCGCCGTTCTTCAGCCGAAATTGCCCCCTGTAATCTGCAGCCCAAATGTCATTTGGCCCCTGTGGGTGTTTGTGTCAAGCGAAAACGCGCCCACCTGATCATGGAAAATGTCACCACGCCGTGCTTTTGAGTCCCGATTGTGGTCATCGAAAACGCGCCCATTTGCGCGTCGAAAATGCACCCACCCCTTGCTGCCATGTGTCTCTTCACGCTGCTTCCTCTGCCATGCGCTGGCGAAAGCGGTAGGACTCGCCGACCAACTCCAGGATGTGGGCATGGTGCGTGAGCCGGTCGAGCAAAGCGGCGGTCAGTTTCTGGTCGCCGAACACCTGCGTCCAATCGGCGAACTTCAGATTGGTGGTGACGATGATCGCCACCCGCTCGTAGAGCTCGGAGCAGAAGGTGAAGAGCGTATGGGCTTCGTTGGGAGCAAAGGGGATGAAGCCCAGCTCGTCCAGGACCACCAGCTTGAGCTTGAGCGCCGCGGCGATGAACTTGTGCAACCTGAGCTCGGTCTGAGCCTGCAGCAGCTCGTTGGCCAGACCAGCGGCGGTCCAGAAGCGCACCTTGTGCCCCTGGCGGCAGGCGGCCAGCGCCAGGCCAATGGCCAGGTGGGTCTTACCCAGCCCTGGGTTTCCCACCAGCAGGATAGTCTCCCGCTTGGCGAGGTACTCGCCGCGGGCAAGGTCCAGCACCCGGGCTTTGTCCAGGGCGGGGATGGCGGAGAAATCGAAGTCGGCCAGCTCCTTGAGGGCGGGGAACTTCGCCGCCTTGATGCGGCGTGCGATGCGGTTCTGCTCGCGTTGGGCCACCTCCACTTCGGCCAGGGCCAGCAGGTAGCGGACGTGATCGTGGTTATTGCGGGCGGCATCGGCAGCGAAGGAGGCGTAGTTCTGCAGAAAGGTCGGCATCCGCAGCTGTCGCAGATGGGTTTCCAGCAGGGGGTTGGTTTCCATGGCTCACCCCAATTTCAGCAATTGGTCGTACTTCTCCAGGACCACGGGCTGTTCCCCGATCCCCTCCAGCCTGGGAAGCCCCGCCAGGTCCAAAGGCACCGCCAGAGCTCCAGGAGTCCGCTCGCGGCGCAGCAGAAGCCGGATGCTGTCGAGGCTGGGGACGCCGTGCTTGATGGCAGCCCGGATGGCTTGCTCCACTGCCTTGGCCGGATGCTCCTGATGAAGCTTGAGGATGGCGATGAATTCCCTCAGGCCGCGTCCTTCCGGCCAGCGTTCCTGCAAGATTGCGAGCAGTCTCTCATAGGCAGGAGGCCAGGTTTCCCGCCAGCGGCGGATGGGTACGGCGTGCTCGAAGGCTCCAGGACGCTGCGAGAGTAGCCCCAGGTAGTGCAGCGGATGGATGACGTCTTGCTCTCGCTCAAAGCAGCGCTCGTGGGTAGCGATGATCCTGTCCAGGAACAGGATCTCCACCCGGAAGGGATAGGCCCGCAGCAAGAGCTGGCGCCCGGCGTACTCCGTCGGCACGGAGTAGTGGTTGGTATCAAAAGCTACCTGGCTGTAGGGGTTGGCCTTCACCGGGCGGGTGACGCAGGCCGGGTAGTCCCTTGGCGGGATTGGGAGGAGGTGCGCTTTCTCCACCGCCCAGAGCTCTGCCACGCTTTCTGTTTTGCCGCGCGATCGCCGCTGCGTGTCCTGCCGGCAACACGCTTGCAGGTGCTCGTTCAGATCCGCGAAGGAGCCCACCCTGGGCATGGGCGCCATGAAGTTGCGCAGCACATAGCCCGCGTCGCTCTCCACACCGCCCTTCTCGTGCGCCTGCCCCGGGGTGCAGTAATGGCTCTCAAACAGGTAGTAGCTGCGGAAGGCGACAAACGCTTCCTGCTCCTGGCGGTTGCGCCCCTTCAGGATCCGGTACACCGCCGTCTTCAGGTTGTCATAGCTGATGCGCCGCGGCACTCCGCCGAAGAAGCGAAAAGCCTGGATGTGCCCCTCGAAGAAGGCCTCCTGCTTCTGGAAGGGAAAGGCCATGACGAACCGCACCCGCGAGTGGTTCAATCGCATCACAAAGAGTTGGACCGTCTGCCGCTCCCCACCGATCTCCGCCACAGCTTCGGTCCAGTCCATCTGGGCATCCTGGCCGGGATCGAATTCCAGCGGCAGGTAGGCATTGGGACGGCGCATGGCTTTGCGTTTCTGCCCCACATAGCGCCGAACCGTGCTCTCACCTCCGGGATAGCCCTCGGCGCGAATCAGCTGGTAGATCCGGCGGGCCGTGTAGCGCTGCTTGCGAGGCTGCTGCTCGCTTTCCTCCAACAGCCGGTCAATTCGCTCTTTGTATGGCCCCAATACCGGCGTGGGACGTGGCTTTTGCAGCTTGTATGTGTTCGGCCCAGCGTGCTGGATGGCCTTGCGCACCGTCCGCCGACAATGGCCGTAGCGACGGCTGATTTGGCGAATGCTCATCCCCTTGACGAAATACGCCCGGCGTATCGTTTCGATTGCTTCCACCTTGATCATCTCCTCGCCTCCGCCAACCATGGGAATACCCCATGCTAGCGGATGGCTGGCCCCGGTGGGCGCGTTTTCGATGATCACTTCTGCCGGAAGTGGGCGCGTTTTAGATTATCAAAAACATCAGCTCCTTTTTGTTGGAATAAGTCCTTCGCCACGGCAGATTACATATTTACGCATTACGCATTTACGGTTTAGTTCCCATTTGACTCTCCCCCTCTCATTGGCTAAGCGATAGACGCTGGAGCCGAGGGTGAGCCATGGAGAGCGGGTGCTTCCATGAAATTCGGAACCCTCTTCTACCCGCTGGTCTTATGCTTCGTTTTC
>MTNP01000048.1 GCA_002011475.1 Dehalococcoides sp. JdFR-54
GTCGGCGTCCTGGGCCGGGTCGCATTGGGCATGGGCAGGAAGCGCGAGGAATGCAACGGCCATCAATAAGGCCAAAAGGATGAAGATGCTGCGGGGTTTCACGGGGGCGCCCCCTCTCAGGCGAAGCTTCCTTCCGGTGCATGTAGCTTAGCAAATTGGAGAGGGGGAGTCAAATGGGAACCAAAACGTAAAGACGTAATGCGTAAATATGTAATCTGCCGTGGCGAAGGACTGATTCCAACAAAGAGGAGCTGACGGCTCCCCCTGTCATCCTGAGCCGGGCAAAGCCCGGCGAAGGATCTCCATGCGATGGCTCATACCCATGAGGCCCGCACAAGCGAACGCCCCCTCCCACGGAGATCCTTCGCGCCCCCGGCGCTCAGGATGACCATGGGCGTGAGGTGTGACACGTGACACGCGATGCCCAACGCGTACTGCGTAACTTGGCGCGTCAATCCGCCAGGCTCAGCTTGTAGACAACAAAATCTGAGTCCCCTTCCGATGGTACGAGCGACCTAAAGCGACATATGAATTCGGGGATGTTATCGGGCCGCGGAAAGAGCCTATTCTCATTAAGAACATGTGCATATTGGGAAGCTAGCTCTGGATGAGGATTGATAAGCAATCCGTTAAGGATGGCAGAATAGAAATCCCCTCCTGGATATGCAACATCATATCCCAGGAATCCAGATCGCTTTGACGGATCAACCTCACCCAGGCTTTCAAGACCCCATATTTCGCACAGCACGATCTCGTGCTCACCCAAATGTGGCTCAATAATCTTCACGATCCTGCGGGCTGCCTCTCTGTTTTTCAACAGCTCGATTTCCTCTGCCAGGTCTTCGATTGTGTTGTCTTCGTAGATGCGGTATGCGTCTTGCCTCCATCCGGGCAGATAGAATTCATAAATGCGGGGGGCGTTGTCTTCCCCATGATCCTTGTGCAACAACTCCCCATCATTCAAGACCAGTGGAACAAAGGGGTTCCGATCCACACCTCGATATCCCTTCACCGGCGAGGGCGGCAATATTAGATAGCCTTTCAATGGGTATGAAGTCATGATTGGCGTCATGGTGAAAAGCCTGGTTCGATTGGAATATGAACTCTCCCGACTTTGAAGTGGGGAATTCCCGCCCATTGCCCAGTTATCTCCTGACCCGCGAGCCCCGCAGGATTCAGGTCAACCGGAATGCCGAGGCTTCTCGCATTGCTAATGATTTGTCGAGCCTCTGCATGCGACAGGGGCGTGCCAATGCGGGAAACGCTATGATTACCCTTGAGCCAATTCAAGAATAGACGTCTATCATTCCAGATTATCCTCAATTGGCCAGACAGATCAAATGGCTCAACTGCGGCACGGGCCAAACAGCGGCCTGGCTCGCCAGCCCTGCCGTTGGCCCTCAACTGAGGCTATTCGGCCCTATTCCGAAAACGGAAATTCCTCCGCGGGCAGTTCCTCGCGGAAGCGACGCGCCGATTCGAGGGTCTCGACTTTTTCACTCCACATCTGGCCGCATCGCCTGCACGAGTAGTCGAGGCGCCAAATACGGAATGTCTTTTCCGTCCATTCCCTCCATGCCTGATAGCTGCGCCTTCGAAAAACCGAATATGTTCCACGATCCACGAAGCTTTTTCGCCGAATAGTTCCCAGGGAAACGCGCCGCAAAGGATTCTGCCAGGAAACCCGTCCACAATGGGGGCACTTCTTCCATTTCAAGATCTTCACGGCAATAGCTCCACTGTGTAGGGGTATGGCGCTAGCTTCCCCTGCCTGGGGTGAAATAACAATGAGGAACGCAATCTGATGTCACGGGCACAGGTCCGCAGGGGCTTTTCGGGCTACCCATGACCTAGTATAGCCGCGGAGCTAGACCCCCACCAAGCGGAGAAGCACAAAGCGAATCACGGCGAAGACAATGATGGTCAGAAACACCCTGATGGACATGGACAGGATCAAGCCATCACGCTTCCAGAGGGCGTATGCCATGGCCATCAGACCAAGTGGTATCAGAACCACAGATGCCGCACGGCCGCTCAGATTGCTCAACATGAGAAAGGCTATGGCACCAAGCACAAGGAAACCCCGTCGACTACGAAGGAGGAGCGAAAAGGCATAGAGATACTTCTGGACCGAAGGAGGGGCACGCCTGAGGCTGGCTCGCCCCTCGGCCTCACGCCCCATCAGGATTTGCAGCCTGGCAACATCAAGGAGTGTTTTCTCATCACCTGGAAAACGTTCGAGGATGAATTGGTAATGGGAGAGCGCCCCGGAGAAATCGGCCTCCGCCTCCCTGATGTGCGCCATTACCCTCCTTGCAAAGATAGCCTCGGCGTTCGCTTGTATGGCTCTTTCTGCAAGAGACTTTATCCTTGCCACATTCTCCCCGCCTGAGGAGAAAAGTTCCGCCTCAAGGCAATAACTTAGCACTCGAGGATCATCTTCATCAGGGTGACCCCAGGAAAGCAAAGTGCGGCATTTTTCCATCTCTCCCTGTAAAGCGAGGAGCAAGGCTTTTAGGCACCTGTATTCGCTGGACCTCTCCCTTCCCATAAGCTCGATTATCTCGGATGCTTCCGAATACCGCCCCATGACCAGTAACTCATATGGTGAGGTCTCCATGATTAATTGGTGCCTCCCCNATAGCGCTAGNGTATCGCAGATTCCAGTGCCCTGCGGCCGCCCTCCAACAGTGCTGGAATGAGTGCATCGTCTGGAATTGGACTGATCGCGATAACTGCCACGACAGCCGCTAATGCAAGAAGCGGAAAGGGCTTAAACTGCACATATATTCCTGACTGACCACTAATCCGGACGGGGCCGTCTACGGTTGACATATCCACTTTGTTGATATCGACGGTAATCGTAGAGTTCCAGAACCCTCCTGGCTCAAATG
>MTNP01000045.1 GCA_002011475.1 Dehalococcoides sp. JdFR-54
CCCGCCACTCGTGGCGGGTGCTCTACAGCCTGGAGGAGAAGTAAGGGGTTAATATAGAATGTGGGATGTAATAGCGCTCAAGCCATTGCTCAATGGCTTGATCGTGCTCAGCCAGTATCTATGGAATAACTTTGGCCTGTCCATCGTGCTCCTCACGGTGGTGGTCAGACTGGTCACCTTGCCCCTGACCGTCAAGCAGACCCGGGCTACCAAGGCCATACAGGCCATGCAGCCCAAGATGGAGGAGCTCAAGCGGAAATACGCCCGTGACCAGCAAACCCTTTCCCGGGAGATGATGAAGCTTTACCGGGAGAGCGGCATGAACCCCATGGGCTGTCTTTTCCCCATGCTCATCCAGCTCCCCATTTGGATCGCCCTGTACCAGTCCATCATCCGGGCACTGGCGGCCACCCCGGAAAGCCTGCTGGACCTCTCCCAGCTCCTCTACTCCTGGCCCATAGTCCACCAGGCCATACCCGTAAACGCGCATTTCCTCTGGCTGGACCTGGCCCAGCCCGACCGTTTCATAGCATTGCCCATACTGGTGGGGGCTAGCATGTGGGTGATGCAGAAAATGGTGACCCCGCCGGTCGTTGACCCCCGACAGCAGTCCACCAACACCATGATGCTATGGATGATGCCGGCCATGTTCGCCCTGATCTCCCTCCAGTTCCCCAGTGGGCTGGCGCTCTACTGGGTGATCTCCAATGTGATGGGCATAATTATCCAGTACTTTATCACCGGCTGGGGAGGCCTGTTGCCGCAGCGGGGGGCCACCGCGGCTGTCGCCCCGGGAAAGGCCAAAAGCGCCACAAACAAGCAAATCGCCAAGCACAAGAGGCCTAAATAGATGATGGAAGAGGTGGAGGTAAGCGCCAAGACGGTGGAGGAGGCCATCCAGCTGGCCCTGGCCAAGCTGGGGCTGGATCGGGAGCAGGTGGAGGTGACCGTCCTCAAGAAGGGAAAATCGGGCTTTCTCGGCCTGAGGTCCGGGGAGGCCAGGGTGAAAGTGAGGCCCCTGCCCCAACCAGCCCCGGAGCAGGAAAATGTGGCAGCGGCTAAGGCCATCCTGGAGGGACTTCTCCAATCCTTATCCATATCTGCGGGCGTGGAGGTCTCCCCCCAGGCCCCTCCTGAGGCCCACCCCGGGAGCATCGCCCTCGAGATCAGGGGCCAGGACCTGGGCATCCTCATCGGCCGGCGCGGCCAAACCCTGTCCTCTATCCAGTATCTGGTCAATGTGCTCCTGGCCCATCGGCTCAAGCGCCGGCAGCCCGTATTCGTGGACGTGGAGGGCTATAAGAAGCGTCGCTATCAGGCCCTGCGCTCCCTGGCGGAGAGGATGGCGGAGCGGGTACGGGGCAGCGGCCAGCCCATAACCCTGGAGCCGATGCCCGCCCACGAGCGCCGAATAGTCCATCTGGCCCTGATGGCCAATGAGGCGGTGACTACCCAGAGCATCGGCGAGGGCGAGGCCCGGAAGATAATGATCCTGCCCAAAATGGCCCGCCCCCGCCGGTAAAGCTGGCCAGCGCCGCTATGCTTGACATATCCTCGGCTTCTTGCTAACCTTAAGACAAGCGAATAGTTGCAAAAGCGGTGACGGAGACGAGTAGGAGGGGGGAGCGGCCCAGCGAGTCTGGTATGGTGGGAGCAGATGCCTTAACCCCTCCCAAAATCCCTCCCGAGCTGCCAACCGAACAGCGCCAGGGGCGCTAAGTAGACTTGGCCGGTGACGCCCACCGTTAGCAAAGGCGGGGCATTATCAGATGCCTGAAAAGAGCGGTCGCCTTGGCGACAAGTAGGGTGGTACCGCGGGCTTGATCCCGTCCCTAAGGGGACGGGATTTTTGATATTGGGGGAAGGCCTATGTTCAAGCCAGTCAGCAGCAAGGTCAACTTCCCAGAGCTAGAGGAGCGCATCATCCGCTTCTGGAAGGAGCGGCGCATCTTCCAGCGCAGCGTCGAGGAGCGGCGGGACCGGCCTTTGTTCAGCTTCTACGACGGGCCTCCCACCGCCAATGGTGTGCCCGGCATCCACCACGTCCTGGCCCGGGTGTTCAAGGATATCATCCCCCGCTACAAGACCATGAAGGGCTATTGCTCGCCCCGCAAGGCGGGCTGGGACACCCACGGGCTGCCCGTGGAGCTGGAGGTGGAGCGGGAGCTGGGGCTGACCAGCAAGGCCCAGATCGAGGAGTACGGCATCGCTCGCTTCAACGACCGCTGCCGGGAGAGCGTCTTCCGCTATGTGGCCGAGTGGCAGCGGATGGTGGAGCGCGTCGGCCACTGGATAGATATGGACGACCCCTATATTACCCTGAAGAACGAGTATATCGAATCGGCGTGGTGGATGCTGAAGCAGCTCTGGGACCGGGGGCTGATGTACCAGGGCTACCGGGTGACCCCCCACTGCCCCCGCTGCGGCACCTCCCTCAGCTCCCACGAGGTCTCCCAGGGCTACCGGGACGATGCCGATGACCCCTCAGTTTATGTGAAATTCAGGATCGACCTGGCCAGGCCTAAGGCCAGGGTGCTTTTTGGGTCGCTGGGGCTGGATATCCATAAGCCTTCCTATCTCCTGGCCTGGACCACCACCCCCTGGACCCTGCCCGGCAATACCGCGCTGGCGGTGGCCGCCGAGGCCAATTACGCCGTGGTGGCTCAGGGCGGCGAATATATCATCATGGCTGAGGCGTTGCTGAAGGCGGCGGGGCTGGGTGAGGCTCCGGTGGTGGCCAGGGTGCTGGGGGGCGAGCTGGTGGGAGTGGAATACGAGCCTCTCTTCGACCCCTTCCGCTACGGCACCCGGGTGGAGCGCTTCATCCCTGGCTCGCCCACCCCGGTGTTG
>MTNP01000013.1 GCA_002011475.1 Dehalococcoides sp. JdFR-54
GGCAGATCATTGGCCCAGACATCCGACGGGGGCTACATCATCGTGGGGGAGACGGAGTCCTATGGGGCCGGCGAAGCCGATGTCTGGCTCATAAAGACCGATTCAGAGGGGAACAAGGAGTGGCATCGCACCTTCGGCGGAACGGACAGGGATTACGGCTCCTCGGTGCAAGAGACATCAGACAGAGGATATATCATCGTCGGCTCGACCCAGTCCTACGGGGCAGGCAAGAGGGATGTCTGGCTCATAAAGACGGATTCAGAGGGGAATAAGCAGTGGGACAGGACATTCGGTGGCTTAAAGGGCGATATTGGTCTCTGGGTGGAGGAGACGGCTGACGGGGGATACATCATTGCCGGTGTCACCGGCTTCTACTACGGGGGTGGGGATGTTTGGCTCATAAAGATAGCGGGGTGAGCTCATGCCGAGCAAAGCCAGGATCACGGGCGATGCCGGTTCAGCCCTTTTAGTGGCCTTAGTGGCGGGCATGCTGGTGAGTTGCCTGCTGGGAGTTATGGCCTGCGCCCCGAAGCCAAGTGCTGGAGAGTCTCCCCGCGCCGGGGAAGCAGATACATTGCCGGAGGACTTCAGGCAGGAGCTCGATAGATTCACCTTCATCAATAGGTCTACCAACGAGGCTCTAAAGGTGTTCAGGGTGCTGGGTGGGGCTGTGGGCACCTATGTGGAGGGAGGAACCATCTTCGATACCTACGTGGTGGGCTTCGAGGACCGCTACACTGGGGCCGGGGCTGACTTGGACTTCCTGGACGTGATAGTGGAGATGAAGCGAGCCAGGGGGAGCGATACCATGACGGTGAGGATCGTCCAGCTTGGCCTCGATACCATAGACGTCTATCTCGATGGCACATTCATAGACAGTGTCAGGCCAGCCATAGAGATTCAGATTTGAGCGGGGCGCAAATAAAGATAGCCATGAAAGTAGTAAAGCTAGCAATTCGTAACCTCGCCCGCCGCCCGGTGCGCACTTCCTTGACCATTCTGGGGGTAACGGTAGCTATAGCCTTTACCGTCGGATTGCTGAGCATAAGCGAGGGATTCATCATCACCACCAACCAGTCCATTGCCAGGCAGGGGGAGCACATCCTTGTCCGGCCCCAGGAAACGGCTTTCCACCCCATGCCCATGATAGAGACCTATGGAGCCACCTTTCCTCAAGAACTCATCGACCGAATCCGGAGCATAGATAATGTAGAGGCTGTCTACCCCGTGTTTACGTATACCATGGTGCCAGGTCAGGGGATGATGTCTTTCATATCGCTGAACGGGGTTACTCCTTCCTTCGTAAGCGACCTCAGGTCATATCTCACCCTGGAAAAGGGGCGCTTTCTTGAGGAGGGAGACAAATATGTAGTGGTGATCGGGGCGATGGTGGCCGAGGAGCAGCAGCTAAGTCTGGGAAGCCAAATCAAGGTTCGGGGAAGGGATCTGGAGGTGGTGGGGATCCTCCGTCCCAGTGGTGGCATTTTTGAGGACATGATAGCCTATGTCCCGCTGGAAACCTTGCAGTCCCTTCTCCATGCCCCGGGCGAGCTGACCCTGGCAGCAGTTACGGTGAAGGACCTGGACAGGGCCTCGGAGACAGCTGTGGAGATAACCAGCTCCATTCCTGAGGTAACGGCTCAGACTTCAGAGGAGGTCTTGGGCATACTAACCGATTTTATAGGTATAGCCAGGGCCATGCATTTCAGTGTAGCCTCCATCGCCTTGCTCATAGGCATCCTCTTCGTCCTGTCCACCATGGTGATGGCGGTTAGCGAAAGGGTGAGAGAAATTGGCACTATGAGAGCTATCGGCGCCTCCCGGGGGCTGGTATTCCGCTTGATCCTTGCCGAATCGCTGATGATCGGTCTGGTGGCAGGGGCAGTGGGTTGCCTCGGTGGCTATCTCGTTTCGCGACTTATAACCTTCGGCGTGTCAAAGGCCGTAGGGGTGGCCTTCCTTCAGACTATGGTTACGCCCCGCATCCTGGCGATGGGATTATTGACCGCCCTCCTCATCGGAGCCCTGGCCGGTCTATACCCGGCCTGGAGGATCTCCAGGGCCAATATAGTGGAGTCCCTGAGGCATGAATAGCAAGATAGTAGAAACCGAGAAGCTGTCCAGGGTCTTTGTGGTGGGCAGTGAGGAGATCAGAGCCGTTGACCGGGTTGACCTGACCATAGCCAAAGGGGAATTCCTGGCCATTATGGGGCCATCTGGCTCGGGCAAGACAACCCTGCTCAATCTTATAGGATGTCTTGACCGCCCTACCGGGGGCAGGGTGCTCTTTGAAGGACGCGATACCTCCGGACTCAGGGAGAAGGATCTGGATTTGCTGAGGCTCAAGAAGGTCGGTTTTATCTTTCAAACCTTCAACCTCTTCCCCACCCTGACCGCCCTGGAGAATGTCATATTCCCCATGATGATAGCCGGGACGGCTTCAAGGCAGGGGGACAGGAGGGCAAGGGAGCTTCTATCATGGATGGGGCTTTCCCGGAGACTGGGGCACTACCCAAGGCAACTCTCCGCCGGGGAGAGCCAGAGGGTAGCTATAGCCAGGGCCCTATCCAACGAGCCCCTCCTGGTCCTTGCCGATGAGCCCACCGGGAACTTGGACTCCAGGTCTAAGGAGGAAATCGCCATGTTACTCAGGAGGATCAATTCTGAATACGGTACCGCTGTTCTTCTCGTCACCCATGACCCCGGTGTAGCTAAGGTGGCAGACAAGGTCTTGAGGATGATCGATGGCAGGATAGGCGATCGCCCCTGAAAAACCTGTTTGGGGGCCCGTCGCAATCGAAGATTGCG
>MTNP01000064.1 GCA_002011475.1 Dehalococcoides sp. JdFR-54
GGGCGAAGGTGCGGGCGATGGTCGTCTTCGCCGTGCCCGGCATGCCCTCAATGAGCACGTGTCCCTGGCTCAGGAGAGCGAGCAAAAGTATCTCCTTTATCTCCTCCTTCCCGATGACCACCTTGGACACTTCGGCAAGGATGTCGTTTAAGAGGGTGTGTCTTCTATCTTCTTGGCTCACTTGCGTCTCCTTTCTTGCCACAGCGGCATGAGAGTTATGCTCAAGGCGAGTATCACTATCCCCAGCGTTCCCAGCGGGGTGGTGAGGGAACCGCGGAGATAGGCTAGCAGGCTCTTGGTCTGGTGCAGGTTTGACGGCGGTAGATGCGATTGGTCAAAGAAGAGCTTGGCGCTGGTGGCGGCGATGTTTTGCCTCAGCTGTTCGTTACCCTCCAGGGCCATGCTGTTGATGAATAGACTCGGGTCGGCGATGAGCAGTATCTCGCCCTTGCCTAGCGCGTGTCTTGAGACCACCGCCAGCGGGCCGGTGGGCTCGTCCTCTTGCCATCGCCGGTCACCATTGAGGTCAAGGAAGCTGAAGGAGGAGGACCAGCCCAGAACCTCGCCGTCCTCTACCTTGGCCAGAGAGGTGGCGTGGTTCAGCACTAGACTATCGATATCGGCGGTGAGGGGGCTCTCTTTGAGGCGGGAAATCCGGGGAAACCACTGGCTCTTGTAGTTGACCAATGGGTCAAGGAGTGGATGTCGGGAGAACCTCACCTTGAGCCCCAGGTATTCTAGGACCTGGTTACCGTAGCCATAGTCATCAGCCAGTATCAGCCTCCCACCCTGGCTAACAAAGTTATTTAAAGCTTCAAGCTCGGCGGGGCTGAACTTGAGATATGGGATGAGGATGAGCGTGGCTCCCTGGGGCGGAGTGGGGAGGTCAAGCAGGGACTCCGTGGTCAAGACTGGATAGTTGAGGCTCATCTCCCTGGCACCATTCCAGAAGGAGTTCTCGGTGCGGAAGTCCTCATTGGAGGGGAAGAACCAGGTAACCACAGCCAGTATAAAGAGCAGGGCGCCGCTGAGTATGGCGAGAAATTTACGCAGATTCATGATAAGAGTCCCCTTTTGATGCTCCTAGCTAGCTCTTCGGCTCTGGCGGTGGCCAGCTCATCTAGCTCATGGGCGGAGTAGAGGGCAAGCTCAGCTAGAAAGGTAAGTTCGGTAAATGGCTCGGCTATCTCGGGCAACCGTGATGCAGCTACCTTCAGGAATTCCCGAAGCGTGGTGGAGGCGGCCATGGCCGTAGCCATCCTCCTCTCCACCACCTCCAGGGCACCGCTGTAGGCGGAGAGCACCCTCCCCTTGGCGCCGGTAGGCTTGCCTCTGGGTCTGGGGGGCAGGGTAAGGGCGGGCATCTCTTCCGCCTGAGGCTGGGGCGTGGTCTCCTGCCCCTCCGGTTTGGCTGCCATCGCTCGTCTGTAAACCAGCAGCCCCAGGGAGAGAAAGCCAGCCAGCAGCAGCCCCAAGTTTAGTGGGTTGACCGTGAAGAGCTGTCTCCTCAGCTCCAGTGGCGCATACCAGGGCTCGGCCGGGCTCACCCTGATGGCTAGTTCCTTGGGGCCGACCAGGGAGAGGTCAAGGGGCGCCTCTATGGAGGCGCGGAAACTGCCGTCGGCAGCGGTTTTGGTCACCGCCGAGGCGCCCTTGAAGGCGAGGCTCACCCGGGCACCCTGGACTGCGCCCAGGTTATGAGACACCTTGCCGCTCACCCGGATGGCGCCGGGCACAAGGGTGAGCCTCGGCAGCCGAACCTCCACCTCTAGGGGAAGGCGAAAGACGCGGATGCTCAATCTCTCCCTGGCGCCGGCGTAGCGCCCCTGAGGAGTGACCAATACCGTGAGCTCATGTTTTCCCGTTTGTGCCCCTTCTGGCACAGTTATCTCCAGGTCAAACTTCTCGCTTACCGTTTCCTCGGCAAGCTTAACCTTATCCCAGAGCACCTCAAGGGTGCGGCCATCGGCGGCCGGATTGATCCGCCCACTGATGGTGATGGGTAGCCCGGGGTAGGCGGTCTCGGGTGCTGACACCTCAAGTGAGGTGGGGTAGAAGCGGGTATCAATGAGCACCGGCGGGCTTTGGCTCGCTTGATAAGTGCTGAGGTCACCCCCGGAGGGAAGATACACCGCCCTCAAGGTCATCTTGGTTACATATTTATAGGGTAGGGTGATGCTCGCCTGGTAGGAGCCGGCGGCGTCGGTGGTGGCGCTGACTAGCGGCTCATCATCCAGAAGGATGGTTACCTCTCGCTGGGGCAGGGGGCCGGTGCTGCGTAGACTTCCCCAGGCGGTGATGCTTTCGCCGATGAAGGCTGATAGCGGGGCGATGCTCAGGCTAAGCTCGGTGGGGGTGAGCTCTTTCATCTTCCTCTGGTGCTGGTGGGCAAGGCTCCGCTGAAGCCGGGCAAGCTCGTCTAAGAGCTCGCGCAGCCGCTCTAGGCTTGCCTCCAGACGGTCATAGGCTTCTTTCAGTTGCTGCCCTGCGATTGAAGGGGCAAAAACGCCGATGATATCTGCCATCGTCTTGGTGGCGTTCTCAATATCGCCCAGCAAAAATTGAGCCTCGCGAGCGGCGCTCTCGGCGCTGGCCAACTTTCCCTCAGCCTCTTCCAGCTGGCCCGTGGCCAGCAAGGCTGAGGCCTCATCCAGAGCCAGTTCCAGGCTATCCAGGGTGGTGAACAATTGTTGAGAGAGGGCGCGGTAGCGCTCAGCCAGATAGCGCAGCTCATCGGGGATGTTGGCTCTTTCTAGCTCCTG
>MTNP01000040.1 GCA_002011475.1 Dehalococcoides sp. JdFR-54
CGGATTTCATGCTCCACAAGTGCGGTGAGACGAGCAACTTGCACCAGCACCAGAATCAGCGTCAGCCCTATGAGAAAGGTCTCCGCGGCGACGAAAATGATGACGATATCGCGAATGGTCTCCGTTTGGCCGGGTGCACGGAGCATGGCGGCGACAGCCAGCCCGATCCCGGCCAGCAGGAGCAACACCAACAAGACCGCCCCGGCGATGATGAGCTTTTGCCGGATATCGCTGCCTTTTCGATTGGTGGATTTAGGGTGGCTCTCGTGCATCGGACTGTCAATTATCGGCATTGTGAAGGGATTATAACATAGCAACATAAGAGAATAATCGGAAGGGGTGCCTCTGAGATGGTCTGGCATCCCACCGCAAGAGAACCGTGGTGGGCGGTTTGCCGAAGGATCATCACGCCACATTGTGCAGGTAGAGGGGCGGCGGCGGGCATCTATGCTAGAATTGGATAATAATGGGAGAGATTAGGGCTTCGCAAGGTGATATGCCCGGGCAAATGGGCTTGTCACGCCGCCAATTCCTGCGCCTGGCTGCGCTGGCTACGGGCGGGATGTGGCTTCCACGCGGCGGGAGCCCCACTCGGTTGCCTGAATGGCCGCAAGTGGAACGCTTGGGACGTGTGACGGTCGGTCGGGTTGACCGCAAGCTGCGGCCGGCACCCGACAGCCCCACCGTAGATGTGCTCTATCAGGACGCCATTGTTCCATGGCTGCGCGAGGTGGTGGGGGAGCGGCTGGATTACAATCGCTTCAACCAGCGCTGGGTGGAGACCGATGGAGGCTATATCTATGGCGCTGACTTGCAACCCGTCACGGCGCGTCTCAATGAGCCGGTCACGGATTTGGGCGGGCAAGAAGGCTTTTGGGTTGAAGTCACTGTGCCTTACGTGGACCTCATCCTGGCTAACCCTCCGGCAAGAGCTTTCTGGCTTAAGGTGGCGCCGCACCCGCGCCTGTATTACAGCCAGGTGATCTGGGTGGACCGGGTGCGGGTGGATGATGATGGGGTGGTCTGGTACCGGATCAATGAGCGCTATGGGAACCCCGGGGATATTTTCTGGGCTGAAGCGCGCGCTTTTCGGATGATTCAACCGCAGGAATTGGAGCCCATTAACCCTGAAGCTGAGGACAAGCTTGTGCGGGTGAATGTGACCGATCAGACCCTATGCTGCTTGGAAGGCGGTCGTGAGGTCTATTTCTGCCGCGTCTCCACGGGCTATCGCCTAAAGGGCAAATGGGAGACGCCCATAGGAAAACACCCCATCTGGCGCAAGCTGGTCTCGCTGCACATGAGCGGTGGCACCACGGGCGGCGGGTGGGACTTGCCCGGCGTGGGTTGGACCTCCCTTTTCGTCGGAAGCGGCGTTGCCATCCATAGTACCTTCTGGCACAATGACTTCGGAACCCCTCGCTCTCACGGCTGCGTCAACGCCAGGCCGCAAGATGCCCATTGGATTTTCCGTTGGGTTGAACCGCCCGTGGAGTACGAGCCAGGTGACCGCACCATCGGCTGGCCCGGTGGAACCCAGGTGGAGGTCATCGAACTCTAATTGCCCCCTGTCGCGTGCGAGGGCCCGGCCGCGGCTCTTATTCAACCTCCCTCATCTCCGGCAAGGATGAGCGTTCAGGGGAGACTTCCTTTAGATAGGCTGGGGCTGTCCCGCAGTGCCATGGTGTGCCTCATGCGCTAGGGCCTTTTTGTTTGGAGGAGGCCGGGCTTTCGAGCCCGGCTAGGGTATGGGGCTGACCAGGCCCTGNCCTAAGCGTTCCAATGTCTGGCGAATAAATCGCAGGCGGCCTTCGCTGATTTTCTCAGACAGGGGCTGGATGGATAGGGGGATGTTCACCGCTTCGGGGGCTGTGCCCCTCTCAAGGCCCTGGAGGGCATCCTCCAGGGCCGCGGCGTAGTCTGGGCGGACCCAAGCCATTGCGCCCTCGCCCTCAGGCAAAGGCCGGGGCCCCGCGTAGATCCAGGGTATTTGCCCCGTTTCCACAAGGGGCGGTGGGCTATCAGCCCAAATGACCAGGATGTCCAAGGGCTGATCGCTGACGGCCCTCCAGATGGCCGGCCAGGCTTCGGGGTCATCCGCTTCTGCCACGCGGAAGACCAGAGGATAGTCCAGAAAGGGTGGGTACGTTTGGCGACAGAGCCCGCAGTAAAAACGCATCCCGTTGACACTGGCCTGGACCAGGTCCTCAGCGGCCTCCTCACCGCCAAGCACCACGCCGAGCCGCCATTCTGGCGCCAACACCGTAGCCGCATACGTCGCGCCGAAGGCCATGGTGAGATCGGTGTGTTCTCGCTTGCCGATGAGCAACAGCCTCTCGGAGATGTCTGGATTTGCCTCCCCCGGTGCGTCCAATGCGACAATTTGCCAATTGCCTCGAGAGAGCGCCGCGTCCAACGCCTGGGCCGTGGGGCGTACGAGGATCAGCAGCGCTATGTCGCTGCCGGGGTCAATAGCGGATAGCTCAGGCAGGTTACGTATCTCCAAGCCGTGGGTGGTTGCGTAATCTCGAAGCACTCCGTCTGCGCCGCCTTGGGGGCTGAGCAAGGCCTCGGGGTCATAGATTAGCAAGGATGGTGTGGGGGGCGCAGTCGGTGTGAGGGTGGGCGGGGGGGTGCTGCTGGATGCGGTGTGGGGAACTGTCGAGG